>NZ_JADIJQ010000014.1 GCF_017355265.1 Tessaracoccus sp. SD287
ACCGAAGAGGTCCCCGTGACCGACGTCACCCCTGAGGACGACCAGGTGGGCACCACCGTGGATGACCAGGTCGACGAGCAGGCGGCCACCGCTGCCGAGGGCACCGTCTACGGCGAGGGCTCCTACTCCGGCGCCGAGCCGCCGGAAGGCTTCACCATCAAGGGCAACGAACGCTCCAAGAAGTACCATGTGCCGGAGTCGGGTGGCTACGAACGCACGATCGCCGACGTGTGGTTCAACTCCGAGGAGGCGGCCCAGGCGGCCGGCTTCTCCAAGGCGCAACGCTGACCCTCAGCGCACTGAGCCGAATGTGATCCACCAGCGGGACCCGGACGAATCGTCCGGGTCCCGCTGTCGTGTCCGGAGCATCAGCAAGGTTTTCGACACCACCGTCACATGAAACGCTTCCCCGGATGGGCATTACCAGGTGAGAGGACATTCCCATCCAGCCAGGAGTCGACATGTGCACCCATCCCCCGCCACCCTCTGCGCACGACTGGCACCAGGCCGCCGGGCACCCCGTGCCGGTAGTGCCCGCCTGGCCCTTCCGCGCCTACCTGCTGCACGTGGCCGAGGCAGTCGACCTGCCCTGGCGGGCGGTGGCCCTGAGCGCCGGCCTTGATGCGCGGACGGCCGCGGCCATCCTGGGCAGCCGACCCGGGGGCGGGCTGCTCACCTCCAGCCAGGCGGCGGCCGTGGTGGCGCTCGACGCGAACAGGTTGCGCTGGCGTGCAGGTCTCGACGTCGATGCCCACCATGCCCGCACCATGGCGCAGGCCCTGCGCGGGGCCGGCTTCGGGCTGCCCACGATCGCCGCGTTCCTCCGTCTGTCCCGACCCGAGACCTCGGCCCTGCTCGACGGATCCGTGACCCGATGCAGCCAACGCACCGAACTGCTGGCCAGTGCGGCGCTGCAGGCCCGCCGGATTGCCTGCCCCGGCAGCGCGTCGGCGCCCGCGACGCGCCGGACCGGACTGCGCGCCGTGGCCTGAGGTGGGTCCCCCAGTCCCTAGGGTGGCAGGCGTGGAGACATCACCATGGGCACTGCTGCTGTGGCCGGGGCTGGGCACCGGTCTGGCGGCTGCCGTGCTGGCGCTCGCGGTCGCCCGCTTCGTGGTGCCCCGCCTGCCGGAGCCCGCACCCGACCCGGATGACGACTACGTCAAACCGCTCTACCGCGACCTGCTGCATCCGCGGGCCATCGTCCCCAGCGTGGTGCTCGGTTTCCTTGCCGGGCTGGTGGCGCCGCTGGCCGGGCCGATGGTCGGGGCCGCGGTGGCGCTGGCCGGGGCGGGGGCCGCCCTGGCCGTCGTGGATGCGTACACCACCTATCTGCCGCGACGGCTGCACCTGCTCACGTCGGCGCTGGTCGTCGCTGCAGCGGTGCTGGGGGTGGCCCTCAGTGAACCCGCCGTCGGCTGGCTCCCCCTCGGACTGGGGGCAGCCTTCGGGGTGGTCGCCAGCCGCACCCTGTTCTGGGTGGTCTGGCGCGTCGGTGACGGATTCGGCTACGGCGACGTCCGGCTGGCTGGTCTGGTCGGTGGTGTCGCCGGGGCGCTGGGCGTGCAGATGTGGTGGCAGTCGTTGCTCGCCTCGGCGGTCATCGGTGCGGTCGCCGGCCTCGGGGTGCACCTGTGGCGGCGTCGTCACCCCTCACCGCTGGGCTCGGCCTTCCCCTACGGCCCGGCCCTGTGGGCCGGTCCGTTCGTGGCGCTGCTGGTGGTCTAGTTCAGGCGACGGCGTTCTGGCTGAGCGGAACCCACGTGTCGAGCAGACGCTGGGCAGCCCCGGAGTCGATGCCGTCCTCGGCGCGGCGCAACGCCGCCCGCAGCTGCTCGTCGAAGCCACCTGCCAGGTCGGGGCCGTCGAAGGCGACCAGCGCCGCGGCGGCGTTCAGCACCACGATGTCACGCACCGGCCCGGTCTGGCCGGCAAAGACGTCACGCACGACCTGCGCATTGTGCGCGGGCGGGCCACCGACCAGGTCGGCCGCCTGGGCAGCCTGCAGACCGAGGGTGCTCGGGTCGAGGGTGGTGGTCACCACCTGCCCGTCGGCGAACAACCACACCGAGGAGGTGGTGGTGGTGGTCAACTCGTCCAGACCGTCGGCCCCGTGGAAGACCAGCCCACGGGAGTCGCGGCGGGCCAGCACCCCGGCCATCAACTCGGCCATCCGGGCGTTGGCCACCCCGATCGCCTGCGCCCGCGGACGCGCCGGGTTCGACAGGGGGCCCAGGAAGTTGAACGTGGTCTGCACACCCAGTTCCTTGCGGGCGGTGGCGGCGTAGCGCAGCGAGGAGTGGAATCGTGGCGCGAACAGGAAGGTCATGCCCACGGTCTGGAGGATCTCGGCGTGCTTGTCCAGCGGCACGTCCAGGGCGACGCCCAAGGCCTCCAGGCAGTCGGCGGTGCCGCACATTGACGAGGCCGCCCGGTTGCCGTGCTTGATGACCTTGGCACCGGCAGCAGCGGCCACCATCGAGGCCATGGTCGACACGTTGACCGTGTTGGCGCGGTCGCCCCCGGAGCCGACCACGTCGACTGCCTCACGGTCGAGTTCCAGCGGCACGGCACGAGCGAGCATGGCGTCGGCCATGCCGCCGATCTCGTCGATGGTCTCGCCCTTGGCGCGCAGCGCGACGGCCAGTCCGGCGATCTGCACCGGGGTGGCATCACCCGACAGCACCTGGTCCATCGCCCAGCGTGCCGTCTCCTGGTTGAGGTGGCGGCCCTGGATGAGTCCGGTCAGCAGGTCGGGCCAGGTGGAAGCAGAGACGAGGTCGACCACCTCAGGCATGGGTCACCGGGGCGTCAAAGGTCGCCACCTCGTCGACGTCGCGGCGACGGTGCTTGCGCACCATTTCGGCGAAGATGCCCGGCAGGGTCAGGGGGTCGACCGGCAGCCCGGTGACGGCCTCGGCCCGCGACCAGGCCGCCAGCCACGCGTCATCCTGGCGGGCCACCAGCAGCAGCACCGGCGGGCAGTCGGCAAGTTCGTCATGCAACTGGTAGCCCAGACCCATGCCGCCGGTCGGGGTGGCCTCACCGTCGAGGATCAGGGCGTCGAACTTCTCGTTGTCGAGGATGCGGATCACCGCGGGGCCGGTGGCCACGTCGACGGTCTCGATCGGGGGCAGGTCCGCGGCCACCGTTCGTCCCAGCGCCGTGCGGATCTGGAGACGGGTGTTGCGGTCATCGGAGTAAACCATGACCTTCAGCGGCTGCTCAGCGCTCATCAGTGATCGTCCTTCGCGTGGTTCTCGTGCCATTGCGTCGCGGCAGCGGCATCCTCCCGGCCCACTGTAGTGGTGGCGGCATCGGTATCGTAACGCCCGGCACCGGCCGGGCGTTGCGCCCTGGCCTCCAGTTCCTCCTGCCGGTCCAGCGCCCGGTCGATGCGTTTGGCCTCCTTCTGGGAGTCCTTGAACCAGTTGATGCCCAGGGCGGTGAGCACCGTCAACATGGTCAGGTCACCGGTGGCCCACAGGATTCCGCCGGCCCACGCCTGGTCACGCATGGGGCTCAGTCCCCAGTCCCGGTCAAAGGCCAGGTACCAGTCCTCGGCGATCAGCCGGGTGGCCCCCATGATGGTCACCCCGATGAAGGCGTGGCCCGGCATCGCCAGCAGCACCAGGAAGAAGCGCAGCGGGTAGGGCAGCTTGTTGGGCAGCGGGTCGACGCCCATGATCGGGACGAAGAAGGTCACTCCGGCGTAGACCATCCAGATGTGCAGCGCGTCGTGCATCCAGTCATTGCGCATCGTCATGGTGTACAGGTCGCTCATGTACAGCGCGAAGGGGTAGCCGATCATCACGGCGGTGGTCAGCGGCGGGAAGAGCAGCACCTTGGCAACCCACGAGTGGAGCACCGCCAGCAACCAGCCCCGGGGACGCTTCGGCAATGCCCGCAGGGCCAGGGTGACCGGTGCGGCCTGGGCAATGTGCACGCCGACCACCATGGTCAACACCATGTGCTGGACCATGTGCACCCAGAACAACACGTTGTCGTAGACGCCGAGGAAGCTGAAGGTGGCCACACCGATCCAGGTCATGCCCGCCACCCAGGACACCGTGCGGTAGACGGGCCAACTGTCGCCGCGTCGACGCAGCCGCAGCACCCCCCACAGGTACAGCGCCACCGAGACCAGGATCGGGACCAGCGCGCCGAGTTGCACGTCCCAGGTGGTCAGGTAGCCCCACCCGCCGAGCGCCGGGATGGCATCGTCGGGGGTGGCATGCAGCGGCAGAAGGTCCATGGGCCGAATTATGGCACCCCGTCCCCAGCGGCCCCCCGCCCTGCCCTAACGTCAGGTGGGGACAAGTGCGAGGCCACAAGCTGGACACAAACTGGGGTCTGACATGACCTAACGCAGATTTGTGGGCATAATCAGCGGCGTGGCTACTCAACAGACGACTCGCACCATCGCGGTGCCCAGCGGCGCGCTGCATCCCATCGCTTCAGCGCGCCTCAACAAGCCCGTCGGACGACCGGACATGGTCCCGGTGGGCACGTGGGTGTGGCTCGCGTCCGAACTCATGTTCTTCGCGGCGCTGTTCGCCGCGTTCTTCATGATCCGCGAGAACACTTACAGCATCGCTGCTGCTGACGGCAGCACCGCGCTGTGGGTCAGCGAGAAGGCCCACCTGGCCACCACCTTCGCCGCCATCAACACCCTGGTGCTGATCCTGAGCTCGGTCACCTGCCAGTTCGGTGTCCACGCCGCCGAGCATGGCCACGTCAAGCGTCGCGGCGGGCTGGCCAACCTGGCCAAGTGGGGCATGCGCGAGTGGTACATCCTCAGCTTCCTGCTGGGCTCGTTCTTCATCGCCGGCCAGGTCTACGAGTACGCCACCCTCGCCAGCGAGGGCTTCACCCCGCAGGCAAACGTGTACTGGTCGCTGTTCTTCCTGGCCACCGGCTTCCACGGCCTGCACGTGCTGGGCGGCCTGATCGCCTTCCTGTACGCGCTGGGGCGCACCTACCTGGCCAGGACCTACACCCACGAGCAGACCGTCACGGCGATGGTCGTCTCGTACTACTGGCACTTCGTCGACGTCGTGTGGATCATCCTGTTCGCGGCCATCTACCTCCTGCCCTGACCCGAAAGGAAGACCATGCGATTCCTCTCCAAGCGGCGCCGCCACCCCGCCGCCAAGCCCCTGGCGCTGGTGCTCGCCCTGTTCGTGATGGGCGCCCTGTACTCCGCCCTGCTGCCGGCCGCGCAGTCGAATGCCGACGACACCACCGCCAAGTCGCAGATCGCCCAGGGCAAGGACCTGTTCGAGCTGAACTGCTCGTCGTGCCACGGCCTCAACGGCGAGGGCACCCCTGAGGCGCCGACCCTGATCGGCGTCGGTGCCGCCAGCGTCGACTTCCAGATGGAGACCGGCCGGATGCCGATGGCGCGCCCCGAGGCGCAGGCACCGGCGAAGAAGACCCTGTACAGCGCCGAGGAGATCTCGGCGATCGCGGCCTACGTGGCCAGCCTGGCCCCCGGCCCGGCCATTCCCAGCGAGGACCAGTACAGCGACACCGGCCTGACCGCTGCCGAACTGGCCCGCGGCGGTGAACTGTTCCGCACGAACTGCTCGGCCTGCCACAACTTCGAGGGCCGCGGCGGTGCGCTGCCGAACGGCAAGTACGCACCGGCGCTGACCGAGACCACGGACAAGCACATCCACGAGGCGATCCGCACCGGACCCCAGCAGATGCCCGTCTTCTCCAGCAGCGTGCTGACCGACCAGGACGTCACCCAGATCGTGGGTTACCTCAACAGCCTGCACGCCTCACCCAACGGCGGCTTCGACATGGGCGGTCTTGGCCCGGTCGGTGAGGGCCTGTGGGGCTGGGTACTGGGACTGGGTTCGCTGGTCCTGATCGCTGTTTGGCTTGCCAAGAAGGGAGCTCGTGCACGATGAGCGACAATTCCACCTCACCGCAGGGCACCCACGTCCACCAGGGGCCGCTGGCCCCCGAGGACTACGTCGGCGCCGAACTGGCGACCCGGGCACCGGTCGCCAACCCGGGGCTCGAGGAGCACATCCCGCGTTACACCGACGTCAACAAGGCCGCCGGTGACCGCGCCTACCGCCAGGTGCTGACCATGCTCGGCCTGGTGCCGCTGCTGGCCATCGCCTTCGTGGTGATCTACTTCGCGGTCGACCGCGAGACGATCTTCACGTTCGGTCCGGTGCAGGCCTTCGCCCAGCACCTGGGTCTCGGCCTGACCGGTGGTCTGGCGGCTCTGCTGATTGGTCTGGCCTGCATCCACTGGGCCAAGCAGTTGATGGCTGACCACGAGGTCGCCGAGGACCGCCACCCGATCGCCTCGCCCGACGAGGACAAGAAGGCGCTCGCCGCACAGTTCCAGGCCGGCGCCGAGGAGTCGGGCCTTGGTCGACGCAAGCTGATCGGTGGTGCCCTGGCGGGTGCCATCGGCATGGCGGTGGTCCCGGTCGTCGTGGTCCTGGCCGACATGGGTCCCCATCCCGGTCCCGGTCTGCGTGCCGCCACCATCGAGGAGACCCTGTGGGCCGAGGGCGTGCGCCTGGTCAACGACGTCAACAAGCTGCCGCTGCGCCCCGAGGGCATCGAGATCGGCCAACTGGTCAACGGCCAGCCCGAGAACCTGTTCGACCTGCACGGGACGAAGTTCCAGCAGGAGAAGGCCAAGTCGAGCATCGTGGTCGTCCGAATGGAGCCCGACCGCATCAAGATCCCCGAGTCCCGCAAGGACTGGCACGTCGGTGGGATCCTCTGCTACTCGAAGATCTGCACGCACGTGGGGTGCCCCATCAGCCTGTGGGAGCGCACCACCCACCACCTGCTGTGCCCCTGCCACCAGTCGACCTTCGACCTCGGCAACTCCGGTGTCGTGGTCTTCGGGCCGGCGGCACGTTCACTGCCCCAGTTGCCCATCAAGGTCGACTCCGAAGGCTTCCTGGTCGCCCAGGCTGACTTCAACGTCCCCGTCGGCCCGAGCTACTTCGAGCGTGACTCGCGCAATGACTACAAGGACGGTGACAACTGATGGCCAAGCCAACGTCAGTCGCTGAGACTCCCTCCCCGGCGATCACGCCCGGGAAACCCACCAAGCCCAGCCCCGCCAAGGCTGCCGCCGGACCCCTCAATTGGGCCGACGAGCGCCTCGGCCTGGCATCGATCGGCAAGGCCGGCCTGCGCAAGGTCTTTCCTGACCACTGGTCGTTCCTGCTGGGCGAGGTCGCGCTGTACTCGTTCATCGTCCTGCTGCTGACCGGTGTCTTCCTGACCATCTGGTTCAAGCCGTCAATGGCCGAGATCGAGTACCAGGGCACCTACCAGTTGATGCAGGGACTGCAGATGTCGGAGGCCTTCGCCTCGACCCTGGACCTGTCCTTTGACATCCGCGGTGGCCTGCTGGTGCGCCAGATCCACCACTGGGGCGCCATCCTGTTCATGGCCTCCATCACTGCCCACATGCTGCGCGTATTCTTCACCGGCGCCTTCCGCAAGCCTCGCGAGATCAACTGGCTGATCGGTGTCGGCCTGTTCGCCCTGGGCACCATCGAGGGCTTCGCCGGCTACTCCCTGCCCGACGACCTGCTCTCCGGAACGGGTCTGCGCTTCGTCGACGGCCTGATCCGATCGATCCCGCTGATCGGCACCTGGGCCGAGTTCTTCGTCTTCGGCGGGGAGTTCCCCGGCGAACTGATCGTGGCCCGGCTGTACATGGTGCACATTCTGCTGGTGCCGGCGATCCTGCTCGGCCTGATCGCGGCGCACCTGGCCCTGATCGTGTTCCACAAGCACTCCCAGTACCCGGGCCCGGGTCGCACCGAGCAGAACGTGGTCGGCTACCCGCTGTTCCCGGTCTACATGGCCAAGGCCGGCGGCTTCTTCTTCGTCGTCTTCGGGGTGCTGGTGCTGATGGGTGGTCTGATGCAGATCAACCCGGTGTGGAAGTACGGCCCCTACAACCCGGCACAGGTGACGGCGGGCTCGCAGCCTGACTGGTACATGGGCTGGCTGGAGGGCGCGATCCGCATCGTCCCGCCCATGGAGTCCCACCTGTGGGGCACCACCTGGACGTGGTCGGTGTTCCTGCCGGGGGTGGGCCTGATGGGTCTGCTGTTCACCGGTCTGGGCGCGTGGCCGTTCATCGAGAAGTGGCTGACGGGCGACAACCGTGAGCACCACATTCTCGACCTGCCGCACCAGGCCCCGACCCGCACCGCCTTCGGGGTGTCGATGATGACCGTCTACGCCATGTTCTGGATCGGTGGTGGCAATGACATCATCGCGACCCAGTTCCACATGAGCCTCAACGGCATTACCTACTTCCTGCGGGTGGCGGTGTTCGTGGCCCCGGTGCTGGCGTTCATCATCACCAAGCGCATCTGCCTGAACATGCAGCGTCGTGACCGCGAACGGGTGCTGCATGGTGGCGAGACCGCGATCATCCGACGCGACGCCGAGGGCGGCTACACCGAGCCGCACGAGCCGCTCTCGCACGATGAGGTCTGGACCCTCACCCAGCACGAGGCCCCCGAGGTGCTGGTGGCCGATGACGGGGTCAACGCTGCCGGTGTGAAGACCGGCAAGAAGGTCTCCAAGCTGCGTGCCGCTGCCTCACGTTGGTACCACGGCTACCAGATTCCGCGGCTGACCCGCGCCGAGATCGAGGACGCCAAGCACCACCACGACGACCAGGACGACCACGCCGAGGTGCCGGGCGACGACCGCATCGAGACCAGGCAACTGGACTCGACCCACTGAGGTTCGGCAACAGCACAGTGACAACGGGCGGTTCCCTTCGGGGGGCCGCCCGTTGTCATGTCCCCCCTGACCGGTGGCCACCGGTCAGGCCCGGACCACTCCCCCGGCGGCCTCGAAGTCGCTGGCCAGTCGGGCCAGGTCGGCGCGGTGGTCGGTAATGCGGCAGCCGCGGCCATGGGCGGCCACCGTGATGCCCTCGACAGCCCACTGCTGCCGGGCCTGGTCCAGCACGGTGAGCTCACCGGCGTGGTTGGTCACCCGCCACCAGTTCGTCTGGTGGCCGTACCGGGCCAGGATCCGGCCGACCTGCCGGGGCCCGATGCCGACCAGGGCTGCCACGTCGCCGTAGCTGACCACCCGTCCCGGTGGCACCTGGTCGACGGCCAACAGCACCTGGGCGACCAGGCCCTGGTCAGTCGTGGACGGCGTCACGGCCGCGCTGGACGATCAGCGGGTCGGGCTCACGGACCACCGTGTCGTCCCGGCCCTCGTAGTCGAACTGGTTGAGGAAGAAGCGCATGGCGTTGAGCCGTCCACGTTTCTTGTCGTTGGAGCGGACCAGGGTCCAGGGTGCGTGGTCGGTGTCGGTGCCCAGGATCATGGCCTGCTTCGCCTCGGTGTAGGCATCCCAGCGGTCCAGGGACTCCAGGTCCATCGGGGACAGCTTCCAGCGCCGGACCGGGTCGATCTGGCGGATGGCGAAGCGGGTGCGCTGCTCGCGCTGGGTCACCGAGAACCAGAACTTGGTGAGGTAGATGCCCGACTCCACCAGCATCCGTTCGAACTCCGGCACCTGGCGCATGAACGTCGAGTACTCGTCCTGGCTGCAGAATCCCATCACCCGCTCGACCCCGGCCCGGTTGTACCAGGACCGGTCGAACAGCACCATCTCGCCGGCGGTGGGCAGATGGCGCACGTAGCGCTGGAAGTACCACTGGCCGGCTTCGTGTTCGGTGGGCCTGGTCAGGGCAACGGTGCGCGCGGCGCGCGGGTTCAGGTGCTCGGTGAAGCGCTTGATGGTGCCACCCTTGCCGGCGGCGTCGCGTCCCTCGAAGACGATCAGGTGCTTCTTGCCGTGGTCCTGGCCCCAGTACTGCAGCTTGAGGAGTTCGACCTGCAGCTTGTACTTCTGCTCCTCGTACTCGTCGCGGTCCATCAACTGCTCGTAGGGGTAGTCCTCACGCCAGGTCTCCACCGCGCGTCCCTGCGGGTCGACCAGGGCTGGGTCGGTGCCCTCGGGATCGCCGACGGTGTAGCCGGCGTTGACCAGGCGGTCGATGAACTCGCGCAGGTTCACCTTGTCCTCGTGGACGTCCTCCAACCGCTCGTTGATCTTGTCCAGGTCCATCAGTCGTCACCTCCTCTGCCCACCCCACCCTAGTCATCGAGTCGTCGGCAGGGACGCCAGCGGGGTGAACAGTTCTCAACATTTCCGCCGGGGTGAGACAATCATGCACGTGAAGTTCCTTGGTGCGATCCCTGACTATGACCTGACCTACAACGACGTCTTCATGGCACCCAACCGCTCGTCGGTCGGGTCCCGTGGCAACGTCGACCTGACCAGCACCGATGGGCTGGGCACGCCGCTGCCGCTGGTGGTGGCCAACATGACGGCCATCTCGGGGCGCCGGATGGCCGAGACCATCGCCCGCCGCGGCGGCGTCGCCATCCTGCCGCAGGACATCCCCACCGATTTCGTGGCCGAGTCCATCGCGCGGGTCAAGCGGGCACACACCGTCTTCGACACCGCGATCACGCTGGCCCCGACCACGACGATTGGCGAGGCGATGTCGCTGCTGCACAAGCGGGCCCACGGGGTCGCCATCGTGACCGACGACCGTGCCCCCATCGGCATGGTCTCGGCCGCCGAGTTCGACAATGCCGACCGCTTCGCCCAGGTGCAGGACGTCATGTCGACCGACCTGACCATCGTCGGCCCGGGGGCGACCCCCGAGGACGTCTTCGCCACCCTGGCGGCGCAGCACCAGAAGGTGGCGCTGGCGGTGGGCAGCGACGGCAAGCTGGTCGGCCTGATGACCTCCAAGGGGGCCCTGCGCGCTGCCCTGTACGCCCCAGCCCTTGATCCGCAGGGGCGGCTGATGGTCGGCACCGCGGTCGGCATCAACGGCGACGTGGCCGGGCGGGCGCGGACCCTGCTGGAGGCCGGTTCGGACGTCCTGGTGATGGACACCGCCCACGGCCACCAGCAGAAGATGATCGACGCGCTGCAGGCCGTGCGCACCGTCCGTGACGAGTTCGAGGCCGACACCGGACGCCGGGTGCTGCTGGTGGCCGGGAACGTGGTCACCGCCGCCGGCACCCGGGACCTGGTCGAGGCTGGTGCCGACATCGTCAAGGTCGGCGTCGGGCCCGGCGCCATGTGCACCACCCGGATGCAGACCGGCGTCGGACGTCCCCAGTTCAGCGCCGTGCTGGAGTGCGCCACGGCCGCCCGCGAGCTGGGCAGGTCCGTCTGGGCCGACGGTGGCGTCAAGCATCCCCGCGACGTGGCCCTGGCGCTGGCAGCCGGCGCCGGCAGCGTGATGATCGGTTCCTGGTTCGCCGGAACTCACGAGTCGACCGGTGACATGCAGGTCGACCACAACGGGCGCCGGTACAAGGAGTCCTTCGGCATGGCCAGCGCCCGCGCCGTGCGTGCCCGCACCGCCAACCAGACCGCCTTCGAGCGTGCCCGTGCCGCCTTGTTCGAGGAGGGCATCTCGAGTTCGCGGATGTACCTCGACCCGGCGCGTCCCGGCGTGGAGGACCTGGTCGACTTCATCACCTCGGGACTGCGCTCGTCGTGCACCTATGCCGGCGCCGCCAGCCTCGCCGAGTTCGCCGAGCTGGCCCTGGTGGGCGTCCAGAGCTCCGCCGGCTACGAGGAGGGGCGTCCGGTCGCAGTCAGCTGGTGAGGACGCGACAACGGCCCCGGTGGAAACCGGGGCCGTTGTCGTCAGTGGACCAGTGCGGGACGTGCTCAGTGGGCGTAGTCGCCGCGGTAGAACTCGAAGACCCACCCGGACAGGGACCACAGCCCCATGCCGATACCGGCCAGGGTCAGCCACCAGCCCAGCGCCGGGCCGAGCGCGATGACGGTCATGGTCAGCGCCACCCACAGCGGCCAGATGCTCTTGGGCGGGAAGAACCCGAGGTCGCCGGCGCCCTGGTAGATCTCACCGTCGGCGTCGTCCGAGACGATCGTCCCGGACTCCTTGGCGGCGATCAGCGTGTAGGTCATGATGATCAGCGACATCACGCCCGACAGCAGCAGGGCGGTGACGCCCACGGGCTCGCGGGTCATGACGAAGTAGACCGCGTCGACGACGAAGAAGTAGATCGCCAGTGCCAGGAAGATCTTGGCTGAAGTCCTCATCGGGTGAGCTCCTTCTCGTGCTCGTCGGCGTAGCGCTGCAGGACGTCGTCCTCGATCTCGTACTCGGCGTTGGCCAGTTCGGGATGCTTGGCGTCAAAGGCCGGGTAGGGCGAACGAATGCGCGGCAGCTTGGTGAAGTTGTGTCGCGGCGGCGGGGACGAGGTCGCCCACTCCAGCGAGCGTCCCCAACCCCAGGGATCGTCGACGCCCACCAGGGGGCTCTTGCGCGAGATCCACACGTTCCAGAAGAACGGCAGGAAACTGATGCCCAGCAGGAACGCGCCGAACGTCGAGATCTGGTTGAGCAGGGTGAAACCCTCCCAGGCGCCGTAGTCGGCGATGCGTCGCTGCATGCCCTCCACGCCCAGCCAGTGCTGGACGAGGAAGGTCAGGTGGAAGCCGAAGAACAGGGTGAAGAAGTGGATCTTGCCCCAGGTCTCGTTCAGCATCCGCCCGGTGATCTTCGGCCACCAGAAGTACAGGCCGGCGAACATGGCGAACACGACCGTGCCGAAGACCACGTAGTGGAAGTGGGCAACCACGAAGTAGGTGTCGGAGACGTTGAAGTCCAGCGGCGGCGAGGCCAGGATGACGCCGGTCAGGCCACCGAACAGGAAGGTGACCAGGAAGCCGATGGCCCACAGCATGGCGGCGGTGAAGCTGATGGACCCGCCCCACATCGTGCCGATCCAGTTGAAGAACTTCACCCCGGTGGGCACCGCGATCAGGAAGGTCATGAACGAGAAGAACGGCAGCGACACCGCACCGGTGACGAACATGTGGTGGGCCCAGACCGACACCGACAGGGCGCCGATGGCCAGGGTGGCCATCACCAGGCCGACGTAGCCGAAGACCGGCTTGCGGCTGAACACGGCCAGCACCTCGGTGATGATGCCGAAGAACGGCAGCGCGATGATGTACACCTCGGGGTGGCCGAAGAACCAGAACAGGTGCTGCCACAGGATCGGACCACCGTGGGCGGGGTCGAGGATGTGGGTCCCCAGCATCCGGTCAGCGCCCAGCACCATCAGACCGGCCGCCAGGACCGGGAAGACCAGCAGCACCAGGATCGAGGTGACCATGATGTTCCAGCTGAAGATCGGCATCCGGAACATGGTCATGCCCGGCGCGCGCATGGTGACGATGGTGGTCAGGAAGTTGACGGCGCCCAGGATGGACGACCAGCCCATGATGTAGAGACCCATGATCCACAGGTCTCCACCGACACCGGGCGAGTGGATCGCGTCCGACAGCGGGGCGTAGGCGAACCAGCCGAAGCTGGCGGCGCCACCGGGGCTCAGGAATCCGGCGCAGGCCGCCAGCGAACCGAACAGGTACAGCCAGTAGGCCAGCATGTTCAACCGCGGGAAGGCCATGTCGGGGGCACCCAGCTGCAGCGGCAGGATCGCATTGGCGAACCCGGCGAACAGGGGGGTGGCGAACATCAGCAGCATGATCGTGCCATGCATGGTGAACAGCTGGTTGAACACTTCCTGGTGCATGTACTGCATGCCGGGGGCAGCCAACTCCAGGCGGATGCCCAGCGCGAGCAGGCCGCCGAAGCAGAAGAAGGCGATCGTGGTGATGAAGTACAAGTGGCCGATGCGCTTGTGGTCGGTGGTGGTCAGGTACAGCATCACCAGCGACCCGATGCTGCGGGCCTTGGCATCGGTGCGCGTCTCTTCGCGCAGGTCGGTACGGGCAACGGTGGTCACTTGTGGGGCTCCTTCGCAGGCTGGGTGGCGAGGGAGGTGGCGGAGACCTGGGCCTTCTTCTCACCGGTCTGGCCGTTGGCGGCCAGTTCCTTGAGCTTGGCCAGGTACTCCTGCTCGGTCACCACGTGCACCTTGAAAATCATGTGTGCGTGGTAGGTGCCACACAGCTCCGCACACTTGCCGTCGTAGGTGCCGAGCTTGGTCGGCGTGAGGTCGAACGAGTTCGGGTGGCCGGGAATGACGTCCATCTTGAAGTAGAAGGCCGGAACCCAGAACGAGTGGATGACGTCGGCCGACGCCAGGTTGAAGCGCACCGTCTTGTCCACCGGCAGGTACAGGTCGGGGATGTAGGACATGGTGCCGACCTGGTGGACGACGTTGCCGACGGCGGCGTTGTCCTGCTCCATGTAGTTGAACGTCCACGACCACTTCTGGCCCACCACGTTGATGGTGTGGTCAATGGGCGCCTCACGGTCGAGCACCTCGTTCTGCGCCCTGACCGTGAAGAAGAACAGCACGGTGACGATCAGCAGCGGCACCAACGTGTACAGCAGCTCCATGGGCAGGTTGTACTTGGTCTGCCGCGGCACCGGGTTGCCCCGGCGGCGGCGGTAGCGAACAGCTGCGTACAGGATCAGGGCCAGGGTCAGGCCGCCGATCACGAAGCTGGCGATCCACGCACCCATCCACAGGTTGCCCATGGCAGGGGCCCGGTCGCTGGCCGGTTCCAACAGGCCAAGTCGTGCACCCTGACCGCTGCATCCACTGAGGATCAGCAGCGACCCGGCGGCAACCGTCGCCACCGTCCCGCGGCGGAATCGTGATCGATCCAAGCTCACGTCGTCGTCCCCTTCGTACTCATGCCATACCACTCCACCCTCGAGCGATGTCTACCCGGGTAGCGTAACGCAAAAGCGCCACCCCGTCGGCCACGGCCGAACTTGGGATGGCGCTGTTGACAAGCGGCTCCGCAGCTGGGAAACCGCCCGCGCGGGCGATCAGTGGAAGGAGTCGCCGCAGGCGCAGGAGTTCTGCGCATTGGGGTTGTCGATGGTGAAGCCCTGCTTCTCGATCGTGTCGACGAAGTCGATGGTTGCACCCGACAGGTAGGGGGCGCTCATCCGGTCGGTGACGACGTTGACGCCGTCAAAGGTGTTCACGAGGTCGCCGTCCAGCGAGCGGTCATCGAAGTAGAGCTGGTAGCGCAGGCCGGAGCAACCGCCGGGCTGCACGGCGATGCGCAGGGCCAGGTCGTCCAGGCTGCCCTCGGAGGTCAGCAGGGCCTTGACCTTGGACGCAGCTCCGTCGGTCAGAGCAATCCCGTCGAGAGTCGGTTCGGCAGTGGTGGTCATGGTGTCCCTTTCCCAAAATGCTCGTGGAGCAATGTGCAGCACCGAATCGCTTCAGCGCAGTGGCAATGATTCTACGCTGACCGACTGGAACAACGAAGTCCGTGCCGAGAATCGTGTCGGGTCGGGGCCCCTGTTCGCCGAGGGCAGACCGGTGCGCAGGCTCACCAGGTCCACGAGTTTGCGACCGGACGCACCGCCGCCAGCAGTTCCTCAGCCCCCACCGGGGTCGGGTCGGTGACGTCGCTGCGCACCGAGTAGGCAGCCTCGATGCCGATCGACCGCAGTTCCCGCGCCGAGATGAAGTTGTGTTCAGCGACCACCACCACCGGCCGCAGGGCGGCGCTCGCCGCGGCCAGCACGGTGAACAGCACGTCACCGCCCATGGTGCCGAAGTCCAACTGAGCGCCGCCGGTGACGACCAGGTCGGCCTGGTTGATGGTGTCGGTCAGCTTCGCCAGGTCGCGGCCGTAGGCAGCGCCGGTGGTGACCACCCCGCCCAACGCCCGGACCGCGAAACCGATGCCGCCGGCCGCGCCGGCCCCGGCGCTGATCGAGGTCCGCTTCTGGTCGAGGGCCGCGGCCAGGTCGACCAGCGCCTGGTCGGTCGACAGCAGGGTCGTCGGGTCCAGTCCGATGGCGTGTCCGCGCACCGAGGTCAGTCCGCGCAGCCCGACCAGGTGCCTGCCCTCCTCGCCGGCAGGCACGACCAGGTCAAGGGCGACGCCGTCCAGCCAGTCGACGACCGGTGCCAGGTCGGCGCTGGTGATGCCGGCCAGGGCGGCGACGCCGCAGGTGAGGTCACGGTCGGCGCGTGCGCCCAGGGCCGACAGGAAACCCGCTCCCCCGTCGTGGCAGGGCCGGTCGCCGAGTTCGAGGACGATCCGGCTGACCGGTCCACGGCGGCGGGCGGCGGTGACCACCTCGCGGACGAGGTGTCCCACCTCGACCGAACTGGCCACCGGATCAATGCCGTCGCCGGCGGGGACGTGCTCGGGACGGATGGCGAGCAGCGTGCCGTCCTCGGTGTCGGCCTCGACGACGCTGGCGATGCCGTGCTCGGTGGCGATCAGGTCGTCAGGGGCGGCCAACAGATCGGCCAGGGCTTGTTGGAATCCCGCCAGGGCATTGCCCAGCGGTACGACGGCGACCTGCGCACGGTGTTCCGCCCAGGCAGTGGCCATTGCGGCGCCTGCCTGGGCGGAGCTGAGTGCGGGGAAGCGGTCGGTGGCGACCACGACTCTCATCAGACCGGGATCAATCCTTCATCCGAACCGAGGTCGTCGAGGAACTTGGCGACATCTTCCAGGGTGGCCGTGGTGTCGGGGATGATCAGGTCGGAGTCGGTCAGCACGTCGTCGGGCACGGCCGAACCGAGTTCCTTGATGTGCGCCACCAGACCTTCGAGGGCTTCGGTGAGGGCGTCCTGGTCATTGTCCCGGAGCGCCTGTTCCACCTTCGCATCGGAGCTCTGCAGGTCGTCGAGCTGTTCGGGCTCGACGGTCCACTGGCCCTCCCCCAGGATGCGAATGATCATGCCCGCTCCTCTGGGTCGCCACCCTCGACGTGGTCGTGGCCGTGGCCGTGGGACGGGGTGGGGGCGGCGCCACGGTCCTGCACTGCGTGGGGCTGGTACTGCGGGGCGTCACCCTGCTCGTCGGGCTGGTAGTTCGGGTTGGCATGCTGGCCCTCACGAGGCTGGTAGCCCGGGTTGGCGTGATCCTCGCCCGTGCCGAATTCCTGGGGTGCGTCGTTGGGGCTGATTCCGGGGGTCTGGTCGTGCTGGCTCATGATGATGCTCCCTTAGTTGTTCTGAGGGCTCGCGCCCTCGCTCTGCGGCTGGAAATCGGTGGGTGCGGCAGGAGGTGCCTGCGGCGCCTGCATATCGGGTGCCTGGGACTGCTGAGGCGTCTGGGACTGCTCTGGCGCCTGGTACTGCTGGGGCGCCTGGTACTGCTGCTGACCGTTGCCGGCGGGCAGTGCCCCCTGCGTGGGGGCCGCACCCGAGCCGAGCGCCATCTGGTTCTTCAACGCGCTCAGTTCGTCCTCCACCTGCGAGGTGGACGCCAGCGCGTCGAGCTCCCGGGTGATGTCGTCCTTGTAGAGGCCGGTGGGATCCTCCAGGGCACCGGAGGCGAGCAGTTCGTCAACCGCTGATGCCCGGGCCTGCAACTGCATGGTCTTGTCCTCGGCGCGCTGGATGGCCATGCCGACGTCGCCCATCTCTTCGCTCATGCCCGAGAACGCCTCGTTGATGCGCGTCTGGGCCTCTGCTGCCGAGTAGGTCGCCTTGATCGTCTCCTTGCGGGTGCGGAAGGCGTCGACCTTGGCCTGCAGGCGGGTGCTGGCGCGGACCAGCTTCTCCTCCTCGCCCTGCAACTGGGCATGCTGGGCCTGCAGGTCGGACAGCTGCTGCTGCAGACCGGACTTGCGGGTCAGCGCCTCGCGGGCGAGATCCTCGCGGCCCTGCTGCAGGGCGCGCTGGGCAGACGTGTTGAGCTTCTCGACCTCGCCGTTGAGCTGGTTGGCCTGCAATTCGACGCGCTTGCGGCTGGTGGCCACGTCGGCCACTCCACGACGCACCTTCTGCAGCAGCTCGAGCTGGCGCTGGTAGGAGTAGTCAAGGGTCTCGCGAGGGTCTTCCATCTTGTCCAGGGCCTTGTCGGCCTTGGCACGGAAGACAGTCGAGATGCGGGAAAATATTCCGGCCATGAGAGTCTGCGTGTCCTTCCAGTGGTTGCCGAACGTGTTGGCACGGCGGCTGTACTGCACCACCCTATGCGCACGAGGGTGCTTGTGTAAGGGAAGTCAGGGACGAATCGGGTGCTGCCCTCGTCCGGGGGTGGCGGCGTTCAGTCCCCGGGGGGAGATCACCTAGACTGGGGGCCTACCCTGGGCACCGTCGGCCACCGCGGTGAGCAACTCCAGCATCGTTTCCAGCACCTGACACAGAGGACACCACCGTGGGACTCCTGCGCCCGTACGAACAGCGCAACGCGAAGACCGGCCAGGCAGGCGAGACCGAGCCCGTCGTGGTCGAGACCGACCCCACCGACGGGGCCGGCCCGAGGGGCCCGCGTCGCAAGGACCGGCCCACCCCCACCCGCGCGGAGGCCGAGAAGGCGCGAATGGAGCGGCTGCATCCGAACCTCACCAAGAAGGAACTCAAGGCCGCCGAGCGTCGAGCCCGGCAGACCGCCCGCCAGGACAGCTGGACCGCGCAGCAGAACACCCCCGAGAAGGTGCTGATGCGCGACTACGTCGACGCCCGCTGGACGGTCACCGAGTTCCTGCTGCCGACCATGCTGGTGCTGGTCGCGGTGAGCTTCGCCTTTGCCCGCAGCGCGACGGTGCAGACCGTCATCATGGGCGTGATGCTCTTCCTGCTGATCAGCTGGGTCGGCAACGTGTGGTGGGCGTGGCGCGGCTACAAGGCCGAGGCCGCCCGACGCATCAAGAACCCCTTCTTCCGTGGGGTGCTGATGGAGATGAACTCCCGGATGATGTCCATTCGTCGCTTCCGCAACCCCGGCCCGCGGATCAAGCGCGGCGAGTCCTACTGATGTCCTGGTACTGGGACGCCGAGTTGGTCGCCGGTGCCGAACTGCGCGCCGACGACCTGACCGGTGCCGGTATGGGCCGCCGCTTCGACGACCAGGGCTCGGCCGAGGCCTGGCTGACCGAGAGCTACCTGGAACTGACTGACCTCGGGATCGACCAGGTCAGCCTGTATGAGGAGGATCGGCTCGTCTACGGGCCGATGTCGCTGCAGCCGGAGTGATTCTTCCGACACCTTTTCCCTGAGAACGCCTGTGGACAGCTGTGGACAACCGGCGACATTCGCTGTCATTCCCGCGTGTCGCACTCCCCCGGGCCCGCCAATGGGCTGTGGACAGGGATTGGACAGACCACGGTCACACCTGCTAGCCGCAGGACCCGTCAGTGGGTGTTGAGCAGGCGCTCCTCGTCGACCGACGCCTGGCCGCGGGGGGTACCGCTGCGGCGGTAGAGGAACCCACCGAACCCGGCGATCACGAGCCCGCTGACCACCACGACCGGACGCTGCGCCAGCGCCGCCTGCTTGCGCTGCTCGTAGGTCTGGGTCTCGGCGGTGTGCAGCTGGGTGTAGGTGGACTTGTGGCAGACGTCACCGGGGCGCATCTCGACCCCGCGGCAGGTCTCGGCACCCCGGCCCTGGACGAATGCCCCGTAGAGCACCACCAGCACACCGAGCACGACCAGCGCCAGGTTGAGCCAGCGCTGCCAGGTGGCTCCGATAAGTCGCATGGCACCGAGATTACCCGGATTCGGCGTCTCTCTGCCGCCGCGACCAGCGGTCGTAGGCCTGCTCGGCGGTCGGCAGCGTCTCGAAGATGAAGCCGTCGCCGACCAGGTCGATGATGCCGGCGGCCTGCAACTGGTCGCGCAGGTCCTGCTTGACCCGGGCCAGGGCCAGCACCACCCCGCGTCCGGCCAGGTCCCGGTGCAGCCGCTCCAACGCCTCGACGGCGGTGAGGTCGACGTCAATGTTGGCCTCAGCGTTGATCAACAGCCACCGGGCCGGGGTGGGCGCGGTGTCGACGGCGTCCAGGGCGCCGGCGACGAAGTTGTCGGCATTGGCGAAGAACAGCGGGGCGTCGTAGCGGTAGACGACCAGCCCCGGCACCTGCACCGCCCCGGGGTAGTCATCGATGTCGTGCATGCCGGGCACCCCCGGGGCGCGCCCCAGGATGCCGTCGTGGGGCCGGGCCAGTCGCCGCAGCAGGTCGAGGATGGACAGTCCGACGGCGACGGCAATGCCCTGCAGCACGCCCAGGCCCATCACCGCCAACGCGGTCAGCACGGCGAGCGCCAGTTCGCTGCGCCGGAATCCGGCAATGCGGCGCCAGTCGGCCAGGTCGACCAGCCGGATGGCGGCGTAGATCACCACGGCCCCCAGCGCGGCGTCGGGGAACGTGGCCAGCACCGGGCCGCCAAGGAACATCACGACCACGATGAGTGCGGCCGCTACCAGAGAGTGCAGCTGGGTCCTGGCGCCGGCAGCGTCGGCGACCGCCACCCTGGAACCGCTGCAGCTGACCGGCATCCCCGCGCTCAGCCCCGAGGCCAGGTTGATGGCGCCCAGGGCCAGGAACTCCTGCTGGGGATCGGTGCGCTGTCTGCGTCTGGCGGCAAAGGATCGTCCGACCAGCACCATGTCGGAGTAGCCGACCAGGGTGATGCCGACCGCCGCGATCGCCAACTCCCCCAGGTCGAGCCCTGCCATGTTGGGCAGGCCCGGCGTCGGCAGCCCGCGGGGCACCTGACCGACCAGGGCGACACCCCGACCCCCCAGGTCGAACAGCCAGGACGCGAGCGCGGCGAGCCCCACGAAGACGAGCGGACCGGGCCATCGCGGGGCTACCCGCCTCAGCACGAGCAGCAACACCAGTCCGGCGCCCCCGACGATCAGCGTCGGCGGGTGCGCCGTGTTCAGACCGGTGAGGAACTGGGCCGTTTCGCCGAAGGGGGTGGCGGCATTGATGCTGATGCCGCTGACTGAATCCAGTTGGCTGGTGACCATCACCACCGCGATGCCGGTCATGAAGCCGACCAGCACCGGCTTGGACAACAGGTCGGCCAGGAATCCGAGCCGGGCCAGCCAGCCCAGGACGGCAACCAGCCCGACAGTGATCGCCAAGGCCGCGGCGACGTCGGCGACCCGGTCGGCGCCGAGCCCGCCGGCCAGGGCGGCGATGGCTGCCCCGGTCATCAGGGCGGTGGTCGACTCGGGCCCGACCGAGAGTTGCCGCGAGGAACCCAGCACCGTGTAGACCAGCAGCGGCGCCAGCGTGGCCCACAGCCCCACGACCGGGTCGAGCCCGGCCAGGGTGGCGTAGGCCATCACCTGTGGGACGAGGTAGGCCGCGACCGTGGCGCCACCGATCACGTCACCGCGCAGCCAGGCGCGGTCGTAGTGACGCAGCACCTGGACCCCCGGCAGCAGACGGTGCCAGCGCGCAGCGTCCGGCGCCGCTACAGCAGGCGGCAGGCTCACCATGCGGCCATGCTAGGCCCGACCCCACGGGGCGACGCCGCCACCACCGAAAACACGAAGTTATCCACAGATTTCCCAAACGGTGTTTCGATTGGCCCTCTGAGTCCATAGCCTTCGGGAGGTGACCGAAAACCATGACGGCGCACCTCATCCCATTCGGGTCCCCGGCGCAACGATGCGCGGACGACGCAGCCCGCGGCTGATGATCGTCGGGGTGCTGTGTGCCGTGCTGGGCGCGCTGGCCGTGACCGCCGCCTTCGACCAGGCCAATGACACCCACGCCGTCGTCGCCGTCGCGCGGTCGGTCCCCCGCGGGGTGGTGGTGGGACCCGACGACCTGACCACCGTCACGATCGGAGCGGTGCCGGGGGTCAGCACCATTCCTGCCGACCAACTCCAGGCGCTGGTCGGCCAGACCGCACTGGTCGACCTGCCGCAGGGCTCTCTGGTCGGCGCGGGCTGGATCGGCGCGCCGGTGATGCAGCCGGGGACCTCCCACCTGGGCCTCAAGTTGGCCTCCGGACGGCTGCCCTCGACGGCGATGCCACCGGGCACGAAGGTGAGGCTGGTGGCGGTGAGCAGTGCGGCCGAGGGGGCAGCCGGGACGACGGGCGCCACCACCGGTCAGACGTTTGAGGCCACCGTGATCAGCGTGCCGCGAGAACTGCCCGACGGGGCCAGCTGGGTGCTCGACGTCAGCGTGGCCACCGCGGAGTCGGCCGCCATCGCCGAACTGGCGGCTTCGGGACGTCTCGTGCTGACGAGGACGTCGTGATGGCCGTCGTGGTGATGTGCGCGGTCAGTGGCGCTCCGGGCACGACGACCACGGCACTGGGCCTGGCGCTGCAGTGGCCGCGCCCGGTGCTGCTGGCCGACTGCGACCGCGACGCTCCGCAGGCGATCACCGGGGGCTACCTCGGCGGCCAGGCCGACGGTCGCGGCCTGACCAGCCTGATGCAGGCCTCGCGCCACCCCTTGAGCAGCAGGGGTGTGTTGCTCGAGCACACCCAACGGTTGGACGTGGAGGGACGACGACTGCTGCTGCCCGGTTTCCGGCAGCCCTCGGCGTCCAGTCTGTTCTCGGGATGGGGCCAGTTGGCCGAGGACTTTCGCGAGGCGCACCACCGGGGCATGGACGTCCTGGTCGACGCTGGCCGGGTTGGACCGGCCGGGATTGAGCAGGAGTTGTTGCGCCGCGCTGACCAGGTGCTGGTGGCGACTCGCTCCTCGCTGCGGTCGCTGGTGGGCCTGTCGGCGCACCTGCCGGCTGTGCTCGACCAGGTCGAAACTGCCAGTGCGGCCTGCGAGGTCGCCCTGGCGGTGATCGGTCCGGGTCGGCCGTACTCGCCCGCCGAGATCAGCGCCCAGTTCGGTGTTCCGGTGGCGCTGGCCATCGAATGGTCGCCCGAGCACGCCGAGGTCCTCAGCGACGCTGCCGACCCACCTCGGCGGTTCGTGGGCGGCGCCTACGTCGCCTCCCTGGTCAAAGGTGCCCACGGCCTGCAGGGGCGACTGGCCGCACGGCTGGCCCAGCGCGACGCGTCGGTCCTGACGAGGAATGTCCCATGAAGCGAGCCGAGCAGGTCGCAGGTGGCCGGCCCAGCACCCACGAGGCGCTGGACCGGGTGCTGCAGCGACTCAACGCGAGCCAGCCGCTGCCGTCATCGCCCGTCACTCCCCCGTCGCGTCGGGGTGCCACGATCGCCGACGCCCGCCCGGCGCGGATGGTGGGGCCGGGCGTGGACTGGGCGGAGGTGGTCGTCCTGCGCCGCCGGGCCGCCGAGCAGATGACGGAGGCGTTCACGGCGTGGGAGGCCGAGCACAAGCGCACCCTCGGCCCCGAGGACCGGCGCATGCTGGGGCGCAGTGTGATCAGTCAGGTCGTCCGCGCCCGGGGTGAGGAACTCGCCGCCAGCGCAGCGGCGCTGTGGAGTCCCGACGACGAGGCCGACTACCGGGTGGCCGTCGACTCGGCCATCTTCGGCTACGGACGCATGCAGCCCGTCTTCGAGATCGCCGACGCCGAGAACATCGAGATCCACGGCTGGGACTCGGTGGTGGTCCAGCACACCGATGGTCGCCGCTCCGAACACCCCCCGGTGGCCGACAGCGACGAGGAGCTCGTCGAGGCCGTCCGCTTCCTGGGTGAGACCGCCCAGCCGGCGCGTCCCTTCGACGACGCCCACCCGATGATGACCATTGCGCTGGGCACCCGTTTCCGCCTGCACGCCATCGGGTTCGGGCTCAGCTTCCGCCCCTCGGTGATCATCCGCCAACACCTGCACACCGACGTCACCCTGGCGTCGCTGGCGGCCGGTGGACTGATGCCGCTGGAGTTGGCCCGGATTCTTCGGGCGGGAGTGCTGGCACAGAAGTCCACCGTCGTCAGCGGCGACCAGGGTGCCGGCAAGACGACCTTGCTCAGGGCGCTGATCGACGCCATTCCCAGGACCGAACGCTTCGGCACCCTGGAGACCGACTACGAATTGTTGACCCATCTGCAGCCGCACCGGCGCAACATGTTGGCGCTCCAGGCGCGGGTTGGTCTGGGTGAGCAGGCGGCCGGTCATTCGCTCGGGGCCTGGTCGGTGGCCGACCTGATTCCCGAGGCGCTGCGCCAGAACCTGACCCGTCTGGTGGTGGGTGAGGTGCGCGGCGAAGAGGCCGGTGCCCTGTTCCAGGCGATGCAGTCGGGCGCCGGGTCCTTGTCGACGACGCACTCGCACTCGGCGGTCTCCACCATCGACCGGTTGGCGTCGCGGGTGGCCCAGGGCGGGGTGATCAGCGTCGACGAGGCCTACCGGCAGATTGCCCACAACCTGCACTTCCTGGTTCACGTGAAGCTGGTCGACGACACGTGGCGCGGCGGCACCCGCAGCCGGTTCATCAGCGAGGTACGCACGCTCACCGGTGGCCTCGAGAACGGACGACCCACCACGCACCTGCTGTATCGGGCGGGCTCGGCAGGCCAGCCAGAAGTGCTGCATCCCGAACCCGCCCTGTTGGACGAACTCGCACCCTTCCTGCAGGAGCAGCGATGAGCAGCCCCGTGGTGGTGCTCGCCGGGAGCTTCCTCACCGTCCTGGGACTGTTCCTGCTGGTCAGGGGGGTGGTTCCCGACCCGGGGCGCGTCCAGCCCACGCAGGGTTCCCGTCCGCTGGCGAGCAGCCTGATACGGCGGCGTTGGCGTCTGCTGTCCCGACGCTGGCGGCTGCTGGTCGTCGGTGCTGCCGCAGCCGGTCTGCTCACCTTCGCGCTCACCGGGTGGGTGGTGATGCTGGTGGCGGTCCCGGCGGCGGTGCTCGGTCTGCCTTGGCTGTTGGCGGCGCCGAAGAACCGCGAACTGGTGCTGCTGCAGGCACTCGACCAGTGGGTGCGGCTGCTCAACTCCTCAATTCTCACCGGCAAGTCCGTGGCCGACGCGATTCGGGCCACCCGGCGGCAGAGTCCCGAGGTGCTGCACCCGTCGATCCAGTTGGCCGTCAGCCGCATGGACGGCCGCTGGACGACCGCGGACGCGCTGCGGGCGCTGGCCGACGAGCATGATGCCCCCGAGGTGGACGCAGTGGTGGCGGCGTTGATGCTGGCCTCCCAACGCGGCGGCACCGGCACCAGCGACACCCTGATGGGCATCGCCGAGGCGACCCAGGAACGTCTGCGTGCCCTGCGGGAGATCGAGTCCGAACGGGCCAAGCCGCGCATCGTGGTGCGGCAGATCACCCTGATCACCCTGGCGGTGATGGGCGCGGCCTTGGTATTGGGAGGGCAGTACTTCGACCCGTACGGCACCGCCACCGGGCAGCTCATCCTGGCGCTGCTGCTGGCCACCTATGTGGGAGCGCTGGTGGTGCTGCGACACCGGACCCTGCCCAAACGGCGGGACCGCATCCTCACCGGTGGCTGGTCATGAACGACCTGGTGGTGGGCCTGCTCGGCACGCTGCGCTGGTGGTCGCTGCTGCCCTTGCTCGGTGGTGCCCTGCTCGCCGCCGGTCTGTGGACCGTCGCCATCGGGGCCTCCCGCCGCCCCGTCCGGTTGGCCGACGTCCTTGGCAGCGTCACCCCCACGAATCCCCGCCTGCTGGTGGAGTCCGGCAGCGCCGACGACGGTCTGCTCGACCGGGTGGGGTTGCGGCTGTGGTCGGCAATTCCGGTGGCCGAACGGACGGCAGCGACCCTGCAGATGCAGCGACGCACCGGCGCCGACTTCATGGCCGAGAAGCTGGTGATGGCGCTGATCGGTGCCCTCGCACCCGGGCTGGTATCCCTGCTGGCCTGGTTGCTGGACCTGCCGATCGGGCCGGGGTCGGCGGCCTGGGTGGCGGTCGGCACCGTCGCCGGGTGGTTCCTGCCTGACCTGCTGTTGTGGCGCGCCAGCGGACGACTGCACGCTGCCGCCGGTGAGGCGGTGTTCACCTACATCGACCTGGTGACCTTGGAACGTCTCGCGAACCAGTCCTCAACCGTGGCCCTCACCCGCGCCGCATCCCTGTCGGACAACATCCTGTTCCGGGAGCTGCGTCAGGCACTCGAGCGGGCGCGTCTCGAGCAGCGCCCTGCCTGGCAGGGTCTTGAGGAGGTCGCCGACCGGTTGGACCTGCAGCCACTGCGTGACGTGGCCGACGTGATGAGGCTGGACGAACAGGGCGCCGCCCTCGGTGGGGCGCTGCGAGCCCGTGTCCGTGAACTGCGGGACAGCCACCTGATGAGCCAGAAGATCGAGGCGCAGCAGGTCAGCGAGTCGCTGACGATCTGGATGGTGATCCCAGCGCTGGTCTTCGGGTTGATCCTGCTCACACCGCCCCTGCTCCGGATGCTGTCCGGCTGAGACCCACCCACCGCAACCAAGGGAGACAACGATGCACGTGTTGAACATCATCTACGGCCTGCTAGCCAGCGCCGTGCTGGCCCCGGCGCCCCGCCGTGAACGGGGTCTGTCCCAGTCGACCGAGAACGCGATCCTGCTGGCCGGAGCTGTCGCCGTGGCCGGCATCGTCATCGCCGTCGTCACCGCCTACGTCCAGTCCAAGCTGCCACGCTGACCATGCTGGTCGGACGCCTGCCACTGCCCCCCTCAGCCCGGTCCGAGCGCGGGCTGAGCCAGTCGGTGCAGTGGGCCCTGCTGGCGCCGCTGATCGTGCTGATGATCAGCGGCATCGTGCAGGCGGCGGCCATCCTCCAGGCGCAGCAGGTGGCGAGGTCGGCGGCCATGGCCGGTGCCGAGGCCGAGGCCTGGTATCAGGCGCCGGCGGGCTCCGGGGGCGCCGTGGCGCAGCGGGCGGCCGTCGGTTCGGGGCTTCGTGACGTGACGGTCAGCGTGACTCGCTCGTCGGGCGTGGCCACTGTGACCGTCACCGGGTCAGCCGACCTGTTCCTCGACTTCGGTCAGGGACGGGTCAGCCGGACCGCGGTGATGCCCTTGGAGGTGCCATGACCGCCGGGCGGCGCGTCGTCCGTGGCCTCAGCCCCGCCCTCGAGGCGGTCCTGGTCATCCCCCTCATCGTGTTGCTGCTGGGGGTGATGACGGCCGGTTTCCGGCTCTGGCAGGGACGCACCGACATGGCACACATCGCCGGCGCTGCCGCCCGCGCCGCCAGCCAAGCCCGATCCACCGCTGAGGCGCGCCACCGCATCACCACCGTCGTGACGTCGAACCCGCTGCCCTGCGAGGACCCGGTCACCACCTCGAACCTGGCCGACTTCGCCAACCCCGTCGGCGTCCCGGGCCAGGTGAGCGTCACCATCACCTGCCGCGTCGGTCTCGCCGAGCTGCTGGTCCCCGGTCTGCCCGGCTCGCGACAGGTCAGCGGCAGCGGCAGTGCGCCACTGGACCCCTACCGGAAGAGAAACCCATGAGTCGCCTGCTGAAGGGACTGGTCGCGCTGCTCGCCCTGGCGGCTCTGTGTCTGGGCGCACCAGCGCTGCTGGTGGCGTTGGGCACACTCGACTTCTCCGGTCTGGCCACCCCGGGGTCCCCCGACGACGGTTCGCTGCTGGTGAGCATGGTCACCGCGGCCGGATGGGCCGCCTGGCTGTCCATCGTGGTGGAGGTGGCCACCGACCTGGCGTCAGGTCTCTCGCGGGGACGGTTCGGGTGGCGACCGACCACCGGCGCCTGGATTCGTCCGCTCACCTCGGCCCTGGTCGCCGCCGTCCTGGCGACGTCCTTGGCCAGGACCGGCTCCCCCGAGCCGGACGCCACCACGGTGCCGGTGTCGTCCGCCGCCGTGATGAACCCCCAGACGTCGCGAGCGGACACCCTGCCGGCCACGCCACCGACCCGGGTCCACGTCGTCCAGCCCGGCGAGGACTGGTGGGCGATCGCGGCGCAGGTACTCGGTGACGGCGCCCAGTGGCGCACCATCGCCGAGCAGAACCCCCGACTGGCCGGCGACATCCTGACTCCTGGCATGGACGTGCTCGTGCCCGCGGCACCCGCGGCGCACGAGGCACCGCCCCCGACGCCTGCTCGGGAGAGCACCGCCGGGTTCCGGCTCGTCACGGTCGTCGCCGGCGACTCCCTGTGGACGCTGGCACAGCGGTGGCTCGGCGACGGGCACCGCTGGCCCGAGATCGCCGCGGCGAACCCCGAGCTGATCGGTGATCCCGACCAGATCGAGATCGGCTGGGTGCTGAAGATTCCCTCGCCGGCGACCCGGACGGTGACCGCTGACCAAGCCCCCGGCCGGCCCGTCGGTGAACTTCCCGAGCCCGCTGCCGCGGACACCCGGCGCTCGGAACCCGCCTCGACCCCCGCCACACCGCCTGCGGTCAGCCAGCCGGACACGCCCGACGGCGCCACCACCACCGACCCGGTGCGGCTGGTCGCCGGTGGCATCACCGCGGCGCTGGCCGCCGGCATCGGGGCCGGGCTGGCCCTGCGGCGCCGTCAGCAGCTGGCATCCCGCGCACTGGGCCGACGAGTCGCCCATCCCGGGCCCGACGCGACCCGTTTTGCCACGGCCCTGGGACGTCTGTCGACGCAGGCGCAACCGCTGTGCCCGACGCCCACCAGCGTGCTGGTCGGTGAACATGAGGGGCGCAGCGTCCTGGTCGACCTGGGGGCCCAGCAGCTCACCGCAGTGGTGGCCGAGCCCGGGCTGGCGGTCGACCTGATCGGCGGCATGACCACCTCACTGGTGTGCGCTGACTGGTCGGCCGACGTGCTGGTCACCGTGGTGAGTGAACCGCTGGCCTGGGCGGCGGCCTTCGACCATCCGGCACTCACGGTGGTGGCGTCGGCGGACGAGGCGATCAGCAGCTGGGCAGCCACCGCCCGACGACGCCACGAGCACAGCTCCGCCGACGACGACAGCCCGTCCGAGGTTTACCTGTTCTGCGAGGAATTGCCGTCGAGCCAGCTGCGCCAGTTGGCGTCGACCGGTCACCCCAAGATGCACGCCGTGGTGGCCCAGCAGACGGCGGCCGCCGCGGAGACGTTGACCGTCACCGCGCAGGACGGCACCGTCTGGTCCAGCGGTCAACACTTCGTCCCCCAACTGTTGGGCGAGCCGGCCCGCCGGGCGCTGGTCGAGTTGCACGAGACCACCGACCCCTCGGCCACAGCCCCGGCACCGTGGTGGTTCGAGCCACCCGATCGGGTGGACCCGCCGACCCCGCTGATCAGCCTCGAAAGACCCGTCCTGCCCCCATCGACCCCGCACCACGACAACGAAGGAGTGAGGGTGACCGAGGCGCCGCACCTGTTGCTGCTGGGCCCCATCCATCTGGTCGGTGCGCGGGGGCCGGCACCCGCCCGGGCAGCCAAGCAGCTGATCGAGTACTGCGCCTGGATCCACGAGAACCCGGGCCGCTCCTCACCCCAGATGACCGCCTCGCTGCTGATCGCTGAGTCCACCCGCCGCTCAAACATGAGCCGCCTCCGGGCCTGGCTGGGGACCTCCCCCGACGGTGAGCCCTACCTGCCGGAGGCCTACACGGGGCGCATTGCGTTGCACCCGGCGGTCAGCAGCGACTGGGAGATGTTGCGCTTGAAGCTGGCCGGCGGGGTGAACCGGGCACCGAGCCAGGCGCTGGTCGACGGGTTGACCCTGGTCCGGGGCGCCCCCCTGGCCGATGCGGCACCCGGGCAGTGGCACTGGGCCGAGGAACTGCGCAGCGACATGATCTCGACGATCCGCGACATGGCCGTCGTGCTGGGACGCCGCGCCCTGCAGATCAGCGACCTGGACACGGCCCGGTGGGCGGTGCACCGGGGACTGCAGGCCGCCCCCGACGACGAACTGCTGATGGGGGTCAAGATCCGCTGCGAGCACCTGGCCGGCAACCGCCGCGAGGTCGAACGGATGGTGCTGCAGGTGACCCGGCAGGCCCGGCTGGTCGGCTCAGACCTGCACGAAGAGACGGTGGCGCTGCTGCAGGAGGTGATGGAGGGCCGCACCCGCAGCCAGCGGGCGTGACCCGCGGGGGGTCACTCCACCGATTGTTCGCAGTGGTCGCACCACCGGGTCGAGTACGGCACCTGCACGAAGCAGTTGGGGCACACCGGGGGACGCACTTCCTCGATTTCTGGCACCACGGCGACCGGGGCGGCGGCCGTCCATTGCGTGCTGGGCAGGTGCGCATTGCAGTAGTTCATCCACTGCCGACGGCCGGTCTTCTGGTGCCAGATGGCCGTCAGTTCCTCGGCAGGAACGAGCGCGGACTTCTTGCCGCACCGCGAGCAGTAGTGCATGGCATGTCGGCTGACCTGGCTGAAGGGGTACGGGGTCTCAACGTCGAGTTCGGCGGCAGTAGGCAATGTTCGAGAGTCACGCGGGCCAGGTTCCATAGTCCCCACGGTAGACCTGTGCGGCGGGCTGCCGAACCACTCTGCCCGCCTCGCCACGTGGACGTGCGCCCCGCTGCCCCATCCGGGCTGGCGCGACGCACGTCCTGTCCGTCCCCCCGGCTCACCGGGGAGGAGGTCATTTCTTCTTCGGCGTGGGCACCGCCTCGGCGCTTGGAGCGAGGTCGAAGCGTTGCCAAACCCGGTGGCTGGCCAGCAGGGTGGCCAGCTCCGCCACCGCCGTGGCCGCATCGGCGACCACCACCCCGGCAGCGTCGGCCGGCACCACAGCCGCGCTGAGCGCCGCAGCCGCCTCGTCGACGACGGCGATCGCCTTGCAGTGGCGGAACATCTCGGCGAGCATCTTCGCCACCCGCGGGTCCACCGGCTGCCCGTCGGTGGCCTGCCCGGCCTTCGCGTCAAAGGTGGGCACCGCATCCGGGGCCGGCACCGGGGCATCCAGCACCAGCACCGCATCGAACTCGATCGAGGCGGCCGTCAGGAAGGTCCGGTCGACCACGACACCGTCGACCTTGCCGCCCGCGGGTGCCGTCACGAACGGCAGCATCCCGGCAGCCATGACGGCGTCCCTGGCGGCGGTGATCTGCGCACCAGGGGTGTCGGCGTCGACCACCAGCGCCACCTTGCGCCCGGTGACCGGCCACGTCTGGCCCAGTTGCGAGAGCGCCGGGCTGGGCTGGAGGTCGCCGGCCGGCGGAGTCGTCGGCGCTGGCGCCGGCAGGCCCAGCCCGCGGGCGACGTCGGCGCACAGCTGGGCGTCGATGTTGGCCAAGCACTGCAGCTGGCGCAGCTTCACCGATTCCTCGTAGCACTTGCCCAGCTCAAAGGTGTAGGCACGGGTCAGGTGCTGGCGCTCCACCTCGGTCAGTGACGTCACGAACAGCGTCGCCTGGCTGTAGTGGTCCTCGAAGCTGGCCGGCCGGTCCCGGGTCTTGGTCGAGGCCGGCAGCGGCTGGGGCACGTCGATGAAGGCCGCATCCCCCTCGCCCGCCTCGGCCGGGTTGCCGCCGTCCAACGAGTTGGGCCGATACGGCGCCACCCCGCCATGGACGGCATGCTGGTGGAAACCGTCGCGGAACATGTCATTGACCGGGCACTGCGGCCGGTTGATCGGGATCTGGCTGAAGTTCGGGCCACCCAGGCGGGTGATCTGGGTGTCGATGTAGCTGAACAGCCGCGCCTGCAGCAGCGGGTCGTTGGTGACGTCGATGCCGGGCACCAGGTGCGCCGGGTTGAACATCACCTGCTCGGTCTCGGCGAAGAAGTTGATGGGCCGCCGGTTCAGCGTCATGGTGCCGACCACCTGCACCGGGCACAACTCCTCGGGCACGATCTTGGTGGGGTCGAGCAGGTCGATGCCCTGGTAGGTCTCCTCCTCGGTGTCGGGCATCACCTGCACCGCCAGGTCCCACATCGGGTAGGCGCCGGCGTCGATCGCGTCGTACAGGTCGCGGCGGTGGTAGTCCGGGTCGTTGCCGGCACTCAACTGGGTCTCCTCCCACACCTGGGAGTGGACGCCCTGGTGCGGCTTCCAGTGGAACTTCACCAGGCTGGTCTCACCGGCGTCATTGATCATCCGGAAGGTGTGGACCCCGAAGCCCTCCATCATCCGGTACGACAGCGGCACCCCGCGGTCCGACATCACCCAGGCGACGTGGTGCTGCGCCTCGGTGTGCAGCGAGACGAAGTCCCAGAAGGTGTCGTGGGCGCTCTGCGCCTGCGGAATCTCCCGGTCGGGTTCGGGCTTGACGGCGTGCACGATGTCGGGGAACTTGATGCCCTCCTGGATGAAGAAGACGGGCATGTTGTTGGCGACCAGGTCGTAGTTGCCCTCGGAGGTGTAGAACTTCGTGGCGAACCCGCGGGTGTCGCGCACCGTGTCCGAGGAGCCGCGGAAGCCCTGCACCGTGGAGAAGCGGACGAAGACCGGGGTCTCGACGCCCTTCTTGAGGAACGCCGCCTGGCAGATCTTCGAGGCCTTGCCGTTGGCGACGAACACGCCGTGGGCGCCGGTGCCGCGGGCATGCACCACCCGCTCGGGGATGCGTTCGTGGTCGAAGTGGGTGATCTTCTCGCGCAGGTGGTGGTCCTGCAGCAGGATGGGGCCCCGCGGCCCGGCCTTCAACGCCCGGTCGGTGGTCCGCAGCCTGGCACCTGTCGAGGTGGTCAGGAACTCCCCCTGCTGGGCCTTGGCCTCGGGTGGCAAGCCGGTCTCGGCGCCGGTGGGGGTGACCGTGGCCGGTCCCTGCTGGGACGGCTTCGGCGGCGGCGGCCCCACCGGGGCGGTGGGTTCGTCCACGCTGGGTGAGTCGACCCCGGGGCCGGGTGGAGGGGTCAACAGGTCGGGTTCAGTCGTCTTCTCAGGGGGCATGGCGGGGCTCCTCGTCGTCGGGCGATCCCCGAGGACCGTGCCCCGAGGTCGACTGGTGTGACGAAAATAGGGCAGAACGGCGCCGCCCCACCCGCTTCGGCGGACCAGCACACCCACAGGGGGGAGCCACGCCGCCGCCAGCGACTGTGACCGAGGTCACTAATAATCAACCCGAAACCCGAAAACACAGGAGCGTGCTTGCTAGCGTGCCCGCAAGGTGCCGACAAGCCCTGGTCGGACACCCTGGACCGGGCCGATCTGCTTCCGCGCGGGCTCCTCCCCTCCCCCTCTGACGGCAGGGCCGAGTGACAGGTGACCTCATGTCCCAGTACACCGAATCCGCGACCCCCACCGGCACCCCTGAGCGACCGTCCAAGATCATCATTTCGAAGGGATGGGTCCAGGGCGTCGCCCTGGTCCTGATCTTCGGCTTCCTGGTGATGGGCATCCTGGCCTACCGCACCTACACCGACTCGATGCCGCAACCCATCCGGGTGGTCGGCGAGGACGGCACCGTCGTCTACACCACCGACGACATCACCAACGGACAGGAGATCTTCCTGCGCCGGGGCCTGCAGCAGTACGGCTCGATCATGGGCCACGGCGGCTACCTCGGCCCCGACTACACCGCCGAGTACCTGCGGCTGTCCACCGAGTTCGTCACCGAGCAGCTGCGTAGCTCCGGTGCCGCCGACCCGCAGGCCGCGACCGTCGAGATGATGCGCACCAACCGGTACAACGAGACCTCGGGGGTGCTGACCCTGACCCCCGAGCAGGTGGCCGCCTTCGAGCACCTGCGGCAGCACTACGCCACCGTCTTCGGTGAGCCGACCACCAAGCACGGGCTGGTCCCGAACATGATCACCGACCCCGAAGAAATCCACGACGTCACCGCGTTCTTCGCGTGGACCGCGTGGGCCGCGGCGGCCGAACGTCCCGGCCACGACTACTCCTACACCAACAACTGGCCGCCGGAGAGCCGGGTCGCCAACACCCCCACCGCCGACATCCTGGTCTGGTCGGGCATGTCTTTGGTGGCGCTGCTGGCCGGTCTTGGTGCCCTGTTCGCGCTGTACGGACGCTGGAGCCGCAAGATCGGCTGGCACGGCAGCGAGGCACCGTCGTTGAGGTTCCTGCAGCCCGGGGACGTGAAGATCACCCCGTCGCAGAAGGTCACGGCCTGGTTCTTCCTGGTGGTGGCCGTGCTGTTCCTGCTGCAGGCCACCCTGGGGGCGGCCATCGAGCACTACCGGGCCGACCTGAGCAGCTTCTTCGGACTCGACCTGGCCCGGATCCTGCCGTTCAACCTGGCCCGCACCTGGCACGTCCAGTTGTCGCTGCTGTGGACAGCGGCCTCGTTCCTGGCCGCCGGCATCTTCCTGGCCCCGATCATCTCGGGACGAGAACCCCGCCGGCAGTCGTGGCTGGCCATCGGTCTGCTGGCGGCGCTGGCACTGGTGGTGGCCGGCACCCTGACCGGCACCGCGTTGAGCACCTTCGGCGTGGAATGGGCCGCCGGCTCCCCCTTCTTCGACCAGCAGTGGGAATACCTCGACCTGCCGCGGGTGTGGCAGGCGCTGCTGGTGATCGGACTGTTCCTGTGGATCGCCATCGTCTTCCGCGCAATCCGCTCCCGGTTGAAGACCGAGAGCAAGTTCAACATGCCGTGGCTGTTCTTCTACTCCGGTCTGGCCATCCCCGGCTTCTACGCCGTCGGCCTGCTGGCCGGCACCTCCTCACACCTGACCGTCGCCGAGTTCTGGCGGTTCTGGGTGGTGCACCTGTGGGTCGAGGACTTCCTGGAACTGTTCACCACCGTGATGGTCGCCTACATCTTCGTGATGCTGGGCGTGGTCCGCCGCAAGATCGCCATCCAGCTCATCTTCCTCGACGTCATCCTGTACTCCGCCGGCGGCGTGCTGGGCACCATGCACCACCTGTACTTCTCCGGCACCCCGGTCGAGCACATGGCGCTGGGTGCCTTCTTCTCCGCCCTCGAAGTGATCCCGCTGACCTTTCTGACGGTCGAGGCGTGGACCTTCCTGCAGCTGGGGGCCCGTCAGGAGTCGCGCAGCAGCGCCCCGTTCCCGCACCGGTGGGCGGTGATGTTCCTGGTCTCGGTCGGGTTCTGGAACTTCGTCGGCGCCGGCGTCTTCGGGTTCCTGATCAACCTGCCGGTCGTCTCCTACTTCCAGATCGGCACCGCGCTGACCGCCAACCACGCCCACGGCGCCATGATGGGCGTCTACGGGATGCTGGCGGTGGGGCTGGCCCTGTTCGCGCTGCGCTACATCATTGCCCGTGACCGCTGGCCCGACCGGCTCGCGAAGATCTCGTTCTGGTCGCTCAACATCGGTCTGGCCTGGATGGTGTTTGCCACCCTGCTGCCGCTCGGCGTCCTGCAGTTGTGGACCTCGGTCAACGACGGCTACTACGAGGCCCGCACGCTGGGCTACATCTCCCAGCCCGGCAACGCCATCCTGGAATGGCTGCGGATGCCCGGCGACGTGGTCTTCCTGATCGGCGGCATCCTGCCGTTCCTGTGGATCACCTGGTTGGGGGTGCGCCACGGCATCAAGGCCACCACCCACACGATGGAACCCGAGACCCTGTTCGTCGAGGAACACCCCCAGGCACGCCACGACCGCACCGGCGTCGGCGCGTCCCTGGAGGACTGAGCCATGGGCGACATGGACTCGGTCTCGATGACCACCTGGTTCGCGCTCGGCTACGCCCTGGTGCTGCTGGTCGTCGCCTACGGCATCGACACCATGTCGAGGCGGGCCGCGACCAACGTCGAGGAGCAGCGCCGCGGCGGTTTCGTCTACCACGCCGACCACGACGCCTGGGTGTGCCCGCAGGACCAGTGGCTGTGGCCGCAGTCCTTCGACCCGGACAACAGGGTGATGCGCTACCGGGGCAAGCCGTCGGTCTGCAACGCGTGTCCGGTCCACGACACCTGCACCACCTCCGACAGCGGACGGGAGGTGCAGCGCCAGGTCGACCCGTGGCCGGCCTCCGAGTCGGCCCGGTTCCACCGGGGCATCGCCTGCACCGTGGTGGTGCTGGCCGTGATGTGGCCGCTGGCCGCCGCCTTCGCGGCCAGCTCGGCGCTCGAGGTGGTGCTGGTGCTGGGCGGGGCGGTGCTGGTCCTGCTCGGCTCGGTGCCATTGTGGACGCACCTGGTCCGCAGCCCCGTCGACCCGGACGGCGTCCTGTTCCGGCAGGCCGACGACAACGAGGCCGACCGACTGGCGGCGGCGACCCAGTTGCGGTCGCGTCGCACCTCCTACCGGTCCGACCGGCTCGCCGTCGACCTCGTCCTGCAGCAGGCTCCGCACCGGACGACGGCCGAACAACCCACTGCGGAGCCGGTCAGGGGGTCCCGATGGAGGTCGTAGTCGTCGTCGCGGTCGTGGTGGTGGTGCTGGTGGCACTGCTGGTCTCGTCCCTGCGCATCATCCGCGAGTACGAACGTGCCGTCATCTTCCGGCTGGGGCGCCTCCGGGGGCCGCTGGGGCCGGGGGTGATCCTGCGGATACCAGGCCTGGACTCCCTGGTGCGTACCGACCTGCGGGTGATCACGTTGACGATCCCCCCGCAGGAGGTGATCACCCGCGACAACGTCACCGCCCGGGTGAACGCAGTGGTGCTGTTCAAGGTGGTCGACCCGGTGCGTTCGGTGATGGCGGTGGAGAACCATGCCGTGGCAACCTCGCAGATCTCGCAGACCACCCTGCGGTCGGTGGTCGGACGTGCCGACCTGGACACCCTGCTGGCGCACCGCTCCGACCTCAACGAAGACCTGCGCACCTCCATCGCCGCCCAGACCGCCCCGTGGGGCGTCGAGGTCGAGGTCGTCGAGATCAAGGACGTCGAGATCCCCGAGCTGATGCAGCGGGCAATGGCCCGCGAGGCCGAGGCCGAACGGGAACGGCGCGCCAAGGTGATCAGCGCCCACGGCGAACTGCAGGCAGCCGGGGAACTGCGCGACGCCGCCGCGATCCTGGCCCAGGCTCCCGGCTCGTTGCAGTTGCGCTACCTGCAGACCCTGCTGGAACTGGGCGCCGACCAGAATTCGACGGTGGTCTTCCCGCTGCCCATGGACATCGTGGCGCCCCTGCTGGCTGCCGCCGACAGCTTCATCCCATCGAAAGGTCTGAACAATGACGTCGCACGACACTGACACCGTGGCGACGGGTCCGTCACCACGGCCCGGACGCGGGATCGAACTGGAACCCCTCGCCCCCGGGGCGTGGACCCTGATCGTGGGCGTCTGCATCGCGGTGCTGGCACCCCTGTTCGGCTTCCTGATCGGGACCACCTTCGGACCAGGGGACGGCGAGGCGGTGCTGACCCCGATCTACCTCGGCCTGTTCCTGGGCGTGGTGGTCGGGGGGCTCGGGGTGCTGGTGGCCCTGTGGGGCGGGTGGCGCATCTTCCATCGCCGCCGCGACGACCGGATCGAGCAGTGGGAGGCGGCCGGGGACCTCGACAGCCCCGGGACCTAGACAGCTCAGTCCGCCGGGTGAGGCCCGGGCGTCCGCGTCGACCCCCGTTGCCCCACGGGCATAAGGTGATCTGCGGCAACCTCCTCACCTAAGGACTCACATGGGCTGGACTGAAGCGATCATCCTCGGCATCCTGCAGGGACTCACCGAGTTCCTGCCGATCTCCTCGAGCGCACACCTGCTGATCGCCGGCCAACTCTTCTTCGACGGCGACGCCGGTTCGGCGTTCACCGCCGTCACCCAGCTGGGGACCGAGACAGCCGTGGTGCTCTACTTCGCCAAGGACATCGCCCGCATCATCCGCCAGTGGTGCCTGTCGCTGGTCGGCAAGGTCGACCGGTCCGACCCCGACGCCAGGATGGGCTGGCTGATCATTCTGGGTTCCATCCCGATCGGTGTGCTGGGCCTGCTGCTGCAGGACTACATCGACCACACCTTCCGCAACCTGTGGATCACCGTCGCCATGCTGGCCGGGGTGGGGCTGCTGATCGGACTGGCCGACAGGCTGGCCCGGAACGAGAAGTCCCTCGACCAGCTCACCGTCAAGGACGGCATCCTGTTCGGCCTGGCCCAGGCGGCTGCCCTGATTCCCGGCGTCTCCCGCAGCGGCGGCACCATCGCTGCCGGTCTGGCCATGGGCTACAAGCGTGAGGCTGCCGCCCGGTACGCCTTCCTGCTGGCCATTCCCGCGGTGTTCATGTCGGGCCTGTACAAGCTCAAGGATGTGCCCGGCGACCCGCGCCTGTCCTGGGGGCCGCTGATCGTGGCCACCCTGATCGCCTTCGGCATTGGCCTGGCCGTCATTCATTGGCTGCTGAAGTACGTCAGCACCCATACGTTCAAGCCGTTCGTGGTCTACCGGCTGGTGCTGGCGGCCGTGCTGGCCGTCCTGCTGTTGACCGGCGCCCTGGACGCCGTGCCGCCGCTGAACTGAGGCGCCCCCGCCCCTTGACGTGACGGTCTGGATTGGCCGACCATACTGTGATGGCCGACCATACGAAATCACCGGACTATGACATGCCGGAGTCGCTGGAGCTCAGCACCCCCGAGCAGTACCGGGCGCTGTTCGAGCAGACCCGCACCGACATCGTGACCCTGCTGCTGGAGCGCGCCGCCACCACCTCGGAGCTCGCCCAGGCGCTGGGCAAGCCGAAGGGCACGATCGGGCACCACCTCAAGGTGCTCGCCGAGGCAGGCCTGGTGCACGTGGTGCGCACCGAACGCGTCCGGGCGCTGGAGGCGAAGTACTACGGACGCACCGCCCGCACCTTCTACTACCACCGCGTCGAGGATGCCCGTGGCGCCGAGCAGCGGATGCTCAGCCGCGCCTTGAACGAGGTCGCGTCCGTCCCCCCCGACGGCGACCATGTGCTGGGCGCCGGGCACCGGTATGCCCGCATCCCGGCCGAACGCGCCGAGCAGTGGCACCGGCGGATGGCCGACCTGCTGATCGAGTTCGGTGTCGAACCACGGGCCGGTGAAACCACCTACGGCCTGGTCTTCGCCATCTACCCCACCGACCGTCCCGCCATGGGCGGCGATCCGGACGAACCGGGGCCGCAATGACCCGGGCCGCCACGCACCGGACCCGTCCGGGGATGGGTGCCAACTACTGGCGGCTGTTCTCCTCCTCGACCCTGGCCAACCTCGGCGACGGGCTGATGGTGGTCGCCGTGATCTGGCTCGCGTCCTCGCTGACCCGTGACCCGACCACGATCGCGCTGATCGGTCTGGCCTCCCGGCTGCCGTGGCTGGTCTTCTCGCTGCCGGCCGGGGTGCTGGCCGACCGCTACGACCGTCGACTGCTGGTCGGGGCCATGGACGTGCTGCGCTGCCTGCTGATCGCCGGCTTCACGGTGTTGCTGTGGGCCAACCAGGACGTCCTTCCCACCCCGGAGCAACTCGCGGCCGGTGCGCCACCGCCCGCCGCGGCCACACCCTTGTTGTGGGCCCTGGCCGGTCTGGTACTGCTGCTGGGCTTCGCTGAGGTGGTCCGCGACAACACCGCCCAGACCCTGATGCCCGCCGTCGTCGACAAGGCGCTGCTGGAACGCGCCAACAGCCGCATGTGGGGGGCCGAGATGACGATGAACCAGTTCATCGGTCCGCCTCTGTCGGGGGTGCTGGTCGCTGTCGCCGTGGCCATTCCGTTCGGCATCAATGCCGCACTGCTGGGGTTCTGCGCGGTGATGGTGTTCTCGCTGCGGGGCAGTTTCAGCTCCCACAATGGTGCCGACAAGCGCATCAACTGGCGCCACGAGATCGGCGAGGGCCTGGCCTGGTTGTGGCGGCATCCGCTGCTGCGCGCCCTGGCGATCTCGCTGGGCATGATGAACATGGCCAGTTCGCTGTCGGGGGTCGTCTTCATCCTCTTCGCCCAGGAGGTGCTGGGGCTGTTCGAGGGCTGGAAGTACGGCCTGCTGATCAGCGGTGCCGCCGTCGGCTCGGTGCTGGCCACGCTGTTCGCCGACCGCATCGCCGCCCGTGTCGGTGGCGCTCGCGCCCTGGTCGCCACGATCATCGTCATGGGGGTCACCCTGGCGGTGACTGGACTGGTCTCCCACGCGGCACTGGTGTGGCTGGCGCAGGTGCTGTCGGGGATGGCGGTGCTGGTGTGGAATGTGATCACCGTGTCGCTGCGGCAGCGGATCATCCCCAACCACCTGCTGGGCCGGGTGAACTCGGCCTTCCGCTTCTTCGGCTGGGGCACCATCTCGATCGGACTGCTGCTGGGCGGCCTGCTGGTCAGCGCACTGGAACCGGGCCTGGGCCGTGAATGGGCACTGCGCTCCTCGTTCCTGGTGGCCGGTGCCCTCTACGGGCTGGTGCTGTTCTATGCCAGGCCGCGGCTGACCCAGTCACGCCTCACCGCGGCGGCCGCCGACGCCGAGTGACCAAGCAACTGAGTGACCAGGCGTCTCGGCACCCCCTAGGCTGGTGGCCCCAACCCCTTCCGTGGAGGTCACCGATGCCCACCCGCGCCCCCGGCACTCCCCTGCCGACCAACTCCCAGGCCCTGGTGTCCGCGGCCAACGAGCGCGTCCAGACCATGGACCAGGACAGCGCCCGGGCGCTGCTGGACGACCCCGGCTGGCTCTTCGTCGACATCCGCGACCCGCGCGAACTGGCCAAGCTGGGCACCATCCCGGGAGCGTTCCGGGCGCCGCGGGGCATGCTCGAGTTCTGGGTCGACCCCGAGAGCCCCTACTACAAGCCGGCACTGGACGACGGCCGGCGACTGCTGCTGTTCTGCGGCTCCGGCTGGCGTTCGGCGCTGTCGGCGGCCGCCCTGCAGCAGATGGGACGCGACGACGTCGCCCACCTCGAGGGGGGTTTCAGCGCCTGGAGCGCCGGCGGCGCCCCGGTGGAGCAGGTCGACACCCGCTGAGGATCAGCACCGTGGTCGAATTCGTCCACCCGGCCGCAGCGTACGGTGGTAGCACCAACCCCCAGCGTGCCAGGAGTGCGAAGAGCGTTGAACGCCACCGGAAATGAACCCGACGCCGTCGACAGCCGCCACGACACCTCCCCGGACGCCCCGGGCACGGACGCCCCGGGCACGGGCGCCCCGGGCACGGACTGGACCCAACACGATGCCTCGCAGGTCCTCCACCGCTTCCGGACCGACCCCGAGGTGGGTCTGACCAGCGCGGAGGTGACCACCCGACGCCAGCGCCATGGCAGCAACGAACTCGTCAGCGCCGGCCCGGAGCCGGGCTGGAAGAAGTTGCTGCGACAGTTCGCCGACCCGCTGATCTACCTGCTGCTCGCCGCCATCGTCATCTCGGTGGTGGCGTGGCTGGCCGAGGGCAGCCATGGTGTCCCGGTCGACGCCATCGTCATCCTGGCCATCGTGGTGGCCAACGCGATCCTCGGCTACGTGCAGGAGTCCAGGGCCGCCGACGCGGTCGCCGCACTGCAGAAGATGGCCTCGGTCACCGCGACCGTCGTCCGTGACGGGCAGACGCAGCGGGTGCCGGCCGCCGACCTGGTGCCCGGTGACGTCCTGCTGCTCAGCGAGGGCGACTCCGTCGGCGCCGACGGGCGGCTGTTGACCTCTTCGTCCCTGCAGATCGCCGAGGCGGCGCTGACCGGGGAGTCGTCCGCGGTCACCAAGTCGCCGACCACCCTCGCCGAGAGGGTGCCGCTGGGCGACCGCAGGAACATGGTGTTCAAGGGCACCGCCGTCACCCAGGGGGTCGGCCGGGTGGTCGTCACCGGCACCGGCATGGACACCGAGATGGGCCACATCGCCACACTGCTGGCCGACACCGAGCAGGAGCCCACCCCGCTCAGCAAGGAAATCGACGCCATCGGCAAGACCCTGGGCATCGCCGTGGTCGTGATCGCGCTGGTCGTCATGGTCGCCATCGCGCTGACCAGCGGCATCAGCTCGGTGCAGGGCGCCGTCGACGTGTTGCTGGTTGGCGTCTCACTGGCCGTGGCGGCTGTCCCCGAAGGGCTGCCAGCCATCCTGTCGGTGGTCCTGTCGATCGGGGTGCAGGCCATGAGCAAGCGCAATGCGATCGTCAAGAACCTCAGTTCGGTCGAGACCCTGGGCTCGGCGTCGGTGATCGCCTCGGACAAGACCGGCACCCTGACCCGCAATGAGATGACCATGGTCAAGGTGCGTTCCCGCTCGGGCGAGTCGCGGGTCACCGGTGTCGGCTACGCCCCGGACGGTGCCGTCATCCTGGACGACACCCCGCTGCTGGACACCGACCCCGAACTTGACCTGCGCGAAGAGGACATCGTGGTGCTCTCGGGCGGCACGCTCGCCTCTGATGCCGAGATCCGCCAGGACGAGGAGGGAAACTGGCAGGTCATCGGTGACCCCACCGAGGCCGCATTCGTGGTCGCCGAACAGAAGGCCGGCCTCGCCGAACGACGCCGCGAGCGCTTCCACCGCATTGGCGAGGTGCCGTTCACCAGCGAACGCAAGATGATGTCGGTGGTCGTCGCCGACCACGAGCATCCCACCGCCTCACGGCCCGACGGACACCCGGTGCTGGTCGCCAAGGGCGCCCCCGACGTGCTGCTCGGCAAGTGCACCCGCTACCGCGAGGGTCTCGAGGTGCACCCGCTGACCGCCGAGAATGTCCAGGCCGTGCACGACGACGTCTCGTCCATGTCGTCCCAGGCCCTGCGCACTTTGGCGGTGGCCTACCGTGACCTCAGCGCCGGTGAGTTCGAGCAGTACCTGCGCCCCGACGGCACCTTTGACTCCGAGGCGGGCCTCGAACTCGAGCGCGACCTGATCTTCGTCGGCACCGTCGGCATCATCGACCCGCCCCGCACCGAGGCCGCCGACGCCATCGCCGAGGCGCATCGGGCCGGCATCCGGGTGATCATGATCACCGGTGACCACCCCGACACCGCCCTGCGCATCGCCCAGGACCTTGGCCTGGCCGCCGACGGGGACCGCAGCCTCTCCGGTGCCCAACTCGACGAACTCAGCGCCGAGCAGTTGCGTGAGGACGTCAAAGAGGTCTCCGTCTACGCCCGGGTGGCCCCCGAGCACAAGCTGCGGATCATCCAGGCCTTCCAGGACAACGGCCAGATCATCTCGATGACCGGTGACGGCGTCAACGACGCCCCGGCCCTGAAGAAGGCCGACATCGGTGTGGCGATGGGCATCACCGGCACCGAGGTCTCCAAGGAGGCCGCGTCGATGATCCTGACCGACGACAATTTCGGCACCATCGTGGCGGCCGTACGCCAGGGCCGGGTGATCTTCGGCAACATCCGCAAGTTCCTGCGCTACCTGCTCTCGTCGAACATGGGCGAGGTCTTCACGATGTTCTTCGGGGTCGTCTTCGCCGGGGCCCTGGGCCTGACCGGGCACGGCGAGGCGATGGTGGTGCCGTTGCTGGCCACCCAGATCCTGTGGATCAACCTGATCACCGACTCCGCCCCCGCGCTGGCCATGGGCGTCGACCCCGAGACCGACGACGTGATGGCCGACAAGCCGCGCAAGGCCACCGAACGAGTGGTCAACGCCCAGATGTGGTCGGGCATCGTCCAGATCGGTCTGGTGATGGCCATCGTCACGCTGGCGGCCCTCGAGCTGTACCTGCCGCGCGGGTTGCTCGCCGGCTCAGAGTCGGTGGAAACGGCCCGCACCGCAGCCTTCACCACCCTGGTCTTCGCCCAAATGTTCAACGCGTTGAATTCGCGTTCGGAACACACCTCGGCCTTCCACAAGATGTTCACCAACACGTGGCTGTGGTTGGCGATCGCCTTCGGCGCCCTCACCCAGGTGCTGGTCGTCCACGTGCCCTTCCTGCAGGATGCCTTCGACACCACCGCCCTCACCGTCGGGCAGTGGCTGACCTGCCTGGGGCTCGCCTCGGTGGTGCTGTGGTACGACGAGGTGCGCAAGCTGGCCATTCGCGCCCGGACGAAGCGCTCCCGGGAAAGGGCCTGACGGGGGCGGGGCTGGCCCGGTGGTCATCCGTTCGAATTATGTGGAGTTGGTCTCAGGAGGCCACGAACATTTGGCATGATAGGGCGCGTGCAATATTACCTAGCCCGCAAGTCGCCCTGGAAGGCGATCGCGTGGGTGGCCGTGGGCGTGGCCTGCTGCATTTTCTTTGGCGGCGAGCTCTATTCCCTGCTGGCCGCCAACGGGATCGCCCGGTGGCTGGCTGCGGCGGCGTCCATCGTCGTGGGGCTTGGCGTGCTGGTACTGACCGCCTGGCTGGGCAGCGACATGGTGACCAAGCTGGAACTCGACAGTGAGCGCCTGCGGGTCAGCAAGCCATTTTCTCGTTCCCGCGTGCATTCGCTGCGCGACCACCGTTTCACGATCATTCATTCCGACGTCGAGAACCCCAATGAGGTGCTGTTGCACGCTGAGGGTCCCGGCGGACAGTCGCGCTACGTCCTGAAGTTCGGCCAGCCGACCAACGCAGAATTCGTCGATCGTCTCGTCGCCAGCCGCAGCGTCGTCGACGACCATTCGGGCCTGCGCCGCTCCTGACCCTGGATTGAGGACGCACCGCTCCTAGGTGGCGCAATCGCCCGGCGCGGGGCGTCAAGAGTCGCCGTACTCGGGGGCGGCTATCGAGGGGGTCAACGTCTTCCCGGCCGAGGGGCGCTGGGACAGTGGGGTGGCATGCATGAGCCCCTCACCGTCGCGCTCGCCGATGGCTACCCGCTGGTGTCGCACGGACTGCGCCGGATGCTGTCGCCCTACCGGTTCAGGGTACGCGTGGTGGAGTTGGCCACCGACTCGTCCGCAGCGCAGCCGGTTGACCTCGTTCTGTATGACCCCGTCGGTCCCGGGAGGGGCGCGGAGAGGGTCCGGGCCCTGGTGCGGCACCCGTCAGTGAAGTCCCTGGTGTTGTACACCTGGACCCCCGAGTCGCCGGTGGTGGCCGAGGGACTGCAGGCCGGCGCGGTGTGGATGCTGTCCAAGGCGCTGGGGGCAGCGGCGCTGGTGGAAACCCTGGAGAAAATCCATGCCGGTGAACGACCGGCCGCGCGATCCAGCGCGGGGCTCATCGAGGGCGCGGATCCAGCAGCTGCGAATGTCGCCGGCTTCGGGCACCTGACCGGCCGCGAGGTGGACGTCCTGACGCTGATCACCCGAGGACTGACCAATACGGAGATCGCTGCCGAGCTGTACCTCACCCCCAACTCGGTGAAGTCCTACATCCGCAACGCCTACCGCAAGATCGGGGTGGCTCGTCGGTCCCAAGCCGTCGCCTGGGGCATCACCCACCGTTTGGGTGAGGACATCCGACCCTGATCCTGGTCGCCACCATGATCATTACCTCGACGACGGCGAGGTCGCCAGGGTCGCGGCGACGACCCTGACGGGCTCAGAGCGTCGCCAGATTGCGGTTGGTCAGTCCGCCGCCGTAATGCCTGCGCACGCCGACCTTGCGCTCCAGATCGTGGATGACGGCCTCGGCAAAATTCTCCCCGTACAGTTTCTGTGAGATCCCCAGGCCGCCCGGTGAAAAGACATTCACCTCCATCAACTTGTCGCCCACGATGTCCAGTCCCACCAGGAACATGCCGTCGGCCACCAGTTTCGGTCGCACGATTTCGGCGATCTCCAGCATCTTGTCGGTGACCTGCTCGGGCACGACCTGACCACCGGCCGACACGTTGGAGCGCATGTCCTGGGAGTCATTGCGACGACGGAACGCGGCATATTTTCCGTTGACCTGGAGCGGCACACCGTTCATCAGCCACAGCCGCACGTCACCGTGGGCAGCCTCGGGCAGGTACTCCTGGGCCACGACGTAGCCATCGCGGGCGATGGCCTCGATGATCTGGTTCAAGTTGGGTGATTCCTCGGAATTGACCAGGAACACGCCTGACCCGCCCGAGCCCTGCAGCGGCTTGAGCACCGCCTTGCCACCCAGTTCGCCGACAAAGGCCTGGAGGCGGTCGAGGTCGCGAGAGATCAGGGTCTGCGGCCGCACTGCCTCGGGGAAGTGCTGGAAGTAGGCCTTGGAAAGGGCGTGGGCCAGGCTGCTCGGGTCATTGACGACCAGCACGCCCGCCTTGGCCATCAGGTGTCCGAAGGCGACGCCGGCATTGTTGGCCCACGGCTGGTCGGCGGCGTCCACCGCCGGGTCGCTGCGCAGCATGACGACGTCGAACTCGCCAATGTCGATGACCTTGTCGCGTTCGGGCACCTGGACGTCCTTGAGGAAGCGTTCCAACGAGCGGTAGCTCTTCTCACCGGCGGTGCGCCCGTGGGCCGCCAGGCGTCCGTCGGCCTCGTAGATGAAGTCACCGATGCCAATCAGGTAGGCTTGGTGGCCCATGGTGTGCGCCTGCATCGCGAGGCGGGTAGTGCTGTAGCCGGCCTGCTCGGTGGCCACGTCGTTGACGACGAATCCGATCTTCATCAATTGCCTTCCTGGAAAATGTGGATGAGTGAGTCTGCGGCTGCTGCGCGCTCGATGCGCGTCCGGGCCTGGGGGTCGGACAGGTAGTGGGGACACACCCTCGGCTCGTTCAGCACCCCTCGGTGCCACAAGTCCTCGACCAGTGGCAGGTCGCTGAGGCTGAACTTGCCCAGCCACAGCAGGTCGAGGGTGCCGCCGTTGCCCACGTGGTTGAGCAGGTCGATGAGGCCACGCAGGTAGACCGCGTCCTTGGTGAGTCCCCCCGAACGGAAGGCCCGCATGGTGGTCGTGAACGCGGTGCCCCGAGGAAGGCCGGACTCGATCAGGTGCTGGTAGCAGTCCTGGAAGTCGGCGCCGTCAACCATCCGGTGCACCGTGACCACCCGCGCGGCCAGGGTGCGCAGCCGTCCGGCCGTCAGCCCGCCACACGCGATCTCGGCCAGCACGGCCAAACCCTCCTGGGTTTCGTCATAGCCGGCCAGACCTGCACCCAGCACCTTCAGCGGCTGGGCAATGCCGTTGGCCCGGGTGACCAGGTGGGTGCCGACCTCATGCTGGATCAAGGCGTTCGCGCGCCGCGTCTCGACCCTCGTCGTCGGTGGGATGACCAGGGTGTCGCCTTGCACCATCACCACGGCGGCGTGTTCGGCGATCTCGGCGTGCATGGTGAGCTGGTCGTCAATGGTGCGGTAGTGGTCGACCTCTGTCTGGGCGCGTTCAAGGAATGCCTCGGCGTCGAGGTAGGAAGGCTCCGGCGGCGCGTCGGGCACCCACTCCAGCATGGCCTCGGCGCGCTGGCGCACGATGGGCGAGATGCTGCCGTACAACTCGATGGACAGGGGCAGGAAGTCCGCTGTGTCGCGGGCACGCAGCATCTCGACCTGCAGTTCCAGCTCGCGGTGCTTGCGCGCCAGCAGTTGGTGCACCATCGGGTCCTGTACCCGGCTGACGTCGATCTGCCCCAGTTCTGCCTCCACGACGTCGGGATCGACCTCCAGTTCGGAGTACGTGAACCGGGGGGTCGCGAAGGCATCGAAGAAGGCTCGTCGGGCATCGAGGACGTTGTTGGGCGTCAATGCGCTCAGGAACTCGAAACTCGTCGAGACCTGCGCGATCTGGTGGTCAACGGCCCGGTCATCGGCCGACAGGGGGTTGCTGCCCCGCCTGACCGACTCTCCCTGGTGGGTACCACGAGCAGCCAGGACATCGGCCAGCGTGTCGGCGGTCCTGCCCAGTGCCTGGGCCAGGTCGGCGATGACCTGTCTGTCGGGCTGGCCGGTCCACTCATCCATGTAGATCTTCTTGAACTCGATGGCCAGCGCGCACCCGGTCTGCGGGTAGCGCTCGTGAACCCAGCGGCACAGCTCGGCACCCCGGAACTTGACGTTCTCACGGACATCGAGTGGTTCGCCGGCGATGGTCGCCTGGGACATCGTGGCGGTGAACGCCTCGACCACATCGGCCCACCTGGAGCGGTCCATCGACCCGGTGCCGAGGTTGACCATGGGGTTGTCCACCGCGGGTTCGGGGTCGGTGTCCGGGCCTGGGCGCCGGTGGTTGTAGGAGTGCACGTCCAGCACCACGAACGGGCCGCGTGCGGCCACCCGGTCCAGACGTTCTGCCAGCGCCGCGTAGAACTGCTCGTGCTGGGCCCGCGACCTCTGCGCCACCTCTGGGGGCAGCTCCTGGTCTCGCCAGACCTGCATGCCCCAGGACTGTTCTGGAGTGGCGTAGACCGCGTCGGCGGGATCCCGGTTGAGGTCCACCTCGAACCGGGATCGGTGCACCACGACCTGGTCGGGTATGGCAGCGCCCAGCCGGTCGGTGAACGGATCCTCCTCACGCAGCCGATCATCCTCGTCCAGCACCATGAGTTCAGCGACCTCTGGACGCAGGTCATGTCCGGCGTGAATGGCGGTGGCGACGACGTGGGAGGTCCAGTCGCCGCGGAACGTGAAGGGCGTCTGGTCGGTGGATTCCATAGCCATTCACCCTATGGGCCGTGGGATGCGCCTGAGCCGATGGTGGGAAACCCGCCTGGCCCCGTCAAGCCGCGTGCCACAGGCGGATCAGGCGCGCGACCGGCGCCCTCGTCCGACCACCGTGTTGGCCACCCCGGCCACGGTGACCACCACGGCAGCCACCAGCGGCGCCCACATGGCCGGCATGGCCCCGTAGCGTTCGCCCAGGGCACCGGTGGCCGCCGAGGACAGTGACTGGCCCACGATCACCGCCGAGCCGAGCATCGTCATGGCGGTCGCCGATCGTCCTCGCGGGCTCAGCCGCACCCCGAGGCCGAACAGGGTGACCAGGGTCGGGCCCACCCCGCAACCGGCCACCAGCAGGGCGATCACGATGCCGGTCAGGTTCAGCCCGGCCAGGGCGTATCCGACGGCGGACAGCAGCATCACCACGGCGAAGCTCGTCCAGCGGGCGGCCAGGGTGAACCCCGGCGGCAACCACATCACCCCGAGCGCGAACACTGCCGAGCCGAGACCCATGGCGCCGTAGACGATGCCGGCGGACTCCGGCGAGCCGAGCTCGCCCATGGTGGCGGTCAACGACGTCAACGAGGCACCGAAGAACATGCCCACCCCGAACGTGCCGAGCACCGCCAGCAGCAGCCCGGGGGCGAACAGTTCCCGCACGGGTGCCACCGCGGCAGGGTCCGCGTCCGGGTCGGTGCCGACGGGGGCACTGGGGTGCAGCGCGAAGGCGGTGACGAAGATGGCCGACAGGGCCGCGGCCAGCACCAGCGGTGCCGCCGGGTGCACCAGGGCCGCCACCAGGCCGACCAGCACCGGGCCGATGACGAAGTTGATCTCGTCGGCCATCGACTCGTAGGCCATCGCACCATTGAGCGCACGTTCGCGTCGCTCGATCGGGGCACGGGTCAGGATGATCTGGCCGAGCCGGGTGCGCGACATGGGTCCCACTTGCGGCGCGAAGGCGCCGATCGCCGCCGCGGTGCCCAGGATGGCAAGGTCGGGCAGGGGACTGTAGGCCACCCAGGCCAGGACCACCAGCAGGGCTCCGCTGATCAGCGCCGAGATCACCAGCACGGGTCGCTGGCCGAAGCGGTCGGCGGCCGCGCCGAGCAGGGGCCCGCACAGCGCGGTGCCGATGCCCACGGCCGCCGCCGCGGCCCCGCCCAGGGCCAGCGAGTCCCGGGCGGACACGACCAGGGTCAGGTTGCCGACGACCATCATGGCGTAGGGCAGTCGGGCCATGAACGCGATGGGGAAGAACCAGAAGCCGATGGCCGCCACCACGCCGGAGCGGGAGCGATGCGTAGGGCTGCTGGGCTGGGTCACCTCGACAGGGTAGTGCACCTGCCGGTGGCATGCCGGGCGCGCACCAGGGCTACCGGCGCACCAGCTCCACCACCCGGTCGCAGCGCGAGATGAGAGCCTGGTCGTGGGTCAGCACCAGCACCGCCTGGTCCTGGGTGGCGGCGAAGACGTCGCGGATCAATCGCTCGGCGGTCTGGTGGTCGAGGTGCTCGGTGGGTTCGTCCAGGATCAGCAGGTCGCGTTCGGCGGCCAGCACCCGGGCAAAGGCCAGCCGTCGACGTTCACCGCCGGACAGTCCCAGCCCACCCTCCCCCAGGATGCGGTCCGGGTCGAGGTCGACCCCGGCCCGGTGCAGGGCGTCGCGCACCTGGTCGTCGGTGGCGTCCCGGTTGCCGATGCGGACGTTCTCGGCGACCGAGGTGGCGAAGATGTGGGCGTCCTGGGCGAGGTAGCCGACTCGTCCGCCACGGTGCACCCGGCCCGCCAGCGGTGGGATCAACCCCATCACCGTGGCGGCCACCGTGGTCTTGCCGACCCCCGACGGGCCCACCAGAGCCACCCGTTCCCCGGGCGAGACGCTCAGTTGAAGCCCGGACAGCAGCGGTTCGGCCCCCGGCCACCCGACCGACACTTCGTCCAGTGTCAGGCCCTGGCCGGCGGGTCCGGGCACGGCGTCACCGGCGCCGACGTCGGGCTCGTCGAGGGTCTCGACGACCCGACGCAGCGCGGCCCGGCACCGCGTCCACGTCTGGGCGGCCTGGGTGAAGGTGCTGAGCACCTCGTGCAATGCCAGCGGGGTCAGCACCAGCACCGCCAGGTGGCGGGGGTCCAGACGGCCGTCGAGCAGTGCCCCGGAGCCGATCAGCAGGGCGGCGATCACCGCCACACCGGCCGCCAGCACCTGCGCGCCACCGGCGACGCCCCGCACCCAGGCGCCGCGCGCCTCCTGGCGACGCAACTGGTCGTCGACCTCCAGCACGCGACCGATGGCCCGGTCGGCGGCGCCGTAGGCGACCAGGTCCTGGGCGGTGCGGCTGAACTCGCGCACCTGGTCGGCCAACCGTCCGCGGGTGGGGACCGCGTCCAGGTCGATGCGCTGGGTGGCGCGCTGGGCCAGCAGCGGCACCACCACCCCACCGAGCACGGCGGTCACCAGCAGCACCAGGGCCGAGGCCAGGTTGAAGGTGGCCAGGATGATCGTGGTCGCGGCCACCACCAGGGACGCCGACAGCACCGGGATGACCACCCGCACCACCACGTCCTGGATGGCGGCCACATCGGCCACCACCCGGGTGAGCAGGTCGCCGCGCCGCCGACCGACCAGCGTGGTACCGGCCAACTTGTCGTAGACCCGGATGCGCAGCGCCGACTGCATCCTCAGCACCAGGTCGTGGCCGACCAGCCGCTCGACGTAGCGGAACCCGCCGCGGGCAATGCCGAAGGCGCGCACCAGCACCGCGGCGGCCTGCAGGTACAGCACCGGTGGGGTCAGGGCGGCGAAGCTGATCAGCCAGGCGGCGGTGCCCATCAGCGCCACCGAGGACATCGACGCCAGGGCCGCCAGCACGGTGGCCAGCGCGAAGCGGCGGCGCCCGTGGGGCACCGCAGCCAGGAGTTCGGTGACCAGCCTCATGGGCTCGGCTCCGTTGCGGCGCTCGCGAGTTCCACCACGCGGTCGGCGGCCTGCAGCATCGCTGGGCGGTGGCTGACCACCAGCGCCCCGACCCCGCTGGCACGGACGGCGTCGATGACGGCGGCCTCGGTGTCGGCATCCAGCCCGGCCGTCGGTTCGTCCAGGACCAGCAGCCGGGTCTGGCCCGACGCGATCCGCAGCAGCGCCCGGGCGACGGCGACGCGGCGACGCTCCCCACCGGAAAGACCCTCACCGTCGTCCCCCACCGGTTTGTCCGGGCCGAAGTCGGCACCGGCCGCGGTCAGGACGGCCCGCACCGCCTCGGCGTCCGCGTCCGGGTCACCCAGCAGCACGTTGTCGGCGACGGTGCCGTGCACCAGGCCCGGTTCCTGGGCGACCCAGGCCACCTGGCGCCGCCACTGTGCCGGGTCGACCGTGGCCAGGTCGTCGTCGCCGAGCAGCACCCGTCCGGACTCGGGGGTGAGGAATCCCATCAGCACGCCGAGCAGGGTCGACTTGCCCCCGCCCGACGGGCCGGCCAGCCCCACCACCTCACCGGGCTCCAGGCGCAGGCTGACCCGGTCGAGGGTCGGGGTCGCAGCGCCGGGGTAAGTGAAGCTGACCTCGTCCAGCACGATCGCCCGGTCACCCAGGGGACCCAGCGGTTGGCTGCCGTTCGGAGTTGCGGCGCTGTCGATGATGTCGAAGGCGGCGTCGGCGGCGGCGATGCCGTCGACCGAGTCGTGGAAGTGCACGCCGACCTGGCGCACCGGCAGGAACGCCTCGGGGGCCAGGATCAGCACGAACAGGGCGGCCTCGAAGCTGACGTTGCCGTAGACCAGCCGGAAGCCGACGGTGACGGCCACCACGGCCACCGAGAGGCTGGCCAGCAGTTCCAGCGCGAAGGAGGACAGGAACGAGACGTAGAGCACCCGCATCGTGGTCTTGCGGTAGCGGCGTTCGGTGATCTCGACGCCCGTGCGCTGGGCCCGGGCACGGGCGAAGGCCTGCAGCGTGGGCAGTCCCTCGATGAGGTCGGCGAAGTGATTCGACAGCCGGTCGGCGGCCCGGAAACTGCGGGAGGTCGCCTTCTGGGTGGTCCAGCCGATCAGCGCCATGAAGATCGGGATCAGCGGCAGGGTGAAGGCGACGATCAACGCCGAGGGCCAGTCAGTGACCAGCAGCACCACACCAATGATCAGCGGCACCGTGGCAGCCAGGCCAAGCTGCGGCAGGTACTTGGAGTAGTAGCCTTCCAGCGCGTCCAACCCGGTGGTGGTGACGTGCACCAGGGTGGAGGACGACACCTCACCCGAGGTCGGACGCGTGGCCCGCGCGGCGACCACGTCGCGCCGCAACTGTGACTTCACGGCCGCCGCGCTGCGGTGCGCCAGCCACGAGTCGAGCCAGCCGAGCAGTGCCCGCACCGTGAAGACGGCCGCCAGGGCGCCGACCAGCCACGCCCAGTTCGTCGGGCGTCCGCTGCTGAACACCGTGGTCACCGCGGTCGCGATCAGCCACGCCTGGGCGACCAGCAGGACAGCGGTGCCGATGCCGAGCAGCACTGAGGCCACCAGGTACTTCCTGGTGGCCCCGGCGCGCTGGAACAGCCGCGGATGAATGGGTCCGGCCATGGATCAGGCGGCGACCTCGACGTCGTCGGGAATGTTCTTGGTGCTGATCCGCTTGCTGAACACCCAGTAGCTCCAGGCCTGGTAGCCGATGACGATCGGCACGAAGACGCCGGCCGCCACCGTCATGATGGTCAGGGTGGTCGGCGAGGACGCGGCGGTGACCATGTTGAGGCGGTCGGCGACGGCCACGGTGGTGTCCTGGATGAAACCGATGTTGCCGTACATCCTGGTGAAGATGCCGGCGAACAGCGCCACGATCGACAGCCCGCCCAGGGCGAAGGCCCAGCCCTCACGCTGGGCACGGGTCAGCAGCACCGAGGCGGCGGCAGCGATGACCGAGACTCCCCCGACCAGCCACGCGATGACGGTGAAGTCGCCGAACTCCGAGTCGGCGGGCCAGAAGATGTTCTGGCAGGCGACGAAGGTGGCCAGCAGCGCGACGGTGACCCAGCCGGCCCGGGCGACGTAGGCCCGGGACTTCTCCCGGACGCTGCCGCGGGTCTTCAGGGTCAAGAAGGTGGCGCCGTGCATCAGGCACACGGCCACCAGCAACACCCCGCCGAGCAGACCGAACGGCAGGAACAGGCTCCAGAAGTTGCCGGTCCACAGCAGGCCGTCATTGGGCATGCCGATGACGAAGTTCGCGAAGCCGATGCCCAGCACCAGCGGCGGCAGCAGTGAGCCGAGGATGGCGAACCAGTCGAACATCTGCTTCCAGCGCGGGTCGTCGTTCTTCGCGCGGTACTCGAAGGCCACCCCGCGCAGGATCAGTCCGACCAGCACCAGCAGCAGCGGCAGGTACAGGCCCGAGAACATCGAGGCGTACCAGCCGGGGAAGGCGGCGAACATGGCCCCACCGGCGGTCAGCAGCCACACCTCATTGCCGTCCCACAGCGGTCCGATGGTGTTGATCATCACCCGGCGTTCCTTGTCGGACCGGGCGGTGACCTTGAGGTGCAGCGCGACTCCGAAGTCGAAGCACTCCAGGAAGAAGAAGCCGATCCAGAGCACGGCGATCAGCAGGTACCAGACCGATACCAGCACGGGGACTGTTTCCAGCAGCATGATGTCTTGCTCCCGCTCAGTAGGCGAAGGACAACGGGGCGTCCGGGTCGTCGACCAGGTCGGGGTCGACCGGCGGGTCGACCGCCGGCAGGCCCTTCTTGACGTACTTGAGGAACAGGCCGACCTCGATCACCGCCAGGAAGCCGTAGATCAGGGTGTAGACCACCATGGAGGTCACCACCTCGGCCACGCTCGCTGTCGGTGAGACCCCGGCCTGGGTGGGCAGCACCCCGGCGACCAGCCAAGGCTGGCGGCCCATCTCGGTGAAGATCCAGCCGAAGGAGTTCGCGAACAGGGGCAGCAGCGGCAGCGCGAACATCAGCCCGGTCCACAGCTTGCCGGGCTTCGGCAGCCGGTCACGGCGGATGAGCCACAGCAGCAGCACGCCGACGGCGACGCCGGCCATGCCCAGGGTGATCATCATCCGGAAGGTCCAGTAGCTGAGGAAGATGTTGGGGCTGGGGTCGATGCCGGGATAGTTGGCCTGCAGTTCGGCGGCGTACTCCTGCTGCAGCTTGGTCTGGGTCAGGTCGAACTGTCGGTAGCCCTGGCTGGCGTAGAGCTCGCGCAGGTCGTTGACGCCGCGCACGGTGTCGTGGCCGGACATGAACGACAGCAGCCCGGGGATCTTCAGCGACCAGACCTCTTCGGAGCCGTCGAGGGTGCCGATGGTCAGCAGCGAGAAGCTGGCGTTCGTCTCGGTGTTGTAGAGACCTTCGGCGGCGGCCATCTTCATCGGCTGCGCCTGGATCATCACCTTGGACTGCAGGTCGCCCGTGATGATGGTGAACACCGAGGCGGCGATCAGCAGCCACGCGCCCAGCTTGGCGCTGAATCGGAAGGCGGAGACGTCCTCGGCGGGGGCGTCGCTGCCCTGTGCGCGCAACCGGGACAGGTGCCAGCCGCTGACACCGGCGACGACGGCACCGCCCACCATCCACGCCGCGAACATGACGTGGGGGAAGGTGACCAGGAAGACCGGGTTGGTCATGACGTCCAGGAAGCCCTGGAGTCCGTCAATCTCGGCGCGTCCGTTGCGGAAGGTGGTGCCAACGGGGTTCTGCATCCACGAGTTGGCGGCCAGGATGAACACCGCCGACAGCATGGTGCCAAAGGCGACGATGTAGATGCAGGCCAGGTGCAACTTCTGGGGCAGCTTGTCCCACCCGAAGATCCACAGGCCCAGGAAGGTCGATTCCAGGAAGAAGGCCAGCAGGGCCTCCAGCGCCAGCGGTGCACCGAACACGTCGCCGACGAAGCGGGAGTACTCCGACCAGTTCATGCCGAACTGGAACTCCTGGACGATGCCGGTCACGATGCCGAGCGCGAAGTTGATCAGGAACAACTTGCCGAAGAACTTCGTCAGCCGCAGGTACTTCTCGTTGCCCGTCTTCAACCAGAACGTCTGGATGATGGCGGTGATCATCGAGAGCGCGATCGTGATGGGGACGAACAGGTAGTGGTAGACGGTGGTGATGCCGAACTGCCACCGCGCCAAGGTCACTGTGTCCATGGGGCCGACCGTAACAGGTATCTCCAAGAGGCCCGAATCGGGGTGGGCGAACCTGTAATAATCCGCTGACTAGGGGTGATGCCGCTCAATCGAGGCAGAACGAGGCCCCAAACTCAGTCCTGGACCAGCGGCACGAAGGCGTATCCACCGTGGCTTGTGATAAGAATCACATCCTCCTCGGAGCGTCTGACCCGCAACATCTGGCCGGCGACCGGGATGACCATCACCCCTCCGATCTCGAGTTGCTCCACCAGGGCCACTGGAAGCACCTGCGGCTGCGCCGAGACCACGATCCGGTCGTAGGGGGCGAACTCGGGCAGCCCCAGCACCCCGGCGGCGGCCAGGTGCACCGAGGCCCACGGGATGTCGGCCACTGCGGCCGCTGCGCCGTCGCGCAGGTCGGCGATGCGCTCGACGGCGAGCACCCGGCCGTGCTCCCCGACCAGGTGGGCCAGCAGCGCCGTGGTCCATCCGGAACCGGCGCCGACGTCCAGCACCCGCTGGCCGGGGGCAACGTCGAGCAGTTCCAGCATGTTGGCCACGGTGGTGGGCTGGGAGTTGGTCTGGCCGTGGCCCAGCCGCAGTGGCATGTCCAGCCAGGCCTGGTCGCGTAGCCGCGGCGGCAGGAACCGGTGGCGAGGTGCCGCGGCGAAGGCCGCCGCGAGGCGGGGGTCCAGGTCGCCGCGCATGGGTCAGGCCTCGTAGGCGAGGTAGGGCCCGGGCTTGTCGGGTTCGACGAAGCTGAACCGGAGCTGCAGTCCGGCGCGGTCGAGCAGGTCCACCTGCTGGGTGAAGTGTTCGTTGGTGACGATCAGGTGACGGCCGTCCAGGACCCAGTCGGTGGCCAACCAGCCGCGCAGCGCCTCCAGCAGGGTGCGGTCGAGGTGAGCGGCCAGGCGTGACTTGCGTACCCAGAAGTAGGTCACGGCGGCGTAGTCGTCCCAGCTCGCGTCACCGATGGGGGTGACCTGCGACATGGCGAGGAACCTGGCCGTGGTCGAGAACAGGTAGACGCACCCCAGGCAGTCGTCGGTGGCGGGGTCGACCACGGTGTAGGTGAAGGCGATGCCATCGCGGTGGCGCTGTTCGAGCCCCTCCAGGTCGGCGCGGTTCTCCTCGACGGTGAAGTCATCGGCGGGCCAGGTCGACTGTTCCCAGGCGCGCAGGTAGTCGCGGCTCTCCATCACCGCGGCGTGGTCGGCAAGGGCGTCATCAGCAGTGATGGGCCGCAGGACGAAGGCGTCGGTGGTCAGGCCTTCCGGCACCGTTTCGAGTTTCTCGAACGTCATGTCACGAGGCTAGTTCTCTGGGGGTGGCGAGGTGCCACGACTGCTCGTTTGGTTGTTCCCATCGGGGTGGGCGTGACGGGTCTCGACCCAGTAAGTGTCCCCCAGTTCGCCGTGACGGCCCCGAATCAGGGGGGCGGGCCTATCTGGGGGACACTTTCTGGGTCAACGATCTGCGTAGGCTCGGGTGATGGGCCTGCAACGCGTCGGCCTGCGCGAGCGTGAGGGAGTTGTCGTGAGGATCTGGTCGCTGCACCCCCACCACCTGGATCGGGTCGGCTTGGTGGCGTGCTGGCGCGAGACCCTGCTGGCCCAGGCGGTGCTGGCCGGACGGACCAGGGGCTACCTGAATCATCCCCAGCTGGAACGCTTCCGCAGCACCAGCGACCCATTGGCGACCGTCGCCAGCTACCTCGCCGGGCTGGCCGCACAGGCCGACCTGCGCGGTTACCGCTTCGACCGCAGCCGGATCATCGCCGACGCGGACCCGCAGCGACGACTTAGTGTGACCAGCGGACAGCTCGATCTCGAATGGCAGCACCTGGGCGCCAAGCTCGCGGTGCGCAGCCCGCAGGACCACGCCCGCTGGGTGGCGGCATCGCCGACTGCGCACCCACTGTTCGTGGTGGTCGAGGGACCCGTCGAGTCGTGGGAGCGGGCCGACCGGCCAGTGGCCACATAGCCTCCCCGCCTCCTGCTGGTGGATGCACGAGAACTACCCTGACTGCATGCGTGCACTGGCGCTCGTCCTGCTGCTGTTTCTTGGCGGCGGTGGTCTGTATGGCGGCATCTTGATGCTGGGTGACACCTCGGGCGGCTCCCTGGGGCTGACGATGGAACTGCTGCCCGACTGGTACTCCTCGGACTACCGCTGGCCCGGTCTGCTGCTGGTCAGCGCCTTCGGAATCGTCCCCCTGGTCACGGCCGGTCTGGTCGTCGCGCGGCACCGGTGGGCGTGGGCACTCGTCGCGGCGGTGGGCACCTTCGTGCTGGGGTGGATGGTCGCCCAGGTGCTGATGATCGGCCTGTCACGGCCACCGGTCCAGGTCATGATCACGCTGATCGGTGCGCTGTTGGTGTCCGTGGGCGGGTGGGAGCGGGTGCGCGAGGCCCACCGAGCCAACAGCGCCCCTGCGTGACCGGCGCCGGCGTCCTCGCCCCATCCCCGAATTTCCATGATGTTTCGTGCTTGGCTGGCATCAGCGGCACAGCGCCGTCGGCCGGGCCAAGGTCCTGCCACGATCGAAGGAGTCGTCATGCCCACACCGATCAACAACACCGCCAGCGCCACCTGGAACGGCGACCTGCCCACCGGTTCCGGTGAGGTCCGGCTCGAAACCTCCGGCAGCGGCACGTTCCAGACCGGCTGGAAGGCCCGCGCCGAAGAGTCCGGCGGCACCACCACCCCCGAGGAACTCATCGCCGCGGCGCACGCGACCTGCTACTCAATGGCCTTCTCCCACGAACTCAGCGGGGCCGGCTACACCGCCACCCGCCTCGACACCACGGCCGTGGTGACCTTCGTCGCCGGCGAGGGCATCACCAAGATTGCGCTGGACGTGACCGGCCAGGTCGATGAGATCGATGACGAGGAGTTCTTGAAGATCGCCGAGGTCGCAAAGACCGGGTGCCCGGTGTCGCAGGCGCTGGCGTCGGTCCCGGAGATCACCCTGCAGGCGCGACTCGCCTGAGCTGTCCCGAGCCGATGCTCGCTACTCCGCGCCCAGGCGCGGCAGTGGCGAGTCATCGTCGAGTTCTTTGCGCACTGCAACACCCCCATCGGCACCGATCAGGGTGACGAACCCCGGCTGGCCGATCTGTCCCGGGCCGGTCACCTGTGCACCGGCGTCGACGATGCAGTTGACCAGGTCGACACCGGACTGCACCACCGCCCCCTCGAGCAGCACCGAGTCGCGCACCACCGCCCCGTCGGCCACTTCTGCGTCGACGCCGATCACAGAGTGCTCGACCTGGCCATGGACGGTGGACCCGCCAGCGACCAGCGAGTTGGTGACGCGGGCGAATGCTCCGAGGCGGGCGGGCATTCGGTGTGGCTGGGCGGAGTACATCGGCCAGTCCGGGTCGTCGAGCGAGAACGCGTCGCCATCGACCAGGTGCAGGTTGGCCGTCCAGTACGACTGCAGGGTGCCGAGGTCCATCCAGTAGCCGTCCAGTTCGTGGGCGACGACGGTGTGGGTCTCGAGCAGGTGCGGCAACAATTCGTCGCCGTAGTCCTGCAATTGATTGTGCTCGGCGAGCAGGGTGTCCAGGGCGGTGAACAAGGATCCGGCGCGGTAGAGGAACACTTCGGTCAACACGATGGCGTCGCGGCGACCCTCGGGTTTGTCCTCAAACCCCGTCAACTGCCCTGCCTGATTGACGTCGACCACCCCGTAACGCGAGACGTCGCCCGAGCGCTGCGTCGTGACGACGGTCAGGTCCGCCTCGGCTTGCAGGTGGGTGTCCAGCACGTCCAGATAGTTCAGCCGGTAGAGGTGGTCGGCGCTGAGGACGAGCACGTGCTCGGGGTCGAACTCCCGCATGGCGGTCAACTGGCGGGCCAGGGAGTCGGCATTCCCCTCGGCGAATCCCTCCCCATGACCGCCCTCGAACGGCGGAGCCATCACCAGTCCGCCGTGCGACCGGTCAAGGTCCCAGGGCCTGCCGTTGCTGAGGTGGGCGTTGAGGTGCCCCGCGCGGAACTGTTCGACCACCCACACGTCACTGATGTGGGCGTGCACCAGATTGCTCAGCGAAACGTCGATCAGGGCGAAGGAGCCACCGATCGGCAGGGTGGGCTTCGGCCGGGTGTCAGTGAGGGCCTCGAGCCTGCTGCCCTTGCCGCCGGCCAGGACGATCGCCAGTATCCGGGGAACTCGCACGGGACATCTCCCCTCAGTGGGCGTGCCTGAGGAACCAGCGTAAGTCAGCGATGACCCTGTTCACAGCAGCGCGGCCTGATCGGTACCGATCCGGCACCGGCGACGGGGCTCAGGCCCCCAGCCGGTAGCCGACGCCCCGGACGGTCTCGATCCACTTGGGATGCGAGGGCGACTCGCCGAGCTTGCGCCGCAGGTTGGCCACGTGCACCTCGATGGTTCGGGTGTCGTGGTCGGTGATGTACTCGCTGGCCATGCCCCGTTCACCGCGGACGACCAGCGCCAGTGTGGTCTTGGTCACGACGCGTCTGCCCGCACTGAGGAGCTCGACGAGGATGTCGAACTCGGTGCGGGTCAGGTCGAGGGCGGCACCGTCGATCGCGGCCAGCCGCATCTCGGGGTGGACCCTCAGCCCGTGGTGCTCCAGCCAGCCGTCATCGGCAGGAGGGGCTTCGGGGGCGTCGTGGACGGGACCCTGGGCCACGGTGCGGGGGCGCCTCAACATGGCCTCGACCCTCGCCCGCAGCTCCCGGGGCCGAAACGGCTTGGTGACGTAGTCGTCGGCCCCCGATTGCAGCCCCTGCAGCGTGTCGATCTCTTCGGAGCGGGCGGTGAGCATGATGACGTAGGTGGAACTGAAGGCGCGGATGCGTTTCGCGGTCTCGAAACCGTCCATGCCGGGCATCCCGACGTCCAATGTGGTGACGACCGGGTCGTGGGCGCGGACAAGTTCGATCCCCTCGATGCCGGTGGCGGCCGAGTGCACCGTGAACCCGGCCTGCTCGAGGACGTCGCACACCAGGGAGCGGATGTCGGGCTCGTCCTCGACGACTACGGCGACAGGCATTGGTGGCGGGTCCTCACTGTCCGCTCCGCTGGCGACGTGGACGGTGAGCGGAGACTCGGGCGATGCTAGCACCAGGTCGAGGTCAGGCGGCCGTCACAGGCACTTGCCCCCGGTGGGGCTGCGCTCTTCGGCCACCTGGAAGAAGATGGTGCCGGTCTGCCAGTCCAGGCCCCTGCCCTTCACCCGCGGCAGCGCGCCGCAGGTCCACCCGTCGCGGGCGGTGAACTGGGCGCCGGGAAGGACCCGTGCGCCGGCCCACGTCCAACTGGTGCCGCTGCCCGACCCGGTGCGCAAGTCCACATCGAAGGTGACCGAACGGGTACCACTGGGAGTCGTGAAGTGCAGGTAGTAGTTGCGCGTCTGGGTGCCAACGGTGCCCCAGCCCTGGAACTCGATCCCCCGCACCGCGCACCCGGCCAGTGCGGCCCCCTTGGTGTCGTAGGCGATGCACGTGTTGCCCTGGGGCTGCTGCCAACTGCCGCCGGTCACGGTGGTGGAGATGGTGACTCGATCGGTCCAGCCCGCGGTCGTCGAGGTCACCAGCCCGCGGGCCGCGAGCAGGAGTCCCAGCACCGCCACCATCAGCAGGACGACCACGTCGACCAGCCGGAGTCGCCGCCTCACGCGAGGATCGGCTTGCGGCCCATCTGGGCGTCACTGGGCGGCAGCATCGCCAGACCCAACAATCCGACCAGACCGATCAGCAGCGGCAGGGTGACGGCGGGGCTCGTCATCCTGATGGTGGCTGCGCCCCATCCCGGCAGTTGCACCGACGGAGTCCAGACGTCGCCGGACACCGTGTAGTCCAGCGCATCGGTGAAGGTGTTGTTGTCGCCCTTCAACGTGAGCCGGTAGCTGCCGTCCCCGTTCCCCACGATGGCCACGATGCGATGCGTGATCAGGTCGTCGCTCAACTCGCTGGGAACGCTGACCACGTCACCCACCACCAGGCTGCTGGCCGGCACCCTGGTGTCCACGATCAGGTCACCGGTCATGATCTTGGGCTCCATGGACCCCGAGACGACCACCAGCGGCTTGATGTAGCCGAGGGCGGTCGCCCCCCAGACCAGGACGCACACCAGTCCCAGCGCGGCCAGCACCCACAGCGCCATCAGGGAGAGTCGGCGAAGGATCGTCATGGTGTGTTCCTTGTCGTGGTTGTCGTGGTCGTCGTTGTCGCGAGGACCGGGGTCAGGCGGTCGCGGTGCCGGAGATCGTGACGGTCACCGTGCCCGTGGCGCCCTGGTTCGAGGCCGCCCAGTCAGCGGGCGTGGTCAGGACGAGCTGGAACTTGTCGCTGGAACCGGTGCTGCCGGTCGGGGTGAGCGTCGCCGACAGGTCCGAGATCGAGACGGTCGGCAGCGTGGTGAACGTGGAGTTCGAGGCGAAGGCGACGGTGGAGGTGAGGGCGGCGTTGACGGAGCTGTCGTTGTTCACCCACAGGTCGATGGTGCGCGTCTGCCCGGGCAGCAGGTGGTTCAGCTGGCTCGCGGGGATGACCAACTGGACGGAATCGGCCGAGGCGGACTCCTTCCAGGTGACGCCATCGAGGGAGCCCTGAAGGTTGAAGGTGGCGCCGGCAGCCGACCCCGAGAAGAAGGTGTTGTCGGTCCAGGCCGCGCTCGTGGCAGCGGCACCGACGCCACCGACCGCCAGGACGGCCAGGAAGAACGGGACGAGGGCGCGACGCTTGCGGGGCGACTGGGCGGGAACCGATTCAATGTCAGTGGAAGTCATGGTGTGACCGTATTGAGGCTGCCTCAAGCCAACCTCATGGTGGCCTCAGGATCGGCGCAGGTTCTGCCGACGGTTGCCCTTGTCGGCACGCGCAATGACCGCCCGGTGCCGTCCGCGTTCTATTCGGACAGGCCCGGGATCACCACGGCGAGCAAATACTCACGTAAGCGCGGAATGTCACGAGTCAGTGTCCGCCAGACTCGGCGCGGTTCAAGGTCGTCGTACTGGTGCGCAGCGAAGTTGCGCATGGCGACGATCTCGCGCCAAGGTTGCTCGTCAAACCGCTCAAGGACGTCTCCAGGAATCCTGTTGATCCCCTCGCCAATGCGGATGAGCCCCATCTCGACCGCCCACTGGGTGCGAACCTCCCCCTCGAAGGCGACGAAGCCGTCGGCCGCGATGCCGGCAAGGACCTCACAGACGGTGACGACACGCTGCGCAGCGTCCAACGCCTTGCGCTCGGAACTCATACCGGCACCGCTTCACGCAGGACGCGTTCTCGAAGTTCCCCGTGCAGCGCGTCGGCAGGGACGACATCAACAGCAATCCTGAGCAGGTCACTGAGCGCCAGCCGCAGACCAACTTCGTCCAACAGCGTGGCTTCATCGGTGAACTCCACGAGAAGGTCCAGGTCGGAGCCGGGCTGGTCTTCTCCTCTGGCGATCGATCCAAAGATGCGCGGCGACGTGGCCCGGTACTGCTGCACCAGCGCCCGGATCGCTTCCCGGTGCAACTCGACCCGAGCGGAGGGACGGCCGGTGAGGGCTAGCCTGATGCGTTGAAGCACTTCCGGACTCGGGGAACGACGTCCATTCTCATACGCCGAAAGGTTGGGCTGGGCCACGTCGGCGGCGTTCGCCAGCTGCTCTTGAGTCATGGCAGCTGCGATGCGTTCCAACCGAATGTCCATGAGCACCATATTACTCAGGAGTTATCGGGGGCGATATAGGGGCAGCCCTGCACCTCAGCCGATTCGTGTCCGACTGTCAGCCTCAGTCCTTCAGACGGGCAGAACCTTGTAGACCAGCCGAGCAAACGGCCCCACGACGCGGGCGCTCACCAGTTCCAGGCGCTCTCCGCCGACCCGGCGCGGCAGCAGCGGTGCGCCGCCGGTCAACGCCACTGGGGCGATCGACAGTGCGATCTCGTCCAGTGCGCCGGCGTCCAGGAACTGGCCCGCCAGGTCTCCCCCACCGACGACCCAGATGCCGCCGTCGCCCGCGGCCTCACGAATCTGGGGCAGCACGTCGGTGACCGATCCCTGGACGAACCGGACGTCGGCCCCCTCGGGGACGGGTAGGTCCCGGGTGGTGAAGACGAATGTCGGTCGCTCGCCGTGGAAGTCGTGCCACTTCTCGGGGTGGGTGAGGATGTCCTCGTGCTCCAGGATCCACTCGTAGGTGGTGGATCCCTCGACGAGCACCGCCATGTCCTGGGGCAGCAGTTCCTCACTGGGGGTATCCCCGCCCGGCAGGCTGAACAGCCACTCCAGCGAGTTGTTCTCATCGGCGATGAAACCGTTGATGGTGGTGGCGGTGTCGAAGACGATCTTGCCCATGGTGCACCTTCCGTTACCGGGACTGATGCCTCAGTATGCGCTCGACGTCATGCCCCCGCACACCCGCCCAGAACGTGCGGCGGTGCTGAAGCAAGCGCTGGCGCTGCATCGGAGGATGCGGCGTCGGCTCAGTCACGCTGGCTGAACCGCTCCGCCTTCTGGGTGGGTCCGGTCACCAGGATGATGTCGTCCCGCTCCAGCACCGTCGTCTCGGTCGCATAAGTCCACGGCTGGCCGGCCCGCTTGACGGCGGCGACGGTCACCCCATGTTCGGTGCGCACCTTGCTCTGGCCCAGCGGCACGCCCACCGCGGACGCGGGCACGGTCGTCTTGATCAGCGCGAAACCCGGCTCGATCTCGATGTAGTCCTGCATGCTGCCACGGACGAGGTGCGCCACGCGTTTGCCCATGTCCTTCTCGGGGTAGACGACGTGCTGCACACCCAATTGCTCGAGGATGGTGCCGTGCGCTTCGCTGACAGCCTTGGCCCAGATGTGGCGCACCTTGAAGCGCAGCAACAGCGAGGTCACCAGGATGCTGGCCTCGACGTCGCTGCCGATGGCGACCACCACCCGATCGAACTCCGGAATGGCGAGTTGGCGCAGCACCTCCTCCCTGGTGGCGTCGCCCCGGACTACATGGGTGAGCCGTCCATTCAGGGCCTGCACCACGTCCTCGCGGGCGTCGATCGCGAGCACCTCGGTGTCGTTGTCGACCAGTTCAAGTGCCAGGGACTGGCCGAAGCGGCCCAGTCCGATGACGGCCACTGCATTCGCCGAGGCGACGTCGGCGGGATCGGTGCCGCCGAAGAGGCGTGGTCTAGCCAATGATCGGCCTTTCCTTGGGGAGTTCGTAGAGCCGCTTGCGTTCCTGGAAGGCCAGGGCGGAGGCAAAGGTGATCGGGCCCAAACGCCCGATGAACATCAGGACCACCAGCACCAACTGACCCACCGGTGGCAGTTGGGCTGTGATCCCGGTGGACAGTCCGACGGTGGCGAATGCCGAGACGACCTCGAACAGCACCTGGTCCAGGGTGAAGTCGGTGAGCAGCATCAGCACGCCGGTGCCACCAACGACCAAGGCCACCGCGAGGAGCGCGACGGAGATGGCCTGGCGGTGGACGGAACGGGACAACCGCTTGCCGAACACGTTCACCGCTGCCTCACCACGGACCTCGGTCCAGATGATGAAGAACAGCACCGCGAACGTGGTGATCTTGATGCCGCCCGCAGTACCTGCTGGGCCGCCGCCGATGAACATCAACACGTCCATGCCGAGCCAGGTCGCGGTGTCCATCTGGGACACGTCGAGATTGTTGTACCCGGCGGTGCGGGTCTGCACCGACTGCACGAAGCCCGCCAGGATGCGGGTGGGCCAGTCCATCCCACCCAGGGTGGCGGGATTGTTCCATTCCATGGCTGTCACGAAGACACCACCCAGGACGAGGAGCAACACCGTGCCCCACAGCACCAGCCGGGTGTTCATCGACCACAGCCGAGGGGTGCGCGGGTGCCGGCGCAACTGCATGATCACCGGGAACCCGAGACCACCCAGGATGATGGCGGCACAAATGGGCAGGTTGATGACGGGGTCGGCGACATAGGACATCAGGCTGTCACTGAACAGCGCGAACCCGGCGTTGTTGAACGAGGACACCGAGTGGAAAACCCCCAGCCACACTGCCCGCCCGAACGACTGGTCGTAGTGCCACCAGAACCGCGCAGTCAGCACCAGCGCCAGCGTCACCTCGATGACCAGGGAGATCTTCACCACGCCCCATGCCACCTGGCCGAAGTTCTCGATGCCGGCGCTGCGCGTCTCGGCTGCGGCGGTGAGGCGCGAGCGCAGCGAAAGCCGACGCAACGTGGCCAGCCCGATCAATGAGGCGAAGGTCATCACGCCGAACCCGCCGACCTGGATCAGCAACAGGATGACCGCCTGCCCAAACCCGGTCCAGTAGGTGGGAGTGTCGACGACGATCAGACCGGTCACGCACAGGGCGGAAACGGCGGTGAACACGGCTTCCATCAGCGTCGCCCCACCGGGACCCTGACGGGCGATGGGAAGCATCAACAACACCGTCCCGACAAGTGCAGCCAGCGCGAAGCCGAGGAACACCGATCGAGCGGGGTGCAGGATTTGTCCGAGGACGGGACGTGCCAACGTCGGACTCAATGTCACGCGGGAACAGTACACCTACCAGTTCTGGACAACGGCAATTTCGTCGTGCCAAGCTGGGTACAGGTCAAGAGTCGCGGCTACAACTCCTCGGAGTAGTCGCGCAGCAACCGGGGCCGCTCCGGTGCTTTCCGAGGAAGACCTGGCTGCCGGCACTCGCCGGAGGTCAAGCGGCCTCGTCCCATGCGAGGTCTTGGCAACAGGAGTTCCGCATGTCCGAACCTTCGTTCCCACCCGAGTCCCGTCCGTTCCCCGAGGGCCAGATTCGCGCGGTCGAACCCCCCAAACGCTATTCCGAGGACGAGCCTGACCGCAGAGCCCCGCGCGTTCCGGTGGCCGAGTCCTACCGGCAGAACACCATCCGGGTCTGGCCCACGATCCACTCGCGCGTCCTGGACATCGTGCCCTCCCCAGGCACCCCCTCTGACGGTCCGGACGTCATCTTCGGGCCCAGCGACGAGGTGGTCCACGTCGTCGGTGGCCACAACGCCTTCGGTCGGGCCTGCACCCCGGACGACAACGTCGAAACCCTGGCCCGGCTGGCCGGCCTCCTCGACCTGCAGCGGTGGACGTGGAGCCCCGCGACGGTCTTTCCCGACCCGGCCGACTGGGTCGAACAAGGGGCGCTCATCCGCGGCGCCGAGCAGGACGAGGTGGTCGAGTTGGCCCGCTGGCACGGGCAGGGCGTCATCCTGCGGTGGGACTCGTCTGGTCTGGCACCGGTCGACACCGACCCCCAGCCGAGGTCGCCTGTGACCCAGGATCCGGTGCCGGTGATCGTCCGGCCCGCGAGGCTGGGCTGCCCCATGCAGGGCGGCGTCGAGGACTGGTGCAAGCGTTACGGCGGACCGTGGACCAGTTCGTCGATGACGGCGGCACTGGTGTGGGAGACCCACCGCAAGATGCTGGTCGAGGCGCTGGGATGCACCGTCTGCCACGGCGGGCCGGTGGCGATGGGCAGCCCCGGTGGCTCCCGAGACCTCTTCGTGCCCACCCGTGAGGGCGGCTGGCAGTGGGGCTCGCCCAGGTTGACTGTGAGGATGGTCGATGGACGGGCATGAAGGGCAGGAGGACTGATGCGGATCGGGATTGTCGGGGCCGGCATTGGGGGCCTCGTCGCCGCCGTGTCCCTGCAATCCGACGGCCACGACCTCACGCTCTACGAGCGGCGCAGCGACGCGGGGGCGGTCGGTGCCGGCCTCACCCTGTTCGAGAACGCCTTCACGGCACTGGACGCCGTCGGGCTGGGCGAGCAGGTTCGTGCGGTGAGCAGCACCGCGATTGGTCGGATGCGCTCCGGTCAGCGGCAGCCGTCCGGCCGGTGGTTGATGTCCCTGCCGCCGTCGGCGACACCCAGCATCAGGAGCCTGCACCGCGCCGACCTGCACCGCGTCCTCGTGGACCAGCTTGAACCCGGCAGTCTCCGCCTGGGGCAGGCCGCCGAGGTCACCCCAGACGGTGCGCCGACGCTGCAGATCGGCGACCGCCAGGAGCGCTTCGACCTGGTGGTTGCGGCCGATGGGCTCCGCAGCTCGGCCCGCAGCCGCTGGGGGCTGGATCGTGGCCTGCGCTATGCCGGGTACACCGCGTGGCGTGGGGTCACCGAATCAACGGGTCATCTGAACGACGAGGCCGGGGAGACGTGGGGGCGCGGCACCCGGTTCGGCATCGTGCCACTGCCCGACGAACGCACCTACTGGTTCGCCACCCGGTCGGTGCCACCCGGGGGCGTCCACATCGATGCACGCGAGGAGTTGCTCGGTCTGTTCGGGGCCTGGCACGCCCCGATCGGCGATCTGATCCGGGCCACCCCACCGGACCAGATTCTCCGCCACGACATCCACGACCTGGCCCGCTTCCCCGACACGTTCGTCCACCGGCGTGGGGTGCTGCTTGGCGACGCCGCCCACGGCATGACGCCGGACCTTGGGCAGGGTGCCGGCCAGGCCATCGAGGACGCCGCCACCCTGGCGCTGCTGCTGCGCGGCGCCTCCGTCCAGGACTTGGACGGCGTGCTGGCTCGGTTCGATCGCCTGCGCCGGGCCCGCACTCGCGGGATCTGGAGCAGGTCACGCCTGATGGGACGCGTTGCCCAGATCGGGCATCCAGTGGGCGTCCGGCTGCGGGACACGGCGCTGCGCGCCACCCCGGCGTCGCTGGCGTCGGCCGGCGTCGCCCGTCTGCAGCGGTGGGAGCCTTGGGGATGAGTCGCGTGCTCACCTGCGCGCGCCAGAGACCACCTCAGTCGGACGCCGCCGCACGCGCCAGTTCGGTCTGGAGTTCACGAACCGTCTGGGCGAGCACTCCAGACGTCATCAAACCCGGACCCAGCGGGCCGGAGGAGTCGCTCCCGAGCAGGGGCAGCCGTGACAGCGCCGTGCGGACGTCGGCGGTCATCTGGTCCAGTTGCCAACGGACTTCGGCTCGGCGACCCGCCTCGCGATCGGCAGCGGCGAGCGCGGCGGCCTTCGCTGCGTAGGCGGCGGCTCCCAACGCATGGGCACCCATGTGGGCAACCCCTGTTGCCTGTCCGGCTGCTCGGGCCGCGGCAACTGCTGCGGGCTCGGTCGCCGACTGGGCAGCCCGGCCCGCTTCGAAACGGCGGCGGATCTGAACTGCGGTGTCCAGCTCGCCGCGTCCGAACGCCCGCGTCCGCTCGATGCCGTCGCGCGCGCGGCCATCATCGGGAACGTTGGCCTCGAACAACGGCAGGACGCGCTCGGCGCAGTCTGCTGCCCACAGCGCGACGAGACGCCGATCTGCCTCGCTGAGGGATTGGGGCGATGCCATGGACCAACTCTTGCACGCGCGTGACGCTCGACTGCAGGACCGGATGTGAGGGTAAGGGTGGAGCCTAGGAGATTCGAACTCCTGACATCTGCCTTGCAAAGGCAGCGCTCTACCAGCTGAGCTAAGGCCCCTCGTCGCGGCTCGCACCGCGACAGCAAATACTAGTGGCCGCCCCGTCGGCATGCAAAGCGACGCCGATCACGGCCGGTCCTGTCACACCGCCCCGCTAGCCTGTTGCCCATGAGTCGACTCTCCTCGTTCCAGCCGCCCGCCCTGACCCTCGCAACCACTGCCTCCAAGGGCGTGGGCGTGACCGTGGTCGGATTCGCGACCACGGTCACCGACGAGCCCACCCTGCTGGGGGTCCCAGCCGCGGTCGCGAAGGCCCACCTGAAGCGTTTCGGCACCGACCTGGTCGCGCTCGCCGAAGACCTGGGCGCCAGCCCCGAGCTCGGCAAGGTCACCGTGCTGCCGTCTGTCGACACCGAACGTCTGGTCGTCGTCGGGCTCGGCGTCGTCGACGTCACCCCCGAGCAGGTTCGCCACGCGACCGCCGCCGCGCTGCGCGCCATCCAGGGCAATGACCGTGCCGGTGGTGACGTGGCCATCAGCTTCGACGTGGTCGACCCCGAGCTGCTGCAGGCCGCCGCCGAGGGCGCCGTGCTCGGCGCCTATGCCATCGCCAAGCAGGGCTCAGAGCCGCGGCCGGCGATCCCCGCCATCGAGGTCATCAGCAGCAACAAGTCCGCCGACGCCAAGCAGGCCGTGGAGCGGGCGACGATCGTGGCCTCAGCCGTCGCCGCAGCCCGCGACTGGGTCAACCTGCCGCCGAACCAGCTGTTCCCGGCCAGCTTCGCCGACGAGATCACCGGCTACCTGGACGACGTGAAGGTCACTGTCGACGTCCTCGACGAGAAGGCGCTGACCAAGGGCGGCTACGGAGGCCTGATGGCCGTCGGCGGCGGATCCTCACGCCAGCCCCGCCTCGTCCGGGCCGAGTACTCGCCCCGTGGCGCCAAGCAGACCCTCGCCCTGGTCGGCAAGGGCATCACCTTCGACTCCGGCGGCCTGGACATCAAGCCCGCCGCCGGCATGTACGACATGAAGTGTGACATGGCCGGCGCCGCCGCCGTGATGGCCGCGGTCGGCGCCATCGCCCGCCTCGGCCTGCCCGTCCGCGTCATCGGCTACGGCGCCCTGGCCGAGAACATGCCCTCGGGCAGCGCCTACCGTCCCAGCGACGTGCTGACCATGTACGGCGGCACCACCGTCGAGAACGCCAACACCGACGCCGAGGGCCGCCTGGTCATGGCCGACGCCCTGGCCCGCGCCAGCGAGGACGAGCCCGACCTCATCGTCGACATCGCCACCCTCACCGGCGCCTGCCTGGTGGCGCTGGGCAAGCGCATCGCCGGGCTGATGGCCTCGAACGACATCTCCGCCGACGCCGTGCTGGACGCCGCCGAGGTCGCCGGGGAACCCATGTGGCACCTGCCGATCCCCGAGCACATCGCGGCCGGCCTGAAGTCGAAGATCGCCGACGTGAAGTCCTCGGGTGACCGCAATGGCGGCACCATGGCCGCGGCCGCATTCCTGCGCCGCTTCGTGCCCGAGGACGCCGACTGGGCGCACATCGACATCGCCGGCCCCGGCTGGAACGACGGCGAACCGCACGAGGAGACCCCGTCCGGTGGCACCGGCTACGGCGTCCGCACGCTGGTCGCCCTCGCCCACACGATGAGCCTCTGAGGAGAGCAGCATGACTGACCATCGCCACGACCTCGTCATCCTGGGCGCCGGCTCGGGCGGCTACGCGGCCGCCCTGCGCGCCAGCCAGCTCGGCGTGGACGTGGCGCTGGTCGAGGCCGACAAGCTCGGCGGCACCTGCCTGCACCGCGGCTGCATCCCGACCAAGGCGTGGCTGCATGCTGCCGAGGTCGCCGACCACGCCCGCGAAGGCTCGACCATGGGGCTGCGGACCAGTTATGAAGGAGTGGACGCCTCCGCATTGGTCGCATGGACCGGCACGGTGGTCAACCGCCTGCACAAGGGCGTCACCGGGCTGGTCACCGCCGCCCCCGGCATCACCCAGGTCACCGGCCGGGGCACCCTGGTCAGTGACCGCGCCGGGCTCGGCGTTGCCGTGGGCGACCAGATCATCCGCGGACGCAATGTGCTGGTCGCCACCGGCGCTCGCCCCAAGACCCTGGGTCTGACCATCGATGGCCGCCGCGTCATCACCAGCGAGCACGCCCTGAAACTCGATGAGCTGCCGCGGACCGCGCTGGTCATCGGCGGAGGGGTCATCGGCGTCGAGATCGCCTCGGCCTGGCGCTCCCTGGGCGTGGACGTCACCATCGTCGAGGCCCTGGACCGACTGGTCCCCACCGAGGAGCCCGACATCTCCAAGGCGCTGCTGCGCGCCTTCACCAAGCGCGGCATCACCACCCGGTTCGGGGTCAAGGTCACCGGCGCCACCGCATCGGCGAACGCGGCGACCCTGGTGCTCGACGATGGCGCCGAACTGTCGGCGGACGTGGTGCTGGTCGCCGTCGGACGCGAGCCGGCCAGCAACGACGTCGGACTGCGCGAGGCGGGGGTGACCCTCGACCGCGGTTGGGTCCGCACCAATGACCGCCTGATGACCTCGGTGCGTGGCGTGTTCGCGGTCGGCGACCTCGTCCCCGGCCCCCAGCTCGCCCACCGCGGCTTCGCCCACGGCATGTTCGTGGCCGAGGTCGTCGCCCACCAACTGGGCAAGCTGGATGCCTCACCCACCCTGCCGCGCGACGCCGACCTGCCCCGGGTCACCTACTCCAGCCCCGAGATCGCCTCGGTCGGGCTCACCAAGGCGGCCGCCCAACGCCTGGGTGAGGTCACCAGCGTCGACTACCCCCTCGGGGGCAACGGGCGCAGCGTGATCAAGGGTGCCGCCGGCTTCGTCCGGGTGGTGCGACTGGTCGACGGCCCCATTGTGGGTGTCCACATGGTCGGCCAGGGCGTCAGCGAGATGATCGGCGAGGCACAGCTGGTCACCGGCTGGGAGGCGATGCCCGAGGACGTCGCCGACCTCTTCCACGCCCACCCCACCCAGGGCGAGGCCTTCGGAGAGGCCTGCCTGGCCCTGGCGGGGCGGCCGCTGCACCTGCACGCCTGACTTACTTGGCCTGTCCCGGGCTGCACCACTGTTCAACTGGGGCTAGGCTGACCATGGACATCTCAGCTAAGGAGCCTCAACCGTCATGTCGACTGAAGTCACCCTGCCTGCACTGGGCGAAAGCGTCACCGAAGGTACCGTCTCCCGCTGGCTGAAGGCCGTCGGTGACACGATCGAGGCTGACGAGGCCCTCGTGGAGGTCTCCACCGACAAGGTCGACACCGAGATCCCTTCCCCGGTGGCTGGAACCCTGCTCGAGATCCGCGTGCAGGAGGACGAGACCGCCGAGGTTGGCGCCGTTCTCGCCATCATCGGTGACGCCGGTGAATCAGGTGCGGTCCAGACCGATGACCAGCAGCCCGAGCAGGTCGCCGAGACCCAGGCCGAGCAGGCCGTCGCCCCCGACGAGCCCGTCGCCCCCGCTGAGGAAGAGGCTCCCGCTGCCGAGGCACCCGCCGCCCCCGCGGCGTCCGGTCCCGCGTCGGGCACCGACGTCGTCCTGCCCGCGCTGGGTGAGAGCGTCACCGAGGGCACCGTTTCGCGCTGGCTGAAGGCCGTGGGCGACCCCGTCGAGGCTGATGAGGCCCTGCTGGAGGTCTCCACCGACAAGGTCGACACCGAGATTCCCTCCCCCGTGGCGGGCACCCTGCTCGAGATCCGCGTGCAGGAGGACGAGACCGCCGAGGTCGGCGCCGTCCTGGCCGTGATTGGTGACAGTGCCGCCGCTCCCGCTGCTGAGGCTCCGGCTGCACCCGCGCCGGCTGCCTCCGCTGCC
>NZ_JADIJQ010000015.1 GCF_017355265.1 Tessaracoccus sp. SD287
CACAGCAGGGGTCCGGTCCGCAGCGGGGACCCGGGCCACAGCGGGGACCCCAGTTGCCGCCGCCCTTGCTGCCCCCGCCCGGTTATGGGATGCCGCCGGGCTACGGCACGTACGGCTACCGTCCACTGAAGCCCGAGCCGCCCAAGCCCAGCGCCAAGCGCAAGCTGGCCATCATCATCGTGCTGGCACTCACCGCCCTGGCCTTCGTCGGCAGCATCATGACCCCGCTGGTCTACCCCGCCGGTCAGCCGTGGAGCGGTGGCATCTTCCTGTGGCAGTGGACGCCACACCTGTTGACCGACCAGACCGAGTTCACCGTCGGCGCCTTCGTGTTCTTCTTCATCACCACCATCGGCTCGGCCGTCGGGGCGCTGCTGGCCTCGGCCGGGGTGATGGGCAGGATGCCGACCATCGTCTGGCTCGTCGTGGTCGGTCTGAACCTGCTGGTGGCCCTGTTCATGTTGTTGATCGTGGCCGTGGCGGGCGCCGACGAGAGCCTGTCGGTGGGGCCGGCGCTGTGGCTCAACATGGCTGGCATGGCCGGGGTGGGCGTTGCGCTGGGCACTGCGCGGCACCGCGCCGTGTGGATGCGCGAGTCCACGGTGTAGGAATCCTTTGACCGCTCCACGGCAAGGGAATCCACGGTGCGGGTGGTATTTCTCACACTGGCGCTGGTGACGTAGAATTACCCCGCGCCCCTGCCCGTTGGCCGCTGTGCGAGACGGGTCGTCCAATGTCAGGTCCCGCGCCCGGGACCTCGGCCGGACGGCGTGAACCCCAGGAGTTCACCCATGCACCAGACCGCGACGCCCACCCTGCACCGCGGTGACCAGATGACGTCCAATCGGCGCCTGTTCACCATCATCACCCTCGGACTGCTGACGGCCCTCGGCCCGTTCACGATCGACCTGTACCTGCCCGCATTCCCCGCCATCAAGGCCAACATGGGCATCAACGACGCCCAGGTGCAGGTGACCCTGTCGGCCACCGTGCTTGGCTTCGCGCTCGGCCAGTTGCTGGTCGGCCCGCTCAGCGACCGGCTCGGACGCAAGTGGCCGCTGCTGGCGATGACCAGCGTGCACGTGATCAGTTCGGTGCTGGTGGCGATCGCCCCGAACGTGGAGTTCCTGACGGTGATGCGCGCCCTGCAGGGCATCGGTGCTGCCGGTGGTGCCGTGGTCGCGATGGCCATGGCCCGTGACCTGTTCAGCGGCCGACGGCTGATCAAGATGCTGTCGAACCTGGCCCTGATCAACGGGCTGGCGCCGATCATCGCGCCGCTGGTCGGGTCGTGGCTGGTGACCATCATCGACTGGCGTGGCGTGTTCTGGGTGCTGGCCTGTTACGGCGCCCTGATCGTGCTGTTGGTGGCGACGCTGATCGTCGAGAGCCGTCCGCCCGCCGAACGCACCGTCGGTGGTGTCTCTGCCGTGTTCGCGGCCTACCGCAGGGTGCTGGGCGATCGGACCTATATCGGGGTGGCGCTGGTCGCGGCCTTCTCGTTCGGCGGCCTGTTCAGCTACGTCGCCAGTTCCTCGGTGCTGCTGCAGGAGGGCTTCGGCCTGTCCCCGCAGGGCTTCGGTGCCGTCTTCGCGATCTGCTCGGTGGGGGTCTTCGTCGGCGTCCAGCTGGGGAGTCGACTGGCCGCCAAGGTGGGTCCGCAGTGGATCCTGGTGGCCGGCACCACGCTGATGGTCGCGGCCGCCACGTCGTTCCTGCTGCTGCACAGCGCCTTCGACGGCTACGTCGCGCTGGTGCCGGCCATGTTCGCGTTCACCACCGGTTTCGGCGCCTGCATGCCCAGCGCGCAGGTGCTGGCGCTGCAGAACCACCGCGCGGACTCCGGTGTCGCGGCGTCCCTCATGGGTGCGACCAACATGCTGGTGGCAGCCACGGTCGGCCCGGTGCTGGGCGGTTTCGACATGACCAGCCCGGTGCCGTTGGGCACCGCGATGCTGATCTGCGCCCTGTTGGCGACGGTGATGCTGTGGACGGTCGTGCGGCCCCGATCGGTGCAGGTCAACCTCGACTGACCGCTCAAAGCTCGTGCTGAACGCTTCAGCGTCGAGCCGTGCCTCCGACCCCTCAAGGTCCAATTTGGCGAGCCGACCCGCATACGCGGTTGGAAGCCCCGCCCGACTGGACAACCGCTGGCAATCGGACCGTTACGACACGCGCCACCGGCGGGCTTGTAGACGGAATGCTTCAGGGTAACTAAGTCCAGGGCCTACCAGACGTAGAGGACGACCTTCGTGGGGGTGCCCTTTGGCACATATACGGACGCCCGAGCCTGCACCTTCTCACCAGAAGCGAGACGCTCCGGCGCAGAGGTGAAGTCCAGCCACGCTCCACCCACGATCTTTCCCGACCCATCGAGCAGCACGACGGCTGAGCTGATCTCGGCTGTCTTCACGTCTCCCGATGCAGCGATAACCGCCGTCACGTCGTAAGTCTTTGCAGTGGGATGCAGGTCGTACTCCGAGCGCTTGAAATTGGACTTTTCGACGGTCACCAAGGACTTGAACTCGCCGCTCTGCAACGTACCCTGTCTTGTGATCGCCACCGTCGCCTTGGCGGGAATGCCAGTCAAGTGAGCACCACCTGCTCCGCCGACGTAATACCATGTCCCTCCGGGACCGATAGGGGGCAAGGCAGTGTCGTAAGATCCAACGATCACCCCGTCCTTGTCCAACGCCTTCCAAGAGGCAGTCGCGCCAACACGTGTCTGGTTCGCCGGATTAGTGAACTTAACGACGAAACGCGCGAATGGGTCATCGTTGAAGTAGGTGTGAACGACCTCCGCTTGGAGGGTAGGGCCGTCTGTCGTACGCGTGGGTGTATTCGGCGCGATCGACGGTGACGTGGGTGCGGGCTCGGACGCGGGTGTGCTGCTGGCACCCCCACCGCATCCCGCTAGCACCAGAAGTACCGCAAAGATCAGAGAGAGGTACGGGCGTCGCATTATCTTCCTTCGGTTCATCCGGCTTGCATCGGCGCGGTCGCGGTTGGTTCGTTCAGGTCGGTCGTCCTTTGTCCCACGAACGGCTGCGAGAGCCAGCAGGGGGCTCTACAGAGTCCTGGGATCGCTGACCGTTCCTCGACTTTCGACTAGGAGCAGCGTAGTGCGTCCACTTGTGCTTCATCAGCCGCTGACTTGTGGAGTGAGATCTAACTCGCAATGACACATCGGTGCACCGTCACAGAAATTGCTCACAGCACCCGGGCCGACGTGCCCGAAGCTAGTCCAATTACTGCGGACGCTCGTCGTCTTCGCAGACGCGGGATACTGCCACCACCGAGAAGAGTCAGCCCCAAGTTCTCGTCACGATGTTCGTGACGAGACGCACCCAGGATTGCACCCCTTCATTGAGCAGGTGTCCCATCCCATGTACCGCCAGCGCAGGGCGCAAGCTTGAGGCACTTCATCCCCATGTTTAGGACGGCGCGCCTCTGGGCGCCGGATGGACCTCCCGGGGAAATGGCGCGGCCTCGACGCGAGTTTCTGACCGTAGGCGACGTCGAGTGTCCGACTCAGTCGACCAAGGTCACGGACCGCCCGTGTCCCTGCTCAGTTGCGCGGCGGGTGTCCGCCCTCGGCGCTGATCCTGGCGTTGAGTTCGGTCAGGAACAGGTCCTCGTCGAAGTCGAACGGCACCTCACGGCCCAGCCAGGACGACAGCAGCATCGCACTGGACAGCCGCAGCGCGTCCAGACCCCCGGACGCCGTGACCAGCACGGGTTCACCGAACAGGATGGCGCGGGCGAAATTCGTCAGCACCGCGGCGTGGTCCACGCCGAAGTCCGAGGTGCCCTCGACCACCTCGGTGGTGCTCAGCCCCGACCAGTCCACCGTGCCCTGGACGATCTGCTGCAGGGTGGCCGCGTCCATGGATTCGGAGAACTCGGCCATCGGGCGGTCCAGCCGGGTGATGGTCGCGTGCCGGCTGTCCTGCACGACGACCTTGCCCTGGTCGCACTGGATCTCGAGGCGGTCGACGCCCAGCATGTCGTGGGTGGCCGTGACGAAGGTGCCGCTGCCCCGCTGGCCGTAGTCCAGGACGGCAGTGACGTCGTCCTCGACCGTGATGTCGTGGCCGAAGCCGTAGCGGATCTTCGCGAACACTGACTCCGGGGCGCCGCACAGCCACTGCCACAGGTCGATCTGGTGGGCGGCCTGGTTGATCAGCACGCCGCCACCCTCCCCGGCCCAGGTGCCCCGCCACGGGGAGCTGTCGAAGTAGCTCTGCGGCCGAAACCAGTTGGTGATCGTCCAGTTCACCCGGCGGACCTGGCCCAGTTCGCCGCTGGACAGCACCTGCTTGAGGCGGATGAACAGCGGGTTGGCGCGCTGGTTGTACAGGACGCCGAGCCGGACGTCGGGATGCGTCTGGGCCACCTGGAGCATCCGGCGCACCTGCTGCGGGTAGACCCCCACGGGCTTCTCGAGCAGCACGTGCACGCCGCGTTCGATGCCGGCGACGGCCAGGTCGGGATGCAGGTAGTGCGGGACCGTGGTGACGATGGCGTCGACAGTTCCGCTGTCCATCATCTCGATCGGGTCAGTGAAGAACGGGACGTCGCCGAAGCGGTCCTGGACGGCCGCTCGGGAGGCGGCGCTGCGGCCGCTGAAGGCGCCGACGGTCATGTTCGGCACGTGGCCGTCGGCGACCAGCGTGGCGTAGAAGGCACCCTGACCGCGGGCGCCGACGATGCCGAGTCGAACGGGTCCGGTGTGGTCGGTCATGGTGGTCCTTCCGGGGTGCTGGCGCTGCCGCCGAAGCCGTGGCGGATGCCCTCACGCTAGCGTCCGGGTCGGGTTGGAGGGATGGTGGGCCGTCACTCGGCGAGGAAGACCAGTCCCTCGTGGGTGACGGTGTAGCAGAACAGGTTCCCGGTCGCGTCGTAGAAGCTCAGGTCGACGTTGCCCAGATCGGTGAAGTCCACGCGGTCACCGCGCGGGTCTCGATGGAGGACGAAGAGCCCACCCAGATCGGCCAGGGCCGAGATGATCGCCCGGTCATAGCCATAGCGGTGCAGGACAGCCCGTGGCTCTGCCCGGTCGTAACCCGGACGTGCACTCACGCCCTCAAACCGATCAGGCGCCAGGTACTGGAGCCGCTCTGTGAGCGGATGACCGGCGTCGTCGTGGAAGACCATCTCGACCACGGCCATGCGCAGACGCAGACTGTGTAGCAGGGCCAACTGCTGGCCGGGGGTTTCGGTGTCGATGGCCATTCGGAGGTCGACGCTTATGGAGTAAGGCTAGGAGAGAAAAACCGCGGGACCCCGGTGCCGCGGGTCGAAATCATGGCCGAGGACCCAGGACTGGGACTACATTCACGGGCATGGCGAACTGGGAACCTTTGCGCATATTGCTCGCTGATAGTCGGTCGCCAGTGACGCTGTCCTGGCAGGAGCTGGACGAATTGGTCGGCGGAATGCCAACCTCGGCGACCCACCACGTTGCGTACTGGTCCGGTGATCGGTCCCAGTGGGCCGGGTTCAGAGCGAAGGCGACGGTCGGAAGCTCCGTCACCTTCACACGCGCCGTTGATACGCGTTCGTCCTCGAACGGCCACACAACGCAGACCCATGTGGGAGCCGACATCATTCTGGTCAGTTGCGCGAAGCGCAAGGGCGACGAACCAGCCCCTGCCAAGGATCTGTACACCTCAGCGCTGTTCCGCGAGGCGCGCGCCTACGCCGAGCGCTCCGGTGCGCCTTGGTACATCCTGTCGGCCAAGCACGGCTTGATGGAGGTCAACGACGTGATTGCGCCGTACGACATGAGAATGCAGGACCAGTCCGCTGCCTACCGCCGGGAGTGGGGAGCTAACGTCATGGAACGACTGCACGAACTCGTCGGGCCAGTAGAGGGGATGACCATCGAGATCCATGCGGGGGCCGACTACGTCGCCCCCATCAGGAGTTTGTTGGTCATTCGCGGCGCCACTGTCGTGGAGCCGCTTGCCGGCCTGCAGCAGGGCCGGCGCCTCGCGTGGTATTGCCGCGACCGGTCAGACGCTGCCCCGGCAGCTGCACCTTTGTCACAGAACAGGAACGACGAGGTCGATATTGTCGAGCTGGCTGAGGCACTCACCAACAAGCACAATCGCGTGACCTTGTCAGACTTTGTGGCGAGCAAAGACCCACGGATGGACTCCCCCGGCCTGTACAGCTGGTGGATGGATGCGACAGGCGCGGCCGAGGTGAGCCATGGTCTCGGTCTCGAGGTAAGGCCGGGTTTGGTTTACGTCGGCCAGGCTGGCGCCCACCATTCAGAGGCGCAGAAGGCCTCCACCAACACCTTGTGGAAACGGATTGTGAAGATGCACTGCGGCCGACGGCAGGAGTTCTCGACGCTGCGCCGGACGCTTGGTTCGACCTTGGCGGAGGCTCGCGGCGAGTCGGGCATCGACGAATCGGCGCTCACCAGCTGGATGCTGGTTCATCTCCAGATCATTGCTCTCCCAGTCGCCGACGCGGCCACTCTCCGCGCCGTTGAAACTGAAATTCTCAGTCGGCTCGATCCACCGTTCAACCTCCACGAAGTTGAACGCACCGAACTGCGGTCACGACTGATGGCACTGCGCAAGAAATACCACCGTGGTCATCCCCGACACCCTCAACAACTCGCGGAAAAGAGTCCCCCAACGGCGGCCGCCCACTACGTGGACGCGCCGGATCCTTCGATTGACGAATTGATCACGCTGGTTTCTGACACCACACGTGGGATGACACCCGCGGAGTTCATCGCCGCCAAGACCCAAGACATGGATTCACCGGGAATCAACGCCTGGTTCGTGGACCAGCCCGGAGCTGACGAACTGAGCCTTGGTCTGGGCCTGCGTCTTGGACCCGGACTGGTCTACGCCGGACAGGCAGGCGCTGCCCGAGCAGACGGACAGAAGTCGTCCAACACCCTGTGGCTGCGGGTCACGACGATGCATCTCGGAGCGCGGCGCGACCTGTCCACTCTTCGCGAGAGCCTCGCGGCACTGCTGACGGAGGCCCACGACCAGCCCATCAGCGAAGGCGACCTCAGCCAATGGATGCATGAGCATCTGCGACTCATCGCCGTCCCGGTGGCCGATTCAGTCACCCTGCGTGATGTCCAAGGTGCGGTGGTGCAGAAGTTGGACCCCCCGCTCAACCTCCGCGGTGTGACAACAACCGCGGCACGTCAGCGCCTCGCGGAGCTACGGAAGAAGCACCGGCCCAGCTGACTTGTACCCGTCAGCCGGCCCCGGATGCAACCAGGGTTTCAGTTCACCGCCTCCATCGCCTCGTCGACGTCGTCGTGAAGGAACTGGAAACCGTTGTCCAGCAGCACCTTCGGCAACGCCTGCTGGCTCGCCAGCAGTGCATCGTCGACCATCTGGCCGGTGAACAGCAGCTTGGCCGCCGGCAGGGGCAACGGTAGGAACGCGGGACGGTGCAGAGCCACCGCGAACGCCTTGGTGAAGTCGACGTTGCGCACCGGGTTCGGGGCGGTCAGGTTCACCGGCCCAGAGATGTCGTCGTGGGTCAACAGGAACTCACACGCGCGGACGTAGTCGTCGACGCTGATCCAACTGACGTACTGGTTGCCGTCGCCGATGCGGCCACCGGCACCCAACTGGTAGAGCAGTCGCTGCTTGCCGAGGATGCCGCCGCTTCGGGTCAGCACGTGGCCGGTGCGGACTTTCACCACGCGGACGTGGTCGGGTGCCTGGTCTGCGGCCAGCTCCCAGTCGCGCACCAGTTCGGCGAGGTAGCCGGTGCCGTTCGTGGATGCTTCGGTGAGGCGTTCCGACCCCCTGTTGCCGTAATAGCCGATGGCTGAACCGGACAGGAACACTCTGCAGTTCGGGGCCTCGGCCAGGGCGTTGGTAATCGTCTGGGTGCTGGTGAGTCGCGACGCCCGCATGGCTCGCTTGTGGGACTCGGTCCAGCGGGAGTCGGCGATGCCGGCGCCGGCGAAGTTCACCACCGCGTCGACGTCGGTGAGTCCGGGGGCCGCGATGGTGCGGCTAGCCGGGTCGAAGCGGCGCTCGTCGGCTCCGTGAGGTTCACTGCGGACGAGTCGGATGACCTGATGGCCGTTCTGGCGCAGGTGTTGGGTAAGGGCAGTTCCGAGGAGTCCGGTGGCACCGGCGATGGCGACGCGCATGAAGCTAGTTTGTCAGGTACGCCATGGGGCCGGCGTACTCCCTGACAAAGGCACTCGTCTCGGTCCGACATGTGCCCGCCTCAAGATTCGTCGGGGCGTTATGCCAGTCTGTTCCCATGACCCTCGAGGACCCACATTCTCTACCCGAAGGCGCTTATGACGCCGTGGTCACCAGCGAAATCGAGGCTCGACTGCGCAAGACGCTCCTGCAGCGGGAAATCACAAAGATCGATGAGGCACACCTACCTGACTTGCTTTCCCGCCATGTACAGGGCAGTCTGCGTCGTTACCTGACCGGATTGAAGGCTGAGGATCGTGTTGCCGCGGTGAACTCGCTGTTGGAAAACATCGACGCGGCCGGGGACATGATTCCAGGTCCACCGAGCAAACTCATCTCTCTGCGTCCTGAGCCTGGACCAAGTGTTCAAGCTCGTCACGGTGTTCACCCGGTCATGCCCCTCAGCGAGGTGGCGCTCCTGACCAATACCGGTTCGGAACCGAACTTCGGCCACGAGATCCGCGGAGAGTTGGCGACCGCTGACGAGGTGTATCTCATCTGCGCGTTCATCAAGTGGTACGGAATCCGGACCCTCGAGCGTCAGATGCGGGAACTGGCGGAGCGCAACGCCACCTTCAAGGTGCTGACTTCCACGTACCTTGGCTCAACCGAGCGTCGCGCCCTCGACCGACTCGTCCGGGAGTTCGGCGCCGAGGTCCGCATCAGCTACGAAATCGAGCGCACCCGACTGCACGCGAAGGCCTGGCTCTTCCACCGAGACAGCCAGTTCCACACCGCATATGTCGGCTCCTCCAATCTGACGAGTACTGCACTCCTTGACGGCGTCGAGTGGAACGTTCGGCTCAGCCGCTCAGTGACTCCCAGCCTGCTCCGAAAGTTTGGCGCAACGTTCGAGACCTACTGGAACAGCGAGAATTTCGAGGAGTACCTCCCTGATCGCGATGGCGACCGGCTCGAAGCGGCCCTCGCCGAAGCCCGCGGCGGTGGCGCCGCTCACCGCGTGACGATCTCCCTATCGGGCCTAGAAGTACGCCCCTACCCGCACCAGCGCTCCATCCTTGAGGCTCTCGAGGTCGAGCGGACGGTGCATGGCCACCATCGAAACCTTGTCGTCGCAGCGACGGGCACAGGCAAGACCGTCGTTGCGGCCTTGGATTACCGTCGGTTGTGCCACGGTGACCGCCGCCCCTCACTGCTCTTTGTAGCGCACCGCAAGGAGATCCTGGACCAAGCACGACGTACGTACCGTGAGGTGCTTAACGACCCAAACTTCGGCGAGCTGTACGTAGGCGGATCTCGCCCCGAGACATGGCGACACGTCTTCGCTTCCGTTCAGTCGCTGAGCGCTGCAGTCGTCGGTGGTATGCGTCCGGAGGCCTTCGAGATCGTCGTTATCGATGAGTTCCACCATGCTGCTTCATCGAGTTACCAACAGCTGCTGACCCATCTGCAACCGAAGGAACTGCTCGGCCTCACTGCTACCCCTGAACGCACTGACGGCATCGATGTTCGCAAGTACTTTGACGGCAGGACCGCTGCTGAGATCCGCCTGTGGGACGCCCTTGAAGCCGAGTTGCTGGTGCCCTTCCACTACTTCGGTCTCAGCGATGGCACCGATCTCACGCAGGTGTCATGGCGAAGCGGACGCTACGACCCTGTCGAGCTCGAAAACCTCTACACAGCAAATACTGCCCGACTGCGTGTCGTCTTGAGTCAGCTGCAGGACAAAGTGCCTGACCTGACGGCCATGCGTGCGCTCGGGTTCTGCAGCGGTGTCAAGCACGCCCAGTTCATGTCTGATGCGTTCAACCAGGCGGGGATATCCGCAGCATGGGTGAGCGGAGCCACCGCTCCAATCGAGCGCGCCCAGACACTCCGAGACCTGACCGCTAGGAAGGTCAACATCGTCTTCAGCGCTGATGTCTTCAACGAGGGGCTGGACCTACCGGACGTCGACACCGTCTTGTTCCTGCGTCCAACAGAGTCAGCCACGCTCTTCCTTCAGCAACTTGGGCGAGGATTGCGTCGCACCAAGGACAAGGCAGTCCTTACAGTTCTGGACTTCGTGGGCAATCACCGCAAGGAGTACCGCTTCGATACGCGTCTGACAGCACTGACGGGAATCGCGCGCGGAACCCTCCGGGAGCACGTAGAGCGCGAGTTCCCGGAGCTGCCAGCCGGATCACAGCTGCTTCTCGACCGTCACACACAAGCCCAGATCCTCGAATCGCTGAAGCGCCAGATCACTACGCGTTGGGCAGAGACGGTGAAAACACTCAGGAACCTAGGCGACGTGACCCTTGCCCACTTCCTTGAGGCCAGCGATGTGCCGCTGAGCCAAGTGCTGAAGACGGACCGCAGCTGGACACAGCTACGCCGCGAAGCAGGGTTGCCAACCCCACCCGGTGGAGAACACGAGACACCGCTACTCAAGCGCGTCGCTGCCTTCGCTCACGTGGAGGATGCTGAGCGCCTCTACAGGTACCGCGAGGTGCTCACCGGTTCCACGCCCTATGCGCACTTGTCCCCCACCGACCAGATCTGGGCTCGGATGGTTCTCTTCTCACTGTGGCCGAACCTGCCGTTCGACAATTACGAAACACCTCTGCAGATCATCCGCAGTGAGCAGGCCGTGGTCTCCGACATCCTCGACGTGATGCAACTAGGCGTTGACTCCGCCACCCATCTGCCGGAGCCGCTCTCCGCCGGATTGTCATGGCGACCGCTACGGTCCCATATGAGGTACTCCCGTGAGGAACTATGTGCCGGTCTCGATTACGCCTCTCTAGACCGTAAACCTGCCAACATGCGCGAAGGAGTGTTCTACGCCGCAGACCTCGATACGGATGCGCTCCTGGTCACGGTCAATAAGGCTGAGCACGAGTTCAGTTCGACCACCATGTACGAGGATTACGCGATCAGCAGCGAGCTCTTCCATTGGGAAAGTCAGTCACGCACCACGGTGGCTTCGCCCACCGGGCAGCGATACATCAACCAACGCACCACTCGCAGCAACATCCTTATTTTCATGCGCCCCCAGCGGTCATCCGAGCTGGGTAAGGGCGCCCCATACCTGCTCTTGGGGCACGCCGACTACGTGCAGCATGAAGGAGAGCGGCCGATCGCGATTACGTGGCGTCTGCGGCGACAGATGTCACAGGACCAATTCGCGGTTGCTGCAGTCACAAGCATCTAGTAAGACAACTCAGCTAACGACTGTGGAGCCCCTCAGTGGTGGATCGGCGCGGAGTAGGTCAGCGTGGGGATCTTGCGCTCCCCGTGTCCTACATCCAGTCCCGTGCTACACCCTCCTCATGGCCACCATCACCTCCATCCTGGACGTCCTCGCCGCATCCGTGACCCCAGCACTCGCCAACGCCGTCCCGGGCGCCGAACTACGCCAGCAGCGGCCGCAGGACGCCGAGTCCCTCGCCTGTCTCTACCTGCTCGGACTTTCTCCCACTGAGGCCACCCACCACCTGACTGCGCCCCGTCCCGGCCCGAGGAACCAACCCATCCCCGCGGCCACCTCCACGGCCGAGGTCCTGTTCAGCTTCCACGGCACCCAGGCGCCGCAACTGCTCGAGTCGGTGCTCACCACGCTTCACCAGCAGCCCGTTGTCCAGGTCGGCGACCAGCCCGTCCCGGTGCGGCTGCAGCCGACATCCTGGGCTGATCTGTGCGCGATCTGGACCATGCTCGGTGAGCCACACTCGCCCTGCCTCGTCTACCAGGTGGGGCCGTTCGACGTGGATACGACCATCGGTCCCGGCTGAGCTGATCCCCCGTCCCGCCGACGGCCGGCACGCCACGGTGGGCGACACTGATCACGCGGCTCCATCCGCCGCGTCTGATATCGCCGTCGACACCGCAGCCCGACCCTGAGGCGTATCGTCGATGGCATGTGGACACTCCTGGTCATCCTGCTCGTCGCCTGGGCGGTGCTGTCAATCATCGGTTTCGTCTTCGAGGGTCTGATGTGGCTGGCCCTCATCGGAATCGTGCTGTTCATCGGAACGTTCGTCATCGGCATCATCCGGCAGAACGGCAAGCGCCTGCGCTGATCACAGGTTCGGTGAGTCACCCGTGGCAGCCGACGTGCCTCGACGACTGGTCGGGCACCGCTCACAGCCGCGTGCGTCGGCCAGACCTGGCCTTGCTCCGGGGAGCATCACGTCACGCGGACATCACATCTGGTGGAACGGCTGAATTTCTCGGGTTGCTCAAACTACACTAGGACTAGCTGTCGGCAATTGCCTGTGGCGTACAAGATGTAAATGTGCATCCAGATCCATAGGTAAAACTGCATGAGCGAAACCCTCCTGGCTCCCGCCGCACCGGCGGTGACGATCTCCAAGTACAAGGACGCGAGCTCCTTCCCGCCCCAGCTGCGGGCCTACGTGGAGGTGTCCACCGTGGCCAAGGAACTGGGCCTGCTGAAGAAGGCACGCTGGTTCTACATCCTGCTGATGGTCGGCCTCGGTCTGGCCCTGGCTGGTTGCGTCGCCGGGTTCATCCTGCTTGGTGACAGCTGGTTCCAGCTGCTGATCGCCGGCGCCCTGGGCGTCATCATCACCCAGTTCGCGTTCATCGGCCACGAGGCCGACCACAACCAGGTGCTGGAGTCCAGCGAGAACAACCACAAGCTGGCCCGCATCCTCGCCGTGGGTGTCGTTGGCCTGAGCCTGTCCTGGTGGAACAACAAGCACTCTCGCCACCATGGCAACCCCAACCGGGTCGGCAAGGACCCCGACATCGAGCGCGACACCGTCTCCTTCCTCGAAGAGGACGCCGCCAGCTCACGCGGGATCGTCCGCTGGATCAACCGTCGCCAGGGCTGGCTGTTCCTGCCCCTGCTGACCCTTGAGGGCGTCAACCTGTACAAGCACAGCTTCACCTACGTCCTGGGTCGCGGCCCGGTCACCAAGCGGTGGAGCGAACTGGCAATGATGCTGACCCACTTCGCGGTGCTGCTGGTGCCGGTGTTCCTGATGCTGCCGCTGGGCATGGCCTTCGCCTTCCTGGGCGTCCACTTCGCCGTCTTTGGTTTCTACATGGGTGGCGCGTTCGCCCCCAACCACACCGGCATGCCGATCGTGGACAAGAAGGCCAAGCTCGACTTCTTCACCAAGCAGGTGCGGATGTCGCGCAACATCAAGGGCGGCTGGGCCGCCAGCCTGCTGATGGGTGGCCTGAACTACCAGATCGAGCACCACCTGTTCCCGACGATGGCGCGCCCCCACCTGGGCCGCGTGCGCAGCATCGTCAAGGAGTACTGCGAGACCCACAACGTGCCCTACACCGAGACCACCCTGCTGCAGTCCTATGGCGTGGTCATCCGCTACCTCAACGAGGTCGGACTGGCTGCCCGCGACCCGTTCGCCTGCCCCATGAACACCCAGTTCCGCCGCGTCTGAGCACGCACCCCGCACCACCACCCGAGACCCGGGCCGCCACCGTGCGGTCCGGGTCTCGTCGTCTGGGGGTGCCGGGAGCAGGACGGCGCTCTTCCCCGCATGCCCTGGCGTGGCTTACGCTCGGCGGGTGACAGGACGACCCTGTCCCCCTCGCTGGACACGACCCCTGATGGCGGCCCCCCTTCCACACTGGCGGTGCCTGCGCGACGCCAGGTTCACTGCCGACCCACGTGTCGTCCCTGGACATCACTGCGTCGGCGCCCTGCCGAATTGAGTCCGCCATGCGCCACCCCACCGTCCTGTCTGTCCCCTTCCGCCTCGCTGCTGCCCTGGTGACAGCGCTCACGGTGCTCGTGACCGGCATCCTGCCCGCCAGCGCTGAGCCCGCGCGTCCGCTGCCCGCGATCGTCGTGGTCTCCATCCCCGACGCCCAGTTCCGTGAGTGCCTGCGACTCCGACTTGGCCTGGCCCCCGGCGTGCCCATCTGGGACGTCCACCTGAACGCGATCCCGACGCTCGACTGCAGCGCTCGACCCATCTCGAACCTGACCGGGTGGCAGCACCTGATCAACATGACCGATTTCTCCGGCTACGAGATGAACCTCACCGGCTCGCTGACGGTGCCCGCGCAACTGACCAGACTGGAGCGGATCAACCTCAACCGCAACACCCTGACCACCATCTCCTTCCCCGCCGCACTCACCGGCCTGAAGGAGATCCGTCTGATCGGCAACCGGCTCCACCGCATCTCGCTGACCAACAGCGCCACCCGGATCCAGGACGTCCACCTGGGGAACAACCGGCTCACCGACCTCAGCAGCCTGTCGTGGATGCCGACCTCGGCGCAGGTGCACGCCGGAGCCCAGCAGATTCCGCTGCCGACCGTTCCGCTGGGTGTCGCCACCACCCTCACCCTGCGCGACCACCGCGGCCGGGCGCCCGCCCTCACCGTGGCGTTCGGCACCACCTACTCCGGCGGCGTGCTGACCAACACCACTGCGGGGACCAAGATCCACTCGTTCACCCAGACCGGCCCCAGCACCCCGTACGGCACGTACTCGGGATTGGTCGTCCAGACCGCGACGATGGCGCCGGCCACCGGCAAGCTGGGTGACCACACCGGTGACGGCCTGACCGACATCTTCGCCACCGATGCCGGCGGCAACCTGCTGTTCTTCCGTGGCTCGGCGTCCGGCCCGGCCACGTTCCTGGGCAGTCGCGGCTCCGGGTTGGGGCCGATGACCTCCATGAACCAGATCAACGACATCACCGGCGACAACCGCTCCGACCTGCTGATGCGTCGCGGCGGGGACCAGTCGCTGTGGTTGTACCGCAGCTTCTCCCTGGGCTACCTCGAGCCGTGGCAGCGGATGGGTCAGAACTGGGGCGGCATGGACCAGATCGTCCCCGCCTTCAACCTGGCCGGCGGCTCGACCCAGTACGTCGTGGCCCGTCGCGCCTCGGATGGGCTGCTGTTCCGCTACACCCTCACCGCCGCGGGGCTCACCGACATCCGGCTGATCGGACAGCACTGGCAGGGCATGCGCCAGATTCTCTCGGTGGGTGACTTCAACGCCGACGGCCGCTCCGACGTGCTCGCGATCCGCGCCAGTGACGGCACCTTGTGGGCCTACGACGGCACCCCACAGGGGACGATCGGGGCCGGCCGGCAGGTCGGCCACGGGTGGAACGGGTTCATCCGCGGCTTCAGCGCCGGCGACATGTCCGGGGACGGCCGCCACGACCTGCTCAGCCAGCGCAACGACGGCGCGGTGTTCGTCTACAACAATCTCATCGGACGCTGGGCACCCGCCCGCCAGATCATGAGCGGTGCCAGCGGGTATGTGCTGATGGCCTGAACAGCCTCAGTCCTGGGCCTGGGGCAGGCGCACCTTCCCGCTGCGGCGCGGGTTGGACGGCGGCGGCACCACCGGGCCAATGTCACCATCGGGTGCCTGGTCGAGGTCGACGATCACCGGCGCGTGGTCGCTGGGCAGCTTCCCCTTGCGGGCCGCACGGTCGACCCACGCCGCCTGCACCCGTCCGGCCACCGAGGACGAGGTCAGCACCAGGTCGATGCGCATGCCCAGGTCCTGGTGGAACATGCCGGCCCGGTAGTCCCAGTAGGAGAACAGCCGCTGGTGTTCGGGCCAGCGTGCCCGGACCACGTCGACCAGCCCGAAGTTGGCCAGCCGTTGCCGTTCGGCTGCGGTGACATGGGTGTGGCCGACGTAGGCGGCCGGGTCGAACAGGTCCTGGTCGGCGGGGGCGACGTTCATGTCCCCGCACAGCGCGACATCGTCGGGGCCGGCGGCGACCACCCCCGCCAGGGCGTCGAGCCAGGCCAGCTTGTAGTCATAGTGCGGATGGCCCACCTCGCGTCCGTTGGGGACGTACAGGCTGTGCACGCGGACCCCACCGCAGGTGGCGCTGATCGCCCGCGCCTCGATCGTCCCTTCGTAGTCGGGCTGGCCGGCGAAGTCGGTCTCCACGTCGGCCAGACCAACCCGCGACAACAGCGCCACACCGTTGAACTGGCCCTGGCCGTGGTGGGCGGCCTCGTACCCGAGGTCGGCCAGCGGACCGGCGAACAAGTCGAAGAAGGCGGCGTCGCTGAGCTTGGTCTCCTGCAGGCACACCACGTCGGGGCGGCGCTGCTCGAGCCACGGCAGCAACCTGGGCAGGCGTTGTTTGGCGGAGTTGACGTTCCAGGTGGCGATCCTCACGACGCGATGCCCTGCGGGTTCACGGCCTGGCTGACCGGGGTCTCGCCGTCGTTGAAGTCGATCGTCCGGCCGATGGCGGCGGGCTCGGTGACCACGGCGACGATCATCTGGGCCACATTGCCGCGCGATACCTGACCGCTGCCCGGGGCACCGTCGGCGTCGAGGACCTCGACCATGCCGGTGGGGTTGTCGGTGGTCAACCTGCTGGGACCAAGGATCGTCCAGTCGAGCCTGCTGGCCCGCAGCGCCTGGTCAGCCGCGGCCTTGGCCTCGGCGTAGGCGAAGAACGAATTGTCGGGCTCGACACCGTGGTCGGCACCGGCGCCGGCGTAACTGACCATGACGTAGCGGCCCACCCCGGCGATGGTGGCAGCCTCGATGGAGGTGATGGCGGCGTCCCGGTCGACGGCATAGGTGCGTTCTGGGTTGCCGCCGCCAGCGCCGGCCGACCAGACCAGGACGTCCTGTCCGACGAGCAGGTCGGTGAAGGCGGCGGTGTCGAGGTGCTGGACGTCGGCGACGTGCGGGGTGGCGCCCGTGGCCGCGACCTCAGCCTCGTGGTCGGGGTTGCGGATCACCGAGGTGACCTCGTGGCCGGCCTCGACCAGCAGGGGTGCGGCCAGCAGGGCGACTCGTCCGTGTCCGCCGATGATCATGATGCGTGCCATGGTTTCCTCCGGGATGGTGGGGCATCGGTGAGTCCCACCCTAAGCGGCGTGGTCAACTGCTGACGCTGCGTCAGCAGACCCACACGCAGCACGCGGAGGCTGGTCGGCGACCGGCCCCGGGCATCTGCTGACGCTGCGTCAGCAGATGCCCAGCGGCTCAGCGGCGCCTCCTCAGTCGACGTGTGCCGCCCCGCTCGGCGCGCTCTGGTGCCAGAGCCTGTCGTAGGCCGTCACCACGTACCAGCCGTCGGCATCCGCCTCGGGCAGGTCGACCGACTGACGCACACCATCCCGGGCACGCACCGTCACCAGCAGGTGGCGGGCGTCCTGCAGTTCGGCGGCGGCGAAGTCAGGCCCCGACACCGTCCACACGGCGAAACTGGTCGCATGCGAGTGCGGCAACTTGTTCCACCGCACCGTCACGCCCGACCCCGACCGGACGACGCTGACCCCGACCGGCGCCTGCGGGGCCCGACCACCCAGGTGCTCGATGACCGGCACCAGCGCCGGCGACTGGTAGTGGTCGGCGACCATGATCGACACCGCGTTCTTGACGTCGGCGCGGACGTCCTTGGCGCTGAAGAACACGTCGCCGTCGACCTGCGGGTAGTCCTTGTTGAACTCCAGGTGCTTCGACAGCTCCTGCGGGTCGGTGAAGACCCCCGAGGTGTTCTTGTACACCGCCTGGCCGATGTAGAGCGCCACGTCGGTGCCCTCGACCACGCCGGCCCACCACGGCACCAGCTTGGCGTAGTCGGCCACCGTCAACCCGATCTGCCAGTAGATCTGCGGGTTGATGTAGTCGACCCAGCCCTGCTTGACCCACTGGTAGCTGTCGGCGCTGATCGCCGAGTACGACTCGGTGCCGCCGGTGTCCGACCCCCGCGGATCGGTGCGCCGGTTGCGCCAGATGCCGAACGGGCTGATGCCGAACTTCACCCACGGCTTGACCGCCTGGATGCGTTCGCGCATCTCGCGCACCAGCGCGTTGATGTTGTCCCGGCGCCAGTCGGCCAACGGGACGCCACCACCGTAGGTGGCGTAGGTGTGGGCGTCGGGGTAGTCCAGCCCGCCCGACGGGTAGGGATAGAAGTAGTCGTCGAAGTGCACCGCGTCGATGTCGTAGTGCTCCACGGCGTGCATCATGGCGTCCTCGACGAACTGGCGCACCGCCGGGATGCCCGGGTCGTAGTAGAGCTTGCCGCCGTAGGCCCACACCCAGTCCGGGTGCTGCTTGGCCGGGTGGTCGGCCACCAGGTCGGCCTGGTTGGTCTGCATCGAGACCCGGTAGGGGTTGAACCAGGCGTGGTACTCCAGGTTGCGGCGATGCGCTGCCTCCACTTGGAAGCCCAGCACGTCGTAGCCCGGGTCGACACCCTGGCTGCCGGTCAGGTAGCGCGACCACGGCTCGTACGGTGAGGGCCAAAAGGCGTCGGCTGTGGGACGCACCTGCGAGATGACCGCGTTCAGGTTCAGCTCGTCGGCCAGGTCGAGCCAGGCCTCGAACTCGGCCTGCTGGACGGCCACGTCCAACCCGGTGCGCGAGGGCCAGTCAATGTTGACCACCGAGGCGATCCACAGGGCCCGGAACTGGCGCACCGGCCGTGGCCCGTCGTCACCGCCCGAGGTCTCGGCGCGGGCCGGCACCGAGGTGGTGATGCCGGCGACGAATGCCGCACCCATCACGGTGGCGCCGCTGCCCAGCTTCAGCAGGGTCCTGCGGTCAAAGGGGGAACCGCTTTCGAACTGCATGGATGCCTCCTTGCATCACGGGAAATCTGTTCCGCCCACAGTGCCCACGCCAGCGACCTGCGGGGGCCGAAACGGTGAGGTGCGTCACTGCAGCTGCGCGCTTCCGCCCCCCGCCGCCGCCGTCCGCGTCCATCAGCACTCCTCCCCCGGCAGCACTCGTCCGCGCCCGGCAGCACTCGTCCGCGCCCGGCAGCATTCGTCCGGACATGCACAGACGGCGCCGAGTGAACTCGACGCCGTCTGTGGTGTGACCGGGTGGTGCTGCTCAGCCCTCGCGCTCGACCGACCCCTCAATGGGGGCGGCGCCGCCCAAGCTGGCCAGGGCTGCCGGGTCGTCGGGCACCTCCGACTTGGCGTTGCCGGTGAACGTGAACGGGTGCTCCGCCCCCGCCTCGGCGACGTCGACCAGGACGACCTCGCCAGCCTTGAGCTCCCCGAACAGGATCTTCTCCGCCAGCACGTCCTCAATGTCACGCTGCAAGGCACGACGCAGCGGTCGGGCGCCCAGCACCGGATCGTAGCCGCGCTTGGCCACCAACGCCTTGGCGGCGGCGGTCAACTCGATCCCCATGTCCTTGTCGCGCAGGCGCGCCTCGAGCTGGGCGACCATCAGGTCGACGATCTGCTCGATCTCGGCCTGGGTGAGCTGATGGAAGACCACGATCTCGTCGACGCGGTTGAGGAACTCGGGACGGAAGTGCTGCTTGAGTTCGTCAGCCACCTTCGCCTTCATATTCTCGTAGCTGGACGCCTCGTCGCCGGTGCGGCTGAAGCCCAGGCTCGAGCCCTTCGCGATGTCCCGTGAACCCAGGTTCGTGGTCATCACGATCACCGTGTTCTTGAAGTCGACCACGCGACCCTGGGCATCGGTGAGTCGACCCTCGTCCAGGATCTGCAGCAGCGAGTTGAAGATGTCCGGGTGGGCCTTCTCGACCTCGTCGAACAGGATCACGCTGAACGGCTTGCGGCGCACCTTCTCCGTCAACTGGCCACCCTCTTCGTAGCCGACGTAGCCGGGGGGCGAGCCGAACATCCGCGAGGCGGTGTGCTTCTCGGAGTACTCCGACATGTCCAGGGTGATCAGGGCGTCCTCGTCACCGAACAGGAACTCGGTCAGCGCCTTGGTCAGCTCGGTCTTGCCGACACCCGAGGGGCCGGCGAAGATGAACGAGCCGCCGGGACGCTTGGGGTCCTTGAGGCCTGCGCGGGTGCGGCGGATCGACCGCGACAACGCCTTGACGCCGTCACGCTGCCCGATGATGCGCTTGCCGATCTCGTCCTCCATGCGCAGCAGACGAGCCGACTCCTCCTCGGTGAGCTTGAAGACGGGGATGCCGGTGGAGCTGGACAGCACCTCGGCAATCTCCTCCTCGCCCACCTGCGCGGCGGTCGTGGTGTCCCCTGCACGCCACTCGGCCTCCTTGCCGGCACGTTCGGCGAGCAGCTTCTGCTCGTCGTCACGCAGTCCGGCGGCCCGCTCGAAGTCCTGGGCGTCAATCGCGGCTTCCTTCTCCAACCGGACCGCAGAGATCCGCTCGTCGAACTCGCGCAGGTCCGGCGGGGCGGTCATCCGCTTGATGCGGAGCCGGGCGCCGGCCTCGTCGATCAGGTCGATGGCCTTGTCGGGCAGGAAGCGGTCCTGGATGTAGCGGTCGGCCAGGTTGGCGGCCGCGGTCAGGGCCTCATCGGTGATGGTGATGCGGTGGTGGGCCTCGTAACGGTCGCGCAGGCCCTTGAGGATGTCGATGGTCAGCGAGATCGACGGCTCGGCGACCTGGATCGGCTGGAAGCGCCGCTCGAGGGCGGCGTCCTTCTCGATGTTCTTGCGGTACTCGTCCAGGGTGGTCGCCCCGATGGTCTGCAGTTCGCCACGCGCCAGCATCGGCTTGAGGATCGAGGCCGCGTCGATGGCACCCTCGGCGGCACCGGCACCGACCAAGGTGTGGATCTCGTCGATGAACAGCATGATGTCGCCGCGCTGCTTGATCTCCTTGAGGACCTTCTTCAGTCGCTCCTCAAAGTCACCGCGGTAGCGGGAACCGGCGACCAGGGCACCCAGGTCGAGGGTGTAGATCTGCTTGTCGCGCAGGGTCTCGGGGACGTCGCCGCGGACGATGCCCTGGGCCAGGCCCTCCACGACGGCGGTCTTGCCGACGCCGGGCTCACCGATCAGCACCGGGTTGTTCTTGGTGCGACGGCTCAGCACCGTCATCACCCGCTCGATCTCCTTCTCGCGCCCGATCACCGGGTCGAGCTTGTTCTCGCGGGCGGCCTGGGTCAGGTTGCGTCCGAACTGGTCGAGCACGGTACCCGACTGGGGCGCGGCGCTGCCCTCGGGGGCACCAGCGGTCGAGGGCTCCTTGCCCTGGTAGCCGCTGAGCAGCTGCAGGACGGTGTTGCGGACCCGGTTGAGGTCGGCGCCGAGCTTGATCAGGACGGAGGCGGCGACGCCCTCGCCCTCACGGATGAGTCCGAGCAGGATGTGCTCGGTGCCGATGTAGGAATGATTCATCTGCAGCGCTTCGCGCAGCGAGAGTTCCAGCACCTTCTTGGCGCGCGGGGTGAAGGGGATGTGGCCGGTCGGCACGGTCTGGCCGTGGCCGATCACCTCTTCCACCTGCTCGCGCACAGCCTCCAGGGAAATCCCCATCTGCTCCAGGGCCTTGGCAGCGACGCCCTCGCCCTCGTGGATGAGTCCCAACAAGATGTGCTCGGTGCCAATGTAGTTGTGGTTGAGCATCTTGGCTTCGTCCTGCGCGAGCACGACGACGCGTCGGGCCCGGTCAGTGAACCGCTCGAACATATGGTCTCCTCCATCGCACTTCCCACAGGCCGTGAGCCGAACGATCCATGTCGTCTGGAGCCACCGGGGTCCTTGATGATCCCGGTAGCAAGTGTCACCAGTCTAGTAACGACGCCAACCGCATTCACCTTCCAGCGGTTCGCTGGCAGCGGATGCCTGCCTCAGGCCATCCTCGCGCACGGCGGTGACACGAAACGTCCGCCCCGGTCCAGTGGTCCGGGGCGGACGTCAGCGACGCAGTGTGCCTGCGCGGGATGGGGCAACACCCCACCATGATCAGGCGTGCGCGGCCTCGTAGGCCTCGACGACCTCCTTGGAGACGCGACCACGCTCGGAGACCTTCATCCCCTGGCTCTGTGCCCAGGCGCGAATGTCGGCCCCCTGGGAACGCCTGCCGCGGCCCCGACGAGCGCCGTTGGTGGCGCTGCCGGTACGACTGCGCCCACCCGTGCGGCGTGCGTGACCGATCCACACCGCCAGCGAATCGCGCAGCTTGGCAGCATTGGCCTCATTCAGGTCGATGTCGTAGGAGACGCCATCGAGGGCAAATGACACGGTCTCGACCGCGTCGCCGCCATCGAGGTCATCCTCGATCACCAGAATCGTGCGCTGTACCATGTGAATCCCCCTCATTGAGGACCGGCCGAGGCCGATCCGTGGGCCACTCGCCAGTGGCCCTCTTCGTCAACGTACATTCTGTACCCCGGCCGGGGTCCTGACTACAACTCGCGTGAGTTATTTGGTTGCAATAGATAAAAACATACTGGCTGTGCCGCCATCTGCAAAAGGTGCCGGTGCCATCAGCGCGGCACCATCGGCCCGGGATGCAGGTGCGGGCGATCTGCGGCAGTCTGGTGGGGTGACCCCTATCGAACAATGGTGGCTCGGCGCCCTGCCCCCCGGCACCGCCGCGGATGCCGGCGTCGAACGCGTGATTGATCTGGGTCCCCAACATCCCTCACGGGCCGGCCTGGTGGGGCTGCGGGTTGAGCTCGACGACCAGCGTCGGATCACCCGAGCCGCCATTCAACCCGGATTCCTGCACCGCGGCGCCGAGAAGTTGTTCGAGGTGCGCGACTACCGGCAGGTGTTGATGTTGGCCGACCGCCACGACTGGCAGGCGCCGTTCAGCGGCGAACTGGTGGCCGCGCTGGCGTGCGAGCAGTTGTTGGGCCTCAGCGCTCCCCCGCGGGCCGTGTGGTTGCGCACGCTGCTCGCGGAGGTGGCCCGGATCGGTTCGCATCTGGCCTTTTTGAGTTGGGTTCCGCATGCCCTGGCCGATGCCGATCTGGCGGCCCAGTTGCGCGGCGTCCGCGACGAGGGGCGGGAACTGATGCTCGCCTTGAGCGGGAATCGACTGCACCCCATGCTCAACCGGCTCGGTGGCCTGTCCGTCGACGCCAACGCCGCCTGGTGGGACCGGTTGGCCCGGTGGCTCAAGACGGTCGAGGAGCTGCGAATAGAGGCCTGGACGGCTGGGCTGGGGCTGCCACCGGGGCTGGGGACAATGTCGGACCGACAGGTTCGCGCATTCGGGGTTTCCGGGCCGGCCGCCCGGGCCAGTGGACTGGACGTGGACCTGCGCCGAAAGCCGGGATATCTCGCTTATCCGAACGTCCAATGGGCCACTCGGACCATTCCCGGACGAACCGGTGACGCGACCGCGCGATTCCAATGGCTGGCATATGAAATATGGAATTCCGTCGACTGCATTCGCCAGTGCAGCACCGCCGTGGCCCATGTTAATTCACCCATCAACACCAAGCTGTCGCGCATCATCAAGCTTCCCGACGCGGAAACATGGTTGGCCATAGAGGCACCGCTCGGGGTGGCCGGCATTCACGTGGTCTCGCGCGGGGCCACCACGCCGTGGCGCTTCAAACTGCGCACGCCCACCTTCGCCCAGATGAATGCCCTGCAACAGGTGCTCGTGGGTGTGCCCGAGCAATGGGCCCCGGCGGTGATCGCCTCGTTGGGCTACACGATCGGCGACCTGGACAAGTAGTGCCGGCACGCACATCGACCCCGCACGCGGCGGGGTCGATGGTGGTCCATGCTCGGGGAGGATCTCCGGAAAGGTTCAGGCCTGCTTGCGCTGGTCCAGGAAAGGCATCTTGAGCTGGGCCAGGTCGACGATGGTGGGGTGGTTGCCGTCACTCCACAATTCGGCAGCCGTCGGGATGCCGCCGTTCATGATGGTGCGGGCCGCGGTGCGGCGCGGCAGGGTGACCACCTGCGCGTCGGTGCGGCCAAGCTCTGCCATGGCGGCTTCCAGTGCCTCGAACTCGGCCTGGCGGGCCGCCAACTGCTGCTCGAGCTCGCTGATGCGCACACCGCGGCGGTCGCTCTCGGAACGCACCGAGACGAGGTTGCCGCGCAGGGTGGACAGTTCCAGCTGGCGAGCGGACAGGTCGCCGCGCAGGGCGGCGAGTTGCTCACCATGGGCCCGGTAGCGGCTGGTGAAGGTGTCGATCATGTCCATCGACTCGACGTGGTGGGCATGGGCAGCCAGCGAGGCCGCCTCACGGGAGGCCTTCAGTTCGGTGCGGTGCAGCACCTCGAGCCGGCTGATCTCGCGGAAGGCGAACCAGACGGCGAAGGCGGCCCCCAGGATGCTGGCGAACAGTCCGGCGCGGACCATCCAGATCGGCCCGAAGGCGCAGATGAGTCCGATGACGGTGGCCGCGATCATCAGCCACAGGCTGGCGCGGCGCTCACGGAAGGAGGAACGGGGAAGAGCATGGGAGGCCATGGCGCCATGCTATTGCCTGCGGCGGTGCACGGCCAGCGACAGGCCGCAACGCACCAGGGATTGCCCCTCAGGCGCCGTCCGCGGAGTCCTGGGGAGGGTCGGCCCGGCAGGCACGTTCCAGCAGGTAGCCACCCAGGGCGAACATGGCCCCGGCCACTGCAGCGCCTGACCCGGCGACCGCCCGCTCGGAGTACAGCGGCACCTCGAGTCGTCCGAGTTGGGCCACGATGTAGGCCAGGTGTCCGCCGACCAGCAGCAGGCCGGTGAACAACATGCTGCGGCCCAGCACCAGGGCGGCCAGCGGCACCTCGAAGTCGGTGCGTCCGTCCGGGTCGTCCAGTCGGCGGCGCAGCCACACCGAGCCGATCGCGGCAGCCGCGGCCATCAGCACCAGCAGCACCGACATGGTCCAGGGGGTGACCGGCAGCACGGCGCCGATCAGGTCGAAGAGGCTGACGGTGAGCCAGCCGAGCAGCAGGCCGAGGACCAGACCGAGCAGCACCAGAGCGGGACCGGCCGGTGTGAGGCGCGGCTGCGGCGGCGGCGCTGGACGGCGCGGGGGTTCCGGTGCGTCGTCGAAGACGCGGCTCACGGAAGCTCGATGACCTCGTCGGTCTTGTGCACCCCGGTCACGTCGACGTCGCGGACCAGGTCGGCGATCCTGCCCTTGCCGGGCAGTTCGCCCAGCGGGTCGGCCTCCAGCCACGGCACCAGCACGAAGCCCCGCTCGTGGGCGCGCGGGTGGGGCAGCACCAGCTCGTCGGTGTTGCGCTCCCGCTTGCCGACCATGACCAGGTCGATGTCGAGGGTGCGCGGGCCGTTCTCGACGTCGCGTCGGCGTCCGAAGGCCTCCTCGATGGCGAAGGCGCGTTCCAGCAGGGTGACCGGCTCCAGGGTGGTCTCGCAGACCAGCACCAGGTTGTAGAAGTCGGGCTGCTCGACCTCGCTGATCGGATCGGTCAGGTACACCGAGGAGACATCCACCGGGATGACGTCGGGGGTGGTGGCCAGCTGGGTCACGGCGGCCTGCAGGATCTCCAGGCTGTCGCCCACGTTCGAGCCGAGGCTGAAGACGACCTTGCTGATGGGGCGAAGGTTGCCGAGGGTATCGACGTCGATGAACGTCATGACTTGCTCCTGATCACGGTGATGGTGACGTCGGTGAACGGCACCGGGATGGGGGCATGGGGTTTGTGGACGACAACCTCCACAGTAGTGACCGGGTCAATCGCCAGGATGTCGTCGGCGATGCGACCGGCCAGGGTCTCGATGAGCTGCAGCGGTTCGCCGGTGATGTGGCCCACCACGCGTTCGGCGACCTCGGCGTAGTTGACCGTCCCGGCCAGCTCGTCGCGGGACAGGTCGACCGGGGCCTGCCATCGCACGTCGACCAGGAACTCCTGGCCATCGCGGGTCTCCTGGGGCAGCACGCCGTGGAAGCCAGTGGCGCGAATGCCGGTCACTGTGATCCACACGGGCTCAACTGCCATGGCGACGACCTTTCGCTTGTTCGTTCGTGACACTACCGGAGGCCGGTGGCAGCCCTCCGGGTCACCCCCAGGGGTGGGACTGGCCGGGGCCGGTCAGGGGCGCGGTCGGCGTTGTTGGGCGACTGCTGACGCAGCGTCAGCAGTTCCCCACCGACTCATCTGTTCTGCTGCTGGGACCGCAGCCGGGCCACCACCTCGGTGGCGTCACGATGCTGGCGCACGGTGTGGGTGCGCACCGCCCACACCCCCTGCAGGGCGCACAGGGTGGTGATCGCGACCGCGGCGTCGTCACGCTGCAGCACCGGACGGGGACCACGCTCGTCGCTGAGCAGGTCACCCAGGAACCGCTTGCGCGAGACCCCGACCAGCACCCGGAAGCCGAGACCCAGGAAACGCTCCTGGTCGGCCAGCAGCGCCCAGTTCTGGTCGGCGTCCTTGGCGAAGCCGTAGCCGGGGTCCAGGATCACCCGTTCGCGGGGGATGCCGGCGGCCAGGGCCGCCTCGACGCGGCCGCGCAGTTCATGGTCGACCTCGGCGGAGATGTCGTCATAGCGGGCCAACTCGTTCATCACCGAACCATGGCCACGCCAGTGCATGGCGACGTAGCTCGCCTCCGAGTCGGCGACCACCCCCAGCATGTCGGGGTCGGCCAGGCCGGCGGACACGTCGTTGATGATGGCCGCGCCCTCATCGATCGTGGCCCGGGCGACGCTGGCGCGCATGGTGTCGACCGAGACGCTCACCCCGCGCGCGGCCAGCGCCGCGACGACGGGAACCACGCGACGCAGTTCCTCCTGCTCGGACGGACGCGTGGACCCGGGCCGGGTGGACTCGCCCCCGACGTCAATGATGTCGGCCCCCTCGTCCAGCATCCGCTGGGCGTGGGCAAGGGCGTCCTCGTGGGCGAAGTGGTCACCGCCGTCGCTGAACGAGTCCGGGGTGACGTTGAGGATGCCCATCACCAGGGTTCGTGGCGGCGCTGCCATGCTCAGCGCCTGACGGAGTTGATCAGCGCAAACGCCTCGGCACGCGTCTCGGCGGCCCGCATCGAGCCGCGGACGGCCGAGGTGGTGGTGCGCGAACCCGGCTTGCGGACCCCACGCATGGTCATGCACTGGTGCTCGGCCTCGACCACGACCAGGCAGCCACGCACGTCGAGGTGCTCGACCAGGGCATCGGCGATCTGGGAGGTGAGGCGTTCCTGCACCTGCGGACGCTTGGAGTACACGTCGACCAGACGGGCCAACTTGGACAGCCCCGTCACCTTGCCGTCCCCGTCAGGAATGTAGGCGACGTGGGCGACCCCGGTGAATGGCAGCAGGTGGTGCTCGCACATGCTCCACAGTTCGATGTCGCGCACCAGCACCATCTCGTCGTGGTCAATGGCAAAGGTGGTGGACAACACCTCGGCGGGGTCGTGGTGCAGGCCCGCGAAGATCTCGGTGTAGGCGCGTGCGACCCGTCCGGGGGTACCGCTGAGGCCCTCGCGGTCGGGATCCTCACCAATGGCGTACAGGATCTCGCGGACCGCGTTCTCAATGCGCGGCAGGTCGAAGTCGTTGAGCTCGAGGTCTGAGGTCATGGACCCCGCCCTCAGCGGTTGCCGGGCGGCGGACCCCACGGGTTGCCACCCTGCTGGCCGGGGTACTGCTGCGGCGGTCCCCACTCCTGGGGCGGCTGCCACGGCTCGTGAGGGCCGTCCTGGCCGCCCGGCAGTCCGGTGTGCCCGAGCTGGCCCGGGGGCAACTGCAGGCCACCCGCGGGGTGCGGCTCAGGCTCCTCGGCGGGCAGTTCGGGCAGCTCCACCGGCGGCAGGTGCGAGGGCACCCGGTTCTCCGACCCGGTGTAGCCGCCGCGCTCGGGCCAACGCTTCAGGTTGGCGAAGATGCGGGCGACGTCTGCCTTGGTCAGGGTCTCCTTGGCGACCAGTTCACGGACCAGTTCGTCGAGGATGTCGCGGTTGGCCTCCAGGACGTCGAATGCCTCCTGGTGGGCGGTCTCCAGCAGCTGGGCGACCTCCTGGTCGACGATGGCCGCGGTCGCGTCGGAGTACTCCTGGCTGCGTCCGGCGCCGCCGGTCATGCCGAGGAAGGGTTCGGAGTCGCCGCCGCCGAGTTGGACGGTGCCGATGCGGGCGCTGAAGCCGTACTGGGTGACCATTGCCCGGGCCACCTTGGTGGCCTTCTCGATGTCGTTGCCGGCGCCGGTGGACGGGTCGTGGAAGATCAGTTCCTCGGCCGCCCGGCCGCCCATCATGTAGGCCATCTGGCCCAGCAGTTCACCGCGGGTCTGGCTGTACTTGTCCTCGTCGGGCATCACCATGGTGTAGCCCAGTGCCCGACCGCGGGGCAGGATCGTCAGCTTCTGCACCGGGTCGACCCCGGGCATCGCCGCCGCCACCATGGCGTGGCCGCCCTCGTGGTAGGCGGTGACCAGACGTTCGTGCTCGTTCATCAGGCGGGTGCGCTTCTGCGGGCCGGCGATGACGCGGTCGATGGCCTCGTCCAGTTCGCCGTTGCCAATGAGCGGAAGGTTCAGGCGCGCCGTCAGCAGGGCGGCCTCATTGAGGACGTTGGCCAGGTCGGCGCCGGTGAAGCCGGGGGTGCGGCGGGCCACCGAGTGCAGGTCGACGTCGTCCGACATGGGCTTGCCCTGGGCGTGCACCCGCAGGATCTGGGCGCGGCCGGACATGTCCGGGGCCTCCACCGAGATCTGCCGGTCGAAGCGGCCCGGACGCAGCAGGGCCGGGTCCAGCACGTCGGGACGGTTGGTCGCCGCGATCAGGATGACCCCGCCGCGCACGTCGAAGCCGTCCATCTCGACCAGCAACTGGTTCAGGGTCTGCTCGCGTTCGTCGTGGCCGCCGCCCATGCCGGCGCCGCGGTGGCGACCCACGGCGTCGATCTCGTCGATGAAGACGATGGCTGGGGCATTCTCCTTGGCCTGCTCGAACAGGTCACGCACGCGGCTGGCGCCGACGCCAACGAACATCTCGACGAAGTCCGAGCCGGAGATCGAGTAGAACGGGACCCCGGCCTCGCCGGCCACGGCACGGGCCAGCAGCGTCTTGCCGGTGCCGGGCGGGCCGTAGAGCAGCACGCCCTTGGGGATCTTGGCGCCCACGCGCTGGAACTTGGCCGGCTCGGAAAGGAATTCCTTGATCTCCTGGAGTTCCTCGATCGCCTCCTCGCATCCGGCGACGTCGGCGAAGGTGTTCTGCGGGGTGTCCTTGGACGCGATCTTGGCGCGGGACTTTCCGAAGCCCATCACGCCCCGTCCACCGCCCTGGCCGCCCTGGATCAGGTTCATGACGACGAAGAAGCCGACGATGAGCAGCAAGAACGGCAGGAAGTTGTAGAGCAGGCTCGACCAGAAGCTGGGCCCGGGGTTGGAGCCGACCCACTCGTCCAGGGTCTTGGCGGCGTAGCGCTCGTTCAGCGTGGTGATCAGGTCGTCGGCCTGGTTGTTGACCCAGGTGGCCTGCACCTTGGTCCGGCCCTCGTCCTTGGTGATCCGGATGGTCTGCTCGCCGTCGATCAATTCGACCTTTTGCAGCTTGTCATCACTGTTGATGATGGCCACGGCCTCGGAGGTGGGGACGTCCTTGAAACCGGTCGCCTGACTGGCGAAGTTCATCGCCGCAATGATCAGCACCAGGGCGATCAGGATCCACACCACGGGACCGCGGAAAGCCTTCTTCAGGTTATTCAATGTTTGTCCTCGCCAGGGCCCGACAGATCGGAGGCAAGCCTACCAGCGGCTGTCGAACGCTCACCCGGCCACGATCAGCGTCCGGTGTTGGGCAGCGCTGGTGGGCGGAGTCGGGTCTGGCTCGGGGTCGACGACGGAACGGTCGGGGTCGGACGGCTCGGCGTCGTGGTGACGACGGGGGTGGTGACCGGGGTGGTCTGGTCGCTCACGAAACCCACCCTGGCCCAGACCAGTCGGTGGTCGGAGGTGGGGAACGGGAACTGGCCGGTCAAGCGCGACAGGTCGTCGGCGGCCAGCGGCCAGAACACTCCGGCCGCCGACACCGTCATGCTGGTGGCGCTGGGAAGGACGTAGTCCACGCGCAGATTGCCGGGGCGCGGGTCATCGGCGAAGTCGGCCGTGTCGTACTTGGGGTCGCTGGTGTGGGTGAGGTTGGCGAGCCCCTGCAGGTTGCTGGCCTCGACGGCGCCCTCGGAGGTGGGCATCGGGTCGAGCACCTGCGGGGAGTTGAGCAGTTGCTGGATCGAGCCGGGCGCCGAGTCCCCGTCGTTGGGGTCGGAGTTGTAGTCGCCCAGGATGACGAAGTTCGCGTCGGTGTCCAGCCCGCCGGTGGTGCCGGTGTCGTCGTAGAGGTAGTCGGCGGTGTCGGCGATGTAGTCGGCCCAGATACGGATCTCGTCGTGGTTGCGCAGCTTGTTGCGCATCTCGGGTCCGTCGAAGCTTGGGGGCGTCGGGTGGGCGGCCAGGACGTGCAGCGTGGTGCCGTTCACGTCGATGGGGATGTCGGCGTGGGTCTTGGACGAGAGCCGGAAGATGTCGAGTTCGGCGGGGCTGTAGAAGTCGGCGGGGGCGCCGGTGGCGGGGTCGTCGGGCAGCTTCGCCCCGGGCATGTCCTTCCACAGGAAGTTCTGGAAGGTGCGCACCTGGTCGTGCTTGATCGGGTATTTGGAGTAGACCACCATGCCGTACTGGCCGGGGAACAGGCCAAAACCAAAGGCGTCGTCCGGGCCGCCCACGGTGCCGTCATTGTTCAGGTCTGCACCGCTGGGCACCCCGGTGTTGACGGGCGCGATCCAGTAGTAGGGGTAGTCGGCCACCGGCGCCCCGTTCTGGGACACCGTGAGGTAGTTGTCACGGAACAGGGAGGCGGCAGTGCCGTCGGCGACGTAGTCGAACTCGTTGATCAGGATGATGTCTGCGCCCGAACGCTGGATGGTCTCGGCCGCGTTGCGGGCCTGGGCATTGCCGGGGGTGGACAGGTCGCTGACCAGTTGACCCGCAGCGTTGCGGTTCAGACTGGCGTTGAAGGTGGCGACGGTCAGTTCGGGTGCCGCGTCGGCCGTCGCCGGCCGGGCGGAGACCGCGGCGAGGGCGAGCAGGGCAACGACCGACAGTGCGGTGAGGGATGTGCGCAGCATCTCGGGATCCTCAGGACGTGGACGACGGGGACAGCAGCAGCGTAGGTCGGTTGAGGTGGCCGTGGGCCAACCGTGGGTGAACTTCAGGCGACGACCCACACCTCAGGCGACGTCCCAGTCGTAGGACTCGCAGCGGCACCGGCAGTCAGGGAGGCACAGGTCGCTCTGGAAGCACTCGTCGGGGCAGGAACACGGTTCGGGCTCGGGACGTGGACCCCGCCTGGCTCGGGCTTCGGCCTGGGCGGCATCGCGCATGGCCCGTTGGGTGGCCCGCCAGTGGATGTAGTCGGTGGGGGTGGTGATGTCGTGGCACCAGCGGTTCCAGACGAGGCTGTGGAACGGCACGCAACCCGGGGCCCGTGACACGACCCGGCCCGTGAGCGCCGCACGACGCTCGTCGCGGCACAGTCGGCGCGGCGCGTGGATCGATCGCACCTCCTTGCGGTCGGATGGCCGGGGTTCCCACAGGTCCTCGTCCCACAGGTGGACGTCGAGGTGTGCCGGCATCCGTCGCCCGCCCCGATCGCGCAACGTCTCGCTGGGGGCCGTGGCGACCGGGTGGTCGTCGGCGTCGACCAGTCCGAGTCGGCACCCCGCGATCTCGGCGATGGCGGCCAGCATGTCGGCCGTGGGCATCCTCGAACCGGACTCCCACCGGGCCACCGTGCTGGGACAGACGCCCAACAACGCCGCCAGATCACGCTGGCTCAGGTCGGCGATCCGTCGGCAGCGCAGGATGATGCCCTGCACGTCGAACCGAGGTTGGTGGGTGCGACCGCCCTCGAGGCGCTGCTCGTGGTCCCCGTCCGCCGACCCCACGTTCGGCGCGTCACCCGGCGCGTGGTCACGCAGCGCGTCATCCTGTGCGTCGCCAACCGGTGCCTCACCGGACCGAAATCCCCACATTCCACGCAACATGGCTGTTCCTCCACTGGTCTGCACTGACCTTGGTCCCAGTGTGCGGAGGGGGTCGGACAAATCCTGTCCCTGGCCGTCCCGCGGGCAGTGCGGTGAGGTCGTTGGCGAGCTGCTGACACAGCGGAAGCAGCTGCCCAACGACCCATCCCACGCCTTCTCGCCCCCACCTGCTGACACAGCGGAAGCAGTTGCCCAACGACCCCACCGACCCCCTTCTCGGCCGGGCCCGCTGCGCACTAGCCTTGCCGCATGTCGCCGCAGCCGCAGGAGCAGGGCTTGGACCCGGAGCTCGCCAGCTACATCGCGGTGATGGCTGATGGAACGGTCAAGCAGCGCAACCCGTTCAGCGGCACCCACGTCTGGACCATCCCTGGGCGGGGGCATCGTCCCTTGAGCGACACCTCCGTCGTCCCGCTGCCGCTGGACCCCCGGGAGCAGGGACGCCACTGCGCCTTCTGCGACAAGCGCTACCTGGAGACCCCACCGGAGAAGTCCCGGGTGGTCCGCAGCGACGGCGGGTGGCACATCCTGCACGACCTGCCCGCCGAGGACCTGTTCACCACGACCGCGGAGTTCCGACGCATCCCCAACCTCTACGAGATCCTCAGCTACGACTACTGGGCCAAGAACTACGGCTACGAGCTGCCCCCGGCAGTGAGGGCCCGACGCGCCCGCTACCTGTCCAGCCCCGCGGGCCGGGCCCACGTCCTGGCGACCGCGACCACCAAGCTGCGCGCCGCCGGACGCGGCCGCGACGCACTGGACGCCCTGGGCGAACAGGCCCTCCTCGCATCCGCAGATGGACTGTTCGGCGGCTGCCACGACGTCATCGTCGGACGCCGGCACTTCGTCGACGGCGCCACCGACACCTCGCAGCTCGCCTCCTCGGGAACCCTGGGTGTTGAGGAGCACCAGCACTACATCGCGTTCACCGTGGACTCCCTGGGACGGCTGTACGAGGCCAACCCCCATGCCCGCTACGTCGCGGTCTTCCAGAACTGGCTGGCCCCGGCGGGCGCGTCGTTTGACCACCTGCACAAGCAACTGGTGGCCATCGACGAACAGGGCAGCACCAACGAGGCCGCCATCGCGAGGCTGCGGTCCAACCCCAACCTCTACAACGAGGCGGGCGTCAACTACGCCGCCGACCACGGCCTGCTGCTGGCCGAGAATGAGCATGCGGTGGCCTTCGCTGGCTTCGGGCACCGGTACCCGTCCATCGACATCTACTCCACCTCGGCGACCTCACGCCCTTTCGCGCAGGACGACGACGAGATCCGCGGCATGAGTGACGTCATCCACGCGATCCATGCGGCGACTGGTGCTGAGGTGGCCTGCAATGAGGAGTGGCACCATCGCCCACCCGGCGCCGAGGTGGCGATGCCGTGGCACGTGACAGTGAAGTGGCGGTTGTCGACGGTGGCAGGCTTCGAGGGGGGCACGAAGCTCTACCTCAACACCGTGGACCCGTTCAAGCTGCGCGACCGGATGCTGCCGCGCCTGCGGGAGTTGCGCGACTCCGGGGCCATCGCTGCGCTGCGGCTCGGCGAGGAGTGCTCGCTGGCACCAAACCGGCTGCGCTACCAGCAGGGACGCTGAGCCAGCCCCCGTCTCGGCCCGATGTCAGGCCCGTCCCGGCTCGATGAACATGCGGAAGTCGTAGTGGGCGGGCAACGGCTCCTCGGTGCCCAGCAGCCGCTGGTGGTCGAACCACAACTGGTCCAGGCTCAGGTCCCCCTCGCGCAGGTCGGGCAGCAGCAGCGGCCGCGCCAACAGCTCCCCGGCGCCGGCGGCATCACCCACGGCGACGCGGGCGGCGGCCTCGAGGTACTGGACCCGAGGAAGGTTCCGCTGCTCCTGCGAGAGGCCCTCGACCAGGGCAACAGCCTCGTCGTCGCGTCCGGCGCTGCGCAGGGCCACCAACAGCTCCACCAGCAGTTCGTCGGCGGCCGGTCCGCTCAGGCCGGTCGCCAGACCGTGCGCCTGGTGCAGCAGGTCGACCCGCTCGGCCCCGTCCGGGCCGGTGAGGGCCAGCGCCCGCGCCGCGGCGGCGCTGGGTTGCACCGACAGGCTGAGCCGCCACAGCTCTCGAGCAGTGGCGGTGTCCCCCGCGGCGTGTTCGGCGAAACCGAGCATCAGCTGCTGGGCCGGGCCGGGATCGGCCTGGCGCAGACGCTGCACCCAGCCCTCCCCGGCGATCACGCCGGTGGACAACCCGTCGCCCCACAGCTCATCCCCGACCACGCCGGTCTGCGCCACCTGCAACCAGGCGCGTTGTTCCTCGTCCATGACGGCAGGGTCGTACGGTGTGGCCAGATTCTGCGGCAGGTCGCCCACGGCGACGGCCAGCGCTCCCCAACCCTGGTTCTCCTCGGCGCCCACCGACGTCCAGCCCTCACCGACGGGGGCCGCGGCGATCTTCGTGAGCACCCGGTGCGCATGGTCCAGCGCCGGGGCGTCGACCGCCGGTCCAGCGGCGGCGGCCACGGCGGCGGCGTAGTCGCCCTGGGCGTCCTCCGGGTCCAGCTCGATGGCCGAGTAGGTCTCGGTCCAGGTCCACCTCTGCCCAGCGGGCAGCCGCAGGTGCTCGAGCTGCGTGCGGGCCAACCCGGCCTGGATCTCCAGGTAGGCACCCTCACCGGACAGCCAGCGCTGCCAGGAGTCGCCCCCAGACGCGGTCCCCCAGACGAACAGTTTGCGGCTGATCAGGCGGGAGGTCGACGCGTGCGCCAGTCCTCGTCCGGCCGCATCGACCGCCGCGATCCATGGGTGCTCGGCGCGGGTCTCGAAGAAGTAGTCACCGCTGTGGCGGGCCAGGTCGGGGCGGGTGATGTCCACGCCCTGGTGCACCGGCACCGGCACCCGGTGCAGCTTGGCGACGTAGCCGAAGTGGAAGGCCGAGTCGGCCTCGACCAGCACCCGCCCGCCCTCCACCTGCGGGACGGCGATGTTGGACCACCAGTAGACCGGTCGATCGGTGGGGTGCGGGTTCGCCAGGGTGACGTGCACCGCCAGCTGGGACGCGCCCGCGGGCAGCCACACGTCGAGCTGCCAGTCCAGTTCCAGCAGTCGCTCATAGGCCCACATCCGCAGCACCTGGACGCCGTCCTCCTCGACGATTGCCGCCGAGATCGGGTCACAGGTGAGGCCCCAGTGGCCGGTGACGCCCAGGTTCCATTCCACCCCGCCGGCGAACCAGGCATTGCGCAGGGCGAGGTTGGCCGGCTGCACCCAGTCGGCCTGGTGAAGAAGTTCGCGGCCACTGTCCAGGTCGGTCAGCGACCACAGTCGTCCGCCCAGGTCCAGCAGGAAAGTGGCGCGCAGGTGCTCGTTCTCGAGCACCGCCACCCGCTGGGTCTGTTCGACCGGCTGCCGGTCGTAGACCGCCTGGTGGCGGTAGGGCAGCATCGTCGTGGGCCGGTCGGCGTGGTCCTGGTCGACGCCGAGCAGTTCCTGCTCCTCGGCCGTGGCAAGACGTCCACCCCCGCCGTGCAGGATGGGCAGCCCGGGGCGTCGATCCAGTCCTGCCGCCCGCACCGGGCGCTGCTCGATGGTGATCATCTGGCTGGCCGCGTCAGCGGTAGACATGCTCGGACAGGGTGCCGACGTCGCGCAGGTTTCGGTAGCGTCCGGCGTAGTCAAGCCCGTATCCCACGACGAACTCGTTGGGGATGTCGAAGCCGACGTACTTCACCGTGACGTCGCTGGTCAGCGCCTCCGGCTTGCGGAACATGGTCATGATCTCCAGGGAGGCAGGTTCGCGCGACTGCAGGTTCTGCACCAGGTAGCTCAAGGTCAGACCGGTGTCGACGATGTCCTCGACGATCAGCACGTCCCTGCCCGAGATGTCGGTGCTCAGGTCCTTGAGGATGCGCACCACACCGGACGACTGGGTGCCCGAACCGTAGGAGGAGATGGCCATCCAGTCCATCGTGCAGTGGCTGGACATGGCCCGCGACAGGTCGGCCATCACCATGATGGCGCCGTTGAGCACGCCCACCAGCAGCAACTCCTTGCCGGCGTAGTCGCGGTCGATCTGCTGCCCCAGTTCACGCACCCTGGCCTGCACCTGCTCTGAGGTGTGCAGCACGTGATCGAGGTCGTTGGCAATGTCCTTGGCATCCACGGGTTACACCCTAACCGGGTCCTGACCCCGGCGAGCACACCAGGAGGCCGTCATGGCGTGCCACCACCACGCCGGGCACCTGCACCGGGCCCTGGCCGTGCCAGTCGGTGACCAGGGCCAGCACCTGGGCCACGTGCACCGCCGAGACCTCGTTCGCCCGCTGGGCCAGGAGCCAGCGGCGGACCACCCGCGACGCGATCGCCGGCGGGAACCCGGCGCAGACGCGGCAGTCGAGGGCTCCGCGGCGCACTGCTGACGCTGTGGCAGCAGTGGCCCAGTCCTCCAACGCGTCAGCGTCGGCCCGGGCCAGGTCGGCCGTCCGCGCCAGCGCCTCGGCCACCCCCGGACCCAGTTCGGCCTCGAGGGTCGGCAGCACCGTGTGGCGCACCCGCACCCGGGTGAACCGCTCGGCAGCGTTGTGCGGGTCGTCCCAGACGTCCAGGCCCCACTGTCTACAGGCGGCCCGGGTGACCGCACGCCGCAGCCCCAGCAGCGGTCTGATCACCGGCGGCCCGGCGGCGTCCTGGGCCACCGGACGCATGCCCGAGAGCGACCTCAGTCCCGACCCGCGCGCCAACCCGAGCAGCACCGTCTCGGCCTGGTCGTCCAGGGTGTGGCCGAGCATCACGGCACCGGCACCGGCGGCAGCGCGCAGGGCGTCACGTCGCGCCCGGCGGGCCGCCGCCTCCGGCCCGTCACCGGTCCCCAGCACCTCGACCCGGGTCACCGACGCCGGCAGCCCCAACGCCCGCACGCGCTCGGCGGCGGTCGCCGCCACCTGCACCGACCCGCGCTGCAGACCATGATCAACAATGACAGCTCGCACCTCAGGACCTTGATCACCGGAGCGTTCGGCGGCCCTCACCGCCCAGGCGGCTCCGGCTGCCAGCGCCATGGAATCGGCTCCCCCGGACACTCCCAGCACCACCGGTCCGGCACTGGGCAGGGCTGCCCTCACCGCCTGGGCGACCCTGAGAGCATCGGGGCCGAGTTCACGCCGTGCCACCGTGGTCCCAGCTCACCGGGGCCGGGCAGCCAACCCGAGCACCCGCTTGAGCCACTGCTGCGGATCCAGCAGTTCCGCGCGCGTGGGCAGGGTTGCGGGCGACTCGAAGACCCGGTTCAGGCCGGGGTGCCCGGCCACGTCCAGCACGGCCCGACAGAACGCCGCCCCGTCGCGGTACTGGGCCAGCTTGGCGTCCAGGCCGACGAGTTTTCCGATGGCGGCGAACCGTCCGGGGTTGTCCCGACGCGCCTCGAACCGGGCCCGGATGGAGGGCAGCGTGGTGATCACCCCGGGGCCAGCCAGGTCCATCAACACGTCGGCATGCCCCTCGAGCAAGGACATCACCGCGTTGACCTGGTCGAGCGGTTCGGCGGCCTGGGGTGCCGAGAGCAGATCCAGCATGGCGCCATGTGACTGCTGCCGGGGGGAGCGTCGCAACCCGCGCAGCAGCACGTCGGTGACCGTCTCCCCCGCCTCGTCCTCTGCCGCCAACACCCGGTTGACCAGCGACAACAGGTAGTCGGGAAGCCAGGGTGCGGCAGCGAACTGCACCCGGTGGGTCTGCTCGTGCAGCGCCACCCAGGTGCGGAAGTCGGTGGGCACCAACCGCAGCTGGCGTTCGACGTGGATGACGTTGGGGGCGACCAGCACCAGCCGCGGGGTCGGACTGAACGGGTCGAACTGGCCCAGGATCCGGGTGCCCAGCACCGCCAGCAGCGCCCCCAGCTGGGTGGCCATTGCCCGTCCGGTGACCCGCTGGGCCAAGCTCGGTCGGGCGGGGGCGCCGAGCCGGTCCCACATCGACCGGGCGGTGCCCACCATGGCGGTGGCCCACGCCCGACGGTCGATGACCATGTTCAGCCCATCCTCGACCAGCGGCAGCCCCGAGGTCTCGGTGATCAGGCCCGGCGCCATCTCGGCGGCACGTCGCAGGTCGTCGACCGCGGCCCGACGCTGCTCGGTGGTGGTCGGCGGGCCGGGTCGCATCAGCCGGTGGCTGAACGCCGCGGCGAGGTCGAAGTCGACCCAGGGCAGGGAACTCACGGGCAACCACACTCACTGACGACCGCCGCTGCGGTGTCGATCCAGGCTCGGGCCCACCAGTCGTCCTTGGACTGGTTGACGATGAAGACGATGATCACGCTCTGGCCCGAGGCGGTCACCGTCCACCCGGACAAGGATGACACCTCACTGAGGGTGCCGGTCTTGGCGTGCACCCGGCCCCGGCCCCCGGCCGACTCGTCGATCAGGAAACGATCGCGCAGGGTCCCCGAGACCCGTGCCACCGGAGTCGCGGTGAGCAGACCCCGCAGCCGCTCGGTGGTCGCGATGGTCCGCCAGGCCGCCGCCAGCATCTCGGCGTTGACCAGGTTGCTGCGGCTCAGCCCGGACCCGTCGTGCACCTGGGCCCCCTGACGCCACACCTTGAGCTCGGTGAGCACCTGCTGCAGCGCCCGGGTGCCGCCCGCGAAGGATGCCTCGGCGTGGCGTGACAGGGCGAGGTGGCGCAGGATCATCTCGGTGGCGGTGTTGTCGGAGGCGACCATGGCGATCGTGACGACCTGTTCCAGCGGCAGCGAGTCGACGCTGGCCAACTCGGCTCCCCCGGACGCACGGGGCGTGATGTTCCCGGTCACGGCGATGCCCTCGGCCTTCAACTGGGCCGCGAAGACTGCTGCCGCGGCGGCGGCCGGCGCCTGGGCCCGGGCGCTGTTCGTGATGGTGCCGTCGGCATTGCGGGTCCTGCCGCCGTCCACCATCAGGGCGCTGATCCGGGTGACCTGGCTGGCGTAGCCGGCGGGCCAGGTCGGAGCCCAGTCGGGCCCGGCAAACAGGCTCTGGTCGAAGCCGAGCGTCACGCTCGTCCGCCCGGACGCGCGCAGCGCCCGGGCCGTCAGCCGGGCCAGTTCGGCGGTGCTGGCGACCCCGGGCTGCTGCGGGTCGGGGATGCTGCGCAGGTACGGGTCACCGCCGCCGGTGAGCACGATCACTCCCGCCGCCGGGCTGGTGACCGTGGTGCTCAGCACGTGGTCGCCGGGCATTGAGGCGAGCGCCCCCAGCATGGTCAGCGTCTTCATGTTCGACGCCGGGATCATCATGGCGGCCGGGTTGTTGGCGTACAGCACCCCGCCGGAGCCCGAGTCCAGCACCAGGGACGCCGATGCCCCGTTGAACTTCCTGGGGACCGCGGTGAGTCGTTGGGCCAGTGTGGCCGGGGCCAGCGTCGCGTCCGGTGCGGCCAGCGGCGGCGGTGAGACCACCGCGGACGCGACCGGGGTGGTGCTCGGTGGCGCCGGGAACAGGGTGCTTGCCGCAGGCGGCAGGGCCAGGGGCTCGCGCAGTCCAGTAGCCTCCAACAGGGGGGCATGTGCAAAGCTGATCCCACCGACGAGGCCCGTAGTCAGCATGGCAACCAGTGCTGCCGCCAGACCCGTGCGGCGCGGTCGGGGCTCGCTGGTGTTCGCGGACTCCAGCTGGGTCACTTCCGTCCTCCGAACACGCTAGGCTGCCCCCTGACGAGGGTGTCCCCATCATAGAGAGAGCAAGCCGTGACCAACGATTCCAAGTCTGTTGAGCTCAGCCCCATCCCCGATGGCATCACTTTCGACGTCACCATCGAGATCCCCAAGGGCACGAAGAACAAGTACGAGATGGACCACACCACCGGTCGCATCCGCCTTGACCGCACCCTGTTCACCTCGACGCAGTACCCGTACGACTACGGGTTCGTCGAGGGCACCCTGGGTGAGGACGGCGACCCGCTGGACGCCCTGGTGCTGGTGCCCGAGCCCACCTTCCCCGGCTGCCTGATCGAGTGCCGCGCCGTGGCGATGTTCCGGATGCGCGACGAGATGGGCGGCGACGACAAGGTGCTGTGCATCCCGACCGCTGACACCCGCCAGAACAACATCGTCGACATCGAGTCGGTCTCGGAAATGATGCTGCTCGAGATCGAGCACTTCTTCACCGTCTACAAGGACCTCGAGCCCGGCAAGTCCGTCGAGGGCGCCACCTGGGTCGGCAAGACCGAGGCCGAGCAAGAGATCCGCAACTCGATCGAACGCGCCAAGGGCACCCCCTTCGAGCACCACCACGCCAACCTGGCCTGATGGGTTCGTACCTCGTCCTGCTGGCCCCTGCTGCCAACCGGGTCTACGCCGGTGGCGCGGACGTGCTGGCCGCCGCCGAACTGCAGATCTGCCACCCCGGCGAGCTGAGCACCGAGCCGGTCGTGGTGGCCGGGGTCGACTACCTGGCGGTGACCGCCGAGTCGCTTGATCCGGTGGTCGTCGCCGGTCAGTCCGCCTCGTTGGCCCTGTTCGAGCGTTCCGCCGACGAGCGCGGCGACCTGCTGCGTCCCGTCGAGTTGCCGGGCGTCGACTGGTTGGACGAGGACCTGGTCACCATCCCGAAGTACCCGGGCAAGACCAACGAGCAGTTCACCCGGCTGCTGACCAATGTCACCCTGGCCGCGGTGCACCGCGAGCCCGGCCCGCGGGAGATCCTTGACCCGATGGCCGGACGCGGCACCACGCTGATGACCGCCTGGCTGATGGGCCATGACGGCTTCGGCGTGGAGGCAGACCCAAAGGCGGTGGAGGCGATGAGCGCCTACCTGAAGACGTGGTTGCGCCGCAAACGCCTCAAGCACACCGCTGACACCACCCCGGTGCGTCGCGAGGGGCGCGCCATCGGCAAGCGCTTCGATGCCACCCTGCGCCTGCCCGAACGCCGGGAGCTGGTGATGGCCACCTTCACCGGTGACGCCAGGGACTCGGGTCGACTGTGGGGCCGACGCAAGTTCGACGCCATCGTCACCGACGCCCCCTACGGTGTGGTGCACGGCGCCACCGTGGAAGCGGGCAGGGGCAAGCGGGATCGCTCACCGGCCGGGTTGCTGACCGACGCGCTGCCCATCTGGGCCGGACAGCTTCGTCCCGGCGGGGCGCTGGGCCTGTCGTGGAACACCCACGGGCTGGCCCGCGAACAGCTGGCCGGGCTGATGGCCGCCCAGGGTCTCGACGTCATGGACGAGGGTCCCTGGCTGCAGTTCTCCCATCGGGTCGACTCCTCGATCCAGCGCGACCTGATGGTGGGCGTCAAACCGCTGTGACCGGCGGGCTCAGCCGTCGACGAGCCCCTCAAGCCAGACCAGCTGCTGCCAACGCTGTACCGGACCGCCGCCCTCGTGACCCGAATGGGTGTAGACCTCGATCGTGGTCGCCGACGACTCCTCGCGGGCAGACCCCCACTGGTTGTAGGCGGCGAACACCGTCGACGGGGGGCAGACCTGGTCCATCAGCGCCACGCTGAAGATGGCCGGGATGTCGGCCCGGGTGGCGAAGTTCACCCCGTCGAAGTAGCTGAGGATGCGCAGCACGTCCTGCTCCCGGTGGGGAGAGGTGCGGATGTAGTTCGAGATCTCCTTGTACGGCAGCGCGTCGGTAAGGGTGATGGCCCGAGCGAAGTGGCACAGGAACGGCACGTCGACCATGGCCCCGGCCAGGGACACGTCGGCCAGCGTCGCCAGTCCTGCGGTCGCGATGGACAGCCCGCCACCCTGCGAGCCGCCCTCGACGAAGACTTGGCTGGGGTCGACCTGCGGCAGCGACTTGGCCACCTGCACCGCCCGCAGGCAGTCGATGTAGAGCCGACGGTAGTAGTAGGTCTCGGGAGCGGCGATGCCGCGGGTCATCACCCCCGGCCAGGAGTTGGCCCCGGCTTCCGGGTCGCTGTCGGGGGTGCGGTCGAAGAGGGTGAAGTGGTTCCAGCCCTGGCCGCGGGTGTCGACGACGAGGTGGGCGTGGCCGGCGCCGGTGAACGGGGTGGCGAACGGGAACTCCCGGCCGCCGGCGTAGCCGATGAAGCTGACCACCGCCGACAGCGGTTCGGTGGCACCGGCCGGCACCAGCAGCCAGGCCCGCACCCGGGTGCCGCCCCAGCCGGCGAAGCTGACGTCGTGGGCGTCGACCAGCTTCTGGTGGTTCTCGAAGGGTTCGGCCCGGACGTCCAGGTCGATCTGGGCCACCTCGTCGAGGGTGCTGCGCCAGAACTCGTCGAAGTCGGCCGGTTCGGCCACCTCGGGACGGTAGGTGCGCAGGTCGTCCAGCGGAAGATCAAACAGGGCCATGGCGAGATCCTAGGGGCACCACCATGGCCGGGGCGAGCCGTTGGCGCTCTGCTGACGGTGTGTCAGCAGAGCGCCAGGGGTGTCAGGAGAGCGCCAGCGACTCAGACGGCCAGGGCATCCACCTCGCCGGTGCGGATGCGGACGACGTGGTCGACGGGGGTGACCCACACCTTGCCGTCCCCGACGGAGCCGGAGCGGGCGTGATCCACGATCACGTCGACGACGGCGTCAGCCTCGTTGTCCTCGAGCAGGATCTCGATCTTGACCTTCTCGATGAAGTCGATCGTGAACTCTGCCCCGCGGTAGACCTCGGTGTGGCCGCGCTGCCTGGCATAGCCGCTGACCTCGGTGACGGTCATGCCGCGGATGCCGTACTGGGCCAGCGCGATCTGGACCCCCGCCAGGACGGCGGGCTGGATGATGGCGGTGACGAGCTTCATGCCACGGGCTCCTTCTCGGGGGTGGGGACGTCCGACGGTGCCGACGGCGACACGGGTGCCTGGGGCACCACCAGGGTGGAACGGACGCGGTAGCTGGAGTAGCCGACGCTGCTGAGGTCGTAGCCGTTCTCGGCATGCGCGGCCAGGTCGATACCGGTCGCCTCGGCGGCGGGACTGATCCGGATGCCCATCGTGTACTTGATGGCCAGCGCGATCAGCAGGCTGACCACCCCGGAGTAGACGATCACGGCCAGCGCGCCCAGCGCCTGTCGGCCGAGCTGGTCGAAGCCGCCCGCGTAGAAGACGCCCGCCACACCGTCGTTCAGGGACCCCTTGGCAAACAGGCCCACCGCGAGGGTGCCGACCAGACCGCCGAGCAGGTGGACCGCCACCACGTCCAAGGAGTCGTCGATGCGGAACTTCGACTTCCACTTCACCGCCAGCGCACAGGCCACGCCGGCCAGGACACCGATGGCGATGGCGCCCAGCGGGGTGACGGCCGCGCAGGCCGGGGTGATCGCCACCAGTCCGGCGACCACACCCGAGGCGGCACCCAGCGAGGTGGCATGCCCGTCCCGGACCCGCTCGACGACCAGCCAGGCCAGCATCGCCGCACCGGCGCCGACCAGGGTGTTGACCCAGGTCAGACCGGCCAACTCGTTGGCGCCCAGCGCGGAGCCGGCGTTGAAGCCGAACCAACCGAACCACAGCAGCCCGGCGCCGAGCATGACCAGGGTCAGGTTCTGCGGACGCATCGGCTTGGTGCCGAAGCCCAACCGGGGTCCCACCACGATGGCCAGCATCAGCGCGGCCATGCCGGCGTTGATGTGGATCGCGGTGCCGCCGGCGAAGTCAATGGCACCAATCGTGTTGGCGATGAAGCCACCCTTCTCGGAGACCGCGCCATCAAAGGCGAAGACCCAGTGGGCTGCCGGGAAGTAGACCAGGCTGGACCACACCAGGGTGAACACCACCCAGGCGCTGAACTTCATCCGGTCGGCCACCGCGCCCGAAGCCAGGGCGGTCGCAATGATGGCGAAGGCGGCCTGGAAGCCAATGAAGACCAGCAGCGGAATCTGGTTGCCGGGCTCCCCCAGCAGCACGTCTGCGGTGTTCTGCAGACCCGCGAACTGGGTCGGGTCACCGATGATGCCCTTCCAGGAATCACCGAAGGCCATCGAGAAGCCGAACAGCACCCACAGCACACCCACGGTGGCCATGGCGATGATGGACATCATCATCATGTTGAGGACGCTCTTGGCGCGGACCATGCCGCCGTAGAACAGCGCCAGGCCGGGGGTCATCAGCAGGACCAGGCCTGCCGCGGCAAGCACCCAAGCGGTGTCGCCGGTGTTGAGCTCGAGAATTGTCATGCCCAAAACTGTGCTCGGCTGATATTTCGCCAAGACGTGTCGTCCGCGTCGATCACGTTTCAATGCGCGCCCCAGTGTTAACGGCTCGTGTCATCACCCGGCCAGGGGCCCCGACCCCGCACCTGCCGGACCGGTGGCGGTGGTTTGTATGCTGGGCTTTCGAGGAGCCAGCAACACTGGTGGCGACGAGGCGGGAGGTGCCGCGATGTACTGCGCTCGCTGTGGTGATGACGTCGCTGCCCGCGCCGTGGTCTGCCGCACCTGCGGCGCCGACCTGACCCGCGCCGGTGCCCTGCGGATGACCGTCGGCGGCCTCTACGAACATGCCGCCGACCTGGGGCTTCCCCCCGGTCTGGTCGACCGGCTCGACCGCGACGAGGCGGCCAGGCGTCAGGCCGCGGCGCCGGGCCGGGCTGCCACCCGACCAGTGGACGAGGACGCCGCGCTCGAGACCCGACTCGTGCCACGGGTGTCCACCCCCACCGAGCCCGACGAGGTGGTCGCCCACCCGGCGGTCAACCCGCAGGCAAGCAGCACCCGCAGCACCATCATCGCGACCGCCCTGGTGGTGTTGCTGGTGGTGGCGGCGATGCTGCTGGTCAATGCCCTGGCCCAGCGCCTGATGGACCCGTTGCCGCCGATCGGTCCGCCGGTCACCAGCAGCGCCCCGCAGACGCCCAGCGCCACACCGACCTGACCGGCCGGTTCAGCGCTGCAGCACCCGCACCTCGTGCTCACCCAGTTCAGACCAGGGACCCTCGAACTCGAAGCCGGTGACGGTGGCGGTCGGGAAGTGGCACAACAGTTCGTCGGCCGCTCGAGGTTGGGTCGCCGACAGCAGTTCCGCGGCGAGCGCGGGGATCGTCGGTGAGTGGCCCACGACCAGCACCGTGGTGACCTCCTCGTCCATCTCACCGATGCGCTGGCGCATGGTCTCGACGTCACAGTTGTACAGCGCATCCATGTACTCGGCGCGGCAGTCAAGACCCAGTTCGGTGAACGTCTCGGTGGTGCGCGTCGCCGACGACACCAGCGCCACGTCGACGCCCGCCAGCCGCAACCACTCCCCCGCCTCGCGGGCATCGCGTCGCCCCCGCTCACTGAGCGGACGCGACTTGTCCCCGGCAGGGCCAGAGACCTCAGCCTTGGCGTGCCTCATCAGGTACAAAGTCCTCATGAACCCACGCTAGTCGCTCAGCCGAGGCGGCGTCCGATCGCGGCGGCAGCCTGCTGGCCCGAGCGCACCGCACCCTCGAGGTAGCCGTTGAAGCGGGCGGCATACTCGGCCCCCGCGAACTCGACCGGGCCGTGCGGCTCGGCCAGCGGTGGGCCGGATGCCGTCCACACGCCGGGGGCGAAGTGGGCGCCGTGGCAGCCGCCGGTGAAGGGGGCGGTGCTCCAGTCACGCTCGACGTACTCGGCCATGGCCGGGCCCTCACCGAAGGCGGTGGACACCGACTGGGACAGGGCGGACTGGCGGAATCCGGGGGTGCGTTCGGACATCCCGTCGCCACCGGCCCCGAAGAAACCGACCAGGATGCCGGCCTTCTCGGGGTCGTCACTGACATCGAAGAGCACCCGCACGGTGCCGGAGTCGGCGCCCATCTGGCCCGAGAACCCGGCGTCGCGCCACCAGGCTCGCGGGTACCGGGCGACAGCCTTGACGACGCGGCCGAGCGGGACCTTGGCGGCCAGGTCGGCACGCCAGTCCTCCAGGGGAGGGTTGTAGGCGAACTGGACGGCCAGCTTCGGCGGCACCGCGACGATGGCGGTGCGCGCCGTGACCGATTCACCGTCACGCAGGGTGACCACGACGGCGTCCCCGGTGGTGTCGATGCCGACGACCTCGCAGTTCAACCGGACGACGTCGCCAAGTTCAGCGGTGAGGGCGTCGGTCACCTGGGCCATCCCACCGACGACCCGCTGCTGGCTGACCCCGCCGTTGACGGCGATCAGCGATTCCATGTCGACGCCGCTGTTGGCACGGCGCAGACCCTCGGCCAGGGTCACCTCGGCGGCACCGACACCGAAGGCGCTCTCGAAGACCCGGGCGAACCAGGCCTGACCGCCGGGGGTGCGCAGGTTGCTGTGCACCCAGCGACGCAGGTGCTGGTTCAGCCATGACTTGTTGCCCTCGGCCCAGACGGTGTCCCGGTTCATCCGGCCGGCGAGTCGCCGGAACCGGGCCAGCCCCTGCCCCAGGTCGGCCACCTCGAAGGGGTTCAGGCTGGCGTCGATCTCGTCCTGGCTGGGCACGGTGGTGACCACGTCCCCCATCCGCAGTGAGACGTCGCCGACGCTGGCGCCGACCAGTTCCAGACCGAGACGCCGCACCAGGGCATGCATCCGGGAGTGCGGTTCGGCGATCCATTGACCGCCCAGGTCGGCGGTCGCGCCGTCGCCGAGGACGGCCGTCTCAACCCGGCCACCGACCCGGTCCCTGGCTTCCAGGACAACAACGCTGTGCCCTCGTGCGACAAGCTCGCTGGCGGCACTCAGCCCGGCCGGGCCAGCTCCGATGATGGCGCAATCAAGCACAGGAGTCCCCTCTCTATCTTTCCCACTCACGTCGTCCTCACTGTACAAAGCCGGCTCAGCCGACCGATGGCGGGGTCGCCTCAGTGGGCCGCCGAGCCGACAGCACGGTCAGCGCGATGGTCGCCAGCATCGCCAGCAGGCTGCCGATGATGCCGAACCCCAGTCCGGGGGTTCGGTACACGCAGGACACCTCCGTGGCGTCCTGGACGGGCACCGCGAGCAGTCCCCCGCGGCTGGCGGTCTCGACGGGACGCCCGTCGGCCCGGCATTCCCAGGCCGGCTGGGAGGTGGTGGCAATGACCACCTGCCCGGTCTGCGGCCGGGTGAACCGCGCCGTGATCCGGCGCCCCTCGGCGGTGGTCAGGGGCGGGCTGGTTGCCGCCACTTCGGCGGCCAGCGCCTCATGGTCGATGCACAGGGCCAGACCAAGCGGGGTGTACTTGGTGTCCCGCGACAGGTGGCTCAGCTCAATGGGCTGCCCGGCCGGCGCCAGGTCGTCGATGAACTGTCCCTGGGAGCCGACCACCCGCTGCCCGGCAGCGCTGTCGACCCAGGTCGCCCGTCCGGCCAGGTTGGGGGTGCGGAAACTGGGGCTGCCGGCGCGGCAGGTGACCCGGTAGACCAGTGTGTGTCCCGGTCGCGAGGCCACCACGGCGTCGCTGCTGATGGTGGGCACTTCCCCGTCGTCCCAGGCCAGGTCGAGCGTGGGAGCACTGACCACGGCCGTGTTGAACAGCGAGGCCCAGGTGGCCACGGGGTCGTCGGCTGCCGCCGCCGGCGAGGTGAGCGTGCGCACCATCGGCATCACGGGGGTGACGGCGACCGAGCCGCTGCCGTGGTCCCAGCGGGCGCGCAGCGAGAGCAGCACGTCGGTGAGCAGGCCGGGCTGGTCATAGATCTGGCGGCCGCCGGCCCACAACCCGTAGTCACGCAGCGTCGTCTCCAGGTCGGCGGGCAGCGTCGAGGCGTACATGGAGACACCGGGCAGGCCCAACCGCAATGGGGCGTTGGCCGTGTTCCAGCGCGGCTGGGGGCTGTTCAGCGGGTTGCCGGTGCGGTAGTTGGGCCAGTCGGCAGCAGCCAGGACGGCCCGGGACTGCTGGCGTTCGCCGCCCCACGCCTTCACGTACGGGTCGCTGACGCCGTACGTGTGGCGCGAGTGGGGGGTGACGATGATGCCGGACCAGACCAGTTCGACGACCACCCCGAAGATCAGGATGACCTGACCGGTCCAGCGCCACCCGGGACGCCTGCGGGGCAGCAGTCCGTACAGAAACAGGGCCGCGATGGTGACGTAGGGCCCGAGCCACCATCGCGCATGGGTGACGTGGGTGAGGTCGGCGTCGGTGCCGCCGGCATGCCAGACCAGCAGCGAGACCACGACCAGGGCCAGCAGCAGCTGGGTCCTGGTGAGCCATCCGCTGGGGTGCTCGGCGGGCCGGTGGAGGCCCGGCTCAGCGGCCTCGGCGGGCTCGGCGGCGGCTTCGGTGAAGGCATGCCAGCCGACCACCACCAGCAGCCCGACGATGACGAAGCTCCAGCGGTGGGCATTGCCGTTGGGCGTGTCACCGCCATTGAACACCTGGATCGCGGGCTTCCACTGCAGGGAGGTCACCGCGACCACCGCCAGCGCGCACCAGGCGATGCGGGCGCGCCACCCCAGGGCCGGGGCCAGCAGCACTGCGGCGGCGGCCACCAGCAGCAGCGAACCCGCGAACAGCATGGGGGGAAAGTCGATGCCGGCGGTGAAGCCGAACAGCCGCAGCGTGATCTCGTCGGGTGTCACCCGGTTCAGGGTCGAGGGGGCGGCGGCGGCGTGGCGGACCGCCTGCAGCGAAGGCCACAGCAGCCACCAGGCGGTGCCGACCCCGAGCCCGCCGCGCAGCGCGAAGCCCGCCAGCCCGCGCAGCAGCGGCCCGCGGGTGGCGACCAGCCAGACCACCAGGAAGATGGCGGCGCCGATGCTGGCCATCATCGCCGAGTAGTAGTTCGACCACCAGCCCAGCGCGACCAGGGCGACGGGGGCCACCACCGCCCGGTGGCGCACCGTCAGCACGCCGGCGATGCACATCAGCGGGAAGGCCAGCAGGCCGTCCAGCCACTGCGGGGTGGTCATGCCGAGCTGGATCACCCACGACGAGGTGCCGTAGCCGACCGCCAGGGCGACACCGGCCAGTTTCGGGGCGCGGGGGCGCAGCAACTGCAGCAGGGCCATCATGGCGCCGGCGGCCAGGCCGACCCGCAGCAGGGACACCGCCAGGATCGCCAGGTCCATCCAGCGCAGCGGCAGCAGCGCCACCAGCAGCGTGAACGGGCCCCCCAGGTAGGTGGCGTACTCCGCCAGGAATCCGGTGCCGGCCGCCCCCTGCCAGGTGAAGGCAGCATCACCCAGGGCATGGCCGCTCAACACGTCGTGCAGGTAGAGGTGGAAGGGCAGGTACTGGGGGCCGTAGTCGCCGATGCCGCGGCCGATCTCTCCGAAGGGGGTCAGTCCCAGCGCCCGGGCAATGAGCACGTTGGCCACGACGGCGCCCAGCGCGGCGCTGGCAGGTGCGGCCAGGGTGCGTCCCAGCCCGGCCCAGTCACGAACCGGGGCGTCCGGGTCGCGCCCGACCAGCACCATCCGGGTGATCAGAAAGGTGAAGGGGATCGCCAGGATGCCCATCACCAGGGTGATGTAGCGGGTGTCGGCGCTGAACAGGCTGACCAGCAGCACCGACCCGAGGGTGGTGAAGGCGACGTTGACCAGGGTGGTGGCCGGGAACGCGACGAAGCTGCGCCAGCTCGGCGCGACCCGGTAGGTGAACCAGCAGTTCGCGAAGTAGCTGAACACCACCGACGCTGCCCAGGCGACCAGGTGCGCGGCCACGTAGGGCATCGTGGTGGCCAGCAGCAGCCGGTACAGCCCGTAGTAGACGCCGGTGTTGGCGACCCCGACCAGCCCGAAGCGGACAACCTGGCCCACGACGGGCCGGCGGGCGATGCCGGCCAGTCGGGGCGGCATCCGGTCGATGACCACCGAGACCTGGCGCGAGAGGGGGTAGGCGCGCCGGCTCTCACTCATCGAATCGTCTCCTGGTCTGTTGGCGTCGGGTGGGGCCCCGGACGATGCCGGTCATCACGCAGCGTCCGGGGTCAGGCACGGTGCTGGTCCCGCCGGACCCCTTCGACGATGGCGTCACGGCTCAGCGGCACCGAGTCCAGGGCCGCGGAGTCGACCGGGGTGATGCCAGGACGGGCCAGGTTCTGGCCGTGGTCGTTCACGGACTCGGCGATGATGTAGTGCGGACGGCCCTTGACCTCGAGGTAGATCCGTCCGATGTACTCCGCGATGATGGCCAGGCTGATCAGTTGCACGCCGCTGAACATGGTGACGGCGGCGATCGTGGTCAGGTAGCCCGGGGTCTGAACCCCTTGGCGGAGGAAGCCGACCAGCAGCCACACCAGGTGCGCCACGGAGACCAGGATCGCGAAGACCCCGATCCCGAAAACGAAGCGCAGCGGCTTCTGGTTGAAGCTGAGCACTCCGTCCAGTCCGTAGTTCACCAATGACCGGAAGGTCCACGACGACTCGCCGGCATCGCGTAGCACGTTCTCGTAGCTGATCACGGTGGTCGGGTAGCCGATCCAGCTGAACAGTCCCTTGGAGAACCGGTTCTGCTCGCCGAGTTCCAGCAACGACTCGACCGCCCGACGGCTCAGCACCCGGAAGTCCCCGACGCCGTCGGTCAACTCGACGTCGACCAGGCCGTTGACCAGTCGGTAGTAGGCCTTGGAGAACCAGGTGCGGATCGCGGAATCGCCCGAGCGGGACCGTCGGGCCACGACCTGGTCGGCCTCGCCCTGCAGCAACACGGCGACCATGTCACGCAACAACTGCGGCGGGTGCTGCAGGTCGGCGTCCATGATCGCGACCGCGTCGCCGCGACTGGCGCGCAGCCCGGCCAGCATCGCTGCCTCCTTGCCGAAGTTGCGGCTGAAGGAGATCACCCGCACCCTGACGTCATGGGCGGCCAGACCTCGGGCAATCTCGAGGGTGGCATCACGCGAACCATCGTTGACCAGGATCAGTTCGAACTCGCGGCTCAGGCCGGCGGTGGCTGCCAAGGTCTCCTCGTAGAGCCGCTCCAGGGAAGCGGCCTCGTTGTGGCACGGCACGACGAGCGAGAGCATGGCGAGCATGGTGTGAGCCTAACCGAGGGGGTGGAGCCGTCTACGGGAATCGAACCCGTGGCCTGCGCTTTACGAGAGCGCCGCTCTACCGACTGAGCTAAGACGGCCTGCCGGGACGAACCCGGCCGGGATGACTATACCGCCTCCTGGCGCGTGCTCCGCACCCTCCCGACCCGCAGCTCGCCCTGCGGGTCGTACTCGCTGGGGATCAGGTCTCGCTCAGCAGCTCGGCCAGGAGCCGTTCAATGCGGGCGTCAATCTCGTCCCTGATCCGCCGCGCCTCCTCGAGGGAGACGTCGGCGGGATCCTCGATCTCCCAGTCCTCGTAACGCTTGCCGGGGTAGATCGGACAGGCGTCGCCGCAGCCCATCGTGATCACGGCATCCGCGGCCCGCACGACGTCGTCAGTGAGCGGCTTGGGGAATTCCTGGGACAGGTCGATGCCGAGCTCGGCCAGCGCCGTGACGGCGGAGTCGTGAATGGCAACGGCCGGCGCCGATCCGGCAGAGCGGACGTGGACCCTCCCCCTCGCCCGGTGCGCCAGCAGGGCCGCGGCCATCTGAGAACGGCCGGCGTTCTGGACGCAGACGAACAGCACCTCGGGGACGTCGTGGGGAAGCGCCCCGCGCGTCTGGGCCAGCGCCGTGAGACGGTCGCGGGCGAAGCGGGCGGTCAGGTTGGGCAGGTGCACCGTGACCTTGGCCGTTCGGGCCAGTGCGGTGTAGGACTCGGCGACGTAGCGCTCCACCATCTCGGGCCCGAAGATCCCCTGAAAGCGGGTGGACAATTCGGCGGTGATCGTGTGCAGCTCCCGATCGGGGTTCACCAGACCCGGCAGTGACCGCCGCTCATCCATGATCGCGCGTTGAGGTCGGGGTGGCGACGAGGCTGGCAATGAGGTCCTCGACGCGCGCCTTGATCTCATCCCGGACGGGCCGAACTCCTTCGACGTCCTTGCCCGCTGGATCCTCCAGCTTCCAGTCCTCGTAGCGCTTGCCCGGGAAGATCGGGCAGGCGTCGCCACAACCCATGGTGATGACCACGTCCGATTCCTTCACCGCGTCGGTCGTCAGGACCTTGGGGGTCTGGGCGGCGATATCGATGCCGACCTCGGCCATCGCCTGCACCGCGGCTGGGTTGACCCGGTCGGCGGGGGCGGACCCTGCCGAGCGAACCTCGACCTGGTCACCGGCGAGGTGGGAGAGCCAGGCCGCGGCCATCTGGGACCGGCCGGCGTTGTGGACGCAGACGAACAAGACACTGGGACGATCGGACACGGGTTGCTCCTTGGATGGGGTGGGGCTGGGTGGGACGGGCTGACTCGGTCAGGGGTGGGCCCCGGCACGACGAGCGCCGGCGAGGGTCAATCGTGTGGACAGGGCGCTGACACGGCGGCTCAGGGCGTCAAGCGCGTCGTCGAACGCCTCGGGGGTAGCCGAACGCACCGGGTCCGGGATCGACCAGTGGACGTCGACGGGAAAGTCCAGCTCCTCGTGGGCGCGGTCGCACACGGTGACGACCAGGTCGTCGGGGGCGCGGACCGTGTCGACATTCTGGGGGCGGATGGCGGGCAGGTCGAGACCGTGCCGCTGCGCGGCGGCGATGGCACCGGGGTGGATGCGATCAGCTGGATGGGTGCCTGCCGAGACAGCCGGTACCTCACTCGAGCGTCGCCACAGCGCAGTGGCGAGGTGCGAGCGGGCGGAGTTGGCGGTGCACAGGAACAGCAGCCGGGGCACGGCGCGCAGCGGAACCGTGACCGACTCATCCAACGCAGCCGCGGTGAGCTGCACGTAGGCGCGACGTCCGTCCCCCTCGGAACGGACGCGGGCCACGATTGCTGCACCCTCGAGAACGTTCAGGTGGTGGGCGAGAAGGTTGGACGGAATGGCCAGCAACTCGGCGAGTTCCGAGGGAGAGGCATCACCCCAGCGCAGCACGTCCACGATGCGCAGCCGCGCACGGTCGGCCAGCGCCGCATGGACGGCCACGCGCCGTTCCAGATCCCGCACCTCGTCAATATTCATTGACTCAATGATTGTTGAGCCAAACTGAGATGTCAACCGTACCTGCGTCAATGGCGAGCCAGACGGCAGGCAACCTCAGGTGGCCAGGGCAGCCAGCCGGTCCGCGCCGACGGGCTCACGAGTCTGGGTGGGGATCACCGCCAACCGCGGTGCCTGGGCGGTGACGGCCTCGATCTGGTGCTGCTCGGCTCGTGCCCGGGTCGCCAGCAGCGGGCTGGTGGGGCGGGCAGCCGCCAGGGAGTTGTTCACGACCCAGCCCCACGGATGGATGTCGGCACGCTCGAGGTCGGCGACCAGGCCCTGGGCCTCGAGGATCGGGGTGGTCTCGGGCAGGGTGACCACCAGGATCTTGGTGTGATCCGGGTCCTGGAGGCGCATCAGCGGCGTGGTGACGCGGCCCTGCTGGGCCTCATCGAGGTGGCGGGTGATGTCGCGGTGGTAGGAACCGGTGGCGTCCATCAACAGCAGGGTGTGTCCGGTGGGGGCGGTGTCCATCACGACAAACTGATGCCGGGCGCGGTTGACGGCGCGACTGAACTGCTGGAAGACGGCGATCTCTTCGGTGCAGGGGCTGAGCAGGTCCTCGGCAAGCGCCGCACGACCGGCGTCGTCGAGACTGGCCCCCTTGGTGGCCATGACGTGGTCGCGATAGGCGCGGGTGGCCTGTTCGGGGTCGATGGCGCTGACCTCCAGACCGTCGATGTCGCCGTCGAGCGTGGTGGCCAGATGGGCTGCGGGGTCGGTGGTGGTGAGCAGCACCTTCTTGCCCTTGCGCGCCAGGGCGACGGCGATGGCGGCGGCGACGGTGGTCTTGCCGACCCCGCCCTTGCCCATGGTCATCACCAGTCCATGGTCGGCGGCCGCCAACTCCTCGATCTGCTCTGACAGCGCGGGCAGAGCGCCGAAAACATCGCTGGTCACGTTCTGGTCGGTGCTGCTCGCGTCGGGGCCGAACAGACTGGCGAGTGCCTCCAGCCCCACCATGTTGTCCCGCTTCAGGGTGATCTCATCGCGCGGCAACTGGGCAAGACTGGTCGGCATCGACGCCAGCGCAGCCTGCTCGCGGGCGCGGATCGCACCGTGCAGCCCGTCCTCGCTCCCGGGCGGCAGGACCCCGTTGACGACCAGGTACGAGGCGAAGATGTCGAGTTCGGCGAGTTCGCCCAAGGTGCGGGCCACCTCGTCCAGACTCGACGACTGGGCCCGGGCGACCAGCACCAGGCGGGTGGAGGTGGGATCGGTGAGCGCGTCGACAGCGCTGCGGTAGGTGGCGCGGTTCTTCTCCAGGCCGGCCATCGGGCCGAGGCAGGAGGCGTCACCCTTGCCGGCGTCGAGGTAGTCGGTCCAACTGCCCGGCAGTTGCAGCAGGCGGATGGTGTGACCGGTGGGAGCGGTGTCGAAGATGACGTGGTCATAGTCGGCGGTGGCCTCGGGATTGGCCAGCAGGTCGGTGAACTCGTTGAACGAGGCGATCTCGGTGGTGCAGGAGCCGGACAGTTGTTCGGTGATCGTCGCGATCTCCTTGGCCGGAAGAATCGCCCTGACCGGGTCGATGATCCTGTTGCGGTAGTCCTCGGCGGCCTGGTCAGGGTCGATCTCCAGCCCGTCGAGTCCGGGAACGCTGGTGATCGGGGTGATCCGATTGCCGATGGCGGTGCTGAACACCTGTCCCACGTTGCTGGCCGGGTCGGTGCTCACCAGCAGCACCCGCCTGCCCTGGTGGGCCAGGTGGACGGCGGTGGCGCAGGCGATCGTGGTCTTGCCGACGCCGCCCTTGCCGGTGAAGAAGAAGTGTCGGGGCGGGTGCTGCAGGAAGGCGGTCATCACGGGCTCTTTCGGTGTGCTGGGCAGCGGTGTGGTGGTGCGATTTGCCGTCAGCAGCAACCGGAGGAGCCAGTCGCGGTCCCGCCCCCGCAGCAGCCGCTGGTGACGACCGGGAGTTCGGCGCGCTCCCCCTGCTCAGGCTGCCCGGCATAGCGCAACAGTTCCTGGCGGCTGGGGTGGCGACCGGTGAGCACGGTGACGTCGTCAACCAGGGTCAGCGGCAGTCCCTCAGAGCCGGCGGCCTGCAGGAAGGTGACCACGACCGGGTTCTGGGCGAACAGTGCCGGATCGCTGGCGAGGTTCGCGCGCTGCACGTCCACCCCCTGCTCCTGGAGCGCGTTCACGTCCGCGGTGAACGTCACGAGTTCCTGGTCGAGTTCCGGGCCACAGACCCCGGTGTTGCAGCACAGCGCGGGTTCGAAGATGCGGATGGCGGGCATGGAATCCTCCAGCAGTTCATATCGACGGGCATCAATGCTTTGAGCATCCTCTGTGACATCGACGTTTGTCAATACGATCGCGTAGGCTGGGCCCATGATGCCGACAATCGAGCCCGTCCTCGGGGACGGGATTGACTCCTGCGCTCCGGCGACCCAGACGATTCCGGTTGCTGCTGCCGAGGACCTGGCGGCCGTCGCGAAGGCGCTGTCCGACCCGGTGCGGCTCCGCATCTTCCATCACATCGCGGCCAATTGCTGCTCGAGCGTGTGCGCCTGTCACCTGCCTGAGGTGTTCGGCGTCAGCCAGCCGACCCTGTCCCACCACCTCACCAAGCTCGTCAACGCCGGTCTCGTGCACCGGCAGATGCGGGGACGCTGGGCCCACTTCACCCCCCGGCCCGAGGGTTTGGCCGCGCTGCGCACCTTCCTGGCGGACCTTCCCTAGGGTCAGCAGGTCAGCCCGTCGGCGGGCACCGTGTTCTTGTTCACGAAGTCCTGGACAGCCTTCTTGGCGCACTCATTGCCCAGGGAGTAGACCCCGTGGCCGGCACCCTTCCAGGTCACCAGCACGCCCGAGTCGAGTTGCTCTGCCATCCACTGGGCCTGTTCGTAGGGGGTCGCCGGGTCGCCGGTGGCCCCCAGCACCAGGATCGGCGGCGCGCCAGTGCCGGTGAGCTTCAACTGGTCCATCGGCTTGGCGGTCCAGTAGGTGCACTGCATGCCGGGGCCCATGTAGGTGCCGAAGATCGGGGCAAGCTTCTTGGCCTTGTCCCAGTCCGGACGGACCTCGGCGGCCCCCTCGTCGGTGGAGTCCGCGCAGGCGATGGCCGGGAAGCTGAACGCCAGCGAACCGTAGTTGCCGTTCTCGTCCTTGCCCTTCAGCCAGCCGGCGGCGAGCAGCAGGAAGCGCGGCTCGTTGCCCTCGCGGGCGAAGCGCAACGAGTTCATCAGCGACTCGTAGGCCTGCTCACCGGAGTACAGGAACGAGGCCACGCCCAGCACCCCGTCGTTCTGGGTCAGGGTCTGGGTGGCACCCTTGATCGGGTTCTGGTCCAGGTCGGCGAACCAGTCGCTGAGGTTCTTGACCACCGCATCCTGGCTGTCACCGTAGGGGCATTCGGAGTTCTTGGCGCACCAGGCGCCGAACTCCTTCAGGGCCAGGTCGAAGCCCATGGCCTGGATGACGGTCTCCTTGTCGGTGATGTTCACCGCCGAGTCGAGCACCAGTCGTCCGGCCCGCTTGGGGTACAACTCGGCATAGACCGAGCCGATGAACGTGCCGTAGGAGACGCCGAGATAGGTTAGGTGCTGGTCGCCCGCCAGGTGGCGCAGGTAGTCGAGGTCGCGGACGGTGTCAATGGTGGAGATGTGGTCGAGCAGGCCACCGGACTTCTCGCGGCACCAGTCGGCGAACTCCTTCTGGGCGTTCCCGAGGGCGTTGAACTCCTGGTCGTCGTCGGGGGAGATGTCGGCCGCGTTGTACTTGTCCATCTGCTCGTTGCTGGCGCACACGACCGGGGTGGAGGCACCGGCCCCGCGGGTGTCCCAGCCAATGATGTCGTAGCCGGGGAAGCCGGAGGCATCAAAGCCGTCGACGTAGTCCTGGCCCGACCCGCCGGGCCCACCGGGGTTGATGAACATGGTGCCCTGCTTGTCGCCGCTGGCCGGACGCTTCTTCATCTTCAAGGTGATGGCCTGACCATCGACCTGGTCCCAGTCGAGCGGCACCAGGACGGTGCCGCACTGCATGCCGCCCTGGCAGTCGGCCCAGGTGATCCGCTGGTTCAGGTAGCGGTCCATGCCCTGACCGGCGGGCGGGTTGGCGAAGCCCTCCGGGGTCGCACTGGACGCCACCTGGCGGCGGTCGGGAGCCGTCGGCGCATTGGGCCACACCGCGTGCTTGGACTTGTCATAGGAGGCCACCGGCACGTCATTGGGGTCGATCGTGGCCGGCGCGTCGGTGGACCGGGGCTGGCTGGAGGACTGCTGCGTGCTCGGCTGCTCGGTCGGCTGCTGGGTCTGTTGGACCTGGGTCTGCGCGTCGGTCTGGTCGTTGCCCCACGGGCCGACACCCAGCAGGGTGCAGCCGCTGGCCACCACGGCCACGGCCATCGCGGTGGCGATCATGCTGAGTGGACGTCGCATCACATCTCCTGAGAGCGGTCTTTGGCCAATTTCTTGGTGCGCTGTTTGCGGGCCTGGCTGGACGGGCACACCGACTCCAGGGGGCAGCGGCGCACCTCGCCGCTGCTCTGCCGGACCACGACCGAGTCGGTGGGCACCGAGTGCCCGATGACGGTGCCGCGGCCCTGGTCGGTCTGCACATCATCGCCGACGCGGGGGGCACGCTGGGCGAAGTCAACGTAGAGCGGATGCTCGTACTTCAGGCAGCACATCAGCTTCCCGCAGGCGCCGCTGATCTGCAGCGGGTTGTTGGGCAGATTCTGGTCGCGGGCCAGCCGCAGCGAGACGGGCTCGACCTTCTTCAAGAAGGTGGAGCAGCACAGCTCGCGTCCGCACGAGCCAATGCCGCCGACGACCGAGGCGGCGTCCCGGGCACCGATCTGGCGCATGTCAATGCGTGAGCCCAGGGTGCGGGCCAGTTCGGGCACCAGGGCTCGGAAGTCCACCCGGTCGGGGGCCGTGTAGTAGATGGCGGTCAGCGGGTCGGGACCGCGGTCGACCAGGTCGACGGCGACGACCTTGAGGTCGAGGTCGTGGGCGGCCGCCAGACGCTTGGCAGCGATGCGCGCCTTGGCGCGGGCGGCGCGGTTGGCGGTGTCGCGCTGCAGGTCCGCGGCGGTGGCATGCCCGAGGCACTCCGGGAAGTCACTGACATCGTCACTGGACGGCTCGGGGGCCCAGATGACCTGGGCAACCTCGGGGCCGGCAATGGTCGGGTACAGCACCTGGTCGCCGACGGCGTAGTCCCCCGCCTCGGCGCGCAGGTAGTGCAGTTGGCCGTGTCGCTCGAACGTGACAGCCATCACCCGGATCATGCAGACACCCTACTGAGCCGCGCAATGCCGCGAGGCACACCATGCGGGGGCTGTGCGCGGGCGCTGGCATACTGGCCGAACCGACATCGCCAGCCGGAAGGGGTCCAGCGACCGTGACGAAGACGTCCACCGTGAGGATCCTTGCCCACGTCGCGGTGCTCTGCCTGGGCTGGTTGCTGGTGGTGGCCGGTGTGGCAGCTCTGTTCCTGCCCGGACCAGGCATGTTGCTGCTGTTCGCCGGCATCTACCTGCTGTCGCGGCACCACCGGTGGGCCCGTTACCTGCTGCGCCCCGTCAAGTTGCAGGCGATGCAGGGCGCGGCCGAGGGCGTCGAGACCCGGCTGCGGATCGCGGCCTCCACCCTGGGTGCCCTGTGCGTGGGCGGGTTCGGGGTGCTGTGGCTGGTCCAGCCACCTGCCCCGTCGTGGTGGCCGGCACCGGAACAGTGGTGGCTCATCGGTGGCCGCACCGTCGGTGTCACGCTGGCCCTGTCGTGCGTGATCGCGTTGGTGCTGCTGTTCTTCAGCGCCCGTCGGTTCCACGGTCACCCCGAGGAAGTCGATGAACTTCGCGCCATGATCCGGGCCCGGAAGCGGGCCGTCGCCACCATCCGGCAGCGTCGCCGGGATCGTCGCGCAGTCGGGTCGACGACGACGTAGCAGGCGCCGCGCGCCGATGACGCGCGGCCGCTACCAGCCGTAGGTGACTATTCGGTGCCGTACTTGTCGCGCCAGCGGTTGTGGCGCCAGCTGGCGTCCATGCCCCAGCCGCCGCTGCCCAGGGTGAGCAGGGCGAACCCGACTGCGGCGACCAGTACCTCGAGTTCGCCCACGAAACCTGGCAGGTCGGACTGGAAGATCTCGACGGTGCCCCACTTCACCAGGGCCAGGGCGCACCCGGCCAGGGCTGCCACGCACACGCCAATGACGCGCACCCCCAGTCCGAAGACCAGACCCAGGGCTGCCAGGCCATGGGCAATGGCCAGCGCCCACGGCAGGTACTCCAGGTAGGGCATGCCGATCTGGTCGAGCAGGTCGCGGGTGGCGGGAATGTCGGTGATCATCTGGTAGCCCCGAATGGCCAGGATGGCGGCCAGCACCAGCCGCAGCACGAACAGCCCCAGCGAACCGAACCACTTGTCCGTGGAACGACGCGGCGGCAGCGGACGCTCCGGGCCGGCCCCCTCGTCGGGGGTGATGGTGCCCAGGGATCGTCGGCGGGCAGCCTCGGCGGCCTCGCGGCGTCGCACGTTCTCGTCCTCCACGTCGCGGGCGCGGGCGTCGGCCTCGGCCTGTTCCCGTGCCAGCCGCTCCTCGCGATCCTCGAGGGATTCCTGCTGTGCGGCGTCCTGGTTCGCGGCGTCCCCGGGCTGTTCGAAGCCCTTGGGGCTGAAGACCGGCGGACGGGAGTAGGTCTGGGCCACCGGCAGCGCCATCGTCGGCTCCGGGTCGTTCGGCTGGGGCTGGAACTGCTGGGTGGGTTCCGCGTCGGTCACCGGGTCGAAGACCTGGGTCGGTTCGGAATCGTGCGGGTCAGCGTCGTGCACCCCGTCGAACTGCTGGGTGGGATCATCGTTGCCCTGCTGCGCACCCTGCCGGGTCTCGTCCTGCCGGATCTCGTCGTGGGTGGTCTCGTCGTGGGGGGTCTGGCCCTGCTGCCCATCGACGTGCTGGTGCTCACGCCGCTGCTCGTCGTCGCGGCGCTGCTCGTCGTCGCGGCGCTGCTCCGGATTGACCGGATGTTCCTGGCTCATCGGAGCTCCTCTCGTGACCGTCAGCTCGACGCCCATTCAAACACTCCCGGGGAGCCGACCCGTGGCGGACACGCACGGTCGGCGGCTGCCGGCACCGCCTCGGCGGGGGTTCAGCGGGGGTCGGCCAGGCTCACCATCAACGATTCCATGGCGATCAGCGGGGTGACGTTCTGCTCCAGCGCCTCGCGGGTCGCCAGGATCGCGTCGATCCGTCGCAGGGTCTGTTCCGGGCTGGAGCCGCGCGCCGCCCGGGCCACCTGCTGGCTCTGCTCGGCATTGATCAGGTGCGGTCCGCCACCGGTCTCGCTGGGCAGGTCCAGCCCCAACGCACCGGTCTGGACGCCCAGCACGTCGCGGTACCAGGTGGTGAGTTCGGTCAGCACCCGATCGAGGGAGTCGCGCTGGAGCCGTTTGGCGCGGGCCTTCTGCTGGTCCTCCAGCGCCTTGAGCGCCGCGGCCGCGTTCTTGGGGCGGGCCCCCTTGGTCCCCACGCCCAGGGCCTCGGACAGCGCCGCGGTCTCCTTGACGTCGATCTCGGCGGTGGCGGCAGCGGCCTCGTCCGCGCTGGCCTTGACCAGGTTCTCGGCCGCAGTCAGGCAGGCACCGATCGAGGTGAGCTGGCCGGGAATCTCCAGCACCCGGCGTCGACGGTCACGTGCGGACTCGTCGCGGGCCAGTGCCCGGGCCCGGCCGATGTGGCCCTGGGCTGCGCGCGCCGCATAGGTCGCCATCACCACGTCGACGCCGTCGCGGCGCACCAGCAGGTCGGCCACGGCCTGGTCGGTGGGCGTCGCCAGGGCCAGGTGCCGCGTCCGTGACCGGATGGTGACCACCACCTCGTCCGGGTTCGGTGCGCACAGGATCCACACGGTGCGCGGTGAGGGTTCCTCGATGGCCTTCAGCAGGGCGTCGGCGCCGCGGTCGGTGACCCGGTCGGCGTCCTCGACGACGATGATCTGGTAGCGCCCGCCCATCGGACTCATCGAGGCGTCGCGGACCAGGTCACGCACCTCGTCGACGCCGATCGACAACTTTTCGGTGCGGACCAGCTTCACGTCCGGGTGCGCCCCCGACAGGGCGGTGCGGCAGTCGGTGCACTGGCCGCAGCCGTGGCGGGGGCACTGCAGGGCGGCCGCGAAGGCTCGGGCCGCATTCGATCGTCCCGACCCCGGTGGGCCGGTGAACAGCCAGGCATGGGTCATGGCGTGGCCGGCACCGGAATGGCTGGCGTCCACGGCCCTCTTCAGGGTGGCGACCACATCGGCCTGACCCACCAGGTCGTCCCAGACTGTTGCCATCACTGCCCGCCCCTGTCGATGTGCCCCGCGTCGCGTTCCATCCTGACATCCCCCACTGACATGTGCTGCGGGCTCGGCCCCCGGGGCCTCAGCCTGCCCCCAGCAGGGGACGCAGCCGCGTCCGCACCCGGGCGGCCAACTGGTCGCGCGGCTCACGTCCGGGCAGCACCAGGTAACGGTCGGGGTCACGCTCGGCCAGGTCAAGGAACAGCCGGCGCACGTTGCGGTGGAACTCCTGGCCGGCGCTCTCGAGGCGGTCGGGGTCGGCCTTGGTGTGCACCGCCACGTCGGGGTCGACGTCCAGCACCACGGTCAGGTCGGGGCGCAGGTCACGGGTGGCCCAGCGCGCGACGTGCTCCAGTTCGGCCAGGTCCACCCGGCGACCTGCCCCCTGGTAGGCCAACGTGGAGTCGACGTAGCGGTCGCAGATCACCACCTCGCCGGCAGTCAGCGCCGGAATCACCACCTCGTCGACGTGCTGGGCCTTGTCGGCGGCGTAGACCAGGGCCTCGGCGCGCGGCGAGATCGGCCCCGAAGCGGGGTCGAGCAGCAGGTGACGCAGGTGCCCACCCAGCCACGTGTCCCCCGGCTCCCGGGTCACCCGGTGGGCGATGGACTGCTCGGCCAACCAGCCGGCCAGCAGCCGCACCTGGGTCGACTTCCCGGCACCGTCGCCACCCTCGAAGACGACAAACACCCCGCTCATACCAGCGCCTTCAACGCCACGATCCGCAGCCGCAGACCGGGCCACTCGTCGACGAACTGCCGGCGCGCCCCGTCGCGGGCGTCACCGGCGCGCTGCAGTTCGCGGCCGGCTTCGAAGGCCGCCGCCGGGGTCCACCCGGACATCACGTCGTCGCCAGGCCAGTCATCGACGCGCTGCGTCGGCTCCAGCAGTCGCTGCAGCTTGCGCAACTGTTTGGCCAGTTTGCGGGACAGCTTCCCGAACAGGATGCCCAGCCCCTGGGTGGTGGCGAGCAGATGGCCGGTCGCGGTCAGCGCCGCCTCCCAGGCCTCGTCGGGACTGTCAGGACGCAACTTCTGGCACCGGTCCATCAGGATCCGCATGCCGGCCTCGAGCTGTTGGCGCAGCACCGGTGCCGCCTGCCGATTGCTCAGGTCGCCCAGCTGCGGTGCCCGGGCGGCGCCGATCAACCTGTCCAGCACGCTGTAGTAGCGCTCGTCCAGGGACCTGACCGGACGATCGGCGCCCTGGTCGATGAGGGCGGCCAGGTCGTTCTCCAGACTGGCCCGCCAACTGGGTTCCAGCACCGAGGACAGGCTCGCCACCACCTGGCGCAGCGTGCTGAGTTCGCTGATCAACGGCGTGATGCTGCGGTCCGCCGGGGCGGGACGGGGCGCCGCCTCGTCCGGGTCGGTGGCGGCGCGGGCCTGCGCCAGTTCGCTGGCACGCAGGGCCAGGTCGGCGCGAACCAGGTCCTGCAGTCGGGCGGCGAAGACCTGCGAGACGAACGTCTCCAGGCTCACCCTGGCATCCCACGCGCGCGGGGCGGGGAAGTCGGTCAAACCGGTGGCCGGGGGGCCGAGGCTGGTCACCATGTCGGCGAAGGCGTCGACCTGGATGCCGCCGACCGCCGTCAGCGAGTCCGCCACGAACCGACGTTGCGCCCCGGTCATCGCCGGGCTCGGCACCAGGGTCACCTCCCGGAACCGGGCAGTGGTCAGCCCATTGCGGCGAATGGTGACCAGCTCGTCGCGGACGGTGCCCAGTGAGACGTCGTCGGCGTCCTTGAACGAGTAGGAGTTGCGGACGATGGTGACCGCCGCCACCGGTCCGAGGGTGGCGCGGCGACGGAAGGGACGCACCAGTTCGGCCAGGTCGTCGGGCAGGTCACCGGCAGCGCCCAGCGGCTCGGAGTGGTCGGCCGGCAGCCACGGCTGCCAGTTGGGGGCATCCAGGTACCAGTCGCCGAGCCCGTCGACGACCCGGTGCGCCAGCATGACGCCGCTGCGCAGCAGCCGCTGGTCGGGGGCGTCGAGCAGGGTGATCACCATCTCGAAGCTCGCGTCACTGCGCACGGTGACCCTGTCGATGCCGACAGCCGGGTTGATCAGCCGCGGCGACTCCAACGAGTACGGCAACTCGAAGTACAGCTTGCGTCGGCGCGCCATCGCTCTACTGCTCGTCCGTGCCCGAGGCCCCAGCGGTCGCAGCCGCTGTCGTCCTCGCGGTCGTGCTCTTGGCCGTCGTGGTCTTGGCGGCTGTGGTCTTCTTGGCCGTCGTCTTCTTGGTCGTCTTCGTCGCGGCGGTGCTCGTCTTCTTCGCCGTGGTCTTCTTGGCGGCGGTCGTCTTCTTGGCCGTCGTCTTCTTGACCGCCGTCTTGCGGGTGGACTTCTTGGCCGGGCCCTTGGCGCGCTTCTCGGCCAATAGCTCGGCGGCACGCTCGGCGGTCAACTCCTCGATGGAGTCGTCCTTGCGCAGGGTGGCGTTGTACTCACCGTCGGTCACGTAGGGCCCGAAGCGGCCGGACTTGACCACCATCGGTGCCCCGCTGACGGGATCATTGCCCAACTCCTTCAGCGGGGGTGCGGCAGCGGCGCGTCCACGGGTCTTCGGTTGGGCCAGGATGGCCTTGGCCTCATCGAGGGTGAGCTCGAAGATCTGGTCCTCGCTGGCCAGCGAACGGGAGTCGGTCCCCTTCTTCAGGTACGGGCCGTAACGACCGTTCTGGGTGGTGATCTCGACCCCGTCGTCGTCGGCGCCGACCACTCGTGGAAGGCTCATCAGCTTCAGCGCGTCCTCGAGGGTGACCGTCTCGGGGGTCATCGACGCGAACAGGCTGCCGGTGCGGGGCTTGGTCTTGTCACCCTCGTCGAGGACCTCGGTGACGTAGGGACCGAACCGGCCGTTGCGCACCACGATCGGGGCATGGGTCTGCGGGTCGAGGCCCAGTTCACGCTCCTCACCCATCGGCCGCTCCAGGAACTCCTGGGCCTTCTCACGGGTCAGTTCGTCGGGCGGCAGGTCGTCGGGAACGTTGGCGCGGCGACCCTCGCCGTCCTCGACGTAGGTGCCGTAGCGTCCGACCCGCACGTCGATGCCACTGTCGTCCAGGTCGCCCAGACCAAAGGTGGACAGGGCGCGGGCGTCGATCTCGCCCAACTCGCTGACCAGCGCTTTCAGTCCGCGGAAGTCGTTGAAGGCCTGGCCAAGCGAATGGTCGGTGTCGCCGAAGTAGAAGGCGCCGAGCAGGTCGAGCCGCTTCGCATTGCCCTTGGCCACCTCGTCGAGGGTTTCTTCGAGCTTGGCCGTGAAGTCGTAGTTGACCAAGGTGGGGAAGTGCTCCTCCAGCAGTCGGGTGACGGCGAAGGCGAGCCAACTGGGCACCAGCGCCGAGCCCTTCTTCCAGACGTAGTCACGACTGATCAGGGTCTGGAAGATCGACGCGTAGGTCGAGGGACGACCGATCTCGAGCTCTTCCAGCTTCGCCACCAGCGACGGCTCGGTGTAGCGCGAGGGCGGCTTGGTGTCGTGTCCGGCCGGCTTCAGCTCGAGCAGGTCGAGGGTCTGCCGGGCCGAGAGCTGCGGCAGCCGGGCCTGGGCATCGTCGGCGTCCCCCTCGTCGACGGCAACGACGTAGGCGCGCAGGAAGCCGGGCTCGGTGATCGTGCGACCCGAGGCGGTGAAGTTCGCCACGCTGACCTCGACCTGCTCACCGAGGTCGATGGGGGCATCCGGGGTGGCGGTGATGCGCACGGTCAGGGTGTTGCCCTGGGCGTCGATCATCTGGCTGGCGATGGTGCGCTGCCAGATCAGCTCGTAGAGGCGGAACTTGTCGCCGGTGAGGCCGGTCTGGGCGGGGGTCCGGAAGGAGTCACCGGCGGGACGGATCGCCTCGTGCGCCTCCTGGGCGTTCTTGACCTTGGAGGAGTACATCCGCGGACGATCGGGAATCGAACCGGCCCCGTAGAGCTGGGCGGCCTGGGCACGGGCGGCGCTGATCGCCTGCGAGCTCAGGTTCACCGAGTCGGTACGCATGTAGGTGATGTAGCCGCCCTCGTAGAGCTGCTGGGCGACCCGCATGGTGGTGTCGGAGCTGAAGCCGAGCTTGCGGCCCGCGTCCTGCTGCAGGGTGGTCGTCCGGAACGGGGCGTAGGGCCGGCGGGTGTAGGCCTTGGACTCGACCGAGCCGACGGCGAAGGCCGCGGTGGCCAGAGCGTCGGCCAGGGCGGTGGCGGTGGTCTCGGTCAGCGCGATGGCGCCCTTGCGGGTCAGCACCCCTTGCGGGCTGAAGTCCGAGCCGGTGGCGACGCGGGCGTCGTCCAGGGCGGTCAGCCGGGCCGTGAACCGCGTGCCCTCGGACTCGAGGTCGGCGTCCATGTCCCAGTAGTTGGCGCTGGTGAAGGCAATGCGCTCACGTTCGCGGTCAACGACCAGACGCATGGCGACCGACTGCACCCGGCCGGCCGACAGCTTGGGCTTGACCTTCTTCCACAGCACCGGCGAGACCTCGAAACCGTAGAGCCGGTCGAGGATGCGGCGGGCCTCCTGGGCGTCGACCAGGTCGAGGTCGAGTTCGCGGGGATGCTTGACGGCCTCGGTGATGGCCTCGCGGGTGATCTCGTGGAAGACCATCCGCTTGGCGGGGACCTTCGGCTTGAGTTCGCTGAGCAGGTGCCACGCGATGGCCTCGCCCTCGCGGTCACCGTCGGTGGCCAGCAGCAGTTCGTCCGCTTCGGCCAGGTGCTGCTTGAGCAGCCGCATGGTGGCCTTCTTGTCGGCATCGACCACGTACAGCGGCTCGAAGTCGGCATCGACGTTCACCCCGGTGCGTGCCCACTTCTCACCCTTGTACTTGGCGGGCACTTCAGCAGCGTTGCGGGGAAGGTCACGCACGTGCCCCCGGCTCGACTCCACGATGTAGTCGTCGCCGAGGTAGCTGGCGATCTTGGTCGCCTTGGTGGGTGACTCAACGATCACGAGCCGCTTGCCTGCCATGGAGCACCTTCTGTTGGGGGAAATCGCCGCAGTGTTGCCGCGGCACTCAGTGAACGCTACCGAGGCCTGTCAAGCGTGCACCGTGCCACGGCCGTTCGCGGTCACCGTCTCACGATCGAGGAAGCCGTCGCGAATCGCCGCCCGAATCCTGGGTTCCAGCTCGCGACGCAGGTCGTCGGGGTCCACCTCGAGCAGTTGCGCGACGGCCGGCAGGATCACGCCCAGCGGCAGGTCGCCCTGGCAGGCGCCGAGGACGGCCGCCAGCGCGGTGCCAGCGTCGATGGCGCGGCGCAGACCGCTGTTCTGGCGCAGGACGATGTGCTCGGGTCCGGAGGCACCGGGGGCGCCCGTGGACTCCTCGACGACGTGGTCGGCGACGGTGAACTCGATGGCCGCCAACGTGTCCCAGTCCAGCCGGCTGGTGCCCAGGTCGTCCTGGTGGCGGGCGTAGGCCTCCCCCACCGGTTGCTGGACGGCCCAGGGCCATTCCTCGAAGCGGCGTTCCGGGTCGTCGCGGCCCGATTGGGTGAGCACCAGCCAGCCCATGCCGACACCGACGATGCCCAGTTCGGCGAAGTAGTCCAGCCACTCGCGGTAGGCCTCGCGCCACCGTGGGGTCTGGTGCAGGCCCGCGTCGGTGAGCCACATCTCGATGTACTCGTGGACGCCGAGCCGTTCACGCTCGATGGCCCACAGGTCGGCGTCGGCGGGGGCCCACCCGGCCAGACGCTCCTGCCAGGGCTGGTCGGCAGTGAGTGCCCAGTTGCCGAGCACCTGCAGCGAACCGCCGGGGGTCAGGTGGTCGGTGGCGCCCTCGACGACGGCGCGGACCAGTCCGTCGCCGACGAAGCCGCCCTCGCGGTAGACGAGTCGCCGGGTGGTCGGCGGGCTCATCACGTACGGGGGGTTGGTGACGATCAGGTCGAATCGTTCGGGCACCGGGTCGTAGAGCGAGCCCAGTCGCAGGTCGAGGCTGATGCCGGTGAGCCCGGCGGTCAGGGAGGCCAGTTGCAGGGCGCGGGGGTTGAGGTCGGTGGCCACCACCCGCTGGGCGTGGCGCGACAGGTGCAACGACTGGATGCCGCAGCCGGTGCCCAGGTCGAGCGCCGAGTCGACCGGACGACGCATCGCCATCTGGGCCAAGGTGATGGAGGCGGGGCTGGCCCCGAGGACGTAGTCCCCGCGCATCCGGACCGGCTGGTGGTCCAGACCCGGGGTCAGGTCGCTGACCAGCCACCCGGAGGCGCCGTCGTCGGGGGAGGCGTAGGGGCGCAGGTCAATGCCGGCCCGCAACTGGTCGGCCTCGAGGCGGACGATGCCAGCGCCGACCAAGGTGTCCAGGTCGAAGACCCTCGCCAGCCGGGCCTGCGGCACCGGACGCTGCAGCAGCCACAGCCGGATGGCGTCGTCCAGGGCGTCATCGCTGCCCAGGGCCATGTCGGCCGGCACGGTGATGTTGCGCATCAGTCCCTGCTGGCCGTCCTCGCCGATGCGTTCCAGCACGGAGTCCACGTCGTAGCCGATGCCGTGGAGTGCGTCACGGAGTCGGGCGGTGGCGTCGTCGTCGAGCAGCGGACGGGGTGCGGCGGTCATGACAGCCAGTCTGCCGGACGGGGGCGTCTGCGTGTCAGCGGGCCGTGGCATGCTCGGTCGGGTGAGTGTTCCCCCGTGGTTGGTCGGCGATCAGCGTGTCGTCCACCATGATCATCGACCGGCGCGGGTCGGCGCCGTGGCCGAATGGCCAGCCTGGCTGCCCGACGACGTCCGGGCGTCGGTCGCTGCCGCCGGCATTGCTGCGCCGTGGTCGCACCAGGTGGAGGTGGCCGAACTGGCCCACGCCGGACGGCATGTCGCGATCTGCACCTCGACCGCGTCGGGCAAGACGCTGGCCTACCTGTTGCCGATCATGGCAGCGACGGCGTCCACCGAGCCGTCGCTGGGACGCGCGGTCAGTGACCGGCGCCACCGCATCACCACGACCCGGCCGCACACCGCGCTGTACCTGTCACCGACCAAGGCACTGGCCCACGACCAGTACCGGGCCGCCCGGGCGCTGGGGCCCGACCGGTGGCGGGTCGCGACCCTGGACGGCGACTCCGACCAGGCCGAACGCCGATTCGCGCGCGACCACGCCGAATTCGTCCTCAGCAATCCGGACATGGTGCACCTGTCGGTGCTGCCGCAGCACACCCGCTGGGCGGCGCTGTTGGGCTCGTTGCGGTATGTGGTGGTCGATGAGGCCCACCGGTATCGCGGCGTCTTCGGGGCCCACGTGGCCCAGGTGCTGCGGCGCCTCCGGCGGGTGTGCGCCCACTACGGTGCCGACCCGGTGTTCGTGATGGCGTCGGCGACGGCCACCGACGCGGGGACCACGGGCGGGTTGCTGATCGGCGAACCCGACGTCGAGGTGGTCGACGTCGATGGCTCGCCGCGTCCGGCCCGCGACGTGGTGTTGTGGCAGCCCGGCGCCAGCGCGCCGGTCGACGCAGCCGAACTGATGGCCCGACTGGTCGACGAGGGCCGGCAGACCATCACCTTCGTGGGCTCGCGGACGCAGTCCGAACTGGTGGCGAACCGGACGTCGGAGGCAGTGGCGTCAGGCGCCAGGGTCGCCGCCTACCGGTCGGGATACCTGGCCGGTGATCGCCGCGGTCTGGAATCGGCGCTGCAGTCGGGTGAACTCACCGGGATCGCGGCCACCAATGCGTTGGAACTGGGGGTGGACATCTCGGGCATGGACGCGGTGCTGGTGGCCGGCTTTCCCGGGACGATGGCCTCGTTGTGGCAGCAGGCCGGGCGGGCCGGGCGCCGCGATCGTGATGCGCTGGTGGTGATGCTGGCCGGTGACGACCCCCGTGACCAGTACCTGGTGCAGCACCCTGAGCTGGTGCTGCAGGCCCCGATCGAGCGCACCGTGCTGTTCCCGTTGAACCCGCACGTCCTGGGTCCACACCTGGCGGCAGCCGCGCAGGAACTGCCACTGACCCGCGCCGACGGCCGCTGGTTCGGACCCGATGCGATGGCCCTGGTCGAACTGGCCGAGCGCCAGGGGGTGCTGCGGCGTCGCGGACAGATGTGGTTCTGGACCCGGCCCGACCGGGCCGTGGACCGCATCAACCTGCGCTCGATGACTGGCGCTGCGGTGCAGGTGATCGAGGGCGGCACTGGCCGCATCATCGGTCAGGTCGACCCGTCGGCGGCCGACCGGACGGTCCATGAGGGGGCGGTCTACCTGCACCAGGGCGACCAGTGGCTGGTCGATGAGTACCTGCCGGAGCTGTGCCAGGCGCTGGTGCGCCCGGCCAGACCGACGTACTGGACCCAGCCGGTCTCGGTCCAGGACCTGACGATCATCCGGACCCGGCGCACCGCACCGTTCGGGGACGCCGGGGTGGTCGTCCACCTGGGCGATGTCCGCCAGACAAGCCAGGTCACCGGCTTCCTGAGACGTGACGAACGGACCGGGCAGGTGTGGGACCAGACCCCGCTGGACCTGCCCGAGCATGCGATGACGACACGGTCGATGTGGTGGACGATTCCTGCCGGCGTGTGTGCCGAGGCGGGGCTGGAGGGGTTGGCCCTGGGTGCGGCAGCCCACGCCGCCGAGCACACAGCCATCGGCCTGCTGGGCGTGTTCGCCCCCTGCGACCGGTGGGACATCGGCGGGTTGTCGACGGCCTTGCATCCCGACACCGGGGAGTGCACCATCTTCGTCCACGACGGGACGCCCGGCGGGGCAGGGTTCGCGGAGCGGGCCTTCGACGTGGCCAGGCCATGGTTGGCAGCGACCAGGGAGCGGTTGGCCCGCTGTCCGTGTGAGACCGGCTGCCCGGCGTGTGTGGTCTCGCCCAAGTGCGGCAACGGCAACCAGATGTTGGACAAAGTTGGTGCGCTGGCGCTGGTGAGCGCCATGTTGGCTGAATGACGACCTGGTGTCGCCGCTCAGGCAGCAGGGGCGGCGAGCTTGGCGAGTGATCGATCCCCGTTGCCGACGCTGGCAACAATGCCCTCGAAGGTCAGGTGGGAAAAGGTGATGCGCGTGGCCCCTCATCCCCTCAGAGAGGGGCCACGCACACTCCCCCGTGGTGCGCTGAGCGCGATTTCATCCCCGCCAAGGTGATGAACCAACCACGAGGCTTGTGGAGGTCATTGCTGACCTGCGGACCAGACTAGGCCGATCCTGTCCATTCATGCCATCCCAGATAACAAGGTTTTGGAAACCTTCAGGAATCCTTGGGTTTCGGCCCTCGTTACTGGCTTCCCCCTAGTCTGCACCCCCTGCTACTTCCAAGCAAGACCTGTCGAGCTCTGAAGTTCTTTCAGAATTATCGCGTGCCCCAGTTCCACGTCGGGGTGGTCAGCAGCCCGCGGCCCTCGACGAGGGTTTCGCCGGTGTTCTTGACCAGATGGTGGTGGACCACTCGATCGTCCCCGCCGGCCTGGACCAGGGGGCCGATCAGGTCGGGCGCGTGGCTCACGATGATGACCTGGGTGCGTTGGGCGACCTGGGCAATCAGCGCGGCCAGGACCGGCAGGGCGTGCGGGTGCAGGCTGGTCTCGGGCTCATTGAGGACCAGCAGGCTCGGTGGGGCCGGGCTGAGCAGGGCGACGGCCAGCAGCAGGAACCGCAAGGTGCCGTCGCTGAGTTCGGCGGGGCCCAAGGGTCGCAGCATGCCGGGTTGGTGCGCCTCCAGGGTGAAACGCCCGTCGCTGGTCGGGGCGACACTCACCCGGGTGTCAGGAAAGGCCTGGTCGATGGCGGCGTTCAGCGGTTCGGCCCAGGCGGATTCGCCGATGCTGGCCAGGGCCGCGGCCAGGTCGTGTCCGTCGGGGGCGAGTACGGGGGTCCAGGTGCCGAGGCAACTGCCCCGCGCCGGGGCGTCGGTGTCGGTGCGGAAGCTGTCGTAGAAACGCCACGAGGCCACGGTGTGGCGCATCAGCCGCAGTTCTGGGTACTCCAGGGGATCGGCGACCTCGGCCAGCATGCTGGTGCGCGGCGACAGGTCGTCCAGTACCCGCCGGCCGCCGCGTTCGCCGAGCACTGTCACGGTGCCGGCCTTGCGTCGCACCAGTGCCCCCGCCGGACGGAACAGCGGCGGCACGAAGATCTCTTCGCGCTTGATGACCGGGTCATGGATGAAGATGCTCTGCCCGGGCACGGGCAGGCCGATGTCGACGAGGTAGCCGAGGTCGTCAGTGGTGAAGCCAAGCATCAGGCTGACCGGCTTGGACCGCTTGCTGGCACCATGGATGGGCACGTGTCCGCTGCGCATGCCACCGGAGATGTTCTCGGGACCAGCCCACAGGACACGGTCCAGTCCGCCGTCTCGCGCCAGCGGTGCGACCACCCCACCCTCGACGGTGGCCGCCAGCAGCCGCAGCGCCCGGTAGAGGCTGGATTTGCCCGCGCCATTGGGGCCGGTGATGACGGTCATCGGCGCCAGTGGCATGACGAGGTCACGCAGCGAGCGGTAGCCGTGGACGGCCAGCGTGGTGATCATGGCGCCAGCCTAGGGACGGGGTGGGACATGGGGCGTCGGAAACGGTGACTGGCGGGAGTTCTGCAGCTGTGGTGCCGGAGACGAAGCGTTGACAGCAGGAATGGACAGGCGGACCAGGGTCGGGTCGGGGAGGCGTAGCTCCGCGTTCCACGACCTACGGGTCCGCGAGCCTGAGTCACCTCGGGATCGCTCGCAAACAAATTCCGAGTCAGCTCTTGCATTCCGTATTAGTACGTGTGTACGATAGAGCATGGACAGAGTCGACCGGTGGATCCACCGCACCGAACAGGCCGGGCAACTCGCCGGCCAGCTCGCGCAGGTCCAGGCCGAACTCGTCACCCTCACCGCAGAACTACTCGCCGACGGCGGCTGGGCCGGTGACGGGGTCCGCTCCCCAGCGCACTGGCTGCAGGTCTACACCGGCCTGTCCCCGACGCAGGCAACGCAGCTGGTGCACGTCGCCGAACGGGTCGAGGGTCTGGCGCCGGTGGTGGCGATGATGGGGCAGGGCCGGTTGACCCTTGACCAGGCCGCCCCGATCGCCGCGCACGTGCCCGACCATGCCGTCGCCGAGGTCGCCGACCTCGCCGAACG
>NZ_JADIJQ010000016.1 GCF_017355265.1 Tessaracoccus sp. SD287
GGCCACGAGTGCATGCGGCACAGGCTATCTGTGATCAGCCCCCCATTCGTCACGCCCGGATGATGGTTGAGACGTTGACCACCTAGAGCGGTGGCCACGGGATGACCGGCCAGCGGTCACCCGGCGAGGGGAACTCCCCTGCCTCGAGCAGGCCCTGGGCCCGCAGACGGGCGGCCACCACCTCGGCGGGGTCAAGCCACTGGTCCAGCACGGCCGCGTTCTGGACGGCGGCGGCCACCAGTTCCAGTTCGGGTCCGGTCAGGGCGTCACCCGACCAGCCCCACAGCACCGTGCGAAGTTTGTCCTCCACGTGGAAGGTCAGGCCGTGGTCGACGCCCAGCACCACCTCCTGACCGCCTGCGGCGTCCCCGGGCAGCGGATGCGCATGGATGATGTGGGCACCCTTGCGGTCGGCATTGTTGGCGATCACGTCGAAGATGGCCATCCGCCGCAGCGGCTCGGCGTCGGCGTGGACCAGTGCGACGGGACGTTCGGCCTGGTCGACGCCCACCACGACGCCGAACCAGTCCTCGGGAATGGCGTCGCGGTCGACCAGGTCGACCAGGTCGGTCTGGGATCCCTCAATCCACTCCTGCACCGAGCCGGGACCCAGGGGGCCGTCCAGGTACCAGGTGGGGGGCACGACGTGGAAACCCGCAACATCCGACAGCTGGAATGCCGCGACCTCACGACGGCCCAAGGTCTCGTCGGGGAAGTCCCACAGCGGCCGCTCCCCCGCGACGGGCTTGTAGAGGAAGCGAGCACCCGACTCGTCCTCGGCCAGGAAGGTGCCGTTGCTGGCCTGGACCAGACGCCCGACGAGGGTGAGGTCACCGATGGGGGGACGTTGCTCCAGGGGTGCCGACATCTCAGTCGAGGTCGTCGGAGTCGTCGTCGGAATCGTCGTCGGAGTCGGCGAACAGGGGCGCGCGGTAGCCGTTGGCGCGGGGGCACAGGTGGCCCTCGGGGTTGATCGGCTGCTCACAGAAGGGGCACTCGGGGCGGCCCGAGACGATCAGGGCGCGGGCGCGGCTGATGAACTGGCGGGCATCGGCGGGGGTCAGCCGGATGTGCATGGAGCTGTCGGCGTTCTCGACGGTCTGCTCGACCGGGTCGGCCTCGTCCTCGGCGTCCATGTCGACCACGCTGAACAATTCGATGGCGATGCTCTCGTGGGCGGTGTCCCAGGCCAGGGTCATCGTGCCGACGCGGAAGTCCTCCTCCAGCGGCTGGTCGAGGGGGCCGAGGTCCTCGGCCCGGTCGGCCGGGCCCGGGATGCCGGGGGTGCCCAACCTGGTCAGTTCGTCGAGGATGCGCTCCAGGTGATCGGCCAGGATCGCCACCTGTTGCTTCTCGCAGACCACACTGGTCAGGCGGCTCCCGGATCGGGCCTGCAGGTAGAAGGTGCGCTGCCCGGGGGTGCCGATGGTGCCGGCAACGAAGCGGTCGGGAAAGCTGAAACGGTGCGTCACGCGAGCCATGGGTCCAGCCTAGTCGGTGGTGTTCGCGTCGGTCGGCGCGCCGGCCGAGCCGCCGACCACGGGTTGCGGGGGTGGGGTGGTCCACCGCGACAGGGCACCCTCCACGGAGTTCATGGTGACGATGCGGGGCTGGGGGACGTTCGGGGAGGGCAGGACGATGATGCTGGCCGATCCGGGGTCGACGCCCAGGCGTTGGACGTGCTGGAAGTCTGCGCCGCTGGCCCAGTTGAGCAGCGCTGCCAACGGGTCGCCGTGGCTGGTCAACAACCACACGTCGCGCTCGTCGAGGCGGGCGTTCCAGTCGAGGACCGCCGCCACGATCCGGTCCTGGACTGCGCTCATCGCCTCCCCGCCGGGGAACTGCGCCAGCTGCGGTGCGCCCTGGACCGTCTTCCACAGCGGCTCGTCAACCAGGTCCTTGAGCAGGCGACCCGACCACTGGCCATAGTCGGTCTCGATGACGCGGTCGTCCAGGGTGGCGCTCAGTTCGATGCCGGCACTGCCCAGCGCCAGGCTGGTGGTCTGTTGGCAGCGTTCCATCGGCGAGGTCACTGCCACGGTGAGCGGGACGTCGACCAGTCGCCTGCCCAACTGCTGGGCCTGCTCGACGCCGGTGTCGTCGAGGTTGATGCCGGGGGTCCGACCGGCCAGCGTGCCGGCGGCGTTGGAGGTGCTTCGACCGTGGCGAACGGCGATCAGGATGCTCACCGGGCCAAGGCTATGACATCACCGAACCCGATCAGGCAGGATGTCCCCCATGCCCTCACCCCTGCCCTGGACTGCCGTCGAGGATGCGGGGCGGGTGATCACGTGAGCGCACCCCTGGGGGCCGACGGGCAGAAGTTCGGTGCGGTCGCCCGGCAACTCGCGCTGCCGGTGTACCTGCCCACCCTGGCCCAGGCCTCCGGTTTCACGGCGCTGGCGCCCGTGCTTCCGCTGATGGCCCTGGACCTCGGTTTCAGTCTTCCCGCTGCGGCGGCGCTGGGCCTGATCACCGGTGTCCTGGGTGTCATTGGGCCAGTTCCGGCCGGCCGGGCCATCAGTGGCCTGGGCGAGCGCACCGCCATGATCCTCACCGGGTTGGTGATCGTGGCGGCCCTGATGGCCGGCTACTGGATCGTCCACGACGGCACCGTGCATGCACCCACCAGGACCCACCGGTACGGGCTGATCGGGGTGCTGGTTGCGATCGGGTTGGCGCAGCAGGTGTGGAACCTGGGTCGCCAGTCCTACGTCGGTGCCGCGGTGCATCCGCGGCTGCGTGCCCGGGCCATGTCGACCTTTGGCGGCATGATGCGGATCGGGCAGGTGATCGGCCCCGCCGCCGGCGCGCTGGTGGCGGCGATGGCGGACCTGGCCGCGGTGTACGTGATGTCGGCTGCCGTGATGGCGCTGGCCACGATGCTGGTGACCGTCTTCCTGGTGCCGCACCCTGCTGCGGCGGCACAGTCGGTCAGCCGCGCCGCCGAGGACCCGGGGCCGACGCCGGCCTGGTGGCGCGACGCGGGCATGGCCACCATGGCGAAGGTGGCCCTGGGGACGGCTCCGCTGCAGATGGCACGGGTGCTGCGGCCCACCATCCTGCCGCTGATGGGCGCCGGTCTGGGCCTCAGCGCCGAGACGATCTCGTTGATCTTCGCGGCAGCGGCATTCCTGGAGATCCTGCTGTTCATTCCGGCGGGGGGCTACATGGACACGTTCGGGCGCACGGCGGTGCTCGTCCCGTGCCTGGTGATGCTCGGACTCGGCTACGTGACGCTGGCGGTGCTCGCGCTCACGGTGGGCGGACGCTCACCGATGATGGCCCTGGTCACGGTGGGCGGAAGCGCCCTGCTGCTCGCGTTGGGCAACGGGTTGGGCGCCGGCATCGTGATGACCCTGGGGTTGGACGTCACCCCGGAGCAGGACCGTGCCCGGCACCTGGCCCGGTGGATGACGATGACCGGAGTCGGTCCCCTGGTGGGGCCGCTGCTGGTCTCCCTGATCACCCTGGTGGCACCCATCGGGCTCGCCGCTGCGACGGTGGGCGGGCTGTGCCTGGCCGCGGGGGCGTGGATGCTGAGGATCTTGCCGCCGCTGACCCCCAATCCCCCGGCCGGACCCTTCCACCGGCAGGACTGACGGCCCGCCAGTACGCTGACCTGTAGTCATGTCGTCGTCCTGACCACCATCATCCTGACCCACACTGGAGGCTCCACATGCAGACCCGCCGCGCCGGATCGAGCGGTTTGCAGGTATCCCGGTTGGGGTTGGGCACCCTGACCTGGGGGCGCGACACGCAACCGGCGCAGGCCCGGGCCCTGGTGCGGCGCTTCCACGAGGCCGGCGGCACCCTGGTCGACACGGCACCGGCCTACGGCAATGGCGTGGCCGAGAAGATCCTGGGCAAGCTGATCCACACCGACCTGCAGCGCTCGGACCTGGTGATTGCCACCAAGGGCGGCTTCGGCGTCCGGAACGGGCGGCGGGTGGTCGACACGTCACGCTCGGCACTGCTGGACGACCTGGCCGCGTCGTTGCGGCGGCTGCACACCGACCACGTGGACCTGTGGCAGGTCCACGCTTGGGGGGAGGCACCACTGGAGGAGACGCTGGGGGCACTCGACCAGGCCGTCCGCTCGGGCATGGCCCGCTACGTGGGGGTGTCCAACTTCATTGGCTGGCAGACGGCGCGGGCGGCCACCTGGCAGGAGGCGATCCCCGGACGGGCCCGGCTGGTCAGTTCCCAGGTGGAGTACTCGCTGCTGGCCCGCCGCTCCGAGATCGAGGTGATCCCGGCGCTGCGCGCCCTGGGCATGGGCCTGTTCCCGTGGTCACCGATCGGACGGGGTGTGCTGACCGGCAAGTACCGCACCGGGGTGCCGCGGGGCAGCCGCGGGGCAGCCGACCACTTCTCCTGGTTCGTCGAGCCGTACCTGGAGGAGAAGTCCCGGGCCATCACCGACGCCGTCGCGAAGGCCGCCGAGGGACTGGACCTGAGCCCCCAGCAGGTGGCGCTGCTGTGGGTGCGCGACGCCCCGGGCGTGACCGCTCCGCTGCTCGGTGCCCGCACCGTCGAGCAGTTGGAGGACTACCTGGCCGTGGACGAGATGACCCTGCCGGAGGAGATCATCAGCGCCCTGGATGACGTCTCGGGCGGGCCGAACCTGGGCCGTGGGACGGGGCGGGGGCTCGATTCGTAAGCGGCGTCTCGCCGGTGCTATAGTCCAATGGCTGTCCAGCGGGATGGGACAGCTCACCCGTCCGGGTGGCGGAATAGGTAGACGCGCTAGCTTGAGGTGCTAGTGCCCGTAAAGGGCGTGGAGGTTCAAGTCCTCTCTCGGACACAAGTTGGAACCCCCAGTCAAATCGGCGAAAGCCGCACTGACTGGGGGTTCTGCCTTTTCTCCGTCTCGCCACGCCCCGACAGCGTGCACCACTCTGTAGCATGTTCATCGCACGTTCATCGCACGAGATCGCACGACGGGGGCATGCCATGAGGTTTGGCTACATTCGCCAGTTGCCCAGCGGCAGGTACCAGGCGAGCTATCAGGCTCCGGACGGTTCGCGCCATAACGCCCCTGCGACATACACGCACAAGGCCGACGCCCAGGCCTGGATCACCGCCGAGCGTCGCCTCATCGAGTACGGCACCTGGACCAGCCCCAAGGCGCGAGCCGAGGCGGTCGAAGCGGCTGCCCGAGCCGAAGCTGAACGAGAAGCCGCAGAGGCATTGGCCGCCGAAGCGCTCGCGAGCGTCCCGACGGTCAGCCAATGGCTTGAGCAGTGCATCACCGAGCGACAGAGGCGGACCAGGCGTCCGATCAAGCAGACCACCGCAGACAACTACCGCAAGCTGGCACGCCTAAACGTCGACGGCACCGAGCTCGGCAACATGCGCGTCATCGACGTCAAACGCGCCGACGTGCATGCCTGGCGCTGGAGCGGGCCTCCCAGCAAGACTCGCACACAAGGCGGCAAAGCCTACGAGCTGCTCGTCTCCGCTTTCGACGACGCCGTAGTGGCGGAGCTCATCGACGCGACACCCTGCACCCTGAGAGGAGCCGGAGCCCCTGACCGCGCACGTGAACCAGAGTCGTTGTCCCTGCACGAGGTCGACCGCTTCCTCGCTGCAGTTGAGGAACCCTGGGCGAAAGCCGCCCTGACCATCCAAGTGACTTGCGGGCTCCGCATCGGCGAGGTCCTGGCGCTCCGATCGAAAGACCTCGACCTCCAGGCAGAGACCGTCACGGTCGCCGGGACAGTGGCGAAGGTCGGGGAACTCGGGATGAGGACTCGAGTCGTTCAACACCCAAAGACCCGGGCATCGATGCGCACCATCTCGCTCCTCCCCGACACCGTCGCCGAGCTGAAGGTCTGGCGCCAGTCCAGAGGCACATTGCGGGCAGAGGCCCTGCTCTTTTGCGATGCGTTCGGCAAGCCACTGAACGACGACGTGCTCCGCCGCATCCACAAGAAGGCCGCAGAGAAGATCGGGCGTAGCGAGCTGAAGGATCACGACCTCAGGGCCACCGCAGCAACCCTGGCGGCTTCCGCGGGCGCGTCGGTGCGCGAGATACAGGCGATGCTCGGGCACACGACGCCGACTATGGCGCTGAGCTACCAGACGGCCACAAGGGAACGAGACGCCGAGCGCGCACGCAAGATGTCCGCCCAACGCACGAGTGCACGCTGTAAGGCCACCCTGACCTCCAGGGCCCCGACCGATACCTGACCCAGATGGTGGGGACGCAGTTTCATGGCCGGGTTACTTCCGCTCATGCCGAATTGAGAATGTCACGGCGGCGGGGAACCACTGGATAACGTAGTGCGTGCGTAGTACGCTGAGTTTGTGGGTGAAGGCATCGACTGGCGGCACCGGGGCGAGTACATCTCAAAGCACGGGCTGACGCCGGACGTCGCCGACGAGGCCTTCGCCGATCCGAACAGGCTGGCCATCGACCCAGATCCTTCGTCTGACTCGGGCAGAACCATCCGGGTCATCGGCTGGTCATCCACGACCAGCATGCTGATCACGGTCATCGTGCTCCCGGATGAAGGGATCACCTGGGGAGTCAACGCGTGGCCGTCGAACAGTACAGACCAGCGCCGATACCGAGAGGAACAGTTGGATGTCGATCAGTGATCTCATCGCGGCCGAAGCTGAAGCGGCCGAACGCAACCGAGATGCCGGCCTCGAGCCAGGAAGCAGGGTGACCCGCGGACACCAGCGTGCCAAGACGCTTCAGGTTCGCCTGAACGCCGAGGAACTCGAGGCGTTGACGCGGCTCGCAGAACGACGCGGCCTCCCCGTGTCCACACTGGCTCGGGACATTCTCCTGACCCAACTGGCGGGTTCCGACGAATCCGCAGGGGCGTTGATTGCCAGGATCCGGGCAGAGCTGGACGACCTTGCCTCACGAGTAGCCTGACCCATCCGATCAACGTCCTGATCTGCCGCAGAGTGCGCTTGTGGGTCAGGTCTATTCGGAGTCGGCGGGTCACCGCGCAGAGTCACTACCAAGGACTCCGATCGAGGACACGGTCACGCCGGCCGAAGCCCACCATCGCATGACCCGGGGAACAACGGAAGCGCTCAACGACGATCACCGCGGAGCAGGGAGTCGATCTCGTTCAGGTCGACCAGAACGCGGAAGCCGTTCTTGTACCGCGTGAGTTTGCCCTCCGCCATCCGGCGCTCAAGCGACCGACGGGAACTCCTGCAGTACTCAACAGCCTCCGGCAAAGTCGCGTACCGAGGATGGAGCTTCGTCGTGGTCTGTGGACGGACCATGCTGCTCACCCCTCCCCCGCGTTGCCAGCATCCATGACCAGGGGTTCCGCTGGGCGTGCCAATCCCGTGCCGTCAAGGCCCGCCCGAAGCAGACGGTTGACCTCGCGGATGTCCAGCCCGCACAGGGCAGCAGCCTCACTGACTGGCAACGCCTCGACGACGGTGAGCGCATTGACGGCGCGTCCGATCCGTCTCGCGCAGTCAGCGACGATTCGGTCTCGTTCGAGAATGGCTGCGGTGGCCTCAAGAACATGCTCACTGATCCTCGCTTCTCTGGCGGCCAGAGCCTCTCGGCGACGGACAAGCTGATCCTGCGCCATGAGGCGGGCCTTCTGACGAATGCTGCGTGACATACCTTCTACTCCCTCGCGCTCCTCCTACCCCCCATAGAACCCCGACTGGCCGCCATCAAAGCGTGAACCGACAAGCCACCGCCGGAGCCAGCAGGAGACCGGGCCACCTGGGAGCCGACTGAGAGCGTCCCTGCCCGCGTGGCCGCTGGAGTTCATAGCCGTGGGGACGGCATCCCGCCGGAGCGACTCTTCGAACGCCGACGCTGCGGCGCACGCAGTGCCAGAGACAGAGTCGACGGCAAGCCGGGTGAGGCGGGAGTCGATGGCGGGAATCTCCCTCACGGGGCGTTGGCAACGGCTTATGCGACTCCGTGGCATTCAGGTACCACCTGGGTACCCCATCGAGCGAGCATCCATTGGCAAGTAGCTCCCTTTCCTCGGCCCGGTCGGTCCGTCGCCAGCCTGCCGCCTCGTCACGAAGGAGGCAGCCATGTGTACCCAATGCACGTGCCCACAGGGACGGCCCCGTCCCATGAGGTCGTGGCAGAGGTACTGGATGTCGTTGAGGGCGCGAGCAGTCGCAGGCCCCCATCTGCTCGTCGACATCCGCAGATGCCGAGAGTCGCGCATCTCTCACGCTTATTGGCAAACCCCCGCTGGAGTCGAACCCTAAGCCTGTTGTTGCGCCGCGACCCAGTCCTTCGCCCTCTGCGACAGAGTGCCCGGTTGCTGTTGCTCAACGAACTCCAGGAATGGCCACATGCCAGCCTCCTGGTCATTGCCATAGCTGTCCTTAGTGGGCAGGTCGAGAAGAAGGTCGATGTCGGCTTGCGTCAGCTGGTCGACGACCAACTCCAGCCGCATGAACATGACGTTGCTGTGATCCCAGTTACGAGTGAGGTCAGTCTCCTTGAGCCACTTGTCCTTCAGCACCTTGCGGGCCGATGCAGACGCCAGACCGACAGGTAGCTTCATACTCTGCAGCCACTTGCCGTTCTCAAAGTCCTTGTAGAACGCCCCCGCAGTGCGGTAGCTGCGCCTCTTCTCACGCACGAGCTCGTCGAGTTCGTTGATTGTCCCTTCGTCTACGGACCGCGTGATCAGGTCGTAGGCCAGACTCGCGAGCGAGATGTAGTGGACAGCCAGGTTGGGCTCGACGAAAGTCGCCAACGTGTGGGCCTTCTCGTTGCGGAGGAACTGAACTCCTAAGTGCAGGTATCCGATGCCGCGGAAGAAGTCACCTTCCGCCTGCGTGCCGGGCGTCGCCTTGCCAAATAGAGCGCCATAATGTTTGGTGCTCTGCGCGTTCATGTTGAAGATTTCTGTCGCAGCCTCCTCGCCCGCGAGCTCTCGGAGCTTCTCACGAACCACCTTGTAGGACTCCTCGACCGCGTGGAAAAAGTCGCCCGTGGCGAGGTACTTCTCAATGTGGTTGTAGATGTCCTCGTGGATATCGATCTGGATCTTGTTGTTCGTTACCGTCGCTTCGGTAGTGGCGGCAACGGGCCTCGCGCGAGCGGCAGACAGACCGTGCAGATGGCTAGCGATGGTGCGCATCCTTGCGACCTGCTTATCGGTGACGTCCTTGCTCCATCCGCCGCCAGCCTTCTTCGCCTCTATGTAGTCGACGATCGCATACACCGCCGACGAAACCTCCGCATCCGAGCCCCACTTCCACAAGCCCCGCATTCGCTCCGCCTTGGAGTCACCGAAGCGCGGGTACTTCTCGCGATCGTAGATGTCGATCTCGATGTCCCTGAACAAGCTCTCGAAGGACGCGTTCGTAAAGTCCAGAACGTAGCCGGTGCTCATGCCTAGCACCTCCTCAAGGAAAACCTTGTGCGCCACCGAGATACTGCTCATCCCTGTCGTCCCACTTCTCCGCCGCTGCAGCGGTGCCTCGTTCAGCTCGTCCCGACGCGCTCGCCAGTCTGGAAGGTAGTCATCCATCAGGGCGGTGAACCTCACTTCTTGAGCGCGCTCGCCATGTCGACGACGCTACTAGGACCGACCCGGCTCCATGCATTCTTCGCCCGGATCTCCCGCCGTGGTGCGGTGTGAGATCCCAGGGGTTCGCCTGCATCTTCGCGGTCAGGGCCCCGACGTGGTCCGTCCTCACGATGAATCGTCTCGCTCAAGTATCGGCGCAACCAGCGCTTCGATGGAGTCAAGCCGAGGGTCACGGTCGCCTACAATCATCCGGTCCACGAGCATTGATTTCACAGCGTCCGCGACGCCCCAGATCTCATCGGCAAGGTCGGGCCGCTCGATCTGGTGCGGCACGAGCGGAGCGCCATCCTCGTCCAAATCGACGTAGAACCCGCGCTGCTTGGCCTTGTTGTCAGCATCAGCCAGGTTCTCGAGGTATTCGACGTACTGGCGCGGGTCGCTAGCGCCGGTGCCGGGTCGGAGGTCTACCTCCGCACGGCTACGGAAGAGGCGCAGTTCTGAGACGAACTCGTCGGCTCCTTCGATGTAGTGGGTGGATTGCATCAACTTCTGGCGGTGGCTGGCACCGAACTCGTCGAGGTACGGCACATCGAGCGGGGCCTCCTCGCCCGAAGACCAAGACACCCCGAAGATCTGGGCCACCCACTGCGCCTTACCAAGCTCCTCCAAGGCAATGACCACGAGCGACTGTGCGCGAGGTGACACAGGGCCCAGGGTGTCAGCGTCCACAACGAGCCGCGCGGCGTTGTCGACGAGGGCGAACCAGAATGCTCGCGCCTTGTTGGGCTCGAAAGCGGTCATAGGCCTGATGGTAGAAGCCTGCCCCGATCACAGACTCCTCGGCGACGCCGCCGTACAGCTGCGATGCCAGCCGACAGAGGCTGACATGCCCCTGCAGCTCCTCGGGCACACGCACTGATCTGGCCGTGAATGGACTAGATCGCGGGTTCATTAGCAGGGCATGCGGCGCCTGGTGTGACGGGCCGATGTCCCTCTATGGCCTCAGGAACCGTCGCATACCGAGCGGCTGCGACAAGCACGGGACCCTGGGCATCAGCGTTCCACCTCGCCATTCCGGCGTGGATCAGACAAGACTGCGGGTCCCCGCAACGTGTGAACAATGCCACTGGTGCGGAGCAGGCGCCTGGCCTCGCGGGCGTCGAGGCCGCACAGTTCCGCCGCCTCGTCGACGGGCATTCTCTCCGTCCCTGTGAGCCGGTCGAGCGCTTGGCTGAGGCGGGCCTCGGCCTCCAGAACGGCTCGGTCCCTCTTCAGGACTGCTGCGGCTGCCTCCAGTACCTCAGTCCTGATCCTCGCTTCCCGTGCCATCAGTTCCTCGTGCCGTTTCACGAGCTGGCCTCGTATCTTGAGGCGGGCCTCGCTACGGGCGCTCTGAGACATGGCACAGCTCCTTCTGGTGCGGCGGAGGACCGGCAGTCCGTCCTTCTACGGTAAGGAACCCCCGACGGGTCTACGAGCAGCGGAACCCATGTTCTGGCGGGTCACCCGCCAGGAGGCCTTTGCGTGTGGCGGCTCTTCGAAGCATGCGTGTTCTTCACCTCGTGCGCCGGTGGGGCCCGAGGTACTGCTATCGACGGTTGATGAACGCTTTCGACGGTGTATGTGGACACTCGGGCGTGTGTTGGTCGTGGTGGAGATGATGGCAGTTTCGCACCGATCGCAGTGGCGAGTCCTGCGACGATGACTGTTTATGTGGTGATCGCGAGTAGGGTGCCGAGGATTATGACGGGGAGGGCGAAGCTTGCGTAGGCGGAGGCGAAGACGAGGGTCGTGGGGTGCGCCGTGGCTAGCGTCCCTCGCGTGAGCGCGTCGTAGAGCGTTCTGGTGAACAGGCATCCGCTGCTTGCCCCGCTACGACTGCGCCGGCGAACCAGGGTGGAGCCGACCTGCGACCCTATGGTGACGCAGGCTGGCCGTTCAGGACCACGGCGACAGATCGGCCGGGGTTCAGGCGGACTCAACCCACAGTCTCAGAGCAGGGAGCTTGAGGGCGCCAGCGTGGAACACTCCGGAGACAGCGAGTCCGACGACCTCAGGCTGCGTTCCGCCCGTGAACGATGGCTGTCACCCGGGCAAGGAGTTCGACGAGGCCGTCGTAAAGCTCGGGGTTGGAGATGGCGGCTTCGGTCATGGTGGCGGAGTCGCTGGCTACGGCAACCACGGCGCCGGTGACCTTGTCCTTGAACTTCGGTGACGCCTTGAGCTGTTCGTCGGTGTTCTCCGCTGACATCGCCTGCACTTCCGGGTCGTCGGTGAGGACACCCCATACCGCTCGGGTCCAAGCCTCTCCGGTGCCGTTCCCGAGGTCAAGGCCGCTGGCGGCGAACAGTCGGTTGACTTCCTCGACGGCCTCCCACAGCGCCACCTGCTCGGGCGTGGCGCCGACACCACCCCTGGTGCCGTCGAAACCGGAGGGCTTGAGGACGGACGGTTCGGGGCCGGTGATGGAGTGGTCTTCGTCGATGCCCTTTGCGACCACGGCGAGGCCGGTCAGTTCGATGCTGGAGGTGTCGATCCGCTCCACCAGCGCGCCGGTGTGGAGGTTGCGGACCAGCAGCCCGGCGAGGATGGCGCGGCGATGCAGCATCGGGTCCTGGTAGTCGACGATCTGCGACAGGAAATCCCAGGCGTGCCGGTAGGCGCGGGCGTCGGAACGAAACGCCAACACCTCCGACTGCTCGGGCTGCCCATCGGCGTGCTTGTAGGCGTGGTTCCAGCGCCCCACCACCGGGGCCAGGAGCCTGCCGATGGTTTCGCCTGGGGCGTTGTCGAGGTATGCCTGGGAGATGTCGATGAGTTCCTGGTCGGTGTAGTAGCCGGCCAGGTCGAGCTTGTCGGCCAGGTTGAACAGCACGTTGGGGTCGGTTTCCTGGGAGATGTAGGCGTCGGAGTAGTAGTCGGCGAACGCCTGCTGGATCGTGGCGGGCTGGTTGACGAAGTCCAGCACGATAGGCAGCGGCTTGCCCGGGGCGGTGCGGTTCAGCCGCGACAGGGTCTGGACGGCGGCGATCCCGGACAGCTTCTTGTCGACGTACATGGCGCACAGCAGCGGCTCGTCGTAGCCGGTCTGGTACTTGTCGGCCACGATCAACACTTTCGTCTCGTCGGTGTCGCGGAACACCTGCGGCAACGACTTCTCCGGGATCCCGTTTATGCCCGGCTCGGTGTACTCCTGCCCGTCGACGGTCAGGCCGCCGGAGAACGCCACCAGCGCCTGCATGTCGTGGTAGCCCTTCGACTGGAGGTAGTCGTTCATGGCGTTGGACCAGCGCACCGCCTCTTCCCGGGAGCCGGTCACCACCATCGCCTTCGCCCGCCCACCCAGCGACCCGGCGACGTTGCTGCGGAAGTGTTCGATGACGATCTCCACCTTCTGCGCGATCGCCACCCGGTGCAGCCGCACAAACCGGACGATCTCGGAGATCGCCTTGCCCTGGTCGACCTTCTGGTCGGCGGTTTCCTCGTCGGTGATGTTGTCGCGGACCTTCGCGAACATGTCGTAGGTCGAGTACCGCTTGAGGACGTCGAGGATGAACCCCTCCTCGATTGCCTGCGCCATCGTGTAGGTGTCGAACGCCTCCCAGCCTCGGTCCGTTTCGGTGCCGAACAACCGCAGCGTCCGGTGCTTCGGGGTGGCCGTCAACGCCACAAAGGTCATGTTCGCGGCCGTCGCCACAGCCGACCCCTCCGCCATCAGCAGGTCATCGGAGGTGAACCCCTGCTCCGGGTCATCCGGGTCCGGTGCGTCAGGCGTGGCGGCCAGGAGACGGCGCAGGTCGGAGGCGGCGTCCCCTGACTGGGAGGAGTGGGCTTCGTCGGCGATCACACACCACCGCCGCTGCTTCAACCCCTGGTCGGCTTCGATTATCTTCAACGCCTCCGGGAACGACTGCAACGTGACGGTGATGATGTGGTCACCCTCGAGCAGCGCATCCTTCAACTGGGCGGACTTCGACCCGGTCTTGTCGGTGACCCCGACAACGTAGCCCTTGGAGGCGCCGAGGAGGTTCACGGCGCGGCGCAGCTGCTCGTCGAGGATGCGGCGGTCGGAGATGACGATGACCGAGTCGAACACCTTCTCCCCGGCACGGTCGTGGAGGCGGCCCAGGCGATGCGCCAACCAGGCAATGGTTTTCGTCTTGCCGGAGCCGGCAGAGTGCCAGACCAGGTATTTGCCGCCGGCGGAGGTGTCGGTGACGTCGGCGGTGACTTTCTCCACGGCCCGCAGTTGGTGGTAGCGGGGGAACACCAGGGTGCCGTCGGCTTCCCGCATCGCGAAGCTGTTCAGCACCCGCACCAGCGACGCGGGGGTGAAGACTTCCCGCCACAGGTAGTCGGTGGGGGAGCCGGTTGGGGAGGGGGCGTTGCCGGCGTGGCCGTTGTTGCCCTTGTCGAAGGGGATGAAGCGGGTGTCGCGGCCCTTCAACGCGGTGGTCATCATCACGTTGGTGTTGGACACGACGAAGTGCACCAGGCAGCGGCCGGGCTGCAGCAGCGGAGTGTCCTTGGTCGGCATCCGGTCGCGCCGGTACTGCTCTACCGCATCGGCGGCCTGCTGGGTGTGGTCGGTCTTCAACTCCATCGTGGTCACCGGGATCCCGTTGACCAGCAGCACCACGTCGATGGTGGAGTGTTTCCCGGGGTGGAACCGCACCTGCCGCAGCACCCGCAGCCGGTTGCGCTGGTACCAGGCTGCGGATTCGGTGAGGAGGGGGTTTTCGGGCGGGAACTCGACCATCGGCCCAAACTTGGCGGCCGGGCGGCCCGCGGCGACGTAGTCGAATCCTGACCGGAGGACGCCAAGGAGGCCGCCGCGTTCACGGAACGTGTTCGGGTCGATCACCGGCTTCGCCGCCAACACAGACGCGAGCCGCTTGAGCAGCTGGTGTTCGGCCTGCTGCCTGCCCACCCCGGCCAGATCGTCGGGGACCGCGTTGCAGTACTGCTTCGGGTATCGCTGCGACAGCCACCACAACACATCGGCCCGGTACAGCGCCAAACCGGCATCCCAGTCGGGGTCGGGGGCGCCGGTGCCGGAGTACAGCCACCCGGTGTCGGCGAGGCCGTCGCAGATGTTGGCTTCGAACTCGGCCTCCATGATCTGTGCCTTGCTCACGACGGCACCTCCTTCTTCCCAGTCACAACCTCAGTGATCAACGTGGAGCGCCGCTCCCCCAAGAGCGCCTTGAGACGCTGGGCATCGGCGATCATCGCGTCGATGCGAGACGTCTGGTCTTCCAGCTCGGAGGCAATCCTGTCCATCTCGAGGTGATCCTTGGGCCAGGACACCGGGATTGAGTTCATCGCCTCTGCTGTGAGCTTTGGCTGTGCCGACCCTGACACCCATGGCGCAAGGTCAATACACTCAATCCGCGCCGCCCAAAACGCCGGCGGTCCCACCCGAGGGCGGAGGACATGGGCATGGTTGTTCACCCAGTAGCGACCGGCAGCTATGAAGGCGATTGGCGTGGACCTGTTCAACAGGTTGGCGCCGTCCTCACTTACGAGAACCAGATCCTCATCGAAGAGGAAATCGTCGACCCAGTCGATGACCCCAGATGCACCGTAGTAGGGGTACGGTCCGCTCCGGCTCTGTCGATCCAGAGCCGAAAGCGGGATCCGTGCTCGGTCCAAGGACTCTACGACATGGCCCAAGCTGCCCCGGACCCACCCAGTCGGTAACCAATCGGTCGTAACTCCAAGGTCTTCCTTGGTCGCGCCCACTACGGTTTGCATTGACTCTGTCTTCTTGCGTTCGCGGAGGGTGTCGATTAGGTGGTCAAGCTCGGCGTCCATCGCATCAATCTCCGCCGTTTCCCGATCCAGAAAGTCAGCGATGCGCTGCTGATCATCAAGGGGAGGAAGCGGGATCGGGAGGTGTGCAAGCTCTTCGAACTTGAGCGTCTGACGGACCCCGGCCCCCATCTCGTAGAAGACCTTCTTGACGTCGTAAGCGCGGAGTGCTGCCACGAGGAATCGCGGGTCTACTGTCGAGACTCGGGGCCGGACAGTTACATAGGCAGAAGTGATGATGCCCTTCTCAGTGGCGAGACCCGTGCGGATCGAACGTTGGTCGTTCTGCAGGTCGGTCATTCGAAGGACAGCGTCGCCCGCCTCAATGATGTTGTAGGTCTCGTACGATTCCGGCCGAAGTCCGCCGATCTCGGTGATCTCCTTGCGGATGACTCGTCCATAGGAAAGCGACAGCAGGTTGTTCTCCACCAGACCCAGGTTCTTCTGGTTCACGCGCTCGGCCACAGCCCAGAGGGGTAGGACGCTGCGTGTTGGCGTGACCTCACCAAGCCGCTCAAGCAAATCGAGCCTCATTCGCCGTGCACCGCCTTGAACTTCTCGCCCAGTGACCGCATTACCGCAACCACATCGGCGTCGGTCTCCTCGAGGGACCGCAGCGGGGTGGGCTTGTAGAACAGTCGGGTGAAGGGGATTTCGTAGCCGATCTTGGCGGCGTTCTCGTCCCAGGTGGCGTCGGGTGCGAACGGGAGCACGTCGTGCTGCATGTGTTCGGTGACGTCTTCGGACAGGGGGATACGTTCGGTGAGTTTGGACCCGTCAACCAGGACCGGGCGGCCACGCCGGTCGACGGCGGGGGGTGCGTCGGGGTCGTCGGCTGCGACTGCGTCCATGATGGCGTCCACGAGGCCGGTGGAGACCCTGGCGCCGTGTCGTTTTGCGGCGGTGCGGATTGTGATGGGCAGGTCGTTCCAGGCGCCGTCGAGGCCACGGATGAGGGGTTCGTGGTCGGGGGTGGCGTCCTTATGGGTGAGGGCCTGGGTGACGGTGTCGTCGGTGATGTTGATGGTGAGGCGGCGGATGCGGTAGACGGGGACGTCGCGGTAGCCGAGGTCGTCGGCAGTGACGATCTTGGAGATGTCGGAGTCCTCGAACCGGCGGTAGGCGTCGAGGATCACGTCCCGGTCCGCCTCGGTCATCTCGCGGCGCTTGTCACCCATGCCCTTGCCCATCGGATGCCAGGCGGCGGTGCCGTCGATGAGCTGGATGCGGCCCTTGCGGTGCTCCTCCTTGTTGGTGTCGAGGATCCACACGTAGGTGTGAGCGGTGGGACGAATTTCGGACCGGTTCCAAACATGATTTCACGCTGCTTGTTGGGCCTCGTACCAGGCCGCCTCGACCCGATTCGGGGTTGAATACTCCAGACCCGAGTGCAACCTTTTCTGATTGTAACGCAACTCGATATATCTTGTCACATCCTGAACAGCATGATCCCGCGTGGGATAAACCGTGCGATTCACCCGCTCGACCTTCAACGTCCCGTTGAACGATTCCGCCCACGCATTGTCATAGCAGAAACCAGTCCGGCCAACAGAACGCACAATACCATTCTCGCCGCAGAACACGGCAAACTCCCCGGACATATATTGTGTTCCGCGATCCGAATGAAAGACAGCGCCCGGACGGATACTACTGTTGCGGATCGCCATCCCCATCGCGTCTGTGACCAACTCCGTGCGCATGTGATCGGCCAACGCGTAACCGACGACCTTCTTGCTGAAGCAGTCCAGCACCGTCGCCAGATACACCCAGCCCTCCCATGTCGGAATGTAGGTGATGTCACCGACAAGCTTCACCCCAGGCTCGCACGCGGTGAAGTCCCGCTGCAGCAGGTCCGGCAGCCCGCCGGTGACCGCCGGCACCGTGGTCCTGGGCACCCTCGGCCTCGGCTGGCACGACACCAAACCACGCTCACGCATCAGCGTCCGCACGGTCTTCGGGTCACAAGGCCTGCCCGCCTCGAGCAGGGCAGCGTGGACCCTGCGGTGACCGTAGGTGCCGTCCGAGTCGGCGAAGATCGCCTCGATCACATCACCGAGCTGGGCACGCCACCGCTCGGTCGCCGACGGGTCACGATCGCGCCACTCGTAGTACCCCGACCTCGACACCTTCGCCCACCGGCACATCGACCGGATCGGATACCCGCCCTCTTCGCTGTTGATGAACGCATACTTCGCGTTCACCGGAACTCCTTCGCGAAGAAGGCCGCCGCTTTTCCCAGGAACTCCTTCTCCATCCGGAGTTCGCGGTTCTCCTTGCGGAGTCGCTCCAATTCTGCACGCTCCGGCTCCGACAATCCTGGCTCGTCGACAGGACTCGACTTCTTGTACCTGTTCACCCACACCCGCAATGTCTCCGTTCCCACACCCAACTCGCGGGCAACATCGGCGATCGGCCGTGACGATTCAAGAACCAGACGGACCGCCTGCTCCCGAAACTCAGGGCTGAACTTCCTACGCGTCATTAGTAATCCATTCCATTCCTCCCGATACCCTACCAATCGGGTCCATGGTCCGGAATCAATCCCTCAGCTCAGTTTATCCCACGCGGGATCATGCTGTTCAGGATGTGACAAGATATATCGAGTTGCGTTACAATCAGAAAAGGTTGCACTCGGGTCTGGAGTATTCAACCCCGAATCGGGTCGAGGCGGCCTGGTACGAGGCCCAACAAGCAGCGTGAAATCATGTTTGGAACCGGTCCGAAATTCGTCCCACCGCTCAGACATGAATCGCGTCGATGAACACCACCGGATACACCGGGTCCAGTGGTCGGTTCTGCCACTCGCCCATCGAGTCCAGGACCTTGTCGGTGATCGTCGAGATCGTGGTCTTCGACACCTCAGAGCCATAAACATCGGCCAGATGCGCCGCGATGTCGCCATGGGTCAGCCCGCGAGCCGACAGCGACAACACCACGTCCTCGATCGCCCCCAAACGCCGTTGCCGCTTCGCCACCACGACCGGCTCAAACGACCCGGCCCGATCCCGAGGCACAGCGATCTCGACCGGGCCGGCCTTCGTCAGCACCGTCTTCGACCGCGTCCCGTTACGAGCGTTGTCGCTGCCCTCGACCCGCTCGTGCTTGTCATAGCCCAGATGCGCGGTCATCTCGCCCTCCAGGGCCGACTCCAGGACCAGCTTGGTCAGCTGAGCCAGCAGCCCGCCCTCGCCCTCCACGGACAGCCCCAGCCGCTGCGCGTCGCCCACGAGCTGCGCCACCAAATCCTTGTCCACCAGCGGGGGCGTTCCCGTCGCCGTCACCTGGTCCTCGACCTCCATCACGACCGCCTCAGCGACCGGCTCAACCTGCATCCTCATCGGGTACCTCCTACATCGGAGTTACACCGGAAAACGTACAGTCCCCTTTTCACCGTCGAAAGTGTTCAGTTTTCAAGCGTTGCCGACAGAGACGCGTGGAGTTCGCTACGCTTTGCCGCAAGAACGTGCTCCGGGGTCGGTGAAACTCCGAACCGGCGGTGATAGTCCGCGACCCGGCGGCTCCTTGTGAGCCAATGGTTGAACCGGTGGGATTCCGGTACCGACGGTTAAAGTCCGGATGGGAGGCGCACGCGGTTCGTGGCATTGCCGCGCGCCGACGCTCCTGCGTTGGCGGGTCCGGCTTCGCTGCGCGCTGGCATGTCCCTGCCCCGGAGTCGTCACACGAGACGACGGAGGGGCAGATGAGTCCGACCATCCTGGAAGACCGGCGATCAGCCGATGCGACCACAAGCGCGCACGAGAGCGCCATGGACCGTGCCCTCATGCTCGCCGCCCGGTCCCCGCGGGCCGACCCGAACCCACGCGTCGGCTGCGTCCTGGTCGACGATGACGGCCGGATCGTGGGCGAGGGCTGGCACCATGGCGCCGGAACGCCGCACGCCGAGGTTGAGGCGCTCAGCGGCGCCGGTCCGGACGCCGCGGGCGCCACTGCGTACGTGACCTTGGAGCCCTGCAACCACCATGGCCGCACCGGTCCCTGCGCCGAGGCGCTGCTGCGCGCCGGCGTCCGTCGCGTGGTGTACGCCCAGGCCGACCCGAATCCGCCCGCGTCCGGCGGCGCGGCCACGCTGGCCGCGGGTGGAGTGGAGGTGCTGGGCGGCGTCCGGGCAGCGGAAGCGGCCCTCCTCAATGAGGCCTGGACGTTCTCGGTGACGCACGGGCGTCCTTTCGTCACCTGGAAGGTTGCGGGCACCCTGGACGGCCGGACCGCCGCCGCGGACGGCACGTCGGCGTGGATCACGGGCCAGCCCGCCCGGCTCGACGTCCATCGGTTGCGGTCCCGCTGCGGGGCGATTGTCGTCGGGACGGGGACGGTGCTGGCCGACGATCCCCGCCTCACCGTCCGCCGCCCCGACGGCACGGAAGCGCCCCGGCAACCCGTCCGGGTGGTCGTCGGACGTCGCCCGATCCCCGCTGACGCCCGTGTCCTGTCGCCAGACGCGTCCACGCTGCTGCTCGCCGACGACCCGGCAGGTGTCCTGGCACGCCTGCAGGAAGCCGGTGTCCGTCATGTCTGGCTGGAGGGTGGGGCCACCCTCGCCGCGGCGTTCCTCACCGCCGGCCTGGTCGACGAGATCGTCGCCTACCTCGCGCCCGTCCTGGTGGGTTCCGGCTCCCCGCTGGTCGGCGACCTCGGCGTCGCCACCCTCGCGGACGCCCACCGGTACGCCCTGGTCGATGTGCGTCGTCTGGGCGACGACGTCCGGCTCACCCTCCGCCCCCTCCCCGATCTTTCAGAACCCCAACCGAACTCTGGCAAGGAGTGATCATGTTCACCGGCATCATCGAAGAACTGGGCGAGGTCGTCGAGATCCGCCACCTGGAGGACTCCGCCGTCGTGACCGTCCGCGGTCCGCTCGTCACCTCCGACGCCACCCACGGCAGCTCGATCGCCGTCAACGGTGTCTGCCTCACCGTGACCGGCCTGGACGGGGACCTGTTCATGGTCGACGTCATGGCCGAGTCACTCCGGCGAACATCGCTGGGCGGCCTCACCCCGGGGGACCGGGTCAACCTGGAGCGGGCGATGGGGTCCGACGGCCGGTTCGGCGGGCACATCGTGCAGGGACACGTCGACGGAACGGGCCGCATCCTGTCCCGTACGCCGGGCGAGCAGTGGGAGGTGGTCGAGATCTCCTGCCCAGCCGAGGTGCAGCGCTACCTGGTCGAGAAGGGCTCGGTCACCGTCGACGGCGTGTCCCTGACCGTGTTCGACATCCGGCCGGACCGGTTCACGGTCTCGCTGATCCCGACCACGCTCGAGCTGACGACCCTCGGTCCCGCCGCTGTCGGGGCGGTCGTCAACCTCGAGGCGGACATCCTCGGCAAGTACATCGTCGCCCACCTCGAGCGTCTCGAACTTGGCGCCCTGCGGGAGACCATCCATGCCTGAGTTCGCCACCATTCCCGCAGCCCTGGACGCGCTGCGCGCCGGCCGTCCGGTCCTGGTCCTCGACGACGCCGACCGGGAGAACGAGGGGGACGCCATCTTGGCGGCCTCGACGGCGTCCGCCGAATGGGTCGGGTGGATGGTGCGGCACACATCGGGCTACCTGTGCGCCCCCCTGCCCGTCGACTGGGCCGACCGTCTGGGCCTGCCCCTCATGGTTCCCGACAGCGCCGACCCGTTGCGGACCGCGTACACCGTCAGCGTGGACGCGGCGTCCGGGGTCACGACCGGGATCTCGGCGGCGGACCGGGCCACCACGCTCCGCGTCCTCGGCAACCCGGACGCCGCGGCGTCCGACCTGATCCGGCCCGGGCACGTCCTGCCACTGCGCGCCCGGCCCGGCGGGGTCTTCGAACGGCAGGGGCACACCGAGGCGACCGTCGACCTGTGCCGGCTGGCCGGCCTGCCGCCCGTGGGCGTGATCGGTGAACTCGTCCACGATGCGGGTGAGGTGATGCGGACGCCCGACGTCGTCGCCCTCGGCGCGGCCGAGTGCCTGCCCGTCATCACGATCGCGGACCTGGTCGCCTGGCGCGACCTGTACGACCGCGTCACGCTGGCCGCCGTAACGACGCTGCCCACCGCCCACGGGACGTTCGCGTTGCACGGCTACCGGGACCGGCGCACCGGCGCCGAACACCTCGCCTTGATCAGCCCACGCGGCCTCACCACCGATGGCGCGGCACCGCTCGTCCGCCTCCACTCCGAATGTCTCACTGGGGACGCGTTCGGTTCCCGCCGCTGCGACTGCGGCCGCCAACTCGACGAGTCCCTCGCCGTCATTGCCCGTCAGGGGGGTGTCGTGATCTACCTGCGAGGTCACGAGGGGCGCGGCGTGGGGCTGCTCGCGAAGCTGTCGGCGTACGCCCTCCAGGACGTCGGCGCGGACACCGTCGACGCCCAAACCCTGCTGGGCCTACCGGTCGACGCCCGCGAATACGGCGCCGCCGCCGCCATCCTGACCGCCCAAGGGGTGGTCCGGGCCGAACTGCTCACCAACAACCCGGCCAAGGCCGACGGCCTGCGCACGGCGGGGATCGACATCACCGGCCTCCGTCCGCTCATCGTGGAGCCCAACCCCGACAACGTGCACTACCTGTCCACCAAGCGCGAGCGGATGGGCCACCGCCTACCCACCGCGTCCACCCTCGTCCAGGAGGCCTGATGGCTGGCTCCGGCACCCCCCACCTCACCGTCGACGGCCGCGGCCGACGCATCACCGTCGTCGCCTCGTCCTGGCACGACCTCGTCATGAACTCTCTCGTCACCAACGCAGTTACCACGCTGGAACGGGCCGGCGCGACCGTCACGGTGGTCCGCGTCCCGGGCACGTTCGAGCTGCCGGTCGCCTGTGCCCGCCTGGCCCACCACTTCGACGGGCTGGTCGCGCTCGGTGTCGTCATCCGGGGCGGGACACCCCACTTCGACTACGTCTGCGCAGGCGCCACCCACGGCATCGTCGACGTGATGACCCGCACTGGAACGCCCGTCGGTTTCGGTGTCCTCACGTGTGACACCGAGCAGCAGGCGCTCGACAGGGCTGGGCTTCCCGGATCACCGGAGGACAAGGGACGCGAGGCGGCCGAGGCCGTCCTGGCCACCCTCTCTGCGCTGACCGCCGCGGTGCCCTGATCCTCCTACCATTGCAAGCGCCCGGACACCCGGAATGGCCGCCGCCGGTGAGCCGTTCGATCGTCTGCGCGTGTCACCACGTTCAAGGCGTGCGTGGCAGCTGGGCGACGTCCCTCACCTCTCCGATTGCTCGCTCGACGACGTCCTCGAGGATCGCGGCACCGATCGTTTCCTCACCGTCGACGACGAGCGCGAAGTGGGTGCCGCCCGCCTGCATGGCGGCCACGGCGGCCTCCAGGGGGGCGTCCTTCGCGATGGTCGCCAGCGGGCGGAGAAATGGACCGCCCGGCGCCACCCCGGCCGAACCCGCCACCAGTGGGGTCGTCGTCGACCGCACGCCGCACCCTGTCCCTGTCATCAAGGGTGGTGGCGACGTCTGGTCCGCCGACGTGGACGTCCGACTCTGGATTCGGCGGACAGGGACGATCCGTAGCGCCAGTCTCCTGGTGGCTTCGCGGCGCCCCTGTCCGCGAGGAGGAGCCGGAGCCCGTTAGGACGGATGTCGTGTTCGCTCGCCGCCGCCAGGAGGACGCCCATGAACCCCGAGCCACACCACCATGTCACCGGGACAGGATTGTGGCTCCAGGAGGCCGACGTCCACGGCGTCCTGCGCCGACGCGGGGCAAGTCGTACACCGAGATCGCCGAGACTGTGGGAGGTGTGACATGGAGGCCGTCGCTGTCACGTGCGTGGTTGCCCGAGGGCTCGTGGACGCCTTGGAGGCACTCCTCTTGAGCCTGCCTGGTCGGCGCCGCTCTGCTGGCAGCGTTGCGGTGAACGCCGGGTGGGTTGGGGCTGCGACGCTTGGCGGTCGTCGGCCTATGCTGAAGGCAGTCTTGGACGCGAGGTCCGCGCGGCCTTGGCTCCGGTGCTATTCCCCACGTATTCCCCACGACAAGGTGACGAAGTAGCAATCAACCCACATAAGACCTTGTCAGGGGGCCATTATCGGCTGACAGAAGAGAGCTTCAACTCCTCTCTCGCGCACAAAAGTGCCTCTGACTAGGGCAAATACAGGGAATCGGCGAGAGGTGAGAACCTCTCGCCGATTCTCTGTCTCTGGGTGCTGGTTCGCCTTTGGCGACGGGTGACACCGGGGGACGCGGTTCCCGATTGCCGTCGAGGACAGGCTTCTTGCCTGGTTGGGGGGGATCATCATTCCCCACGGGTTCCCCATGGGGAATGATGATCCCGGGCCTCAAGGAGGTGACTGACTTTCGGCCAGACTCTGGGTCGTGTGGGCCGCGATGGGCGAGACTGGACCGAGAGGACTGGAGGCGGGCGCAACGTGAGGGCCTGGCCGCGGTGGACTCCTCTGGAGCTCTCCGGATGACCGGCATGTCCGCATCGATGCCGGTGATGCCCTCCATCTGGACGGTCTCCGCAGCGGCCAACGGGCACACGATCCGCGCTGGCTGCACCAGCCCGGCCTCAGTCGCGTCCGATGCTGATGACCACGCCCCTGCCACGATCCACGGCCTTGACGCTCTCGATAAGCACCAGCAATCCGACACCGGCGGCCGCTGCGATCAGCAGATCGACCGCGCCCAGCGGCTCCAGCCGCAGGAGCACACCCAGCGGCGTGTAGAGCGCTACCAACTGCAGTGCCAGCACCAGTGCGGCGATCCACAGCAGCAACGGGTTGGAACGCCAGCCGATCGTGGTGAGCGAGTCGTGGTGGGACCGGGTGGCGAAGGCCTGCCCGATCTGCAGGAACGCAAGGGTGGTGAACAGCATCGACTGCCACGCCGGGTTGCCGGTTTCGTGGTACCAGAAGCCGATTCCCAGCGCCACGAAGCCGATGACCAGGCCGACCCACACCGTCCGACGGCCCAGACCGCCCGTCCAGAGACTCCCGCCGGGCACGTGGGGCGGCCTGCGCATCACCGTGGACTCAGCAGGCTCCTTGCCCATCGCGAGGCCCAGCAGGCCGTCGGTCATGAGGTTGAGCCAAAGCAGCTGCAGCGGGAGCAGGGCCACAGCCGCCGTAGCATCGAATGGGAGGAAGAGGAACGGGATGGGCCAGCCGACCATGACGATGATCTTGCCGAGGTTGCCGGCCACGGCGAACGAGACGAACCGGCGAAGGTTGTCATAGATGACCCTGCCCTCCTCGACGGCGGCGATGATGGTGGCGAAGTTGTCGTCGCGCAGCACCATGTCCGAGGCCTCCTTCGAGACGTCGGTGCCGGTGATGCCCATGGCCACGCCGATGTCGGACTTCTTCAGCGCGGGTGCGTCGTTGACGCCGTCGCCCGTCATGGCCACGATCTGGCCATGACGCTGCAGCGAATCGACCAGGCGGAGCTTGTGCTCTGGCGAGACGCGGGCGAACACGCTCACAGTCCTGGTGGCGAGATCGAACTCCTCGGCGTCAAGGCGGTCCAGCTCGACGCCTGTCAGCACTCCACCGTCGCGCCCGATGCCGAGCTCGCGGGCGATGGCCTGCGCAGTCAGGGGGTGGTCGCCTGTGATCATGACCGGTCGGATGCCGGCGCCCTGACAAGTGGCCACGGCTGTGGCCACCTCGGGCCGAGGGGGATCGATGATGCCGACGACGCCCAGCAGGACGAGGTCGGTCTCAGGGTCGGCCGGCGTGTGCCCGGGGCGGATGAGCCGCAGGGCGAGGCCCAGCACCCGCTGGCCACGTGAGGCCAGGTCCTTGTTGGTGTTCTCGACCCAGGCGCGCGTGGCGTCGTCGAAGGCTCGGACGCCGCCGTCGGCGAGCACGCCAGCGGTGCGGGGAACGAGCGCGTCGACGGCTCCCTTCACGAAGAGGAGATCGTGGTCCTGCGGTAGCTGCGCCAGCTCGGAGACCCGCCCGGCTAGCGCCGCGTGCCGGGTGCTCATGCGTTTACGTTCGGAATCGAAGGGCAACTCCCCGATCCTCGGCAGGACCGTGCGCAGGGTTACCACGTCGATCCCGCCCCGCTTGGCCGCGTCGAGCAGGCAGGTCTCAGTAGGGTCGCCGATCGCCTCAGCCCCCTCCCCGGCGACGTGGCGAAGCTCGGCGTCGTTGCACAGTGCCCCGGCCGCCAAGGCGACGAGGGCCAGACCTGACGGCGGGCCACCTCCCGGTGTCCAGAGGCCCTCGGGCAGGATCAGCGTTGAGACGGTCATCCTGTTCTGGGTCAGGGTGCCTGTCTTGTCCGAGCAGATGGTGGTCACCGAGCCCAGGGTCTCCACCGCAGGCAGTTTGCGCACCAGGGCGTTGCGCCGCAGCATCCGCTGGGCACCCACGGCCAGCGTGAACGTCACGACGGCCGGTAGACCCTCTGGGATGACCGCAACGGCCACCGAGATGGCGGTGAGCACCAGGTCGCTCCACGTCTCGCCGGCGAGCGCGCCAAGGACCGCAACGACCCCTGCGGTGACGACGCCCAGGACGGCAAGTTGTTTTCCGACGCTGTCGAGGCGCGCCTGGAGCGGGGTCTGCTCCGCCGTCACCCCCTGGAGCAGGTCGGCGATCCTGCCCAGTTCCGTGGCCATGCCAGTGGCGATGACCAGACCCACGCCACGGCCGTAGGTGACCTCGGTTCCGGAAAATGCCATGTTGACGCGATCACCCACGGGGAGGTCTGAACCCGCTAGAGGTGCGGTCATCTTGTCCACGGCCTCGGACTCGCCCGTCAGTGCCGCCTCCTGGATCCTCAAGGAGACCGCCTCGAGCAGTCGTAGATCGGCCGGGACCACGGTGCCCGCGTCCAGATGGATCACGTCTCCCGGTACCAGTTGCCGTGCCGGTAATGGGACGGTGCCGCCGTCGCGGAGGACCCGCACGGTGGGTACCGTCATTTGGCGCAGGGCGGCGATGGCTTTCTCTGCTCGGTACTCCTGGAAGAAGCCGAGTAGTGCGAACAGCAGCACGATCCCGCCGATGGCACCGGCCTCCAGGAACTTGCCGAGGATCAGCGAGAGGACGGTGGCCGCGATGAGGATCAACACCATCACCGAGGTGAACTGCTCCCACAGGATCTTCCAGGCCGGTGTGCCGCCGCGGTCGATGAGTTCGTTGGTGCCGTAGCGCTTCAAGCGCTCCTCGGCCTCTGGCGTCGTGATCCCGGAGGCCCGCGAGTCAGTTCGCGCCAGAGCGTGGTCGGTGGTGATCAGATGCCAGGACGGATCAGTCTCGGCTGGGCTGTCGTCGGTGAGGCTGTCCGTGGGCAAGCTGTCTCCCGGAGTGAGGTGCATACGAGTGAGGTTCATGCAAAGGAAGAACGTCGAGTCTCTCCCGCCTTACGGCCGATCCGACGGGCTTGCGCCGTGCTGACGTCGGACCCGTTGTGGGGATACTCCCTCTCCGCACAACTCGAGGGTACCTGCCCTTGGGGGCAGCCGCAACTACGCTAGACGCATGCCTGGGCCGCCCCAGTTGCGTGGGACTTGACAGTGAGACAATACGCTGGGCCGACACTTGGCGGAGATGGCCCTATTGGGGTCGGTGCCAGTTGGAGAAAGCGAAGAGCAGTGCACCGATGAGGGTGACACTTAGCCCTACCGCCAACAACTCGTCCGGTTCCGGCCTGGCAACGAGCACCTCAAGGAATCGCACCACGATCACGAGCAGCAGCGTCCCAGCCGTTCGGCCCTTGAGGTGGTCAAAGGAGAGCGTGGTGAGGCTTGGGGGCAGGTTGAGGTCGCCCACAAAGAGTTCCCACAGTCCGTAGCCGACGATGAGCATCACCGTGGCGATGAGGATCGAGTCCACGCTCTCGTACAATTTGACCAGCGCAGCGTCGGGGTTAGTCGACGCGGTGAGCAGCGTCTCGACAAACAACAAGGCCTTGCTGAGTGCCCAGAGGTAGGTGGTCACGGACAGCAGAAGTGCTGTGACCGCCCCGATGACCGCGATGTAGCGAAAAAGCTCGAGACCCCGTTTCATCGCCCCGGCGCCCCGCATGGATGGCCCTACGCCGGGGGGCCTCAGCCTCGTCCCGGTGGGTCGGCTCAGTGTTCATCACGGTCCACAGGGACAAGCGTCCGGGGGTTGCAGCACCGTGGGTATCATGCCGAGAGTGTAGCAGTCCGGCAGACGGAGCATCGGCGCGGGAGCCGGCGCGCCACAAGCAAGTTACGAGGGCACGCCGGTCGTCCTTACGGCTATCCCGTGTTCTGCAGACCGGCAGCCGCTCCGTTCACGGTCGTCAACAGGACCCGCGTCCACTGTTCCCGGTCCTCCTCAGACGGGGCGTCGTCTCCCGGACCGCCTTCGCGGATGACGCGCAGTGCGCGCAACTGCAGGTGGCTGAGCGCGTCGATGGACGGGGCCCGCAGTGCAACCCGGGTGCCGAGGCGGAGCTTGCGTTCCAGTAGCTCCTCCTGCTCCAGGGTCGCCAGCACCAAGCTGCGCGTCAGCTCGTGCTCCGCCAGCACGGCGCTGGTGACGCTCAGCTGCCCACCGAGTGCCAGGAAGGACTTCGCCAGGCGCGGGTTGGCCTTCGCGAGGCTCATCTCCGCAATGTCGATCATGCTGGCAAACAGCGGCCACTGACGGTAGGCCTCGCGCAACCGCTCGAGGTCATCCACAGCGGCCAACCCGGAGCCCAGCCCGAACCAGCCGGGCACGTTCGCCCGGATCTGGGACCATGCGAACACCCAGGGGATGGCCCGGAAGTCACTCAGATCCCTGCCCTTCTCCGCGCCGCTTCGCCGCGCCGGGCGGGATCCGAGCCTCAGCCGCCCCAATTCCTCAAGCGGGCTCGACGCAGCCACGACATCGGCGAAACCAGGCGTGCGCACGAGGCTGAGGTAGGTCTCGCGAGAGACCCGCTCCACCGTCGTCGCGACATCGTCGAACTCCTCAGCGGCGGCACGGTTGCGGTGCACCACGTCGTCGGTGTCTGCGAGCAGCACCGCCGAGGTGAGACGCTCCAAGTGCGCCTGGGCCAGGGTCACGTCCGCGTACCGGGCAAAGATGACCTCACCCTGCTCGGTGACCTTGAACCGGCCGGAGACCGAACCCGGAGCCTGGGCCAGGATGGCCCGGTGAACAGGGCCTCCGCCACGGCCCAGGGATCCGCCTCGGCCGTGGAACAGCGTGAGTTGGATGCCGTGACGCTGCGCCCACTCAACGATCTGGGTCTGCGCCCGGTAAAGAGTCAGGGTTGCGCTGGCCGGCCCGACGTCCTTGGCCGAGTCCGAGTAACCGACCATCACCTCGACGTGCCAGTCCACCTCGTCGAGCCAGCTGCGGGTGCTCTCCAAGGTGAGCCACTCTTCAAGGACACCGACGGCCCCGCTCAAGTCGGCTCCGGTTTCGAAAAGCGGAACCACGTTCAACCTGAGGGCGGCGTCACCGACCGCGAGGCGAGCAAGTGCGCGCACTGCGACGAGGTGCTGAGCCTGCTGGGTGAAGCTCACCACGTGACGGCCGCACGACTGAGCCCCCCAGCGCTCCTGAAGCCAGGACATGACCCGAAGCGTGTCGAGCACCTCGCGGGTGGCGTCGCTGAGAGCCTGGACGTGGGCCGGCCAACCGTTGACCGCGAGCGAGTCGAGCAACTCCAGCCGCGTGGGGCTGCCCGGCGCTTCCGGGTCCCAGTCGAGTTGCCCGAGCAGTTCGTCCAAGACTCGCCGGTGCACATCGCTGTGCTGGCGCACCTCCAGGTCGGCCAGGTGGAAGCCGAAGGTTTCGGCCAGCCAGATCAGGTGCTGGAGCTCCCCGAAAGCCGCCCGTGTGTCTCCTGCCTGCTCCAGGGAGGTCTGGATCAGACTGAGATCAGCCACCAACTCAGCGGGCTCGCGGTATGCGAGATCGATCTGGCCCTCTCTGGTGGCCGTGAGCCTGGTGGCGACGAAGAGTAGCTTCTGCCGATGCGGCTCTCCCGGAGACGATTTGCGGATGAGTTGGAAGATCTCCGGCGCCGTGACCGAATCACGGGCCAGCGCACTGGCCAGTTCGGGCGACGGGGGGCTGGCGTCCTCGCTCATCGTGAGGGTGCGGGCGACGCGATCTGCTCCGGTGGCGAGCGCCTTGAGGATGCACTCCGCCTGGATGGACATGGTCTGCCGGGTGACCTCGGCCGTGACGAACGGGTTGCCGTCCCGGTCACCGCCCACCCAGGAACCGAACCGCAGGAAACCGGGAACCGACGGGCGACAACGGCCCGGCTCCCCGTCGGCGATCGCGGACTCGACTGTGCGGTACAACCGTGGCACCGCTTGAAACAGCGTCTGGTCAAACACGGACATCACGGTGCGAACCTCGTCCGAGGGTTGGGGTGGTGTGGTGCGCAGGGGGGAGGTGCGGCTGAGGATGTCGATCTCCTCCAGCATCCGGCGCTGAGCGAAGTCCCGCTCCTGCGAGCCGGAGCCTGGATCGTCGTAGCGGTCCAGTTGTTCGGCGATACGATGCAGGGCTGAGGAGACAGCGCGCCTGCGAGCTTCCGTGGGGTGCGCGGTCAGCACCGGATGGATGCGGAGGTTCTTCACGCGAGCCGCCGCGGGGCCGAGTGCGGCCACCGCTGGCCAGACGTCCGGCGCCGTGCCTGCCACCTCGGAGTGTGTCCCGCGGATGAGTCTGGAGCGGTACCGCTCCTCGCTGAGGTTGATCAGGTGGAAGTGAACGGTCAGGGCCTGCGCGAGTTGAAGCGCCTGGGTAGCGGTCAGTGCCCCGACGACCCGGCCAGGCTCCTCGGGGTCGCCGCCATCGGCGGCCCGTGCCGCCGAGTCCTGCACTTGCTGCATGAGCGTGGCGAGCGCGCCGGCTCCTCTCTCGTGGAGAACCTGCTCATGCAGTTGTGTGAGGATGTCGATGTCGGCTTCCAGGAGCCGGTCAAGACCGTACGGATCCTGGTCCAGGTGGATCGCCTCGGCAAGTGGATTGGTCATTGCTACCTCTCTATTTCGTGAATGATGAATCGTGTATCATGCTCCGCTATGGCACCTGGCGACTGGACCTTTCTCTCCAACTATGGCCACGTCCTCGTGGCCCTTGCCCGGAACCCGACGGCGCGGATGCGAGACATCGCGCAGCAGGTGGGTATCACTGAACGAGCCGTGCAGCAGATAGTCGGTGAGTTGGTGACGCAGGGTTACGTGATCAAGGAGAAGTCGGGGCGGCGAAATCACTACCATCTGGCTCCCGGCACCCACCTGCGCCATGATCTGGAGCGCGGCGTCAGGGTCGCCGACTTCGTGGCGATGGTGAGCGGGGCGGACGAAACGAACGGGGCCCGCGCGACGCCGAGCAGGGCGAAGAGTTGATGTCCCCATGTGCCCACCTCGCGATCAGGCGCTGCGGTTGGTCGACCACCGCCTCGCATCAATGCTACTGCCCTAGCTTCCGGAATTGCAATTCGCGTGTCAAGTCGCTACTGTTTCGGTCATGGACGAGGACATCTTCGGTGATCTGATCGCTGCGAACCAGCGCTACGCGAGGTCCGGACCTCGCCCCTTCGACGGCATCGCTCACGCCGGGATCGCCGTCGTGACCTGCATGGACTCACGCCTGGAGCCCTTGGCGATGCTGGGCCTGACACTGGGCGACGCCAAGATCATGCGCACCCCTGGGGGCCATGTCACCGCGGACGCGCTCACCGGATGCGTGCTAGCCGCACACCTTCTCAACGTGGACCGCATCCTGATCGTCCAACACACCAGCTGTGCCGTGGCAAGCGGCGACGACGATGCGATCCGCCGCCGCGTTTCGGAGACGACCGGTGCGGACCTCGGCAACCTGCCCATCGGCGCGGACCCGGACCAGCGTGGCCGGATCCACGCCGATGTCGCACTGCTGCGGCAGCACCCCCTGCTCGCTGACCGGGTCAGGGTCGGCGGCTTCATCTACGACGTTGAGACCAGCCTCCTGGAACAGATCACATGAGCGCCCCCCCTGCTCAGGGCGGCTCCACCGAGGCTTCCGCAGGGACCGCTCGTCTTCCGATGCCAGCACTGCTGGTCTTGGAGGACGGGCGGTTCTACTGCGGCACGTCGTTCGGCGCCACTGGAGAAACCTTCGGGGAGGCCGTCTTCTCCACAGGCATGACGGGCTACCAGGAGACCCTCACCGATCCCAGCTACCACCGCCAGGTCCTGATCGCGACGGCCCCCCACATCGGCAACACCGGATGGAACGACCAGGACAATGAGTCGCGCAGGATCTGGGTGGCCGGTTACGTGGTCCGCGACCCCTCACGGACACACTCGAGTTGGCGCGCCAACGGCTCCCTGCATGACGAACTGCGTCGGCAAGGGATCGTTGGCATCGCCGACCTCGACACGCGAGCGCTGACGCGTCACATCCGTGACAACGGCGCGATGCGGGTGGGCGTCTCCACCATCGAGACCGACCCTCGGCAACTGCTTGCGCGGGTGCTGGAGACGCAGCCCATGCTGGGGGCGGACCTCGTGGCCGATGTCACCGTCGCTTCGAAGCAGGTCGTCCCGGCAGTGGGCAGGAAGCGCTTCACAGTCGCCGCGGTCGATCTCGGCATCAAGGACATGACTCCCACCCGGCTCGCCCAGCGAGGAATCGAGGTGCACGTCCTGCCTGCTGCGAGCACCCTCGACGACATCACCGCGGTGGGTCCCGATGGGGTCTTCTTCTCCAACGGGCCGGGCGACCCGGCGGCAGCCGGGCGTGCGGTGGACCTTCTCACCGAGATTCTGGATGCGGGGCTGCCCTACTTCGGGATTTGCTTCGGCAACCAGATCTTCGGTCGTGCACTTGGCTTCGGCACCTACAAGCTGAAGTACGGCCATCGCGGCATCAACCAGCCGGTGATGGACCTGGCCAGGGGCACGGTCGAGATCACCGCCCAGAACCACGGCTTCGCCGTAGATGCCCCCCTTGGCCAGTCCGTATCCACCCGCTGGGGAACTGCACGAGTTACCCACGTCTGTCTCAACGACGATGTGGTCGAGGGCCTGGAGTTGCGTAACGATTCCGGCCGACTGACTGCTTTCGCTGTTCAGTATCACCCGGAGGCAGCCGCCGGACCGCACGACGCCGACTACCTGTTCGACCGCTTCGTCGACGTCATGGCCGGAAAGGACGACTGATGCCCCGTCGCACCGACATCTCCTCGATCATGGTGATCGGCTCCGGCCCCATCGTCATCGGGCAGGCGTGCGAGTTCGACTACTCCGGCACGCAGGCCTGCCGCGTGTTGCGCGAGGAGGGGTTCCGGGTGATCCTGGTCAACTCCAACCCGGCCACCATCATGACCGACCCCGAGTACGCTGACGCCACCTACATCGAACCGATCAGGCCCGAGTACCTCGAACAGATCATCGCCACCGAGCGTCCAGACGCGCTGCTCGCGACGCTTGGAGGCCAGACCGCCCTTAACGCCGCCATGACCCTGTTCAAGAACGGGGTGCTCGACCGCTACGACGTCGAACTCATCGGCGCCTCCGTCGACGCCATCGAAAAGGCGGAGAACAGGCTGGAGTTCAACCAGATCGTCACCTCACTCAAGGCGCCCGGCGCTGACGCCGGCGTGGCACGCTCGCGTATCTGCCACGACATGGACGAAGTCCTCGCCGCCGCGGGGATCCTCGGATACCCCATCGTGGTCCGGCCGAGCTTCACCATGGGCGGGCTCGGCTCCGGCATCGCCTACAACGAGGAGGAACTGATCCGGATCGCCGGGGCAGGCCTTTCGGCGTCGCCGGTCACCGAGGTGCTGATCGAGGAGTCGATCATCGGCTGGAAAGAGTTCGAACTCGAAGTCATGCGCGACGGATCGGACAACGTCGTGATCGTGTGCTCCATCGAGAACCTAGACCCCATGGGCGTGCACACCGGGGACTCCATCACAGTGGCCCCCGCCATGACGCTCACAGACAGGGAGTACCAGGCCATGCGCGATGTGGCCATCGCGGTAACCAGGGCGGTCGGCGTCGAAACTGGCGGCTGCAACGTCCAGTTCGCACTCAACCCTGTCGACGGGCGGCTGATAGTGGTGGAGATGAACCCGCGGGTCTCCCGATCCTCGGCGCTGGCCTCGAAGGCCACCGGCTTCCCGATCGCGAAGATCGCAGCGAAGGTGGCGGTGGGCTACACCCTCGACGAGATCCCCAACGACATCACCGGCGAGACGCCCGCCTCGTTCGAACCGTCGCTGGATTACGTCGTGGTCAAGTGCCCGCGCTTCGCGTTCGAGAAGTTCCCCACCGCTGACAGCACCCTCACCACGCACATGAAGTCAGTGGGCGAGGCCATGGCCATCGGCCGATGCTTCACCGAAGCGCTCGGCAAGGCCCTGCGCTCCCTGGAGGACCCAGCGGCACTCTTCGACTTCACCCGCCCGATCATCGAGAGCGTGGACGAGCTGCTGCGCCGCATCGCCCGACCGCACGACCACCGCCTGGCCCTCATGATGCAGGCGCTTCGCGCCGGCGCCACCTCGGCACAGGTGGTAGAAGCAACCCGCATCGATCCGTGGTTCGTCGACCAGCTCCAGCTGATCCGCGAGACGGCCGACCAGTTGTGCTCGGCCCCAGAGCTTACGGGCGGTCTCATGCGGCTCGCCAAGCGACACGGCCTCTCCGACGATCAGATCGCCGACCTGCGCAATCTCAGCCCTGACGTGGTCCGTGGCCTCCGCTGGGCGTTCGGCATCCGGCCCGTGTACAAGACGGTCGATACCTGTGCCGCCGAGTTCGCCGCCCGGACGCCGTACCACTACTCCAGCTACGACGAGGAGACCGAGGTCGAGCCCCGGACCCGGCCCGCCGTCGTCATCCTGGGCAGCGGTCCCAACCGGATCGGGCAAGGCATCGAGTTCGACTACTCGTGCGTGCACGCGGCCATGGCGTTGCGGGACGCCGGCTACGAGACGGTGATGGTCAACTGCAACCCCGAGACGGTCTCGACCGACTACGACACCACCGACCGGCTGTACTTCGAACCCCTGACGCTGGAGGACGTGCTGGAGGTGGTCCATGCCGAGCTCGCGGCCGGGCCCGTGGCGGGCGTCATCGTGCAGCTGGGCGGGCAGACGCCGCTCAAGCTCGCACAGGCGCTCAAAGACCGCGGAGTCCACATCGTGGGCACGTCGCCAGAGGCCATCCACCTGGCTGAGGATCGCGGAGAATTCGGCGCCCTCCTCAGCTCCGCGGGCCTGCTGTCCCCCCAGCACGGCACGGCCGTCTCCGCCGGACAGGCGCTGGCGGTCGCCCACACGATCGGTTACCCCGTGCTGGTTCGTCCCAGCTACGTGCTGGGCGGGCGCGGCATGGAGATCGTCTACGACGACGCCTCATTGGCGAGCTACATCCAGCGCGCAACCGAGATCGACCCCTCGCACCCCGTGCTCGTGGACCGGTTTCTCGACGACGCGATCGAGATCGACATCGATGCGCTCTACGACGGGGCGGAGCTTTACATCGGCGGCGTGATGGAACACATCGAGGAGGCCGGCATCCACTCCGGCGACTCGGCGTGCACCCTTCCTCCGATTACCCTCGGTACCGAGACCATCGACCAGATTCGCAGCTCCACCGAGATCATCGCCAAACGGATCGGGGTGAAGGGCCTGATCAACATTCAGTACGCGCTGCTCGGCGATGTGCTCTACGTGCTTGAGGCCAACCCGCGGTCGTCGCGGACCGTGCCCTTCGTCTCGAAAGCCACCGGCACGCCGCTGGCCAAGGCCGCAGCCCGCATCTCACTCGGCGCGATGATCGCCGAACTCCGCTCAGACGGAATGCTTCGCTCCGGGGGAGACGGCGCGACGGCGCTCGAGTCGGCACCGATCGCCGTGAAGGAAGCAGTGTTGCCCTTCAACCGGTTCCGCAGCCCCGAGGGCGTCGGCGTCGATCCGCTGCTCGGCCCAGAGATGAGATCCACAGGCGAGGTCATGGGGCTTGATGCGGCCTTTGGCACCGCCTTCGCCAAGAGCCAGGCCGCGTCGTTCTCCGCTCTTCCCACGAGTGGGACGGTGTTCGTCTCGGTGGCGAATCGCGACAAGCGGCACGCGATCTTCCCGATCAAGCGGCTCGCCGACCTCGGGTTCCGGATCCTGGCCACAGAGGGCACGGCACAGGTGCTGCGCCGCCACGATGTTGCGGTCACTGTGCTCCGGAAGGCGTCGCAAGGTACAGGTCCCAACGGTGAGCCGACGGTGGTGCAGGCCATCGCGGCAGGCGAGATCGACCTCGTGGTCAACACGCCGCACGGCCACTCGCTCCATGGCAGCCCCCGACAGGACGGCTGGGAGATTCGCGGCGCGGCCATCCGCGCCGGCGTGCCTTGCGTGACCACGACCCAGGCCCTCGCGGCGTGCGTGCAGGGCGTCGAATCCCTGCGCCAAGGAACCCCGGGGGTGCGTTCGCTGCAGTCCTGGAACGCCGCGATTCGAGCTGATCTCCACCGATCCGTGCCCCCTGGAGTGGGCCACAGCCCCAAGGCCACACAAGAGGCGGAGTTGCGCACCGTCGCTCCCGACGACCACTGTACTCAGCGTGGCTGAGCCGACACCCTCGTCGACACTCCCTCTTTCATGAGGCGGCTTGAGAGACCCGCTTGCTGGGCTGGCTGGTCGCGATTTCGGTGCTGGCCGGGTGGGCTGTTTGCCGGCTGACGCTGCCGGGCAACGGCTGTGCAGGTTCTCGGTCGATGGGGTCCACGGATCGTGTGGCTGGAGCCAGCGGCGGGGTGTCTGGGTCTTGTGTGGGGGCCGGGGTGGCGTGCTTGTGTGGACGACGCTCAATAACTGGTCAGTTTCACCGGGGGCGTTGACAGGACTCCGGAGCTGAGGTCTCTGGTGCCAGTCCTTCTTCGCGTACTGGGTGCAGAACACGGTGGAGACGGCGTCGTAGCGGCGTTCGAGGAGTCCCAGCAGCATGCTGCGGGTGCTGTCTGGGGTGTGACACTTCTCGTGGACAGTCGTTACCAGGAAGGAACGACGAGACGAGATGTCATCGAAACGCAGGAAGTACACCCCGGAGTTCAAGGCTGACGCGGTCCAGCTCGTGGTGGTCGCTCAGCGGCCGATCGCGCAGGTCGCGCGGGAGTTGGAGATCAATGAGAGCTCGCTGGGCTACTGGGTCAAGATCTACCGGGAACAGCACCCTGACCCGGCGAAGGCCCCGCCCCCGGTGGAGGCGGCCCGCCTGGCCGCGTTGGAGGCCGAGGTGCGCCGGCTGTCGGAGGAGAACGCGTTCCTGAAAAAAGCCGCGGCCTTCTTCGCCAGGACGCAACCGTGACCGACATGTTCACGCTGATCCACGCGGAGAAGGCCACCCACTCGGTCGAGTTGATGACCCGACTGCTGCACGTTTCACGCGCCGGTTACTACTCGTGGGTGAAGCGACGCGACACCCCGAGCCCGGCGGCGACCCGACGGGCGGAGGTGACCGCCGCGGTGATCGACAGCCATACCGCCTCCAACGGCGTCAACGGGCACCGCCGGGTGCGCGCTGACCTGACCGCCGACGGCGTGCCCGCCTCGGAGGGAATGGTGCGCTCGATCATGCGCCAGGCCGGGATCGCCGGCATCCAGCCCCGCACGAAGAAACGCACCACGATCCCCGCCGACGACGCCGAACAGCGCCCCGACCTGGTCAAACGCGACTTCACCTCCGACACGCCACGGACCAAGCTGGTCGGTGACATCACCTACCTGCGCACCGGCGAGGGGTGGCTGTTCCTGGCCACCGTGATCGATCTCCACTCCCGGATGGTGGTCGGCTGGGCAATGGCCGAGCACATGCGCACCGAACTGATCAGCGCCGCTCTGCGGATGGCCCACACCCACGGACACCTCGCCCCTGGAGCGATCTTCCACTCGGACCGCGGATCTCAGCGCAGGTTCAACCGGTCGTCGCAACACCTGAGGTCAGGAGGGTGTCGTGGGTCGACCGTCGATGTGGGAGACGGAGGTTGCCAAGCGTGGGCCGATGCGGTCACCGGGGCATCCGGGTCACCACCGCGCGAAGGAGCGTGAGTTCTGGGACGAGGTGGCCACGGGGAAGTTGCCGCGGGAGGCCGCCGAGGCGGTGGGCGTGGCTCAGGCCGTGGGGCAGCGGTGGTTCCGTCATGCTGGCGGGATGACGCCGTACTCCTGGCCTGCCCCGTCAGGCAGGTACCTGTCGTTCGCGGAGCGAGAGGAGATCGCGATCCTGAGAGCGCTCGGCAAAGGCGTCCGCGAGATCGCCGCCACGCTCAGGATGAGTCCGTCGACGATCTCAAGGGAGTTGCGCCGGAACGCGACGACCAGAAGCGGGAAGCTCGAGTACCGGGCCTCGGTGGCTCAGTGGAAGGCGGAGCTGTACGCCCGCCGGCCCAAGACCGCGAAACTCGTGAGCAATCAGCGGCTGCTTCGCTACGTCGAAGATCGGCTCTCCGGTCAGATCCGCTTGCCGAGCGGCGTGACCGTCGCTGGCCCCACGGAGCGGGAATGGAAGGGCTTGAACAAGCCACACCGTGAAGATCGTCGATGGGTCAGAGCGTGGAGCCCCGAGCAGATCTCCAACCGGCTCAAGGTCGACTTCCCCGATGATGAGTCCATGCGGATCAGCCACGAGGCGATCTACCAGGCCTTTTTCATCCAGGCCAGGGGCGCGCTGAACCGGGAACTCATCCTCTGCCTGCGCACCGGGCGGGCCCTGCGGATGCCCCGGGCCAGATCGAAACGTGTGGCCTGGGCCCACGTAACCCAGGAAGTCTTGATCAGCGAGCGCCCTGCAGAGGCCGAGGACCGGGCGATCCCAGGCCACCATGAGGGGGATCTGATCATCGGGACCAACAGGTCAGCGATCGGCACCGTCGTCGAGCGCACCACGGGCTTCACGACCCTGGTCCATCTCCCGCGAGAAGACGGATGGCGCGAACAGCCAATCGTCAAGAACGGGGCCGCTCTGTCAGGCTACGGGGCCACCTCGATGAACAAGGCGCTCGCGGCGGCGCTGGCATCCATGCCCGACGAGCTCAAACGGTCGCTGACCTGGGACCGCGGCAAGGAGATGTCGGCCCATGCCCAGTTCACCATCGACACCGGCCTCAAGGTCTACTTCGCCGACCCCCGAAGCCCCTGGCAACGAGGCACGAACGAGAACACCAACGGGCTCTTGCGCCAGTACTTCCCCAAAGGAACCGACCTGGCTAGGTGGGGACCAGAGGACCTCACCGCCGTCGCCCACGCTCTCAACACACGCCCCCGCAAGAGACTCGGCTGGCGCACACCAGCCGAAGTCTGGAACCAACATCTAGAATCACTCACACAACAACGCGTTGCGACGACCAGTTGAATCCGCCCTGCGACCCGCGGTCGGAATGCACGATGCAGCCGGCGACGTCGACGCCTAGCGCTGCGCGGGCGGTGACCGCGTTGTTCAGCGCCTGCACGGCCAGGCGGGACTTCATGCGGGCATCGATGGAGTAGCCGACGATCCGGCCGGACCAGAGGTCCTTGACCGCGCACAGGTAGAGCTTGCCCTCGCCGGTGGGGTGTTCGGTAATGTCGGTCAGCCACACCTGGTTCGGTCCCTTGGCGGTGAAGTCGCGTTCGACGAGGTCGTCGTGGGCGGGTGGTCCCGGCTTCTTCCCGTTGGCGCCTCGTTTCTTCCCGAACGCGCTCCACCAGCGGTTGGCAGAGGTGATCCGCCAGGCGGTGCGGTCCGCCATCACCTGACCGGCGTCGCGGGCCTCGTCGGCCAGCAGACGGTGCCCGAACTCCGGGTCGTCACGGTGAGCGTCGAACAATGCGTTGGCCCGATACGCGGCGACGAGCTCTCGCTCGCCGATCGGATGGGTGAGCCAGCGGTAGTAGGGCTGGCGGGCGAGCTTGAGGACCCGGCACGTCACCGCGACGGGGATCCCGTCGGCGGCGAGCTCACGCACGAGCGGGTACATCATTTTCCCGGCAGGTTCGCCTGCGACAGATACGCCGCTGCCCGGCGCAAGACCTCGTTCTCCTGCTCCAGCAGCCGGATCCGTCCAGCGACGCCCCACGGCGTCACAGATCAGATGTCACCTACTCGTGCAGCAGTCCCCTCGTTGACGTGCTGGTCGAGCTCGGCGGCCATCCGGGAGACCTGGGACTTCGAGAGTCCGTCGATGCCCAGGGTTTTGACGAGCTTGTCCATTCGGCGGGTGGACACCCCGGCGAGGTAGCAGTCCGCGACCACGGTGATCAGGGCGGTCTCGGCTCGTTTGCGGCGCTCCAGGAGCCATTCGGGGAAGTAGGAGCCGGTGCGCAGTTTCGGGACGGCGACGTCGACGGTGCCGACGCGGGTGTCGAGGGGTCGGTGGCGGTAGCCGTTGCGTTGCGCGAGCCGGTCGGCCGAGGGCTGGCCCCATTCGGCTCCGCAGACCTGGTCGGCGTCAGCGGACAGGAGGGCGTTGATCAGGGTCTGCAGGAGGGTGCGCATCATGTCGGGCGAGGCCTGGGTGAGCAGGTTGCCCAGCACGTGGGCGGGGTCGACAATGTGTGGAGCGGTCATCGTGGTGATGTCCCTTTCGAGAGAGCTGTGAGAGGTGAACTCGAAGGATCCCACGGTGACCGCGCCATCGTCTTCCGACTCGGCCACCGGGGCTACACCACTATGAGGGACTTAACTCCGGCGCGGACGCCCGACTCTGGGCATGAGCGCGATGAAACCCTCTCGGCATGAGCGACCCTCATCGACCGTGCGGCTGGTTGTCATGGCGCCGTCTTCATCCGGTTCGGAGCCAGGGCGGAATCATTGGCCTTGCGCGCGTCGGCACCGTCCCCTCCGTCGCACGTTCGCCGCACGAAACAATCCAGATCGAAGCCGATTCGGCGTACTTCGAAGTCAAACGGATTTCAAAGGAGGTTCAAGTCCTCTCTCGGACACATTGTGAAGTCTCGGGACATCGTTAACGGATGTCCCGGGACTTCGTTTACGTTTTGGGGTTGTTGGGTGGGGGTCGTGGGGTGCCCTTCGGGGGTCCTGGTTTGATGCCGAGTGGTTGGTAGTCGGTGTCGGTGTTGATGGTGAGCTCGCGGATGATCTGGCCGGTGGTGTTGTCGATGATGATGACGTCGAGGTCGTGGACGAGTAGTTCGACGGGTGTTCCTGCGCGGGCTTTGCCCAGGCCGATGTGGTGCAGTCGGCTGTGGATGCGCAGGGTTACGTTTCCGCCTTTGGAGATCTTGTCGGTGCGTCGGCGCCAGTGCGTGGTCGGGGTGCCGGGGGTGGCTTTGGCGCGGGCGGTGTAGACCTGTTCGGGGGTGCGGCCGGTGAGGGATCGGTGGGGTCGGATGGTGTTGTAGTGGCGGGTGAATTTGTCGATGTGTGCTTGGAGTGCGGCGAGGTCGTCGGCTGGTGGGTGGGCGGTGAGCCAGCGTTTGAGGGTCTGGTTGAGGCGTTCCACCTTGCCCTGGGTTTGGGGGTGGTTCGGGGTGCCGTTCTTCTGGGTGACTCCCAGGTGGGCGAGTTCGGCTTCGAACCGGTTGGGGCCGTGGCGATGGCGGGTGGTGAACACGAATCCGTTGTCGGTCAGGGTCGAGGCGGGGATGCCGTGGGTGGCGCAGGTGTGGCGGAAGGTGGCCAGGACGATCGGGCCGGTGACGACGGGGTGGGCGGTGGCCGAGAGCAGGTAGCGGGAGTGGTCGTCGACCCAGAGCAGGATGTTGGTGTCGGTGCCGTCGGCCAGTGGCCAGTGGGTGAAGTCGGCCTGCCAGCATTCGTTGGGCAGGTCGGCCTGGAAGCGGGTGTAGCTGGAGCGGGGCCGTTTGCGGGGTTGTGGGGTGACCAGACCGGCGCGGGTGAGCATCCGCCAGATGGTGGAGACCGCTGGGGCGGTGTGGTTGTCGCGCAGCAGGTACTCGCGGATGGTCGCTGCTCCAGCGTCCAGGCCGAGGGTGGTCAGTTCGTGGCGGAGCGCGATGATGCGTTCCTGCAGGATGCTGCTGGTCTGGTTGGCCGGGTGCAGGGGCCGTTTGGATCGGGGTTCGAGTGCTTCCCACCCGCCGGCCCGGAAGCGTTGGACCAGTGTGTGGACCCAGACCTTGGAGACCCCGTACTGCTGTGCGGTCTGGCCCAGTGACCTGCCCGCCTGCACTGTCTCGACGATGACCCTGTTCTTCTCCCGGCTGCCCATGGCCCAGCGTTAACCATGACCCGAGACACCCGTTAACTATGTCCTGACACACAGCACTCTCTCGGACACATTGTGATGTCGCACGACATCGGAATAGCCCGAACCTGCAGTGTGCAGGTTCGGGCTGGTTCTTTTTCTGGGCCTGTTTTCGCATGCATGGGTCCACCGCCGGTTCGTCGTGGCGGCAGCGGCAGAACCGTTGTGGGATCGACAATGGAGGCATGTCGACGCTGGTGACGAGCCGTTCGTGGCGAGATGGGGTGGTCACTGATGACGACCTCACCCGCGACGAGCTGGCCAGAGCGGTCCATGACCGCGACGTATTGGTCTGGATCGATTTGCTCGCTCCATCGTCGGAACGTCTCGCCGAGATTGCCGAGGAGCTCGGGTTGCCCGTCACAGCGGTGGAGGATGCCCTGGCACCCAAGGAGCGCCCCAAGCTCATCCGCCACGACTCACACCTGTTCTTCACCACGTACGCGGTCCTCCCGGCAGAGGGTGACTCCCAGGGCATGGCACAGCGCACCACGCGAGTGTCGGGTTGGTGTCTGCCTTCGGCTCTGGTGACGATCCGGTTGGATGACCGGTTCTCGATGGCCCCGGTCGTCGCATTCTGGGAGGAGAACCCACATTTGCTGCGCGAGGGCTCGGGGGCGTTGCTGCATGGTTTGCTGGACGCCGTCGTCGACACCCACTTCGAGGCGATTGAGGCGCTGGACGATCAGCTCGAGGCGCTCGAGGACGTCCTGTTCGAGGAACGCACGACCGGAGCATCCTTTGCCAGAAAGGTCTACGGGATCCGGAAGGACCTGGTCGCCCTGCGGCGCGTGGTCCTGCCGATGCGCGAGGTGGTCACTGGTCTGATGCGCCACCCCGACATTGACTCCAGCGCGCTGCGTCCCTGGTTCGACGACCTGACCGACCACGTCTTGCGGGCCGGTGAATGGACCGAATCGCTGCGCGATCTGCTCACCTCTGCCTTCGAGACCAACCTGTCGCTGACCGACTCACGGCTGAACACCATCATGAAGAAGCTGGCCGCCTGGGGTGCGATCATCGCCGTGCCCACGGCCATCACGGGCTGGTTCGGCCAGAACGTGCCGTACTTCGGCTACGCCCAGCCAGTCGGGGTGGTGTTGTCGGCGGCTCTGGTCGTGGTCGGGGTCGTCGTCCTGTACGCCTTGTTCCGGCGGAACAACTGGTTGTAGCGGTAGCTCCCGCGGCGCCACCTGCAGCAGTTGCGTGCTGATGCAGCGCTTCAACGCGTGCACCTGCTGCTAACTACTGCAGCTGGCCGTCACGTGTCAGCGGCTGTTCTGGACGTCGGTGCCGCTGCGGGGATCGACCCTCGTCGAGTCCTGGTCGCCGTAATCCCTGGGCTCGCCCTGGGCGACCTGACCCGCGTCGACCGCGTCGGGAGCGGCGTCCAGCGGCTCGGTGGCCTCGGACGCACCCTCAAGGTTCTGCACTTCGGACTTCTCGGACATGGGTCCTCCTGTGGTCACTGGTGGCATCACCCTAGTCCGCGCGCTGCCCGCCCACGCGGACGCGTGCACTTCAGCCCCCCGTGCCCCTGGTCGCCCCGCGTCGGCTCAGGTGAGGTGTCGCCCGAAGAACCGCAGCGAGCCAACACCACCGATTTCACACCCCGCGCGCATTCACACGCCCCCGCTCAGCCGGCACGCCCACCCCCCTCGGCGACCGGTGACACCCGTACACTCACCGCATGACGTACCCGGTGCCGGCCACCCCCCAGCGAAAGCCGTCGAAGCTGTTGATGGTCTCGTGGGTGCTGCTGATCGTGGCCATCGCCGCGGGACTGTACGCCAACTCGATCGGCTCGCCCTACCGGGGCAGCCTCGGCAAGCCGCCCGGCTGCCTCATCGACCAGAAGTGCACGAGCGCCGACATTGACGCGGCCATGGCCTCGGAGAACCGCTGGCTGTTCATGGCCTTCGTCTGCTTCCTGCTCGCCGTGATCCTGCACCTGGTCGCCACCCCCGGACGCGTCGTGCCGCGCACACCCCTGACGTCGCCGTGGCTGCGCTCCTTCCTGGCGTCGGTCATTGCTGCCGCGCTGGTGGTGGCGCTGGTGGTGCCCTTCCTGGCCCTGGCCTTCACCGGGCAGACCGGGGCGCTGGTGATGCTGGTGCTGATCGGTGCCTTCATCATGGTCGCCGTGCCCTCGTTGACGCACTCCCACACCTGGGCACGCCCACGGCTGGCGAAGGTCGTGGTCATCCTGGCCACCCTGGCGGCACCCGCGGCCGCCATGCTCATTGCGCTGGTGCCCGTCCCCAGCTCGGAGTCCATGCAGACGGTGATGGGGGCGGTCGCGGTGGTGGCGACCATCGCCGCCCACACCGCCGGCCACCGGCTGGCCATCAGCGCCAGTGGCGCCACGGCGGCTGGGGCGCACCTGCGGCACACTCAAGCCTGAGGCAGCACTTGAGGGCGCATGTGACCTTCGCCCCCCGATCTGCACAGAATGAGTCCGACCCCGTGCCTGCGCTCCCCCTCCGGGTGCTCGTGACACGCGGCCGAACGCCCCTCGATTGAAAGCCGAGTTCACGCCGATGCGTACCCGCACACTCCTGGCGCGCCACACCTGCGCCACTCTTGCCATCTTCAGCCTCGGTCTGACCGGCCTGGGCCTGACGGCGGCCCCTGCCCGGGCCGACACGTCCACCGAGCAGCGCCTGCCCGTCGACCAGCCCCCGCCGCCCGGGACGACCACCGATTCCCAGTCCTTGTCGGTGCCCGCAGCCCCGGGCCTGGTCAGCCAGGACCAGGGCGAGCTGCGCCAGTTCGCCCACCTGTCCCAGCAGGCCACCCAGGACTTCTCGATGCTGGGCGTGACCTGGCAGTCCTCGACCGGTGGCGCACCGATCGTCCAGTTCCGTGCCAGCGCCAACGGCACCTGGAGCGACTGGACCACCGCCGAGGGTGAGGTCGACGACCCGTCCACTGGCAAGGGCGGCACCGAACCGTTGTTCATCGGTGCCTCCGACGGCGTGGAGGTGCGCGTCCTGGGCGACACGACGACCTCGGTCGGGTCGGTCAAGGTCACCCTGCTCGACCCGCAGACCGCCGCGCTGGACGCTGCGCCCCGGAAGATCACCCCCGCTGCAGCGACCGGTGGCGTCGAGGCACCGCCGGTGATCACCCGCGCCGGGTGGGGCGCCGACGAACGCCTGCTGTCCTACAACGGCCAGGGCTGCGTGCCGGCCAAGTACACCGACAGCATCAAGGCCGTCATCGTCCATCACACCGCCGGTTCGAACAACTACACCCAGGCCCAGGCCGCCGGCATCGTCCGCGGCATCTACCGGTTCCACGTGGTCGACCGCGGCTGGTGCGACATCGGCTACAACGCGCTGGTCGACAAGTACGGACAGGTCTTCGAGGGACGCCACGGGGGGCTGACCTACCCCGTGCACGGCGCCCACGCTGGCTCCTGGAACACTGAGACCTTCGGCATCTCCATGATGATGGACTCCAGCACCGCCAAGCCCACGGCAGCCGGTCTGTCCTCGATGACGCAGATGATCGCTTGGAAGCTGGCCAACAACTACGTGAACCCGATCGGCACCGTGACCCTGTCCGGGAAGACCCTCAACGTCATCGCCGGCCACGGCGACGTGATGGCCACCGACTGCCCCGGCACCAACCTGCGCAGCTACCTGCCGACCCTGCGCACCAATGTCGCGGCCGCGATGACCGGCTGGCAGTCAAGCGCCATCCACCAGCGCTGGTCCCAGCTCGGCGGGGTCAACAGCAGCCTGGGCAGGCCCTTCGTGCAGGAGCGCCCGTTCGAGGGTGGTCGGGTGACCGAGTTCGCCCGGGGCGCCATCTGGCAGAACCCTGCCGGGGCGCTGTTCCTCGCCGACAAGGCGACCATCGGGGTGGTGAACCGCCTCGGCTTCGAGGCCACCGGATGGCCCACCGCCGACGCGGCCCCGCTCGGCTGGGGGCCCAAGGAGGCAGCCACCACGACCTTCGAGAAGGGCGTCGTCTACTCCAGTCCGGAGACCGGCGGCCACCTGGTCGGCGGTCGCGTGTTGGCCTGGCTGCGGGCCAACGAGCAGAAATTCGTCGAGATGGGCCTGCCCACCGGCGACCAGCAGGACCTCGGCGGCGGCATGGTGCGCCAGAGCTTCCAGAACGGCGTCCTCACCCTGGACGCCGACGGTCAGGCCATGATCGGCTCCGGTGTGTTGGGCGACCGCAACGGCGACGGCCGTGCCGACCTGGTGCTCATTGACACCGCTACCAACGGCCTGTGGTGGGCCAAGTCCACCGCGAACAACACCGGCACCGTCGCCAAGCAGCAGCTGGGTTCGGGGTGGGGCAAGTTCGACTGGATCTCCCAGGTGCCCGACCTCAACGGCGACGGTGTGAGCGAACTGGTCGGCCGCCAGCTGGACGGTTCGCTGTGGCTCTACCGCAGTTCCGGGGTGAGCACCTACGAGCCCGGACGCCAGATCGGCAAGGGCTGGGACGGCATCCGCAACCTAGTGGTCATGCCCGACATGGACGGGGACGGCGCCGCCGAGCTGTACGCCATTGACGCGGACCAGAACCTGCTGCGTTACTCCTTCGACATTGACGGCGGCTACCTCAGCAATGTGCGTGCTGTCGGCAAGAACTGGGGCGGCATCCGTCTGGTGGCGACCGTCGGCCAGTTCGTCGGCGACAAGACCCCCGACCTGCTGGCGGTCAACGACGCCGGGCTGCTGATCGCCTACGAGCTCAACGCGGCGGGCAACTCGGTCGGCGCCACCGTCCGCGGCACGGGCTGGGACGGCATCGACCAGATCTTCTCCCCCGGTGACATCAACGGTGACGGCCTGCGGGACCTGCTGGGGCGAAACCTCAGCCTGGGCAACCTGTACGGCTACCTCAACAATGGGGCCGGCGGCTGGCAGTCCACCGGGGCCTACCTGGCGGCACGCGCCTATCGTCTGATGGCCTGACCGACCGGCTGTGCTGGGGCCAGTCCGCTGCTCGGGTTCGGGCGGCGGGCTGGCCCTCAGTCGTCGGGACGTCCCTGGGGCCGGGCCGGCCTGGCCGCGGCGGGCAACGCGATCCGCGTGATACCCGTCCTGGCGAACTCGAGGGCGGCCAGCCGTCGGATCACCTCCCGGTCACCGGCGCGCCAGGCGCCGGCCGGGTCGTCGGAGACGGCGGCCAACTCCTCCATCCTGACGTTGGCCATCGCCCGCAGGGCGTACAGGTCGAGGTCTGCGGTCTCGTCGATGAAGACCTGCGCCGCGTCAGCGCTGCGGGCCGAGGACAGTCGCCGGGCCAGCCACCAGCCCGCCACGACCAGCACCGGGATGGCGAAAACCAGCACCGAGACGGTCGTTGCGGTGTCGCCGATCTCGGCGGCCTGCGCCTCGACCTGGGCGATGAGGTCACCCAGCAGCCGGGCCAGCATCCGGAAGGGGACCCCCATCTCGTCTCCGACCACGGGCACCCGCCCCGCCAACTGCGAGGCCTTGTCCAGTTCGTCGGCCATCTGGCGCAACTTGGTCCCTGACGCCCGCGCCGGGTCGCCCATGGCGTCAATCGTCGAGTGGACGAACCGCGCGGCGAGGAACCAGACCACCGCCCACAGCACCACGAAGACGTCCCCTGCGATCTGGCGACCGCGCTCGGGCCCCCGGGCGTACCACGACATTGACTACCTCCTGGCTGGTGGGCTCCCATCCTGCCGCACCCGACTCAACGCCGGGGCGGACGGGCCAGCGCCCAGGTGCCGTCGGGGTTGCGCCGGACCAACTGCTGCTGCTCCAGGGAGCCCAACGCCGCCAACACCACCGGCACCCGCAGGCCGGTGCGGTCAGCCAGACCACCGACGTCCAGGCAGCCGCGGCCCGGCAACGCCTCCCGGACCACCAGCTCGTGGGGGTCGAGGCCGTCCAGCAGGCGCGGTTGGGTCGCCTCCCCCGTCGGGTCTGGGCGCAGCGGTCCCAGGTGCGCGCCCACTTGGTCGGCGCAGGTGACCAGGACGGCGGCGTTGTGACGGATCAGGTCATGCGGACCCGATGAGGCCGAGGAGGTGACCGGTCCCGGTACGGCCATCACCGGCCGGTTCAGCGCGTGCGCCCAGGCGACGGTGTTCAGTGCCCCCGACCGGCGTGCCGCCTCCACGATCACGGTGCCCCTGCTGCCGGCTGCCAGCAGTCGGTTGCGGGCGAGAAATCCGGCCTTCACCGGTCGAACACCGGGAGCGACCTCGGAGATCACCACGGCGCTGGCCGCCATCTGTTCCAGCAACCTGTTGTTGCCCCGCGGATACCACTCATCCAGCCCACCGGCCAGGATGGCCACACTGGCCCCGGTCGCGGACAGGGCACCGCGGTGCGAGGCCGCGTCTATGCCGTAGGCGCCACCGGACAGCACGGTCCATCCAGCGGCCGACAGTTCAGCGCCAAGGTCGCTGGCCACGCGTTCGCCGTAGCCGGTGGATGCCCGGGAGCCGACCATGGCCACCGACCGCGCCAACAATCCACCGGGCGAGCCGGGCCCCACCACCCAGACGCCCAGGGGCACCCCGCCCAGACCGTGGTGGCCGACTCCGGCCAGGTCGTCCCACCCGCTGACCCAGTCGGGGTCGCCCGGAATGAGGTAGCGCAGGTCATCACGCTGGACCAGGTCGAGACTGCGCCGCAGGTCGAAGTTCTTGGCACGCCTCGACCACGGTGAGTCCTGGGAGGATTCTCGCAGGGTGTGCCACACCTCGACGGCACCGAGGTTGGTCACCATCGTGACGAGCTCAGGCACGGCCGGCTCGACGCATCCGCTGAGACAGGCGCGCGCGGTACGCTCCTCGTCCCAGTCGTGGTGGCGGCTCCCGTGGTTGCCCGTCGTACTCATGCGGCGGCCGCCGTGTCAGTGCGCATGCCCAACGCGGTGGTCAGATGCCCTCGGGTAATCCGGTCGCTGCCGTCCAGGTCGGCGATCGTCCACGCGACCCGCCACACCTTGTCGACGCCCCGCGGGCTGAGTTGGCCCCGGCGCAGTGCGGTCTCCAGCACGTCGAACCCGTCCGGCAGGGGCAGCTCCCGCAGCACCGGCCCGGGCACCTCGGCATTGGTCGTCCACGGGGTGCCCCGCAGGCGCCGTGCCTGGCGCTCACGTGCCCGGGCGACCCGGGCCGCGATCACCGCCGAGGACTCCCCCTCCGCTCGCTGCCGCATCACCCGCGGTGACTGCTGGTGCAGCGTCTGGTGGATGTCGATGCGATCCAGCATGGGGCCACTGAGCCGTTCCTGGTAGCGGCGAATGGTGTGGGGTGTGCACCGGCAGTTGTGGCGCACCGACCCATAGAAGCCGCACGGGCAGGGGTTGGCGGCGAGCACGAGCTGGAACCTGGCAGGAAAGCGTGCCTTGGTCTCGGCGCGGGTGATCAGCACCTCCCCCGACTCCAGGGGCGTGCGCAGCGACTCCAGCACCCGGGTGGAGAATTCGGGTGCCTCGTCGAGGAACAGCACCCCGCGGTGCGCCATCGAGATGGCCCCCGGGGTGATCTGGCGCGACCCGCCACCGACCACCGAGGCCACCGTGGCACCACGGTGCGGATCGGAGAACGGCGGGGTACGGATCAACCGCTCGACCCGCAGGCCGTACAGGGAATGAATCGCCGAGACCTCCAACGCCTCAGCGTGGGTCAACGGCGGCAGGATGCCGGGCAACCGGGCCGCCAGCATCGTCTTGCCGACCCCCGGTGGGCCCTGCAACAGCACGTGGTGTCGCCCCGCTGCGGCCACCTCCAGGGCCCATCGGGCCTCGTCCTGCCCGTTCACCTCGGCGAAGTCAGGGGTGTGCGCCGACCCGTCCTCGGCCTCCGGCGCCGCGGGGCCCGCGGTCACGCCGGGTCCACCCCGCAGCACCTCCATCAGGTCCCGCAGCGAGGTCACTCCGTAGAGCTGCAGACCGTCGACGAGTCCAGCCTCGGCCAGCTGCTCGGCGGGCACGACGGCCGCACCGAACCCGGCGGTCCGGGCCGCCTGCAGCGCCGACAGCAGGCCGCGGACGCTGCGCACGGCCCCGGTCAGTCCCAGCTCGCCCAGCATCACGCAGCCCGTGGTCCGGTCGGCGGGGGCCAGCCCCTGGGCGACCATGATGGCCGCGACAATCGCCAGGTCGTAGTGGCTGCCGGACTTGGGCAGGGTGGCCGGACTCAGGTTGATGGTCAGCAGATGGGTCGGCCACGCGTATCCCGAGGCGCTGACCGCCGCCTTGCACCGATCCCGCGCCTCGTACAGCGACGCATCGGGCAGACCGACCAGCACCGTCTTGGGCAGTCCGTCGCCGACGGCGGCCTCGACCTGCACGACTGTCCCGTCGATGCCGATCAGGGCCACCGAGTGCGCGCTGCCGGCCCTCACAGTGCATCCCTCACGTGGGTGATCTGGACGCCTTCGGCTTCCCGGAGCACGCCGATCGCGTCCACCCGCAGCGGCCCGGCGCCACGGTGTTCACGGCGCCACCAGTGCACCAGTTCCCGCAGCTTGGACTGCTTGGCGTAGGTGATGGCCTCCAGCGGGCTGCCGTAGCCCAGCCCGCTGCGGGTCTTCACCTCGACCAGCACCACCGTGCCGTCAGGTTCGCGGGCCACCAGGTCGATCTCGCCGGCAGCGCATCGCCAGTTCCGCTCCAGGATCTGCCAGCCCAGCCGTTCCAGGAACAGCGCCGCCTGGGCCTCGCCCCAGGCCCCGACCGATGCCCGCCGTCCTCCAGTGATCGCCATCGTTCACCACCTCCGCACCGACCATGGGCGCGAATCGGGTGAAATGCTCAGTTGTCCACAGACAAGTTGGCGCCGCCCCGCTTGTCCACAGATTGATGAGGGGGTCTGGACCAGCGGCCGGGCATGTGCTTCGGTCAGCGCGACATGGGTCGAGGCGAGGCAGTAGGTTGACCCTCATGGAGGGTCTCTACGACGGTTATCCCGTGCGCGACGACGTCTACGACGAAATGGTCGAGGACGTCACTGGCACGGTGCGAGCGCCCTATCTGGGTCTGGCCAAGATGTTTGACTCGATGTCGCTGGACGACCTGGGGCAGCGCGCCGACTACGTGTCCAACGCCTACCGCAACCAGGGTGTCACCTTCGACATCGGCGGCGAGGAGCGCCCCTTCCCCCTCGACATCGTGCCGCGGATCATCTCCGAGAGCGACTGGAATGTCGCCGAGGCCGGCGTCAAGCAGCGGGTCAAGGCCCTGGAGCTGTTCCTGGACGACATCTACGGCGCCGGCCGCTGCTTCATCGACGGCGTGATCCCCCGCCACGTGGTCACCTCCTCGCGCTACTACTACCGTCAGGCGTTCGGCATCCAGGCCCACAACGGGGTCCGCATCCACGTCTCCGGCATTGACCTGGTCCGCGACGGCCAAGGCGCCTTCCGGGTGCTGGAGGACAATGTGCGCATCCCCTCGGGGGTGTCCTACGTGCTGACCAACCGGCGGGCCATGGGCACCGGCATGCCGGAACTGACCAGTGGGCACGCCATTCGTCCGGTCAACGACTACCCCCAGCGGCTGCTGGCGGCGCTGATCGCGGCCGCCCCCGGTGGCGTGTCGAATCCGACGATCGCGGTGCTGACCCCCGGCCCCTACAACTCGGCCTACTTCGAGCACTCCCTGCTGGCCCGGATGATGGGCTGCGAACTGGTCGAGGGACGAGACCTGGTGGCCCGCGGCGGCCGGGTGATGATCCGCACCACCCGCGGACTGCGTCCGGTGCACGTGATCTACCGTCGCGTCGACGACGACTACCTGGACCCGGTCTACTTCCGTTCCGACTCGGTGCTGGGCTGCGCCGGCATCCTGAATGCCGCCCGGGCCGGCAACATCACCATTGCCAATGCGGTCGGCAACGGGGTGGCCGATGACAAGTTGCTCTACACCTACGTGCCCGACCTGATCCGCTACTTCCTCGACGAGGAACCGATCGTGCCCAATGTCGACACGTGGCGACTGGAGGACCCCGCCTCCCGCGAGGAGGTGCTGGACCGCCTCGACGAACTGGTCGTGAAGCCGGTCGACGGGTCGGGCGGCAAGGGCATCGTCATCGGACCCCGGGCCACCCGCAAGGAACTCGACGAACTGCGCGCCACCGTCCTGGCCAAGCCCCGCGGGTGGATCGCCCAGCCGGTCGTCCAGCTGTCGACGGTGCCGACCATGACCGAGCAGGGACTGCGCCCACGCCACGTCGACCTGCGCCCGTTCGCCATCAACTCCGGTGAGGACGTCTGGGTGCTGCCCGGCGGGCTCACCCGGGTGGCCCTGGAGGAGGGCCAACTGATCGTGAACTCCAGCCAGGGCGGAGGCTCCAAGGACACCTGGGTGCTGCGCGGCGACGGCCGACGCGCCCGCTACGAGATTCGGCGCCCGACCAGCCCCAGCGGCCCGTCCGAGCCGCTGGTGCACCAGCGCCGCGCGGTCGCCGAGAAGCAGGAACAGAAGCAACCCCAGCAGCAGAGCCGCCAGGAGGACCAGTGCTGAGCCGCATCGCCGAGTCGTTGTACTGGATCGGTCGCTACCTGGAGCGCGCCGAGGTCACCGCCCGGCTGCTCGAGGTGCACGTGCAGACCCTGCTCGAGGATCCGGTCACCGACGAGGGAACCGCCACCGGAAACCTGCTGTCGGTGCTGGGCGTCGAGACCGAGGACGACGCCGACCTGTCCCACGACATCCTGGTGCAGACGTTGGGCTGGGACGCGGGCTCCCCGGCGTCGATGGTCAGCGCCTTCTGGGGTGCCCGGGAGAGCGCCCGTCGTTCCCGCGAAGTGGTCTCGGCCGAACTGTGGGAAGCGATCAACACCACCTGGAACATGGTGCGCAACAACCGGCTGCAGCGCCAGCGCATCGCGGACGCCTGCCACCTGATCCGTGAGCGCTGCGCCACCATCACCGGTCTGGTCGACGCCACCATGACCCACGACCAGGGCTGGCAGTTCCTGGTCCTGGGCCGCAGCCTGGAACGCATCGACATGACGGCCCGCATCATCGAGTCGGCGATGTTCATGCCCAACGAGGAGGCTGCCTGGCTGCACTCGCTGCGCGCCTGCAACGCCTACCACGCGTTCCGGTTGACCCACAAGGGGTCGGAGTCCCCCACCGACGCCGCCGAGTTCCTGCTGCTCGACCGGATGTTCCCCCGCTCGGTGGTGTTCTGCCTGGACCAGTCCGAGGGGATCGTCAGCCGGCTCGAGCCCGGTGTGGGCATCGCCCAGCTGGACGAGCTGATGAAGGTCCTGGGCGCGGCCCGCGCCGACCTGGAGTACCGTCCGCGCCGGCTGTTGCTGGACGGGGTGCGGGGACGGATGAAGTCGTTGCAGAAGACCTGCATCGAGGTGAACGAGGCCGTGGCCGCGCGCTACTTCGACGCCGCTGACACCCTCACCTGGCAGGCAGGAGTCCGCTGATGTTGCTGCGCATCACCCACAAGACCGGCTACACCTACGAGGGTGGCGCCGAGTCGTCGTTCAACGAGGCCCGGATGGCGCCCCGCTCGACCCTGGAGCAGCAGGTGCTGCACACCCGGGTGGACATCTCCCCCACCGCGTGGACCATGAACTGGATTGACTACTGGGGCACGTCGGTGACCACCTTCGAGGTGCATGAGCGGCACACCGAACTGGTCGTCAGTTCCTCCTCCACCGTCGACGTGCGCCGGACCCCGTCCGACGGGCTGGGGATCTCCTGGGAACAGATGCGCTCGGATGAGGTCGCCGAAACCCACGCCGAGTACCTGCACATCTCGCCCAGCGTCCGACTGCCCCATGACCTGGCCCAGCGGGTGACCGAGATCGCCGAGGCCTCGGCCACGCCCATGGAATGTGCCCTGCAGGTGGTCGAGCTGATCACCAGCGAGGTGCGCTACGTCCCCGGTTCGACGGGCGTGCACACCCTGGCCGCCGACTCCTGGCAGGCCCGTGCCGGTGTCTGCCAGGACATGGCCCACCTGGTCATCGGGTGCCTGCGCTACCTGGGCATTCCCGCCTGTTACGTCTCCGGCTACCTGATGCCGCACCAGGAGCCCGAGGTGGGGCGTTCCTACAGCGGGGAGTCGCACGCCTGGGCACGCTTCTGGGACGGCGAGTGGGTTGATGTCGACCCGGCGAACGGGTCGCGTCCCAGTGACCAGCACGTGGAGGTGGCCCGGGGACGCGAGTACGCCGACGTGGCACCGCTGCGTGGCATCTTCACCGGCTCGGGCGACTCGCAGATGTTCGTGGAAGTGGAACTCACCCGCCTCGCCTAAACCGCGAAACTCACTTCGAGTCGGGTACCTGCAGGTCGGAGTGCACGATCTCCTCGATCGACACGTCGCGGAAGGTGAGCACCTTGGCCGACTTCACGAACCGTGCCGGGCGGTACATGTCCCACACCCAGGCATCGCCCATGGACACCTCGTAGTACACGTCGCCGCCCTCGGTGCGCACCTTCAGGTCGACCTGGTTGCACAGGTAGAAGCGGCGTTCGGTCTCGACGGCGTAGGTGAAGATCCCGACGACGTCCTTGTACTCGCGGTAGAGCTCCAGCTCCAGTCGGGACTCGTAGGCCTCTAGGTCTTCTGCGCTCATGATGCAGTCACTCTAGCCGCTCGTCTGACGTTCTCGAATCTCCTGCGATGGATGGGGCACGGGCCGTGCTGGTCGAGTCGGGCCTGGTGTTCGGCGGTGCAGTACCCCTTGTGAACCTCGAAATCGTAGGCCGGGTACAGGTGCGCGTACTGGGTCATGATCCGGTCACGGGTCACCTTGGCGACCACGCTGGCGGCAGCCACGCAGGCCGCCACCCGGTCACCCTTCCAGACCGCCAGACCGGGCACCGGCAGGCCGTCCACGCTGAACCCGTCGGTCAGCACGAATTCGGGCGTGGTGCCCAGCCGGGACACCGCGCGCCGCAGCGCCTGCAGGTCGGCCACGTGCATGCCGAGCCGGTCGCACTCGTCGGCCTCGATGGCCACCACGGCCACGTCGACGGCCTTGGCCATGATCTCGTCGTAGCAGCGTTCCCGCTGGGCGGCGGTGAGCAGCTTGGAGTCGGCCAACCCCGAGATCCGGCGCGCCGGGGTGTCGGCCAGGATGACCGCCGCGGCGACCAGCGGCCCGGCGCAGGCCCCACGGCCGGCCTCGTCGGCGCCGGCCACCGGGGACAGTCCCGCGCGCGCCAGGGCACGTTCGTAGCCGTACAGTCCCTTGCCCGGACGAATCATGTCAGCAGCCCACCCCGGCGGGTTCGATCACGGGGTCGACGGGGGCCGGGGCGGTCGGTGGCGGCACGGCGTCGAAGACGGTCGGACGCTTCAGGGTCCCGAAGCGGTCCAGGGGCGCCACCCGCAGCAGCGCCGGCCCGACGATGTTGTCCAGCGGGACGAACGCCACCGTCCCCTGCGGCTTGCCGTCGTTCATGATGGTGGCCAGGTGGCACCGGGAGTCGCGTGAGGCGTTGCGGTTGTCACCCATCACGAAGACGCGCCCAGCCGGGACGACCACCCGGAACTCGATGGTGGCGGGCTGGGCACCGGGCGCCAGGTAGGAGCTCTCGTCCATCGAGTGGCCATTGATGACCAGTTGCCCGTCGGCGTCACAGCAGACGATCTCGTCGCCCGGCATGCCGATGATGCGCTTGAGCAGATGGTTGGTGGAGGTGTCGGGCAGCAGGCCCACGAACTGCAGCACCCGTCCCACGCCCTGGCGCGGCTCGGGCGGGGCCTCGAGCCACCCGCCGGGGTCCTTGAAGACGATGATGTCGCCGCGGGCGGCGTCGACGGGTTTGACGGCCACGACGCGGTCATTGATGGCCACCGTGTCAGCCATCGACGCCGACGGGATGACGAAGACCTGTCCCAGGAAGGCGCGCACACCGGCCGAGATGATCAGCGCCAGGACGACGACGATGGCGAGCTCACGCAGACCCCGGCCGAGCACCCCCCACCCGGATCGGTTCGGGGACTGCCGGGGCGCGTCGGCTGCGGACTGCTGGGCAGTGTCGGCCGCGTCGTCCTCGGCAGGGGTGTCGGTGCTGGTCAACAGGACGGGTCCTTCCCGGCTTCAATGATCGGATCGGGGTTGGCGGGTCGCCCCGGGATGCCTGCGTAGGGCTCCTTGCTCGGGGCAAGGTCCGTGGGGTTCCACGGCCAACCCACTCTATCGACCTGCGCCACGATCCGGTCGGTCGCCACGAGCGCCTCGACCCCGAGACTGGACAGGTAGCAGGCCGAGTGGGCCGTGCCCGGGGCATCACCGGCCACGAAGTAGCGCCCCTCGGGCACCACGACTCGGAAGCGGGTGGCGGGAAGCCGCGCCGGCACGGGGTGGCCGTTCACCCGCGCCGACCCGGTGGAGTCGCAGCAGCGCACCTCGTCACCGGGCACGCCGATGATGCGCACCATCAGTCGCGAGCCCGCCGGTGGTTGTGACAGTCGCAACCACCGCAGCGTCCTGGTCACCCTGGTGGGCCGGTCGGCGACCACGTCGTGCCAGCGGGTGTCGGGCATGATGACCACGACGGCGCCGCGCTCCAGGGCGGTCGGGGCCGCCAGCCACACGCGCGCGTCGGCGGCGATCAGCGGCTCCATGGACGTGCCGGCCCTGGCCGGGCGTCCGAGCATCGCGCCGAGCAGTCCCACGACGACCAGGGTCACCAGCGCCGTGGCAGCCACCTCCAGCACGCCCCTGGCCCGCGGCTCGGCGCGCTGCGCCGGCAGCGAGGGTGCGTCCATGCCCTCAGGGTATCGGGACAACGCCACCGGGGACCGATGTGGACCAGGGGCCGCACTGACGTTGCCAGAACGCAACAAACCCCGGCCGAGGGCCGGGGTTTGCCTGCGGGGCACCGACGAATGACCGTCGGCTGCTGCCTCAGTTGAAGCGCTTCTCCTTGATCTTGGCTGCCTTGCCGCGCAGTCCGCGCAGGTAGTACAGCTTGGCGCGGCGCACGTCACCGTGGCGCTCGACCTCGATCTTCTCGATGATCGGGGAGTGCAGCGGGAAGGTGCGCTCGACACCGGTGCCGAAGGAGACCTTGCGGACGGTGAACGACTCGCGAACGCCGCCACCGGTGCGCGACAGCACGACGCCGGCGAACACCTGGACACGCGAGCGGCTGCCCTCGACGACCTTCACGTGAACCTTCACGGAGTCTCCGGCGCGGAACGGGGGGATGTCGTCGCGCAGCGAGCCTGCGTCCACGACGTCAAGAACATGGTTCATGATGATTTCCTCGTCAGTGCCACAGGTCACCTCGTCAGATTCTGTCTCCGCGACGCCGAACGGTCCCCCTGTGGCAGGTGCCGGTAACGCGGACGGTTGCGAATGGACGCAACAGCGCACAAGTTTGCCACACCGTCGGGCGGGGCGCCTAATCGTGGGCCGTCCCGAACCAGCCGACCGACCGCGCGGCAGCCACCCGTCGACGAAATACCCCGCAAGGATGCAACCGTGGGTCGCCGCCGGGCGTATCCATGGTGACTGACAGGCACCCGGCCCGCAGTATGACATCACGAGAGAGGAGGCACCGATGGACGAGGAGAGCTTTGATGCCCTGTACCAGACCTCCTTCAACCGACTCGTGGCCCAGATCTACGCCATGTGCGGGAACCTGGGCGAGGCCCAGGACTGCGTCCAGGAGGCGTTCATCCGCGCCTGGGACAAGCGCAAGAAACTCGACCAGGCGCAGTCCCCGGAAGCCTGGGTCCGCACCGTGGCCTACCGGCTGGCGGTCAGCCGCTGGCGCAAGAACCGACTGGCCCGCCGTGATCCCGATCGCGCCCTGGAGCCGGTGCGCACCCAGGAACCCACCCCCGACCGCGTCGCCCTCGACCATGCCCTGGCCCAGATCTCGCCGGAACAACGGCGGGTGATCGTGCTGCACCATTTCTGCGACCTGAGCGTCAACGAGATCGCGGCTGAGGTCGGTGCCCCGTCCGGCACCATCAAGGCCCGACTCGCCCGAGGACGAGCAGCACTCGCCCCCTTCCTCGCCGACTTCCCGGAGGTGCGACATGCCTGAGCACGACCCCACCCACGATCCCTTCCAGAGCTTCCAGGAGGAGGCGAACGACGTGCAGAAGCTGACCGCCAGCGAGATCCGCCGGCTGGGCAACCGGCGCCGGACCACCCGTCGACTCGGCATCGCCAGCGGACTTGCCGCGGTGACGGCGGTGGCCGTGACGGCGCTCGCCCTGAACCTTCCCGGGCTGACCAGCACTGGCCCCGACATTGCCGCCACCCCGTCGGTGAGTTCGGTCACCACCCCGACGGTCAGTTCGGTCACCACGCCGGCGGTGACCCCGACCCCCAGCCCCCAGGGTGTGGCCCAGCCGACCTGGGCGAATGTTCCCGAGGCGAACCTGATGTTCCCCTACGACCCCACGGCCGCGAAGCTCGCCAGCGAGTACGAGGGCTTCGGGCAGGCCGCCAGGGGCATGTGCGACCCGGGTCCGCCCTCGGCCTCCGAGGCCCAGCCCACCACCGTGCTGGTCAGGGAGTTCAACACCGACAACGCTCCGCAGGGCAAGACCGTCCTGGTGCTGGGCTACCAGAACGCGACCGACGCCTCGGCAGCGTTCGACCGGTACACCCGGGCCGCGACCAACTGCACTGAGCGCTACACCAACCACGCGGTCTACTCCGAGCCTCGGGTCCAGGTGGCCGGCTCCGAGCTTCCCTTCGATGGCAGCGCCATCAGTTCGACGCCTGCCCGCGCGGCCTACTTCGGCTTCGTGGCGTTGATCACCGGCACCGGCTTCGGCATGTGGGACGACATCATGGTGATCCAGGCCGGCACCCGCGTCATGGTGCTGACCAGCACCTTTGAGGGGCAGGACAACAACTGCCCGGTACAGGACTGCGAGTACCCGCGCAGCCTGCCCAAGCTGCTCGCGCTGCTGGACCAGGGCCAGTAGCTCACCACCACGGCCCGTACCTGACAGGGCGCCCCCGGGAGGATTTCCCGGGGGCGCCCTGTCAGGTGGTGCGTCTGGCAGCCAGTGACTACTTGCCGTCGGCGGTGAACAGCGACTTCATCAAGTCGCGGTTCAACTGGCTGATCGACGACAGCGGGATGCCCTTGGGGCAGACCTGGGCGCATTCACCAATGTTGGTGCAGCCGCCGAAGCCCTCGTCGTCGTGCTGGGCGACCATGGACTTGACCCGGCTGTACCGCTCGGGCTGGCCCTGGGGCAGCATCGCCAGGTGGGTGATCTTGGCCCCGGTGAACAGCATCGCCGAGCCGTTGGGGCAGGCCGCCACGCAGGCACCGCACCCGATGCAGGTGGCGTTGTCGAAGGCGCTGTCGGCCTCCCGCTTGGGGGCGGGGGTCGCGTGCGCGTCCGGTGCCGAACCCGTGTTCACCGAGATGTAGCCACCGGCCTGGATGATCCGGTCGAGGGCTCCACGGTCGACGACGAGGTCCTTGATGACCGGGAAGGCGCCGGCCTTCCAGGGCTCGATGTCGATGGTGGCGCCATCGGCGAAGGACCGCATGTGCAGCTGGCACGTGGTGGTGTGCTGGCCGCCATGGGCGATGCCATTGATCACCACGCCGCACGCACCACAGATGCCCTCACGGCAGTCGTGGTCGAAGGCGACCGGCTCCTCGTTGCGCTCGGTGAGGTGCTCGTTGAGCAGGTCCAGCATCTCGAGGAACGACATGTCCTCGGACACGCCGTCCAGCGGGTACGACACCATCTTGCCGGGAGTCTGGACGTTGGGCTGGCGCCAGATTCGCAGTGTGACCTTCACTTGTAACTCCTCTGCTTCAGCTCGATCGCCTGGTAGTTCAGCTGCTCCTTGTGCAGGATCGGCTTGCCGTGCTCGCCGCCCCAGCCCCAGGCCGCGACGTAGAGGAACTGGTCGTCGTGACGCAACGCCTCGCCCTCTTCGGTCTGCGACTCGCCACGGAAGTGGCCGCCGCAGGACTCACGACGGTGCAGCGCATCGATGCACATGAGCTCGCCCAGCTCGAAGAAGTCGGCCAGACGGCCGGCCCGCTCAAGGGTCTGGTTGAAGTCCTCGTTGACGCCGGTGACCTTCACGTTGCTCCAGAACTCCGCCTTCAGCTCGCGGATCTTCTGGATCGCGGTCTTCAGGCCGTCCTCCCACCGCTCCATGCCGCAGTACTCCCACATGATGTGTCCCAGTTCCTTGTGGAAGGAGTCGACCGTGCGGGTGCCGTTGACCGCCAGCAGCTTGTTGATGCGTCCGGTGGCGGACTCGAGGGCCTCGACGGCCGCCGGGTGGCTGGCGTCGATCTTCTCGAAGGGCGCATCGGCCAGGTAGTCGTTGATGGTGTTGGGCAGGACGAAGTAGCCGTCAGCCAAGCCCTGCATCAGCGCCGAGGCACCCAGACGGTTGGCACCGTGGTCGGAGAAGTTCGCCTCGCCGGCGACGTACAGGCCGGTGATCGAGGACTGCAGGTCGTAGTCGACCCACAGGCCACCCATGGTGTAGTGGACCGCCGGGTAGATGCGCATCGGCGTCTCGTACGGGTCCTCACCGGTGATCTGCTTGTACATGTCGAACAGGTTGCCGTACTTCTTCTCGACGGCATCCTTGCCCAGACGACCGATCGCGTCGGCGAAGTCCAGGTAGACACCGCGGCGCATCTCGCGCTCGTTGCCGTCGTGGTCGCGCTCCTTGACCGCGGGGCCGACACCGCGTCCCTCGTCACACATGTACTTGGCCTGGCGTGACGCGATGTCACGCGGCACCAGGTTGCCGAACGACGGGTAGATCCGCTCCAGGTAGTAGTCGCGGTCCTCCTCGGCGATCTGGCGGGGATCCTTGGTGCAATCCTCGGCCTTCTTGGGCACCCAGATCCGGCCGTCGTTGCGCAGCGACTCCGACATCAGGGTCAGCTTCGACTGCGTCTCGCCGTGCACCGGGATGCACGTCGGGTGGATCTGCGTGTAGCAGGGGTTGGCGAAGTAGGCACCCTTGCGGTGGGCACGCCAGGTGGCGGTCACGTTGCAGCCCATGGCATTGGTCGACAAGAAGAAGACGTTGCCGTAACCACCGGTGGCCAGCACGACCGCGTCGGCGAAGTGCGACTCGATCTTGCCGGTGACCATGTCGCGGGTGACGATGCCGCGGGCGCGCTCGTCGACCACGATCAGTTCGATCATCTCGTGACGGGTGTGCATCTTCACGGTGCCGGCGGCAACCTGGCGCTCGAGGGCCTGGTAGGCGCCGATCAACAGCTGCTGACCGGTCTGGCCACGGGCATAGAAGGTGCGCTGCACCTGGACGCCACCGAACGAGCGGGTGTCCAGCAGGCCGCCGTACTCGCGGGCGAAGGGAACACCCTGGGCCACGCACTGGTCGATGATGTTCGCGCTGACCTCGGCCAGACGGTAGACGTTGGTCTCGCGGGCACGGTAATCGCCGCCCTTGACCGTGTCGTAGAACAGCCGGTAGGTGGAGTCGCCGTCGTTGCGGTAGTTCTTGGCGGCGTTGATGCCACCCTGGGCGGCGATGGAGTGCGCGCGCCGAGGGCTGTCCTGGTAGCAGAAGTTGAGGACGTTGTAGCCGGCCTCGCCCAGGGTGGCGGCGGCCGCGCCACCGGCCAGACCGGTGCCGACGATGATGACGCTCAGCTTGCGCCGGTTGGCCGGGTTGACCAGCTTGGCCGAGAAGACGCGGTTCTTCCACATGTTCTCGATGGGCTGGTTGAGGTCTGCCTTGGTGTCGGCGACCTCGTCGCCCACCTGCCAGTAGTCGGCGGCAGCGCTCTGGGTGTTCTCGGTGAGGGTGTCGGTCACGGGATGACTCCAATCAGGATCAGCACGGGCGGAATCATGAAGCCCACGAACAGCAGGCCGGCAACAATTTGCGCCAGGGCCCGCAGCAGTCGGCGGGCGCCCTTGCTGGTGTTGGCGCCCAGGGTCATGAAGGCGCTGTGGAAGCCATGGGAGACGTGCATGCAGACCGCCAGCATCGCCACCGCGTAGGCGACCACGACCCACCACTCGCCGAAGCCAGCCAGGACGCGGTCGTAGGGAGCAAGGTCGGTGACGCCCGCGCCGTACCCGAAGCGCAGCACCTGTGCGGTGTACTGGAGGATGTGCATCACCAGGAACAAGACGATGATGATGCCGCCCCACATCATGGTGCGAGCAGCGTAGCTGTGCTCCATGCGCCGCACGTTCGCGTAGCGTGAGCCGCCGACGTTCCTGCGGGCACGGGTGCGCAGCTTGAAGGCCGACCACATGTGGAGGATGACGGCCGCCAGCAGGACGATCCGGAAGATCCACAAGAACACGCCGTGGGGCAGGGCCGGATATCCGAACTCCCGGAGCCAGTGCGAGTACTCGTTGAACTCCAGACCGTTGTCTGGCAGCAGCATCTTGAAGTTGCCGAACATGTGCGCGAGGAGGAAGCCGATGAGGATCAGGCCGGAGACGGCCATGATGACCTTCGACGCCACTGTCGATCGTGTCGCTCGCTGATGAGTAGTTAGTGTTGTTGCCACGGACCACACCCTAGCCACCCCCAACGCCGGATGACTCGTCGGCACCACGAAAGTGGACGAATATAGCGGCCTCGAATCGATAACGCAACAGCGTGGTTGCCTAATTGTCCAGTGAAATGGTGACCAGCGTCACAGCATCGGTGGCACCGTGGCCCGCCCGATGGCCTGGATCGCTGCCGCCTCACCGGACGCAGGGGGGCCGCACCGCCAGGGAAGTGCAAAAAGCCTTGCCGAATCGGTACTGCGCCGGAGCCAGTTCGGCCAGGGTCACCAGGGTGTAGCCCTGCTGCCGCAGCGTGGTCACCACGGCGGTCGTCGAGGCCCGCGAGTTGCCGTGGATGTCATGCATCAACACCACACCGCCGTTGCCGATCTGCTTCCTCAGCGTGGCCAGGATGGCCGCCTGGGCTGCGGGCTGGGTGTCCTTGGAGTGCTTCCAGTCGAGGGTGTCGACGCTCCACAGCGCCACGACCATCCCCTGCTCGGCGACGGCCGCGTCGGTCTGGGTGTTCCGGGCGCCGTAGGGCGGCCGCAGGAACAGCGGGTCGTGACCGGCGGCCGCCCGCAGGTTCTGGGCCGACTGGGCGACCTCTCGGCTCAGCCGTTCGCCATGGGTTCGTCGCATGTCTGTGTGGAACTGGTGGTGCGAGGCGATTTCCATGCCATTCGCCGCGACGGTGGTGACCATCGTCGGGTACTGGTCGACCGAGGTGCCAAGCATGAAGAAGGTGGCCGGCGCCCGCAACTGGTGGAGTTGGGCGAGCACGTCGGCGGTCTGCGGCAGCGGGCCGTCGTCAAAGGTGAGCACCACGCACTTGGCGACCGAACAATCGGTGCCCAGCACCAACGAGGGACGCGGGTCCGGGGTGGCCGTGGGCGTCGCTGTCGGCGTGACCCCCGCAGAACTGGCGGAATTGGGTGATGTCGAGGGGGCTGGGGACGGGGGCGCTGTGCCGACCAGGGCCGGGTCGAGGTCGGCGAAGCTGGCCGGCGTGGTGGCCGCGGTGGCATACCGGGCGGCGGCTCGAGCGTGCACCCCCAAGGGGGTCAGCAGCCCTGCCGCCTCGTCGCCGGCGATGGCGAGGGGGCTGAGTTGTTGTCCGTCCACGGGTTGGAAGACGATGACGAGGTCACCGCTGCCCGAGAATCCCAGCGCGGGCCCGGTCCCGTGGGGGAAGGTCGGCTGGCTCAGCTGGGCCACGGCCCGGTCGCGATGGTCCCCGGCGAGGGCTCCCACCCTGGCCACGAGCGCGCCCCAGTGGGCCGGGGCGACCAGCGCCGTCGAGGAGAAGGAGTGGTTGCTCTGCGGGTCGTAGTAGACCACCGCCGTGGACGTGCCCGCGGCGGTGCGCGCGCGGATGCTCACCGCGACCGCCCGCGAGGAGCTGGCGACCAGCGTGGGACTGACGCTGAGCGGTCCCCCGCCGGTCCACTGGTGCTGGCGCAGGATCTGCCCTCGGACGATGTCCAGGGAGTAGGCCAGGCCCGGCAGCTGGTGGTCGACCAGCAAGCTGGTGACCGTCAGCCCTTCATGGACGAGGGTGGCCCGGCCCGCCTTCAGCAAGGACGGGTCGGGGGCGGCCAATTCGGCGCTGATGGGTGACGAGGATGGTGCTGCCGCGGTGCTGGTGGCCCGCGTCGTGGCCGGGGTGGAGCGCGAGCCGCTGCCCACATCCCCGATCGGGGAACATCCCGTCATCGCCAGGGCGGTCGCTGCGGCCACCAGGAGAACGAACAGTCGAACGGAGGTGGGCGCGCGAGGCGTCATGACAACAAGTCCCATCGAGAAAGGCCTTCAGGGGGGCCACGGTGCTGTCCTCGGTCCCCCGGTTGGGGCCCACGCTAACGCCGTGGCGGGTCATCCCGGTCGTCGGGTCTGTCCGGGCGCGCCGGTCGATCAGGGCGCGGGGTCGATCAGGGCGCGGGGTCGATCAGGTCGGGGCGACGGCGGCGGGTGAGGTCCAGGGCCTGCTCACGTCGCCAGGCGGCGATCCTGGCGTGGTGTCCGCTGAACAGCACCTCCGGCACCTCGAGGCCGCGCCAGGTCGGGGGCTTGGTGTAGACGGGGTACTCGAGCAACCCGTCATTGCCCTGCGAGTGGGACTCCTCGGCCAGCGACGCCGGGTTCCCGATGACCCCGGGGATGAGCCGGACGACGGCCTCGACCATGGCCAGCGTGGCCACCTCTCCCCCATTGAGGACGTAGTCGCCGAGACTGAGTTCACGCACCTCGACCCGGGTGCGGGCGTGCTCCACGACGCGGCGGTCAATGCCCTCGTAGCGTCCGCAGGCGAAGACGAGCCGCTGGGCGTGGGACAACTCCTGGGCCATGGGCTGGCTGAAGCGCTCACCGCTGGGGGTCGGGACGACCAGGACGGTGCCCGGCCGGGCCCCATCGCCCAGCAACGCGTCGAGGGCCTCACCCCACGGTTCGGGCTTCATGACCATGCCGGCACCGCCACCGTAGGGGGTGTCGTCGACGGTGTGGTGGCGGTCGTGGGTCCAGGCGCGCAGGTCGTGGACGGCCACGCCGAGCAGCCCCGACTCGATGGCCTTGCCCACCAGCGAGAGCTGCAACGGGGCGAAGTAGTCGGGGAAGATCGACACGACGTCGATCTGCATCACCGGTGGCGTGGTCATCCCTGGTGACCTGCCTGCGGGTCGGCGACGTCGGCGCCCTCGTCCTCGAGCAGCCCCGGCATCCAGACCAGTTCGACCTCGCCGGCGTCCAGGTCGACGCGCGGCACCAGTTCGTTCACGAAGGGCACCAGTCGCTCGACTCCGTCGACGTCGATGGCCAGCATGTCCTGGGCGGGCAGGTGGATGACCTGGGTCACCTCACCGACACGCGTTCCGTCGGCGAGCACGGCGCTGAGCCCCACCAGTTGCCGGTCGTAGTACTCGTCCTCGTCGGTCGGCAGTTCCGCCGGGTCGACGTCGCAGACCAGGACCGTGCCGCGGGCGGCCTCGGCGGCGTTGCGGTCGTCGATGCCCTGGAAGTGCACCATGAGCCGCCCGCCGTGCCAGACCGCCTTCGTGATGGTCAGGGTGCGTCGGGTGTCCTCGATGCGCACCTGGGAGCCAACGGTGAATCGACGCTCGGGTTCGTCGGTGCGCAGGTCAATCATCACGTCCCCGCGAATGCCGTGGGCGCGACCAATGACGCCGATGTTGACCTCGATGAGTTCACTCATGTGTGCTCCGGACGGGAAGGAAGTGGGGACGATGGGCTGGTGGGCGGACGACGACACCCCGCCCGGAAGACCGAACGGGGTGTCGCGTGGAGCCGGTTGTCAGCGGCGCGGGCCGCGGCGGTCGACGTCGACGAAGTCGACCCGGACCTGCTCGCGGCCGGCCAGGGCACCGATGACGGTGCGCAGGGCCTGCGCGGTGCGGCCCTGGCGGCCGATCACCTTGCCGACGTCTTCGGGGTGGACGTGCACTTCCAGCATCCGACCGCGACGAAGGTCCTTGTCCTTGACCTGGACATCGTCAGGGTGCAGGACAATGCCTCGGACCAGGTGCTCCAGTGCCTCGCTCAGCATGCTCAGGCCTCGTCGGCCGGGGCTTCAGCCTCAGCAGCGGCGTCCTCGGCGGGAGCGTCCTGCGCGGGGGCCTCGGCGGCAGCCTCGTCCTTGGCCTTCTTGCCGGTGATGGCAGAGGTCTTGGGGGCGGCGTCGTCCTCGGCCAGAGCAGCGTTGAACAGGTCCAGCTTGTTCGGCTTCTCGGCCTGCGGGGTGATGCCCGAGGGCGAGGTGTCGCCGGTGTGCTGCTGCCAGTCGCCGGAACGCTTCAGCAGGGCCACGACGGCCTCGGTGGGCTGGGCGCCGACGCCGAGCCAGTACTGCACGCGCTCGGAGTTGACCTGGATGACCGAGGGCTCATTCTTGGGGTGGTAGATGCCCACCTCTTCGATGGCCTTGCCGTTGCGCTTGGCCCGCTCGTCGATGACGACGATGCGGTAGTGGGGCGAACGGATCTTGCCGAGGCGCTTCAAACGAATCTTGGTTGCCACGTTTGTGGTTCTCCTGTTGGGATGTCCGGGAGGTCCCGGTACGAGCTGGTGGGAGCGTTCGGTCATGTGTGGGGCACATGCCTACAACTCCCGAAGGAATCATCGCCTGAGCACGGTGAGAGGGCGTACAAAGGCAGAAGACGCATCGACCAGTCTGCCAGATCTCGCGGCGTGCGCGAAACCAGGCCGCCCGGGACGCGGCCCGGTCAGCGTGACCTGGTGATCCTGCCGCGCAGGATGATGAACGCCGGGTCCCTGACGGCGGTGATGTCGTCCAAGGGGTTGGTCTCGAAGATGACGAGGTCGGCGCTGGCGCCCTCCTCGATGCCGGGGACCCCCAGCCATTCGCGGGCCCGCCAGGAGGCCGCGCCCAGGGCGAACTCGGTGTCACCGATGCGGGTGAGCGCCTCGACCTCGTCGGGCAGCAGGCCGTGCGCCATCGTGCCTCCAGCATCGGTGCCGGCGTAAATGGGCACCCCGGCCTCGCGCGCCTTGCCCAGCACCTCGAAACGGGTGGCGTAGAGCTTGCGCATGTGCGCGGCGTAGGTGGGGAACTTCGACTCCCCCGCCGCGGCGATGTCGGGAAAGTTCTCGAGGTTGATCAGGGTGGGCACCAGCGCCACCTGGCGCTCGGCCATCTGGTCGATCACCGCGTCGTTGATGCCGGTGCCGTGCTCGATGCCGTCGATGCCGGCCTCGACGAGTTCGGCGACCGATTGTTCCTCGAAGCAGTGCGCCGTCACCCGGGCGCCGAGTTCATGGGCGCGTTCGATCGCCTGACGGGCGACGTCCTGGGGCCACAGTGGGGCGAGGTCACCGGTGCCACGATCGATCCAGTCCCCCACCAACTTGACCCACCCGTCACCGTTGGCGACCTGCTTCTCGACGGTGGCGACCAGTTCGTCGGGGTCGACCTCGTCGGCGAAGTTGCGGATGTAGCGCTTGGGGCGGGCGATGTGGCGGCCGGCGCGGATGACCCGGGGAAGGTCGTCGCGGTCGTCGATCCAATGGGTGTCGGACGGTGAGCCGGCATCGCGCACCAGCAGGGTCCCGGCGTCGCGGTCGGTGAGGGCCTGGGTCTCGGCCTGGTCAGGGCCGACGGCCCCGCCGGCATCCAACCCGATGTGGCAGTGGGCATCGACCAGACCGGCGACGATGAAGCAGTCCTCGGCGATGGTGACGGCGTCGGCGATCGGCTCGGTGCGGATCACGCCCTCGCTGATCCACAGGTCACGCTGCTCGCCCTCGGGCAGCACCACCCCGCGCACGTGGAGCGCGCCGTGGAAGTGTGGCTGCTCGCCGGCGGCATGGGTGTGCACGACCCCGCCGTGGGAGTGAGTGTGGAACAGTCCCGCGCCCGCGGCGTCGAGGTCATGAGGATGGTGGTGGTGGCCGTTGCCCATGGGCTGATTCAAGCATTGATAGGGTCTTTGGTGGAGCCCGCTCGGGGCTCGCGGACGAGGGAGCAGTACCCGCACCACGACAAGACTGACTCATCGAGGAGTTGTCATGGCCTGGTTCGTCCTGATCGTGTCCGGAATGCTCGAGGCGGTGTGGGCCACCGCGCTGGATGCGTCGCAGGGTTTTCGCCGGTGGCGTCCCACCCTGGTCTTCCTGGTGGCCACCACCGCCAGCATGCTGGGCCTGGCCTGGGCCATGAACCACATCCCGACGGGCACGGCCTATGCCGTCTGGGTCGGGATCGGCGCGACGCTGACCGTCGGGTGGGGGTTGGCCACCGGCAAGGAGTCGGTGACGATGCTGCGACTGCTGCTGCTGGTGCTGCTGCTGGGTTCAGTGGTGGGACTGAAGGTGGTGAGCTGAGATGGCGTGGTTGATCCTGTTGGGCAGTGCCGTGCTGGAGGCTGTCTGGGCCACGGCGCTCGGCGAGTCGCAGGGCTTCACCCGGCTGTGGCCGAGCCTGGTCTTTGCGGTGGCGGTGGTGGTGAGCATGCTCGGGCTCGGTCGGGCCATGAAGGACATCCCGATCGGGACGGCCTATGCCGTCTGGACCGGTGTCGGCGCCGCCCTGACGGTGACGTGGGCCATGGTGACGGGGTCGGAATCGGTCTCGGTCATGAAGATCGTCTTCCTGGGCGGCATCATCCTGGCCGTTGTGGGCCTGCAGCTGGCACCGGACGGACGCAGCGCCGCCGCTGCCGACGGGTCTGCGGCGCGGGACTGAGCACCAGGTCGTGGCGCTGCCGCGGGTCCCAAGAAATCCTGGATCTCCCAAAGAAAAGTAGTGGCGCGCTCTTGTGTACATCATTCGTACGTGTGTACGATAGAGCATGGACAGAGTCGACCGGTGGATCCACCGCACCGAACAGGCCGGGCAACTCGCCGGGCAACTCGCGCAGGTCCAGGCCGAACTCGTGGCCCTGACCGCAGAACTGCTCGGTGATGGCGGTTGGGCCGGTGACGGGGTCCGCTCCCCAGCGCACTGGCTGCAGGTCTACACCGGCCTGTCGCCGGCCCAAGCCACCCACCTCGTCCACGTCGCCGAACGCGTCGAGGGTCTCGCGCCGGTGGTGGCGATGATGGGGCAGGGCCGGTTGACCCTCGACCAGGCCGCCCCGATCGCCGCGCACGTACCCGACCACGCCGTCGCCGAAGTCGCCGACCTCGCCGAACGGGCCACCGTCACCCAACTACGACGCGTCACCG
>NZ_JADIJQ010000017.1 GCF_017355265.1 Tessaracoccus sp. SD287
GTCGCCACCGAGGCCGGGTCAACCACCGAGTAGGAACGCACCGTAATCACCCTGTTGCCCGCCGTACTCGACGAGGACGTCACCTTGACCCCCACGCCGCCGGCCGTCTGCATGGCGGCGTTCGAGTCCGTACCCGTCAGGTTGGGGCTAGTTGGCTCTGGTGTGCCGTCGACCCAGACCTTTGCCTTGACCGTGGTGGGACTGGTACCAGTCACTTCCAGCCACAGATTGAGCACGTCGCCGGCCTGGTAGGTGTAGTTGGGAATCATGTAGCTGCCCACGAGCGCGGTCTCGTCGCGCAGGATGTAGAGCCGGATACCGCCGGCCTCAACCCTGGCGCGCGCCGAGTAGACCGACGAGCCGACCTGTCGACCGACCAGCGTGGTCGACACGACGCCACCGCTGAACTCGCGGTCCCAGGAGAAGGACAACGTGCTGCGGGTACTGGTGGACGACACCGCCGGCAGGTTTGCCTGACGATTCCAGGTGGGCTGGAGCAGGACGTGTCCCGACCCGTCGACGCTGAAGGCCGCAGCCCCACCGCTGGTCACCCAGGCTCCGCCAACGTCGGCCGAACCCCACCCTCCGGTGACAGCGCGACCGAAGGCGTCGGAGGCAAGCACCCGGAAGGCACTCACGGCGACCGGCTGCGAGATGCTCGTCTGTGTTCCCTTGTTGTCGGTGACCGTCAGGGTCACCGTGTACGTGCCAGCTGCGGCGTAGGTGTGGGTCGCCGTGGCGCCCGTACCGGTGCTGGAATCGCCGAAGTCCCACGCGAAGCTCGCGATGGTGCCATCGGGATCGCTGCTTGCCGACCCGTTGACAGACACGGTCCTGCCATCAGTGGTGGCGGTGAACTGCGCTGTCGGCGGTTGGTTCGGCGGGGCTTCGACGGTGACGCTGGTGGTCTTGATGGAACTTCCTCCACGATCATCGGTCACCGTCAGGGTCACGTCGTACTGGCCGGCGGCCGTGTACTTGTGCTGGGCCGTCGCTCCGGTTCCGACCGACCCGTCGCCGAAGGCCCACGAGTAGGACTCGATGGTGCCGTCGGGGTCGGTGCTGGCAGTGCCGTCGAAGCTCAGCTGGAGGAAGTCAGCCGCAAAGCTGAAGTTGGCGACGGGGACCTCGTTTGGCGCCCGCACCACGACCGGGGCTTCCGTGGTCGCCGTGGCGCCGCGGTCGTCGGTCACCGTGAGGGAGACCGGGTAGGTCCCCGGCAGGGCGTAGGTGTGCTCCGGCTTGGCACCAGTGCCGGTGCTGCCATCCCCGAAGTTCCAGCTGTACGTCGCGATGGTCCCATCGGAGTCGCTCGACGCGGACCCGTCGAACGTGGCCGTCAGGTCGTCGGTGACCGTGGTGAACTGGGCGACGGGGGTGGCGTTCGGCGTGCCCGAGACGCCGAGGATGTGGTGCTCCTGAACCTGCGCGCTCGTCAGGGGTGCTCGATACACCACGGCTTCGTCGATCGTGCCGTCGAAGTACCTGTCGCCTGCCCATGTGGTGTCACCACCCAGACGCCAGTAGCCCGCGTAGTTCTGGGTCGGGGTGTTTTGGTTCGACCCCTGGAGCACGCCGTCCACGTAGAACTGCATTCCCGAGGCCGACACCTGGCCGACGACGTGGTGCCATTGGCCGTCATTCAACGCGCGCGTGCTGGCAATGGTGACTGCCGAACCAGAGTTGATCCCAAATCGCACCACGCCGGCGGCATCCATGTAGATGTGGCGGTCATGGGTGGTGCTCGTCGAGCCGGACGCGGCGTTGCCGAAGCCGATGATCTTGCCACCGGTCGTGCTGGTGGTCTTGAACCACGTTTCCAGCGCGAAGGTGGTCGGACTTTGGGTCTGGGTCTTTGCCACGACCGTATTGGATCCGCTGAACAGGGCCGCCTGATCGTTGACGCCCGTGAGTGCCCCGGGCTGTCGGCGTTGGACGCCGTTGGTGTAGGTGCCGTTGTAGTCGTTCATGCCAGCGTCGGCCGCCGTGGCGTTGCCCTGGGGTTCGTTCAGCCTCCAGTACATCGCCGGATCCAGGTTGTAGACCATGGCACCGTAAGTGTCGGACGGAGAAGGTTGGATCGTCGTGTTGCGGCCACTGGCGACCCAGTGGGAGTCGATCTCACTGCGGGTCAGAGCCCGGTCATAGATGGCGACATCGGCGATGGTCCCAGCCAGGTAGCTGCTGCTCCCAATGTTCGTCCAGCCCGACGTGTTGTCGCCCCCGATGCGCCAGTAGCCGTTGTAGGCCTGCGCCGACGTCACCGCCGGATTCGCCCCGATCAAGTTGCCGTCGAGCCAGAACTTTTGTCCCTCCGCGCTCAGGGTCCCCACGACGTGGTGCCACTGACCGTCGTTGTAACCTGCCGCGCTTGAGATGGTCCGAACGCCCCCGGGGTAGACCCCGAACGTCACAGCGCCTGCATTGTTGAGATAGATGTGGCGGTCGTAGCTGCTCGAGAGCCCGGTTGCGGCGCTGCCGAAGCCGACGATCTTGCCCCCGCTGGTGCTGGTCGTCTTGAACCAGGCCTCGACCGAGAACACCTGGGGACCGGCCACCGAAGCGGTGCTCGATGCGAACGACGTATTGCTGCCGGCGAACGTGGTGGCCCCACTCACGGCGTTCAACTGCTGCCCGGTGGCGTTGCGGATGGCGCCGGCAACTGTCTGGTCGTAGCCGCCGGACCAGTCGTATCCGGTCGTGCCCGACGCTTCTCCCAACGGCCAGTAGGAGGCAGGGAGACTCGACAACACCGAATCCGAGTAGGCGGTGGCCTGAGTCGTCGTCGTCACGGTCACCGGTGTCCAGTCGGTGCGAGTGTTGTTACCCGAGGAATCTGAAACCCTGACGGTGTAGTTGTAGGTGGAGCCAGCCGCCAGGTTCTTGTCGGTGAACTGCATGACGGGCGTCTTGTAGAACGTCGACTTCTGCGTGAAGGTCGCCAGCGGCGTGGTCAGGCCGCGATCCTGCCGGAACACCTGGTAGGTGAGCTCGGGATCGTCGGGATCATCGTTCGCCTGCCACGTGAGGCGAGCCTCACCGGCCCTGAAAGAGGTGGTGGTGAGCTTCCACGCACCTCCCTTGGTCTGGGGGCCGATCTTGTTCGGTGCCTTCGCCTTGGTGGTGAAGCGGACGAGTCCCTGCTGGCTGGATCCGGAGACGCCCAGGAATTCTCCGCCGACGACGACATACTCATCGGTCGCCTTGATCGTCCAGCCTGCCTGCGACTGACCCGTGAAGGTGCCGATGGTCCAGTTGGGGAACCATGCGAGCGGCCGGGGCGCCTGCATCCCCGGGAAACTCTTGTAGCCGTAGATGTCGGGGGTGATCAGGTTGCCGGTAGGCGCCTTGCTGAACGCGAGGGAATGCTGGAAACCCCACGGATTGGTCTGGGGGAAGCTGCCGATATTGCCGCAGTAGTGCGCGTGACTGACCGTGTAGACGGTGTCGCTGGACGCTGCGACGTCGTAGGTGTCGCCGTGGCAGTCCTCCAGCCAGACGATCGAGCCGTCCGCCCACGCCATGCGCGCGGCCCCCTCGAACTTGTCATCCGGTCCGCCTCCGTAGTCCCACCCGGTGGCGTAGACCGAGTCGCCGTCCGAGGCGATGTTGTAGATGCCGGCCCGCTGGTCGGCGTTCCTCACCACACTGTTGCCGAGCCATGGCAACGACGCTCCCGTGGAGGCATCGAGGGCCGCGAGCCCGCGACCCGGGTTGGTCGACCCGTTGGCCGAGGTGAAGTCGCCACCAACCACAACTTTCGCACCGTCAGGGGAGACCACGACACCTCGTGCCCCGTAGCCGCCCGCCAAATCGGCCCTGAAAGGAAGCACGGCCCCGGTGGTGGCGTCCAGCGCAGCCACACGGGGACGGCTGATGCCGTTGACGGCGCTGAACTCGCCGGCGACGTAGACGACGTTGCCCTTCACGACGATGGAGTTCACCCGGCCGTTGACCTGAGGTGCCCACGACCTGAGCGCGCCGGTGGTGGCGTTCAGGGCCGCGACCCGGCTGCGCGCGGTGCCATTGATCTGGGTGAACTGGCCGGCGACGTAGACGGTCGCTCCGTCAGGCGTCACGTCAAGGCCGCGGATCGGCGAGTTGGACGTGGGAGCCCAACCGGTGATGAGGTTGCCGGTCGTCAGGTTGTAGGCGAGCAGGTTGGTACGGGGTGTCAGCTGGGTGCCGGCCGCGGCGCCGGCCGGGCGCGCGTTGGTGAACTGGCCTCCCACGTACACCGTGTTGCCCGAGATCACCTGTGTCCACGCGACCCCGTCCATCTGGACCGTGGGTAGCGGGTCAGCAGTGACCGGCGCCTGGTCGTAAATGACGGGCGCGGGGGGCGGTACCTCTGCTGCCTGGGCCGGCGCGGTCCCCATGCCGAACAACCCCATGCCCACACCCAGGCTCATCGCGAGAACCCCGTGCAGACCTGCCCTGAAAGCGCCAAATGTTGACTTCACCGAGATCCCCCATCGCCCTGAGCCACGAGTGCGACGCACTCGCCCAGCCCCCCCCAGGCTGCATTGGACTGGAGCGAAATTGATCCAGGTCCTGGCGCGATGCTAGCGGAACGGTGACAGCGTTACAACGCTCTGCCGCCCGCCATTTTCGGCGGCGGATTTATCGCCGCGCGTCCCCCCGGAAGACGGAGGCTGGGGTGCCCGCTTTCAGGTCGACTGTGATCGTGACATCCGAGCGATCTGCCACGTCGACCGTGAAGAGGTAGACGGCAGTTGCTTCACCGCCGGGTGGCACGGATCCCGCGAACGGCCTACCCCCCGGGGAAATGATCGACTCGAGCGGGATGCGAGCCGCTCCTCGGTAGGCGTTGACGACGACGGTGTCCAGACTCACCGCGGTTGCGCTGTTGTTGACCACACGAATGGTCACGCGCAGTGCTTCGCCGGAGACCTCCCCCGGCAATTGCGCCTTCCCCCCCACACTCTCCAGCAGGGGCAGGGAAACCACGACGCCCCCGACACGTTCAGAGTCGCCGGTGAGGTCCACGGGTGGCAGTTCGGGCAGGACCTCCGAGGCAGTGGAGGGAGTCTGGAGGATCCTGGTTCCGGAAGGAGTGGCCGATGCCGACTGACTCGCCCGTGTCGACGGGCTCGTTGTCGACGAGGTCGATGAACTGGAACCGGTCGGCGAGGACGTGAGACCGGGTGAACTGGGCGCGGACGCGGTGACCGATGGCGATTCCGTGGCGGCTGGCGGGGCGTTCTGGTCCCGGAGGTACAGCGGGATGGCTATTGCCAGGGTCATTGCCGCCAAGACCAGCCAGAGCCATGCTGGCACACCTCGCGTGGTGGGATCCTTCATGGAACCTCCCAGTCATTTCCGGCCCGACGGCCCGGCACGTTCATGCTAGCCGGACTTCTTCCGGAGATACGGCGCCGCCGCGACGCCCGCGCCGGCGGCAATGGCGCCCAGCCCGCCCATCACGTAACGCTCACCATGGGCCTGCTGACGCAATGACCTGCCGATTCGGCCAACGAGAGTCATCGCCGAACCCTTGACCACTTGAGCAGTTCCGCGCGCAAAGCACACCAGCCGGATGCCGAGTCGCTCCAGACCCGGTTCCGCCAACATGATTTCGACTCGGGCGCTCGCGTTGGACAGGCTGTAGCGCCGCCTCAGGTTGTACTCGCGGTTCGCGCGCTCGGCCGGCACCAGATCATCCACCACAGCCTCGGCGCACCAGACCATGTGCGCGCCGCCCTGGTGCAGTTGACCGGTGAAGAACGAGTCTTCCCCGCCGGTCAGCCCGAAGCGTTCATCGAACGAGAGCCCGAGGTTTCGCACCGTGGCCATGTCCAACAACAGATTGTTCGTGGCGGCGCGGGTGATCTCATCGCCTGTACGCAAGTGACTTCGGTGGAGCCGCAAGTGGGAGTCGCTGGCTTCCAGCCATGGGTCGACGGGCCCTTCGAACACGGACTTCACCGGGCCACTGACGACATCGGCGTCGTGCAACAGATGGGCACCGACGAGGTTGGTGAGCCACCCTGGCTGGGGGAGTTCATCATCGTCGATGAAGATCAGTACATCGCAGTCATCTGCGGCCCGAAGTACGGCGTTGCGGGCACTGGCGACGCCTGGTCGCGGCTCGACGGAATAGCGCACTCGGGGGTCCCCGAGCGGGTTCGCGGCCTCGCGTCCACTGGCCGTGGGATCATTGTCGACCACGATGACCGTCCACTCGCAGTCCAGATTCAACTCGGGTGCCGCGGCGTCCACCTGCTCCAGAATGGCCGGCACCAGTACGCGCAGATTGTCCTGCCGCTTGTAGGTCGCCATTCCGACAGCGATTCGGCTTGGGTGTCTCACGATTGCCCACCTTTCAGTTGGCGAACCTCGCCACGCCCAGAAGTCACCCTAGGATATGTCTCATGCTCGACTGCTGCGGCCAGCTTGGCCGTCGCCGAGTTCCTTTCCTGCACGGGCAGCGCGAGTCCCTCGCGGGGGAAGCATGGAGAATCGTGATCAGTCCACACCATCGGCGTCGAGTCCTCATCGGTGCGTACGCGTGCGGACCGCTCGAGGAACCGGAAGCCAGCGCAGGTTGGGCCTGTGCGGTGGCGGCGGCCGCCACCAGCGACGTCTGGGTGGTGACCCGTCGGCGATTCGCCGAGTCGGTCGAGGCCAGACGACGGGAGGATCCCGAGTTGGCACGGCACCTGACAGTGATCTACACCGATCTTCCCGATCGCGTGCTGGCGCTGCGCAGGCACGACTGGGACATGTACTGGTACTACCTGCTCTGGCAGCGGGCGCTCAAAGGGATCGCTCGGAGACTCCATGCGAGATACCACTTCGACGTGGCCCACCACGTTACCTTCGCCAATGACTGGTTGTTCTGTGGATTGACTGACCTGCCCGACGTGCCGCTGGTGTGGGGTCCAATCGGTGGAGCGAGCCATATCCCTTACTGGCGACTGCGGAACTGGTTGGGACTCAAGGGCCTGAGGACCGAGATCGTTCGCGATGTTGTCACCAGCGTGCCCCGGCTTGTCTGGGGCGGTGCTGCGGCGCGTCGTGCCTCGTTGGTCGTCGCCCAGAATGCTGATGTGGCCAGACGCTTCTCGCGCTTCGGCGACACGGTGATCGAACCAAATGCCTCTCTGGAAACAGTGCCACTCGAAAGCTCGCGACCCACGGTTGGAACAGACACGACCAAGACCGCGGTGTTCGCCGGGAGGCTCATTGGTCTGAAAGGGGTTCGGCTGGCGCTGGACGCGATCGCCCGCACTCCGGAAGGGGCTTGGCGGCTTGTGGTCTACGGGGATGGCTACGATCGCGAGACGCTCATCGGACGCGCGCAGCGTCTGGGAATCTCCGACCGGGTCGAGTTCCTGGGGCATCGTCCTCGTACCGAGGTGCTCTCCGCCTTCGAGACGGCGGATGCCCTGCTCTTCCCGTCCATGCACGACCAGGCCGGTTGGGTGGCTGGCGAGGCAAGCTCACTGGGTTGTCCCGTCGTGTGCCTGCCCCTGGGAGGCCCGCCGCTGCTGGCAGAACCCAATGCCTTCGTCGCCAGCCTGGACGGCGACATCGTGGCAAATGTCGCTGAACAACTGGAACTGGCGGGGAAGACCGGCGGCGTGCGTCACAATCGTTGGTCCCGCGACCGACTGCCCGCGATGGTGGACGACTGGTATCGCCGCGTCACCAGGGATGAGTCCTAGAGCGAGATGGCTGATCGGGCGGAAACGGTGGCACCCGTCAGGGCAGGGTCCCTGACGACTGACGGGAAATGGGCGCTCACTCTTGGGTTGATCGGTGCGGCATGGTCCTCGTGGCGCATCTGGATACCCTCGCTGTGGGCAGACGAGGGTGCCACGCTGAGCGCGGTGCAGCGGAGCTGGCCGGAGTTGTGGGCTCTGCTCGGACGGATCGACGCGGTCCACGGCGTGTACTACGCGCTCATGAAGGTGTGGTTCACCATCGTTCCGATGAACGTGGTCACCCTGCGACTGCCCAGTCTGCTGGCGGTCGGGCTGCTCATTGGTCTCACCCACCTCGTGAGCAGGAGTTGGTTCAGCCCCGCGTGGGCTGGTCTCGCGGCCGGTCTCGTCGCCGCCCTGCCCAGGACCACGTGGATGGCGATCGAGGGACGTTCCTGGGCCATCGGAGCGCTGGTGGTGCTGGGGGCGACGCTCGCCCTGATGCGCTGGCGGCGCACCGGGCGGTCCGGTGCACTGGTGGCCTACGGTCTGCTGCTCGTACTCGGCATCAGCCTGAACATCTACGTCGTCTTCATGGTGGCGGCCCACGGGCTCAGTTTGCTGATGCAGCGGGTCGCCGTGCGGCGACTGGCACGATGGGCTGTTGTAGCGGTCCTCGCCATGGTGGTCTCCGCGCCTGTGCTGGTGGCCGCCAACCACGAGAAGGCCCAACTGGGCGATCGTGAACAGTTGGGTTTGTTCGGTTGGGCCAGGGACGTGGTGGTCAAGCAGTTCGCCCTGGGTGACACGCCAGCTGAGACTGCCGTGTGGGTTCCCCAAGCGGTGTGGAGTTCCGCGGCGGTAGCACTGGCGTTACTCGCGTGGGGTGCCATAGCCCTGAGCTTGGTTTTCGCGGTCCGCGATGCCCGAGCAGGCGATGCTCGAGCAGAAATGGCCAGCTCACCACACTGGGAAGCTCTGGCGTGGACGATCCCCTGGATCGTGTTGCCGCCCACCTTCGTGCTGCTGGCCTCGCTGCTGACCGATGGCAACCTCTACCATCCGCGCTATTTCGCCTTCGCCGTGCCGGCCTTCGCCATCGCCGTGGTCGCCGGTCTGCGACGGATCGGTCCTCGGACGGCGCGCGTGGCTCTGATCGGCATGTTGGTCGTCCTCACCGTGCCTGTTCACCTGTCTCAGCGCGACGTGGATTCCAAGGGTGGCTACGACTGGTCGCAGGTGGCCGACGCCGTCTCGTCGGGGGCCCGAGCGGGGGACGGCGTGTACTTCGGCACAGAACCACCGACCCGCGTCATTTCGCTCGCCTACCCCTCGGCCTTCACCGGGATGGACGACTTCACCCTCGTGCTGACCCCCGCTCAGGAGGGATCGCTGGACGGTGAGTCCACACCTCTGAGCCCCACGTTGCTACGCGCAGCCCCGCAGCGCATCTGGGGAGTGTGGTCGAACCGTGATGGTGGCCGAGCCGGTGATCACGCCACCCTGGTTGCCGCCGGTTACCGCGACAGCTACCGCTGGACCGGAAGCCAGTCGACGGTCATCCTGATGGAGCGCTGAGCGACCTGTTCGAGGCCAAACTCGCATGTGGTGCAATGATGTCTCCGGATGGTCAGCCAGATCTTGCTGACCATCGACTGGAGTGACCACCGTTGATACCAGCGTGGGTATCGCAAACGGGGGGTTTCCGCCGGTGACGAGGTGGGCGCGGTCCGATCCGGAAGACAGAAGGACCCGGATCGAGCCGGGGAATTCATTGAAAGGAATGTTCAAAGTGCGAGAGGCGCTGATCGGTACCAAGGAGGTGCCGGCCCGGTCCGACAGTTTCCAGACCGCGGTGGAACAGGGGTCCTGCCCATTCTGCGGGCGGTCCATCCCGAAGGCGGCATCGTGAGCACCGGTGTGATCGTCGTTTCGTACGGCTCCTCGGGTCTGGTCGACGAGAACCTGCCTGAGTTGGGCCCCACCATGCGCGTCGTCCTCGTCGACAACTTCTCGAACGAGACCGAGCGAGTGGCCGCGGCGCACCTCGCGGAGCGTCGAGGGTGGGAGTTCATCGGGCAACCGAATGTCGGTTTCGGCGGCGGTGCGAACGCCGGCTGTCGCCGCGCGATCGAACTCGGATGCACCGCGCTGGTGCTGCTCAACCCTGACGCGAGCGCGAGCGAGGAGTCGCTGGGCAGGCTGGCCGCCCGCGTGCGCACCGAGCCTGACCTGATGGTGTCACCGCGCATCCTCACCTCCGACGGTGAGGTCTCCTACCGCGGGTCCACCCTCGACCTGCGCACCGGGCACCTGCGCGGTGGCTGGGTCGACGACCAGGACCCCACTCGGACGAACTGGCTGAGTGGAGCCTGCCTGGCCTTCAGTCCCGAGGTCTTCGAGCGCCTGCAGGGCTTGTCCGAGCACATGTTCATGTACTGGGAGGACGTCGACTTCAGTTGGCGCGCCAAGCGGGCGGGGGTGCGCCTGGCCGTCTGTGACGACGTCGTGGTGACCCACGACGCCGGCGGAACCCAGGGGCCGACGGTCTCGCCGCGCGCCATGTCTGACCTGTACTACTACTGGAACACCCGTAACCGCCTCGCGTTCGCCGCCGACAACCTGGCACCGTCACGGGTACGCCGCTGGTTGTGGCACACCCCCGCCGAGTCGGCCCAGATCTGGCTGCGTGGTGGACGCCGGCAGCTGCTGCACCATCCCGCCGGGGCCTGGGCAGCGCTGCGGGGAACATTGGCCGGGGTCCGACAGGCACTTCCCGCGGCCCTACCGCGCTCACGGCGCTCCCGACCGGCCACCGCTCAGGGGAAGCCCTGGCGGGTCTTGGTGGCCCATCCCAGCCCGGACCTCTACGGCTCCGACCGGGTGCTGCTCGACACCGTCAGCGCCCTGGTGAAATCGGCGGCGGAGGTGACGGTGGCCCTGCCATCGATGGGGCCGCTGGTGGAGCACCTCACCGAACGCGGAGCGACGGTCGTGGAATGTCCCAGCCCCGTCATCCGCAAATCAGCTCTCTCCCCCGCCGGATTTGTGAAACTCGCTGCCGAAGGTGTCAGGTCCATCCTGCCCACAGCGCAGCTGGTACGTCGCACCCGACCCGACCTCGTCTTCGTGAACACGGTGACCATCCCGGCGTGGGTGGTCATCCCCACCATGCTGGGCAGGCGTGTCGTCTGTCACGTCCACGAGGCGGAGGGACGACAGAAGCCGCTGATCAAGAAGGTGCTGTACGCCCCGCTCCTCGTCGCCCACCAACTCGTCGTCAACTCCCGCTACGCGCACGACGTGCTGACGGGCGCCTGGCCCTCGTTGCAGCGGCGTGCCACCGTCATCGACAATCCTGTGCCGGGGCCGGCGCGCCGAAGCCCGCTGCGCGAGTCCTGCGACCCGCCGCGCTTGCTGTTCATGGGGCGCATCTCGCCCCGCAAGGGGCCGCAGGTGGCCATCGATGCCGTGGCGGCGCTGCACCGGGCCGGAGTGCCTGCTCACCTCACCCTGTTGGGAGCCACGTTCCCGGGCTATGAGTGGTTCGAGGCTGAGATCCGCGACCAGATCGCCACGGCCGGATTGGACGCCCATGTCAGCTTGCTCGGTTTTCGACCCGACGTCTGGTCAGAACTCGACCAGGCCGACATCGTGCTCGTGCCCTCGACCGCCGACGAGCCGTTCGGCAATACCGCCGTGGAGGCGATTCTTGCTGGTCGGCCCCTGGTCGTGAGCGACACCTCCGGGCTGAAGGAGGCAGTCGCAGGGTACCGCTGGGCCAAACTGGTGCCTCCTGAGGAACCTGATGCCATTGCGGAGGGAGTCGTCGAGATCGTCGCGAACTGGCAGGAGGTCCGCGCCACCATCGATGACGACCGCCTGCGCGCGGAAACACGGCATGCACCGGCACGGTATCGACGAGAGCTGGTCAAAGTGGTCACTGTGCCCAACCGGCTACAAGAAGGCTGACCGTGCCCCGGTTCCTTCGCCGACAGCCATCAACGATGGGATCGCGCCAAGAAAACCAGGTCTGGCGTACCCCCCACGACCAGGGCAGGGGGTGGGTTCGTCACGACATCCGCCTCCCCGAGGGGCGCCGCGGCACCTGGCCGGCGGCCAGGTCGAGGCACAGCCGTTCGTACCGCGCGGCCACGTCGTCCCAAGAATACCGGCTAATCCGGTCCTGGACCGCGAGTCCGTCCAGGCGACAGGCCCGCGGGTCGGCCTCGGCGGCCTCCACCGCCGTGGCCACGTCGGCAGGGTCGCTGAAGTAGGCGCCCCTGCCCTCGAGCACCTCGCGGTTGAAGGCGACGTCGAAGGCAATCACGTGGGCACCGACGCCGGCAGCCCGCAGCAGCGACGGGTTGGTGCCACCGACGCTGTGGCCGTGCAGGTAGGTCAGCGCATTGGCGTACAGCTGGTCGAGCTGGGTCTGGTCCCAGACCGCACCCAGCAGCCGCACCCGGTCGTCGGCGGCCGCCCGGATCTCCGCGGTGTACGCGTCCGAGTACGGCGCGGAGCCGACCACCACCAGCGGACGGGTGGCGCCGCTGGCGACGTAGCCGCGGACGATCTCCAGGACGTGGTTCTCGGGCTCGAAACGGGCCACGACCAGGTGGTACTGCTGGGCCGACAGGCCGAGGTCGGCCAGCCGGTCGCTGCCGAGATCGCGCAGGATCGGGGCGCCATAGGCGATCAGTCGGGTCGGGGCATTGAACTCGTCGCGGTAGTAGTCGGCGATGCCCTGGGCGTCGGCGATCAGCGCGTCGGACCAGCGGACCGCCAGTTGCTCGGCGGTGCGGTAGTAGCGCTGGCCGACACCACCCCATTTGGCGCGTTTCCATTCCAAGCCGTCCACGTGGGTGGCCACCGGCACCCCGCGCATCCGGATGACGGGCAGCAGCGGGGCATTGGCGGCGTTGAACACCAGCGCCGCATCCGCGCCGCCGACCGAGGAGGTCAACACCGACAAGGCGGTGTGGCTCAGCGTCTCGAGGCTGCGGCGCTTCAGGGCCGGCATGGTGACCAGACGCATGCCCGCGTGCTCACGGAGCACCGGTTCCCCTGGTGGCTGTCGGCAGTAGACGGTGACCTGGTGACCGCGTTCGACCAGCCGGGAGCCCACCTCCTCGATCGCCGTCTCGAAGCCGCCGTAGCGTGCGGGAACCCCTCGGGTGCCCAGCATGACGATGCGCATCAATGCCTTTCCGGCCGCTGCCGCGGCATGCTGTGTCGCTGCTGACCCATCGGGTCTGCTCAACCCATCCGATCCAGTGCCGCCACCCGACGCGCCCAGGTGACCAGCACCAGGGCGGTGTAGGCGGCGGTCATGAGTCCGAGAATGGCATAGACGGACAGGAAGATCGTCGGCCAGCCCACCAGGACGAAGATCCAGCACAGCAGTCCGTAATCGGTGGGCAGTTTTGCCAACGACACCCACGTGGAGCCTTTGCCCTTCGGCGGCATCGGCACGCCGGCCTTGGCGTGGGCGACCCGGGCCAACAGTTCGGTGAGCAGCATGCCAAAGAAATGGATGACGTAGACGGCACCGAATGCCAGCGGGACCAGCAGCCATGACCGCGCCAGGTCGTAGTGGCGCACCATCATGATCAGCACCGCCGAATGCAGCGTGGCGATCTTGAAGGAGTCGATGACGTGGTCAAGCCACTCCCCCAGCATCGAGCCGCCGCCGCGCAGCCGTGCCAATTGCCCGTCGGCCGAATCCAGGGCGTAGCCCAGCACCAGCAGGGCCGCGATCAGCACCCCGACCCCCAGGCTGGGGCGGGCCAGCGCGATCACGGCAATGCCGCTGAAGGTGAACAGTGCCGAGACGATGGTCACGCCATTGGGCGTCAGTCCCGCCTTGTGGGCCGCAGCGGCCAGCACCCTGCCCACGGGGCGGTTGACCAGGATGGAATACAGCGGCGCACCCTTGTTGCTCTTCTGCGCGTAACGCAGACGCGCGAGGGAATCAGAAAAGCCCCGCTGGTTACTGTTGTGCATGATGACGTACCTTTCGATCGGTGGGCCAGAACAGCGACGCGACACCGACCGCCTCAGCGTGAGATGAATTCCCGCAGCAGTGTGCTGGAGGTGTGAACCGTGTACGGAAAATAGTGCACCTTGACGTCGACCGAGGCCATGTCGGATTCGAGTTGGTCGCCCCGCGGCGTCCCCTTCCAGTCCGATCCCTTGAACAGGACGTCGAACTTGACGCTCTCCCACACCTCCAGCTTGTTCACCGAGAAGTCCACGACCACCTCGTCGACCAGGCGCAGCGCCTCGACGATCGCCATCCGCTCATCCAGGGTGATTACTGGGGTCTTGCCCTTCATGGCCAGCAGCGCCTCGTCGCTGACCACGCCCACGATCAACCAGTCGGCGTGCTGGCGGGCGCGCTTCAAGATGTTCAGGTGTCCGATGTGGAACATGTCCCAGGCCCCGGGGACGTAGCCCACGACCCCGTGGCGGTGCGGGTGGCCCGTGGTGCGCGGCGGGCTGACGGCGAGGGAGTGGTGGCCGTTGGTCTCCATGAGTGACCGATCTATAGCGTGACGAGGTGGCAGGCGCCGGTGCAGCAGACCCTCGGCTGCCGTCGACTGGTCGCGATGAAGCGACGTGGTGTCTCTGGCATGGGGTCGCGACCAGTATTGGGCAGAAACGCCGTTTCGTCTACGGTCGGGCCCGGGTTCGCGTACTCTGCGTGCTCATTTCCTCGGGTGCTGCTCATCCCAACCGGACATTCTGCCTTCGGCGCCACGTTGTCAGGCGCCGGCCCACGTCCCGACCGGACATTGTGACTTCGGCGCCACGATGTCAGGCTGCGGCCACGCCCCGACCGGACATTGCGCCCTCCACGCCACGATGTCAGGCTCCGGCCACGTCCCGACCGGACATTGCGCCCTCCACGCCACGATGTCAGGCTCCGGCCACGTCCCGGCCGGACATTCTGCCCTCGGCGGCAAAACTTCACCCAGGATCGTTCATCCAGCCCTCGCCGAGGGTCGGCAAGCCGCTCAGCATCCGGCGGCGCAGCGCCCTAACGGACGAGTGCTGCCTCACGCCGCTCGGAGTCCACGGTGTGACGGGGCGCGATGATGCTGCCGGTCAGGCCCTTGACCACCACCAGGGCGATCACCGCGGTGACGACCTTGTCAATGAGTTCCAGCCCGGCGCGGGGCCAGAAGGCGGCGCTGAACAGGGAGTTGCCGGCGGCCTGCAGACCGGCGACGGCGTCGTCGACCGGGTTGCCGTGGGCACCCTTGAAGACGGCCACGACGATGATCGTGGACAGCAACGGGACGAGCACCGCCAGAATCGCGGCCGCGATCGGTGCCGAGGCGACGGTGTAGCCCTTGGGCCGCGAGACGGCACCGACGACCACCGCGACCGCGATCTGCACCACGACGAACCAGATCGCCTGCGGACGGAAGGTTAGGGCGATCACGACATTGGTGACCACGCCCACCAACAGGCCCCAGCGGATGCCGAACAGGGCGGCAGCGATGAAGGTGCCGACGGTGTCCAGGAACAGGAAGGAGAGGGTCAACAGTCCCACGGCCCAGCCCACCGTGATGTTCAGCACCACCGCAGCGGTGCACACCAGCAGGATCGTCGACAGTGAGTTGGGGTTCGTCCGGGAGCGTGGCATGCCCTCACCATGGCACACCTGACCGGTAGCACTCCCGGGGTTGCCGTCGGTTGCCCGGGCACCGCCACTCCGGACGAGGAGTTGACGGGGGCGGATGCCGGGGGCTTCATGGCCGGCCGTAGCGTGGGGACATGACAACAACGTCGCCCCGGGTGGGGCTGATGTGGTCGGCGGTCATTGCGGTGCTCGTGGTGGTCGCCAGTGTCGCGGGACTCACCGACCCTCAGGTCTACGCCGAGGAGACGTCCAACTGGATGGCGCAGGCGCAGGGCCAGGACGTCGGCAACCTGCTGGCCGTGGCTGTCCTGCTGGTCGCCGCCGTCGGCATGCGTCGCGGGTCGGCACGCGCCGAGCTGGTGTGGCTGGGCACCTTGCTGTACCTGGTCTACGCATTCATCGTCTACGCCTTGGCAGTGCACCTGAACTACCTTTTCCTGGTCTACGTCGCGGTGCTGGGGTTCAGCGCCTGGACGTTGATCTTCCACGTGCCCCAGTTCGACCGACAGGACCTTGGGTTCCCGTCGGGCCGCGTTCGGACCCTGGCAGCGTCCGTGCTGATCGCGATCGGCGTGCTGTTCGCCGCGCTGTGGCTCAGCGAACTGGTCCCTGCGCTGGTCGCCGGCACGGTGCCGGCCAGCCTGGCGGAGGCCGGGCTGTGGGTGAACCCGATCCACGTGATCGACCTGTCACTGGTGCTGCCGGGGTTCATCCTGACCGGCGTCGCGGCCCTGCGGACCCGCCAGTACGGCCTGTTCTGGTTGGCGCCCTGGCTGGCTTTCTCGGCGCTGATGGGTGCCAGCATCGTGGTGGCGATGGTGCTGTTGTGGGGCTCCTCGGCGTCCAACCCCGTCCCGCCGCTGGTGATGGTCGCGCTCGTGGTGATGGCCAGCCTGCTCGCGGCGTGGGGCTACCTCAGGGCGACGACGCCGAGGTCCTCCGACCATTGACCCGGCGCCTGCGCAGGAGCAGGATCAAGTCATGGCGTCAGCCCGTCCGGACCTGTCCTGGCACCCCCTCTTCAGAGTCGGTGGGGTCGCGGCGCTGGCCTTCATGCTGCTGGTGCTGGTGCCGGTGGCGCTGGTGTTCGCCGCCCCCGTCCCACCCGCCGACGGGCAGGCCCTGCTGGTCTACATTGCCGAGCACCGGCTCGTCTACCTGGTCGAGTTGATCTGCTTCGTCGGTCTCGCGGTGCCGGCGCTGCTGGTGTTCCTCGCCCTCGCCGTGGCGCTGCTGCCCGTCCACCGGACCGGGGCCCTCATTGGTGGCCTGCTCGGCGTCGTGTCCGAGACGATCGCGCTGGCGCTGGGCAGCAGCCCCCAGTCGCTGCACGGTGGGCTCGTGCTGCTGAGCAGCTCCTATGCTGCCGCCGGCAGCGATGCCGAACGGGCGGGGCTGGTCAGCGCCGCCGACGCGCTGGTCGCGGCCACCAACGCCGTGTCCTGGGCGGGCATCCTGACCGCCGCCGCCATCGGGGTGCTGTCGTGGGTGATGTGGCGCGGAGGGTTCAGCCGAGCTTGGGCGGTGCTGGGCATCGTCGCCGGCGCGCTCGGGGTGGCCAGTGAGGCGCTGCGCCCGATGATCGGGTCGGGCTACCTGCTCTACGGGATGCTGTTGCCGATCTGGTCCGGCTGGGTGGGCTGGAAGTTGCTGCGGCTCGGCGCGACCCATGGTTGAGCGTGGTGATCGGGAGCGGCTGAGCGCCGCTGACGCCTCGAACATCCTGATCGACGCCAAGGACCAGGTCAACGTATTCCTGCTCGTCGGCATCCTGGGCAGCGGGTTCGACCTGGACGACGTGCGCACCGACATCGATGCCCGCATCAACGACCCCACGTCCACCGGTCTTGGCCGGTTCAGCCAACGCGTCCGGCGGGCGGGAAAGGTCCTGGTCTGGGAGTCCTGCACCCCGGATCTGGGCTGGCACGTCCGACAGGTCGAGCCGGTGGACGGACGCACGGGTCTGACGGAGCTGGCGGCCGAGTTGATGACGGTGCCCTTGCCCCTGGACCGGCCCCTGTGGGAGCTGTTGGTCGTCCCCGGCGCCTCATCTGGTGGCCACGGAATCATCCTGCGCCTGCACCACTGCGTGGCCGATGGGGTGGCGGGCGTCCGGTTGGTGCAGCGACTGTTCGGTGACCTCACGCAGCCAACCTCCCAGCCCCGACCGGCTGCCCCGACCAGGACGCCGATCGTCCGGCGCGGATGGCGGTCCCGGGTGACGAGTGTGACCCGGGTGACGGCCATGGTCAGGGCAACAGTTCCCCGCACCGTCCTGCTCGGACCCATCGGTCCGCGGCGCAGTCTGGCGTTTGCCGAGGTCGACCTGGCCGGGTTGTCCCGCGGCGCCAAGTCCGCAGGTGCCACCGTCAATGACGCCCTGCTGGCGGCGGTGTGCGTGGCTGTCACGACCGTCCTGCGCACCGCGGGTCAACCGGTGCCGTCGGTGTTGCCGGCCAGTGTGCCGGTCGCCCTGCCCGATCGCGGCAGTTCCGGCAATGCGGTCGGAATCATGGTGGTGCACCTGCCCACCGGAGAGCCGGACGCCGTCGTCCGACTCGGCCTGATCGCGGCTGCCACCCGCACCGCCAAGGCTGAGGCCCGCACCCAGGGCACCTACGAACTGACTCGCACCCGCTGGGGCTCCCGGCTGTTCGCCCGGCTCGCGCGGCACCAGCGGTTCGTCGCCCTGTTCGTGACCAATGTCCGCGGACCGGACCAGCCGCTGGTGATGGGCGGGGCGGCGCTGCAGGACGTCTGGCCCGTCGTCCCGATTCAGGGAAACGTCCGATTCGGCGTCGCCGCCATGTCCTACGCGGGTCAACTCCGGGTGACCGTGCACACCGACGCCTCGGCGGTGGATGCCCGCATCGCCGGTCGTGCGCTGGCCGCGGAACTGGCCCGGGTCACCGGCGCTGACCCGGGGCCTTCATAGTCTTGCCCGCATGGCAGACATTGATGACCTGATCGCATGGTTCCGCAATCGCGACCGTGACCTGTTCGACTCCTTCGCCCAGGGACCGGAGGCACCCACCGACGGCGACGTCGTCGGTTTCGAGGCTGAACTCGGTTTCCCGCTGCCGGGACAGGTCCGCGAACTTGGGCAGCACCAACTCGGTGGGCTGCTGATCGAGGCCAAGGACACCGTCTGGCCGCGGCCGCAGCGGTTCGCGGTGGGGCCTGCGTGGTCGTTCCAGTACGGGCTGCAGGTCTACTCGCTGTCGGACGGCGCGCCGGACTGGCTGCAGATGCGGGTCGCCCGTGAGGAAATGCTGCTGGACTTTCCCGACCGCACCGACCTGGTGCCGGTGCTCAAGGTCACCCGCGACCCGGCACCGTGGGTGAGCGACGAGCACGGGACGCTGCTGAAGCTGTACCGCGACGGCCTGGAGCCCATGGGCTTCGAGGGCGGCTTCTATGACCTGGTGCTGGAGGAGATCCGACAACTGGAGTTGCGGGTGCAACGCAAGTTGGCCGGCGAAGGCTGAGAACCCGCAGGCTGGTTCTCCGCGGCCCTTGCCGAGCAGGGGTGGACCGGTGGATTCTTGAAGGGTGCGGAGGGCATTGCCCACCAAACTCTCCGCGGGAGGCACCATGAACCGCCCGGACGACCGTGTCGAAGCATTCCATCGCCTGCACGACGCTGGCTGCTTCCTGATGCCGAACCCGTGGGACGCGGGCAGCGCCCAGGTTCTGGAGCGACTGGGTTTCCCCGCGTTGGCCACCACCAGCGCCGGCTACGCCTGGACCCAGGGGCGGGCCGACAACGACACCGGCCTCGAGGACATGCTGGAACACCTGCGCACCCTCGCCGCCGCGGTACACGTGCCGGTGAACGCCGACTTCCAGGACGGCTACGCGTCGGACCCGGATGGAGTCGCCGAGAACGTGAGGCTCGCGTGCGCGACGGGCATTGCGGGGCTGTCCATCGAGGACGCCTCGGGCGATGCCGACGAACCGCTGTTCGGCTTCGACGTGGCGGTGGAACGCATCCGGGCGGCGCGGGCGGCCATCGACGAGAGCGGCACCGGGGTCCTGCTGACGGGACGTTCCGAGGGCTTTGTGTGCGGGCGTCCCGACATTGACGAGACGATCCGCCGGCTGCGCGCCTACGCCGAGGCCGGCGCTGACTGCCTGTACGCACCGCGCATCTCGTCGCTGGAGCACATCTCGGCGATCGTCGAGGCCGTCGCTCCCAAGCCGGTCAACCTGCTGGTCAACGCGCCCTTCGTGACGCGTGCCGAGGCCGAACGCCTGGGGGTGCGCCGGATCAGCACCGGCGGCACGCTGGCGAGGACGGCGTGGGGCGGGTTCCTGGCGGCAGCCCAGGAAATCGTCGGCGACGGGACCTTCTCCCGGTTCACCGGACTGCCCGACGTCGAAGCGCTCTTCCAGAACGACGACCAGGGGTGATCATCATGGACGGCAAACAGTTCACCAAGATGGCCAGCGCGCCGGGATTCATCGCGGCGCTGGACCAGAGCGGCGGCAGCACCCCGAAGGCGCTGCGCCTGTACGGCGTCGAGGATTGGGCCGATGATGCGCAGATGTTCGAGCGCGTGCACGAGATGCGCGCCCGAATCATGTCCAGCCCGAGCTTCGACGGCGGCCGGATCCTGGGAACGATCCTGTTCCAGGACACCATGGACCGCGAGGTCGAGGGCATGCCCACAGCCCGGTACCTCTGGGACGTGAAGGGCATCGTGCCGATCATCAAGGTGGACCAGGGGCTGCTGGACGAGGCGGACGGGGCGCGGCTGATGAAGCCGATGCCCGGACTGGACGAGCTGCTGGCGCGCGCCCGCGACCAGCACGTGTTCGGCACCAAGATGCGGTCCTGGGTCAGCGGGCCAGGGTCGGGACTGGACGCGGCGGTGGACCAGCAGTTCGAGGTGGGACGCCAGATCCTGGCCTCGGGACTCGTCCCGATCATCGAACCCGAGATCGACATCAAGAGTGACCACAAGCAGCAGGCCGAGGCTCAGTTGCATGACGCGCTGGTCACCCACCTGGATGACCTGGGCGACGACCAGCAGGTGATGCTGAAGCTGACCCTGCCCGAGGTGGACGACCTGTACGCCGACGTTGTGGCCCACCCGCGGGTGCTGCGGGTGTTCGCCCTGTCGGGTGGATACAGCAGGGCCGAGGCCAACGAACGGTTGGCGCGACAGCACGGGGTGGTGGCCAGCTTCTCGCGGGCGCTGACCGAGGGGTTGTCGATTGGGCAGTCGCAGGAGGAGTTCGACGCAGCGCTGGACGAGTCGGTGGGGAGCATCTACGCGGCGTCGATCACCTGAGTCGGGCGGAGGACGTTTGGTCGGATACCGGCCTCGAGGCCAGCCGGTACGTCCGGTGGGAATCAGACGCTTCTACTGGTCAACTTCGGGCAGGCGTCGGTGAGCGGACAGTTGGGACAGTCCGGGTTCGTGGAGTGGCACCAGCCCCGGCCGATCGACCAGGTCGGGCCGTCCAGGTAACCGGGACGTTCGGGGTAAAGCCGGCGGGCAGCGGCAACCACTTCACCGACCGAGTCGTGGTCGACCAACCCGGTGCGCAGGAACACCCGACGGATGTGCACGTCATAGGCCACGTCGCTGCCGTGCAGGTCCGCGATGTCGACACCCATGCGGCTCACCAGCAGTTCCACGGCCATGGCGGCCTTCTTCTGGCCGACCCATCGGAACTCGCGGAACCGGGCATCGACCTCTGACGCGGTTGAGCCTGGGGCCCAGAGCCGGCTGGCATCGCCGTCGTACTTCGAGCAGACGATGTCAGCGGCAGAGACGACCGCGCGCGACATGATGTCGGGGAAGCGATGCAGGGTTGGTGGGGTGGTGACCGCCCGAGCGACCTCGTCCGGTTCGACGCGCATCCGCCACGGGTCGAGGTGCCCCATCCGGCGCACGAGCTCCATGGGCGCTTCCCAGGCACGTTCGGCCTTGATGCCGTGGTCGAAGACGACACCGAGCAGGAACGCGAACGGGTCCGAAGCGAGCAGCGCGTTGGCCTCTGCGGTGTGGGCGAAGCGCAGCTGACCGCCTTGGGGCAGCTCGTAGTGGGTGCGTCGGTACTCGAGCAGGGCGGCGATGAGCTCCTGGTGCCGGGCGTGGGACGTCCGGGCGCTGGGCTCGGCTGCTACGGGAGTCGGGTGAGGTGGTGGTGCTGTCGCTTGTCGCTCGGTGCGTGACGTGCCGGAGAAGAAGTTCTTGATGGACCCCAGGACGGATCGGCCCACGGTAGGAGGTGGGGCGGACGTCGCCGCGTGTTCGGACCTCGTAGTCGCGGGCACTTGGCGTGCCTGCTCGGCCATCCACGCGATTTGCTCACCCTGGCGAAGACCGATCAAGGGCGCCACCACCGAGGCCCCGGCGGCGCGCAGGCGGTGGCCAATCGGGTCGGCATAGGCGGACGGCGCCAGGAGCAGCACTGAGATGCCGTTCAGGTCCCCGACGATCCGGGTCAGTCTCGCGAGGACCCATTGTCCCCAGGCATCGCGGTACGCCCTGGAGGCGTCAACGAGCGCCAGATCGTAGGGAGCCAGCCATTCGTAAGGCTGGACCAGCCCGTGCTCGGCGGAGAGGACGAACCAGCGCTCCCCCTGTGACTCTGCGATAGTCCGGCGGCTCGCGAACCCGGGCGAGGTGTAGAGGTCGGCGGCAGCGCTGGGTCGGTCGCGTTTGGCACGGCCGCAGGAGACGAGGACGATGTCGTAGGTCCGGTCCGTTGCAGCAGCAGGTTCGTCGACCGCTGGGTGGTTGGGTTGAGCGGGTTCCGCGCGCGGCGTGAACGGCTGAAAGGCCAGCAGCCTCGTGGTGGATGGCACGGGCTCTGGCGTGTCACGGGCGTATCGGACGTACTCGCCTCGGGCAACTCTGGTGATCAGCGGCGTTCGGACCGCGAACCCTGCACGGCTCTCGATGGGGGCATTCGAGGTGGCGTACTGGATGTGCGCACTCACGGTGGGCTGGTGCACCTCCGGGTGCTTGTCGGCGAACCACTTCAGGATGTCCTGACGCGCGAAGCGCTCGGGCAGGTCCTGGACCGCCAGCGCCAACAGTTCCCAGACCGTCATCCTTGACCCCCGTCATCCAGGCACTGCACGTTCCGCTCAGCTCGCCCGGACTTCCCAACAGGACATCGAGTATGGGCTGCGGGAGCGCCGCCCGGACGATTTCCGGCACACTTCAGAAGGTAGTCGACCGGCGGTCATGGCCATCTTGCTCACAGCTCCAATCCGCTGACAATAGGCGCCACAGACTGGACGGAGTGCTGACACGGGACGACTCGGCATCGTCGAGTGCTGTGCCGACCCGAGATGCCCTACAGGAAATGTCGCTCGCCACCGCTACGCTCTGTGTCACCTGGCTTCCCGCGACCGCAGGAAGTATCCCACCTCCCGATGGGAAGCCCTCGGGACCGCGCTCTGGTGCGAAGGAGAGTCGTGGAAACATCTGGAGAGGCTCAGCCTCAAGAGGTCGCCGTCCGGCGATTGGGCAAGGAGGGCGCGGAGCTCGCGGTCTTCGAGTTCCAGGGGAGGCTCCGGGATCTCATGCTCTCGAGTTTTCGCCAAGGGTATTTGACCACGGGTAGCTACCTCCCGGACGCGAAGGCTGTGTCAACACAAGGTGCAATGTCGATCGCCGTGGCCGGTACCTCGCTTGGTGCCACTGCCCTGTCGGCTTCGTTGGCATCCACTCTCTACGTGGCCACCGCGGATCCTTCCACGCTCATGAAGATTGGTCAGGGGCTGGGAAGCGCGGTGATGGGTACCCGCGGCATCGTCGGCCAAGCGCCCTTCCTTCCGGTGGCTAGTTCGCTGCCGGTCGTGGCACCAATCCTCGCGATCCAGGTGCTCAACACGGCCATGATGATGCAGCAGTTCGAACAGGTGGACCGAAAACTCGACACGATCAAGAACACCCTGGACAGAGCCATCGCCAGAATCGAGGCGACTCATACAGGCGAGCTTCTCGCTAGTTCCTACACCGTCGATGACGTGTACTCGCAGTACAGCCTGGAAGGTTCCTTCTCCCAAGACATGCTCGTGCGTCTCGCCCTTGCAGAGCGGGATGTCAGGGCACTCGCCGCCCGGTTCCGACAGCTCGTTGAAGCACGAACCACGACGAACGGCGCTGAACTCTCAGAGGTCCAGCAGGCGAACTACGACGCCCATAGCGCCATGCTCGCCTCGTTCGTCGCGCTTCGAGTCGCCTACCTGCGTGTGTGCGTTGACATGCAGGAGAATCCGAAGTCAGTAGGTGCTTCGATGGAACGGCTGAAGGACGTCATCGAGGATGGGATCGTCTTTTGGCAGCGGCTTCAGAATCGCTCACGCATCCTCAAGAAGGAGATTCGCGAGCTCGAGAAGAAGCTCCACGACATGAACTGGACCAACGTCTTGGGGGGCGAACGCACCAACCTCGAGAAGGAACTCGTAAAACGCAAAGCCGCCTACACCGCCACGATGGAGAGCGAGCGGGAGATCATGAGCGAGTTCCACTCGCTCATTGAGTCGGCCCAGGCTACGTCCAAAGCGCTTGAGACAGTCACGCCCACGATTGGTTCACCGACGCTCGTCTTCTGGAAGGACGAGACTGGCGAGCACTCGTTCGTGACGGAGCAGAAGCTGCTCACATCGTAAGTTGTGTTGATCTTTGGCGGCTCCCGAGTGCCCCCCCCCAGACGCGGGGGAAACACGCGATAGGCTCCCGTTGTGGTCGACATCGAAGCGCATCTCCCCAGTTCCTCGGGGCGCGCGAACCTACTCCGTGCTACGCCTCGTGCGACGGCTTCGATGACCTTGAATCCCATCACCCATTCGTGGGCGGGCTGGCCGCGCCCGCACACTTCGGCACCGGTGCGCCAAGGCAGCCCTGACGTGACATCAGAGGCCTGGGAGAAGGGGGCTCGCTGATGGAGATCATTGACAACCTCAACAAGCTGCTCGGCGACGACATCAAGGCCACGCTTACTCCCGGCTCCAAGCTCCGCATCGCCGCGTCCACGTTCTCCATCTACGCCTTCGAGGCGCTCCGCACGGAGCTCGAGGGCGTGAAGGAGCTGGAATTCATCTTCACCGCACCGACGTTCGTGGCCAGCCAGGCCACCGACAAGGTCAATAGGGCCCGCCGGGAGTTCTACATCCCGCAAAGCAAGCGTGAGTCCAGCCTCTACGGCTCCGAGTTTGAGATCCGACTGCGCAACAAGCTCACGCAGCGAGCGATCGCCCGGGAGTGCGCCGGTTGGATCAAGCAAAAGGTCACCTTCAAGTCGAACAAGACCGGCGCAGAGATGCAGCAGTTCGCCGTTATCGATGACCGCACCGCCTACATGCCACTCCAGGGCTTCACGTCCGCCGACCTCGGCTACGAGCGCGGCAACGCCATCTCCAACCTCGTCAACAAGATCGACGAAGCTCCGCTTGCCTCGGCCTACCTCCAGACCTTCGATCAAATCTGGTCAAGCCATCAGCATGTCGAGGACGTCACCAATCTCGTGCACGAGCACATCGCCAGCATCTACGCCGAGAACAGTCCCGGGCGAATTTATTTCCTGATCCTCTACAACCTGTTTTCAGAGTTCCTCGAGGACATCAGCGAGGATGTGCTGCCCGACGACCTCACCGGATGGCGCGACTCGCAAATCTGGTCCAATCTATACAACTTCCAGCGCGACGCCGCCATAGGCATCATCAACAAACTGGAGACGTACAACGGCTGCATCTTGGCTGACAGTGTCGGCCTTGGCAAGACGTTCACGGCCCTCGCCGTCATCAAGTACTACGAGAGCAGAAACAAGTCGGTCCTGGTGCTCGCGCCGAAGAAGCTCGAGGACAACTGGACGACCTACAACAGCCCCTACGTGACCAACCCCTTCTCAGCCGACCGCTTCAGCTACCACGTGCTCGCCCACACCGACCTTTCTCGGGACAAGGGCTACGCCGGCCAGCTCGACCTGGCGAAGTTGAACTGGGGCAACTTCAACCTCGTCGTGATCGACGAATCCCACAACTTCCGCAATGCGGACTACTCTGAGGAGAAGGAGAGCCGGTACCAGCGGCTCATGCGCAAGGTCATCCAAAGTGGCGTGAAGACGAAGGTCCTCATGCTGTCGGCCACCCCCGTGAACAATCGCTTCAACGATCTCAAGAATCAACTGCAACTTGCCTACGAAGGCGAGTCAGAACAGCTCTCGGCAAAGCTCGACATCAGCAAGTCGATCGAGCAGGTCTTCCGCGAAGCCCAAGTCGCTTTCAAGAGATGGTCCGAGCTCGACGCCGAGGAGCGCACCACCGAAGCGATCCTGCGCATGCTGGACTTCGACTTCTTCGAACTCCTGGACGCGGTCACCATTGCCCGCTCCCGCAAGCACATCCAGTCGTTCTACGACACCGCCGACATCGGCGCCTTCCCACACCGCCTTCGGCCGGAATCGCTCCGCGAGCCGCTCACCGACCTACCGCAAGCGCCGACGTTCAATGAGATCTTCGAGCAGCTCCAAGTCCTCAATCTCGCTGTCTACACACCACTGTCCTATGTGTATCCGAGCAGGATGCAGAAGTACGTGGACCGCTACGCGGTCCAGGGCGGCACCGCCCGGGGCAACCTCGGCATGGCCGGCCGCGAGCAAGGACTCAAGACCTTGATGACGGTCAACCTGTTGAAGCGTCTGGAAAGCTCGGTCGAGGCGTTCCGGATCACGCTCCGCAAGGTCGAGGCTGCGATAGACCACGCTCTGCAGGACCTCGATGACAAGGACGGCAGGATCGCCGACATTGGGGCTGCCTTTGGAGACATCGAGGCCGATGACGACGACTTCGAGGTCCCCACCGCTCCGTCGGTTGGCAGGAAGTACCAGATCGACCTCGAGGACATGGACACCACGTCGTGGCGCAATGATCTGTGGCACGACCGGGAGACCATCCGCGAGCTCGTCGACGTGATGGACCTCATCACTCCGGATCACGACCGCAAGCTCCAGCGACTTCGGCAGGTCATCAGCACCAAGGTCGAAAAGCCTCTGAACGGCCACAACAAGAAGGTGCTGCTGTTCTCGGCGTTCGCCGACACCGCCCGATACTTGTACAGCAATCTTGAGAAGACACTCCACGTCGAGCGCTCGCTCGAACTCGGCCTCGTCACCGGCGCCACCCACCCCAAGACGACCTTGGGCGACGGCTTCGACTTCCAGAAGCTGCTGACCTTCTTCTCCCCCGGCTCGAAGGACAAGGCAGCCATCTTCCAGAACGAACCCGGCGAGATCGACGTGCTGATCGGCACCGATTGCATCTCCGAGGGACAGAATCTTCAGGACTGCGACTACGTCGTCAACTATGACATCCACTGGAACCCAGTGCGGATCATCCAGCGCTTCGGCCGCGTCGACCGCATCGGCTCTAAGAACTCCGTGATCCAGATGGTCAACTTCTGGCCCGACATCAGCCTTGATGAATACATCAACCTGAAGGAACGAGTCGAGAACCGTATGGTGATCGCCGACCTCGCGGCAACTGCTGACGACAACCTCCTCAGCCAGGAGTCCAGCGACACCCAGTTCCGCAAGGAGCAGCTCCGCCGCCTCCAGGACGAGGTCATCGAACTAGAGGACGTACGCACGGGCGTCTCCATCACCGACCTGGGGCTCAACGACTTCCGCATGGACCTGCTCAAGTACATGGAGCAATACGGCGATCTGGCCTCTTCGCCCAAGGGCCTGCACGCAGTAGTCCCCTCCAATCTCGAGCGGGGCCTTCGCCCCGGCGTGATCTTCGCGCTGCGCAGCATCGATGACCACTCGAAGATCAACCGTCACAACCGCCTGCACCCGCACTACCTGATCTACCTCGACAACAACGGCAACGTCATCACAGACCACACCGAGGTCAAGCAACTCCTCGACCTGATCCGTGCGAGCTGCCAGGGCTCGCACCATCCGATCCCCGCCGCGTACCACGTCTTCAACCAGCTCACCAGAGAAGGCGCCGAAATGGCCTTCTACTCGAACCTGCTCAACGAGGCCATCAAATCGCTGATCAACGTCACAGAGGAGCGCGACATCGATAGCCTCTTCTCCGGCGCGAAGACCACGGCCCTGCAGCAGAGTTTCGAGGGACTTGACGACTTCGAGCTGATCGCCTTCCTCGCCATCGTCGAGCCGGAGGTGGTCGATGACTGACCTGATCCAGTGGCCGGAGACAGCGAAGGTTGATCGGATAATCCCCAAGGAGCGCCTGTATGCCGAGGCCAGAGCGGGTGCCCCTCTGAAGCAGAGGTTCGTCGAGGAGGTCCAGCGTGTCCGCTGGGCATACAAGCTCGGGGAGGAGTCCCTACGCCTCGCGCCGGGCAAGATCGCAACCGAGATTCAGGTCTTCATCATCGAGTTGAAGGGCTCCAGCCTCGACAACTCTGTGCTCGTTTCCATCGACAAGGCGATCCCGAGCCAGATTGTCTTCGAGCTGCGGCGCGAGGACGGCATTTGGGCCGAGCAGGCGATGGCCGCCGCCTACAAGCGCGCGGGCGGAAAGACCAAGGGCACGGACTACTTCCGCACCGGCTGGATCGGAACTGATCAACCGCGCATCCAGTTACCCGCGGCTCTCGACATGGACGAACTGTACAGCCAACTTCTAGGGCGCCTGCTCCCCCACCCGATCAGGCCAGCAGAACAGCTTTCGGACGCCCTCGACCGGATCGGACGTGCTCGCGGGCTCACACGTGAGATCGCCGCCCTCGAGAAGAAGATGCACACTGAACCACAGCTCAACCGCAAGATCGAGCTTCGCAAGCAGATCAAGGAACGCACTGCAGTGCTCACCGAACTGACCGACCTCCTACCAAGCAGCAAGGAATGACCGTGGACAAGCTCAAGATGCACTCGCCGGACCTCACCCAGCGCAACATCGACGCCATCGCGGACCTGTTCCCCACGGTCATTACCGAGAGCATCGACGCGGACGGCAATCAGGTACGTGCCGTCGATTTCGACGCCCTCCGCCAGGAGCTCTCCGACCACGTCGTCGAGGGGCCGCAGGAGCGCTACCAGCTCGACTGGCCCGGCAAGCGCGCCGCGGCCTTCGCCGCCAACGCCCCGATCGCCAAGACGCTGCGCCCGGTGCGCGGGGCGTCGGTCGAATTCGACACGACGCGCAACCTCTTCATCGAGGGCGATAACCTTGAGGCGCTCAAGCTGCTCCAGGAGTCGTACCTCGGCAAGGTCAAGCTGATCTACATCGACCCTCCGTACAACACGGGTAATGACTTCGTTTACGAGGACGACTTCGCGGAGTCGAGTGCCGACTACCTGGCCCGCTCCGGCCAGAAGTCGGAGACGGGAGATCGCCTGGTCGCGAACGCGGAGACGAACGGCCGGTTCCACTCCGACTGGCTGAGCATGATGTATTCCCGGCTGAAACTGGCGCGGAGCCTGCTTACGACTGATGGAGTCCTCGCGATTTCCATCGACGATCACGAGGTAGCCCGCCTCCGCGCACTGGGCGATGAACTGTTTGGCCGCGGCGCCCTCCTTGGCGCACTCACCTGGCGGCGTCGGCCGACAGCCGATAGCCGCAACTTCAGCCGTGTGTCGACCGATCACGAGTACGTGCTCCTCTACGGGCGTAGCGAGACGGCGCGCGTGAAGGGACGTGGGATTGATGAGTCCAAGTACCGAAATCCCGACGGAGACCCTCGTGGCCCTTGGACGAGTGAGAACCTAACTGGACTAGCTGGCGCGAGCGCTCGCCCTAACCTTCACTACGACCTGGTCAACCCCGAGACCGGCATCCGATACCCACCGAGCTCAAGTCGTGGCTGGGCCAAGGCAAAGGAAACCACAGACCGTCTCATCGCAGAGGAACGCATCCTGTGGCCGTCGTCGCCGACTGGCCGTCCCCGGGAAAAGAAGTTTCTCGGCGAGCTTCAGGCGAGCGTCACGGGCCTGTCCACCTGGGTGCTCTCGGACGAGGTTGGGTACAACTACGCGGGAACTCGCGAGGTGCGCGACCTGTTCGGCGACAAGGTATTTGACTTCCCCAAGCCCGTTGCGTTGCTCCAGATGCTCGTAGAGCAGGTGACCTCGGCGGATGACATCGTGATGGACTTCTTCGCGGGATCCGGCAGTACGGGTCACGCTGTTCTTGCGCAGAATGCCGCCGATGGTGGAACACGCCGGTTCATCCTCATCCAGATCGCGGAGCCCACAGACGGGTCTTCAAACGCGTACAAGGCGGGGTACAAATCCATCGCTGACATCGCGCGTCGCCGTGTCGCTCTCGCCGCCTGCAACATCCAGGACGAACGGTCGAGCCGCCTCGTCAGAGACAACCCTCCTCTGGATACGGGATTTCGCGCGCTTACGGTCGACACGTCGAACATGGCCACCGTCGCCTCTTCGCCCGACCGGCTCGCCCAGGCTTCGCTTGAATCCGTCATCGATAGTGTGAAGCCGGGCCGCACCAGCGAAGACTTGCTATTCCAGGTGCTGCTCGACTGGGGCCTCGACCTTACGGAACCAATCTCGACCGAGGCGATCGACGGGCGTGACGTGTTGGCTGTGGCCGACGACGCGCTGATCGCGTGCTTCGCCGACGAGGTGACGGACGACATAGTGGAGGCGATCGCAAAGCGGCATCCGCTCCGCGCGGTGTTCTTGGACGCCGGGTTCGCCACCGACGCAGCGCGCATCAACGCCGAGCAGATCTTCCGCGAGGCGTCACCCGAGACAGACGTAAGGGCGATCTGACCCAATGAAGCTGCAGTTCAAGGTTCAGCATTATCAGACTGAGGCCGTCGATGCCGTGGTCGCCGTGTTCACCGGGCAGCCGTACGCCGACGGCGTGAAATACCGCATCGACCCCGGCAACGAGCCGGCGCAAACCCGGCTGGAGGACGCCGGTCTGCGCAACACGGAGATCGCGCTGACGCTGCCGCAGCTCCTTACGAACATCCACCGCGTCCAGCAGGCCCGTGGGCTAGAGCTGTCGCAGGACAAGGACCCGGTGAAGAAGTCGGCGGCCCCGATCAATCTCGACATCGAGATGGAGACCGGCACTGGCAAGACCTACGTCTACATCAAGACGATCATGGAGCTGCACAAGCGGTACGGATGGTCGAAGTACATCGTGGTCGTGCCGTCAATCGCGATCCGCGAGGGCGTGAAGAAGTCGTTCGACATCACCGCCGAGCACTTCCAGCAGATGTACGGCACCAAGCCCCGCACCTTCGTCTACAACTCCTCGCGGATGCACGAGCTTGAGCGGTTCTCGTCCGACTCCGGCGTGCAGGTGATGATCATCAACATCCAGGCGTTCAACGCCACCGGCAAGGATGCCCGGCGCATCTACGAGGTGCTCGACGACTTCCAGTCGCGCAAGCCCATCGACGTGATCGCCGCGAACCGGCCGATCCTCATCATTGACGAGCCACAGAAGATCGAAGGCGACGCGAAAAAGCCGTCCAAGTCGCTCGAGGCCCTCGGCCAGTTCAACGCCCTGTTCGCACTGCGCTACTCGGCCACCCACAAGATCGAGCGCACGAAGGTGCACCGGCTCGACGCGGTCGACGCCTACAACCAGAAGCTCGTGAAGAAGATCGCGGTGCGCGGCATCACCGTCAAGCACCTGGCCGGCAGCACCGCCTACCTGTACGTGGATGGCCTCGAGGTCGGCAAGGGCGCGGACTTCCCGAAGGCGCGCGTCGAGCTGGAGGTGCAGACGGCGCAGGGCATCAGGCGGCAGGTCAAGCGCCTGAGCCAGGGCATGAACCTGCACGACATCTCCCGAGGCGTCGAAGCGTACAAGGGCCTGTTCATCCGGGACGTCGACGCCAACCGAGACATCATCGAGCTGAGCAACGGCGATATCATCGGCGCCGGAGAAGTCACCCAGGACGTGGCCGAGGACCAGAAGCGACGCATCCAGATCCGCGAGGTCGTCCGCGCTCACCTCGACAAGGAGCGCGAGCTGTTCGCGCAGGGTATCAAGGCACTGTCCCTGTTCTTCATTGACGAGGTCGCCAAGTACCGCGACTACAAGCGCGAGGACACACTCGGCGAGTACGCCCGCGTGTTCGAGGAAGAGTACGAGGCCGTGCTCGCCGACTATCTCAGCCAGCTCGACTTCGACGAGGCCGCGGAGGCGTACCGCACGCACATCGAGGCGATCCCTGTGCGGTCGACACACGAGGGCTACTTCTCGATTGACAAGAAGAGCGGGCGATCGGTCGACGGCAAGGTCGCCGTGCGTGGCGACTTCGCAGGCCAGTCGGAGGACGTCGACGCTTACGACCTAATCCTCAAGGACAAGGAGCGGCTGCTCTCCTTGGAGGAGCCGGTGCGATTCATCTGGTCGCACTCGGCGTTGCGCGAGGGCTGGGACAACCCGAACGTGTTCGTGATGGGCATGCTCAAGAAGAGCGACAACACCACCACGCGGCGGCAGGAGATCGGCCGCGGCCTGCGCCTGTCGGTCAATCAGCATGGCGAGCGGATGGACAACCCCGTCACCGTGCACGACATCAACGAGCTGACGGTCGTGACCGACGAGTCGTACACCAGCTTCGTCACCGCCCTGCAGAAGGAGATTATCGAGTCCCTGTCGGCCCGCCCGCGGAAGGCGAGCGTCAGCTACTTCACCGGCAAGCACATCAAGCTCGCCGACGGGTCGACCAGCGTGCTGGAGGAGACGCTCGGGCAGGCCCTTTACCACCATCTCATCCGCCACGACTACATTGACGACGATGGCTTCGTCACTCAGGCATACAAGGACGCCCGGGCTGACGGGGCGCTCGCCGCGCCCACGGCGGCGCTGCTCAAGCCGGTGATCGATTTCGTCTGGCCCCTGGTCGACGCGCTTTACCTCGACGTGCCCAAGCCGACTGACGGGCGAAAGCCGAAGAAGATCCCACTCAACGAGGCGAACTTCAAGAGGCGCGAGTTCCAAGAGCTGTGGGGCCGCATCAACCACAAGGCCGTCTACCAGGTTGAGTTCGACTCGGCCGAGTTGATTCGCAACTGCGTCCGTGTCCTCGACACTTCTCTCAACGTCACCGTCATGCAATACCTCGTCGAGAGCGGCAAGCAGGTCGTTAATCTCGAGGTCGAGCAGTTGGAGGCCGGAACCGGCTTCAAAGTTTCCGAGACCAAGGTCGAACACTCCGCCGTCTCAGCGGGCTCGACGGTCAAGTACGACTTGCTCGGTGAGATCGCGGAGAAGACGCAGCTGACCCGCCGCACCTGCGCCGCGATCCTCACCGGCATCAACCCGGGCACCTTCGCTAAGTTCAAGCAGAACCCTGAACAGTTCATCACCGAGGCCGCCCGGCTGATCAACGAGCAGAAGGCCACCGTCATCGTCGAGCACCTCAGCTACGACCCCCTGGACAACAGGTACGACTCCTCGATTTTCACGGAGAACCAGACCGCGCAGGACTTCTCCAAGGCAGGCGAAAAACTCAAGAAGAGCGTCTACGAGTACGTCGTCACCGACTCGAAGGTAGAGCGGTCCTTTGTCGAGGAGCTCGATGTCAGCGATGAGGTCGTCGTCTACTCGAAGCTGCCCCGCGGATTCTTCATCCCCACCCCAGTAGGTGACTACAACCCCGACTGGGCCATCGCCTTCCGTGACGACACGACGAAGATCAAGCACGTCTACTTCGTCGCCGAGACGAAGGGCTCCATGTCGACCCTCCAACTTAAGGGTGTGGAGAACGCCAAGATCGAGTGCGCCCGCAAGTTCTTCGCTTCCCTCAGCGACAAGTCTCACGAAGGCGTGAAGTATGACGTCGTCGACAGTTACGACTCGTTGCTCCAGCTGGTGACAGGATGAGCACGAACCCACCTGAGCCGGGAAAGGTCCGCGTTACCCGCCTGAAGATCGAGAAGTTCCGCGCAATAGGGTCCGCCGAGATTGAACTCGGCGACACAGTCGCGCTGGTCGGGCAGAACGGGGCCGGGAAGTCGAGCGCGCTCCGAGCCCTCAACGCGTTCTTCAACTTCGAGGAGGAGCGGCAAGACTTCGAGACGGGCCGCCACGCTTACACGAAGACGTCTCAAGCAGTCATCGAGATCACTCTGGTGGGCCTCAAGGGCGCCGGTCTCCCCACCACTCAAACTGGCGGCGACGAGGTGCGCGCCAGACTGAAGTTCAAGAAGGCTCCAGTCTGGGAGTGCCTCACCGGTAGCAGGTGGCAAGCGGCGCCGACGAATCTCCACGATGTTCTTGAGAAACACATCTCATTCGCTTTAGTACCAGTACGACGCGACCATGAAGTAGCTCACGACCCGTCACGTGGTCTGTTGGCCCGAGCCGTCGAGGAATGGGTCACGCACAACCGGCAGCGTGATCGGTTGAGTCCTCAGGTCGCGAAGGTAGGCGCTTCGCTGCAGACGCGGTCACTCGCAGGCTTGGAGAAGCAACGCCGCAAGGTCGCACCACCTGACGGGCCCTTCCAGTTCAGCCTCAGCTACACGGTCCAACCGGACTACCGCTTGCTTCTACAGAACCTGGAAATCTCGGTATCGGAGGGGGGCCAGCCGATCCCTCTCTCCGATAGCGGCAGCGGGACCCAGAGCATGGCCGTCTTCGGGCTGTACGCCTACCTTGCGGAGCTTCGAAGCGTGACCTACATGTTGGGGTTCGAAGAGCCTGAGCAAAATCTGCACCCGCAGGCGCAGAAGCAACTTATGCGAAAGCTCGTCGAGCTGGGGCTCCAGGTAGTCTTCACAACCCACTCGCCTACGATCGTCGATGCGCTTGACCACGAACACGTCGTTCTGTGCCGCCGAGTCGTTGGCAAGCGCCGCGAGCTCGAAGTGGAGTTGTCGCAGATTGGGCACGCCTTCTTCACGGTTCACGGTCTCGACCGCGACAAGTACTACAAGTTCCATCGCCGCCGGAACTCGGAGTTCCTATTTGCCGATTTCGTGATCGTCACCGAGAGTCCGATCGATGCTGCAGTACTGTCCCAGGTGCTCACTGACGCCGGTGAGGATATCGAATCACTTGGGGTCAGCGTGATCTCTCTGGACGGCGTCGAGTCTATTGACTATATGTACTACCTTCTCCACGGCCTGGGCATTGAGTCCTCTTACGTCGTCGACAAGGACTACTTCCTGCCCTATCGAGCCGGCGACCGAGCCAGCAGCCTTGATCCGAAGAGCTTCCCTCAATACGGTCCAACGCCTAAGTCGGGCACGCTCCTTGAGATCATCTTCCCGAAGGCCACCGCGCGCGAGGCGGTGGCAAAGCAACTCACAGCGAACCACTCTGCGGCGATGGAACTCCTCCGAGAAGTCGGCTTCTTCTGCTTCCGCTACTCCCTGGAGATAGATCTCGTCGGCGCTGCCGGCCCGCGTGAGCGGTTGCATGACCACTTGAGGGTGCCGCTAGCCCGGCGCACGACACGAGAATTGCTCGTCAACAACTACAAGAAGATCAAGTCCCAAGAGGCACTGCTCAAGGCGGTGACTGGGCTCGCCGCGAAGGGCCTTCCAAACTCCTACAAGAGCTTACGCCGGGAACTTCCCCGCATGGCGCGCGCAGCTCGCACCCGCCCGTAACATTTGACGCCAAGATCCATGCGGCGCCGCTCCTCGGCCCAGCCGCATGCGCATGACGATGGCTATGTGGAGCGCCCGGCCGATCTAGCGAACGAACTCCGGCTCGAACAGCACAGCTTCCTCACCCCCCGATCCCCACCCACAGCCCGTCCCGAGCCCGGATCATCGCCACGTACAGCTCCCGCCTTGTCAGCTCCCAGCGCTCGAACGCCGACTCCGCGGCCGGCGGCTGCATTGAGGTCTGGTTCTGCCGAATGTCAGGGATCAGCACCTGCTTGAACTCCAGGCCCTTCGCCCGCTTGATCGTGCCTACCTTGACCGCGTCGACGGGCTTGCCGGTGTACTTCTCCAGCTCGACCACCGGCACTCCTGCCTTCTGCAGCACGGTCGCCGCCGCCTGGGCCGACCGCCTCGTCAGGCACAGCACTGCCACGTCCCCCAGTCCGGTGCTGACCTCCTTGGTCACGTCGGCGATCCGGGCCAGCATCGCCTCGTTCATCTGCCGCCATCCGCTGAAACGGCTGATCACCGGTTCCGGCCCGCTGCGCGGCACGCTGGAGGGCCGATCCCCCTGGGAGACCACGCCCTCGATGTCGGCGTACTCCGACCCGTCCACTAGCCGCTGCGCGAAGGACACAATCTGTGCCGTATTGCGATAGTTCACGTCCAGCACCACACCGCGTCCGGCCACCGATACCCCCGCCTCGGACAGGCTGTACCCGCCCGGGTAGATCGACTGCTGCCCGTCCCCGATGAGTGTCAGCCCGTCAGTTTCGTCCCCGACCAGCGAGTGCAGCAACCGGATCATCGCCAGCGACAGGTCCTGCGCCTCGTCCACGATTACTGCCGAGTACCGACCCTTCATCGGCTCCCGCACCAGGTCCTGCTCGGCGAGCAGAATCAGGTCCGCGTAATCGTGGATCCCCCGCGAGCGGAGGTTCTCGTCGTAGGCCTGGTACAGGTCCCAGACGATGCGCCGCGAGTTGACCGACAGTCGCTGGCGACGTCCCGTCCGTGCCATCTCGGCGTAGTCCTCGAACCGGGTAACGCCGCGTCCCTTCAGCACGTACTGAATCTCCTCGTCCCAGTAGCGCTCGCCCAGCCCCAGATCGGCCAGTGGGGACGGTGCGCCCACCTGGTGCCACGCTTGGGTGAAGGCATCGTCGCTGCCCTTAGGATCGACCTCGACGCCGATCCCGCGCTCCTGCAGGATCCGGCGCGCGAAGGCATGCATGCCGGTGAACTCGACCCGCTCCACGGTCTCGGGCGCCAACCGGTGCAGCAACTCCCGCAAGACGACGGGCAGCGTCTTGACGAAGGTGGTGACCAGGATTCGTCCCTCGGTGGTCCGGGCGAGGTGCGCTGCGCGGTGCAGGCCGACGACCGTCTTGCCCGTACCTGCCGGCCCCCGGACGCGGGAAGGGCCGGGGAACGACCGGCGGACCAGTTTCGCCTGCTGCGGGTGCAGGAACGACATCCATTCCTCGACGGGCTGGGCCAGCACGCCCTGCAGCAGTGCGTCGCTGATCTCTTCATCGCTCATCAGGGGCTCTTGGGGCGCTGCCGGGACAACCGGTTCCGGCACGCTCGCCACCACCGGTGCCGGCGCATTGAGTTGCGAGAACAGATTCAGCGCCCGCGCCAGCACGGTGTCGACCTGGCCCGGCGTCAGCCTCGATCCGTGGGAGGCGATGGCTCGCAGGACGTCCCGCTCACCGAGGATCCGAACGCCGTTCACAGTGACGTCCACGCCACTGCGTCCGGCCAGAACGACCAACGGGCGGACCTCGCCGGGGGCGAGTCCGATCTCGGCCATGTCCGCCTGGACCTTGTCGGCGAGGTCCACCAACGCGAACAAATCATCGGTGACGTCGGCGTCGCCGCGGTAGACGCGGTCGTTGTCGATGCTGACCTCACGCCAGGCCTTGGTGTCGACGATGAAGAGGCCTCCAGGGCCGACGACGACCAGATCAACCTGGGCACGTCTGGTTCCGGGCCAACGCCGATCACCGAGCAGGTGGTAGTCCATGGCGGACAGGGGAGCGAGCACCCGGGCCACCCGCTTCTCGGTGACCTCCGCTATGCCATACCGCCCCGCCATGGCACGCGCATCGACCGCTGCACGTTCGTGGGCCTCCGCCAGTGCCACCTGCCGTCGCGCCTCGGTGCCGGCTGATTCACCGGCGGCCATGACGCGGGCCGATCGCAAGAGAATGGGTTGACACGAGTGGAAAGCCCTCACTTTGTGATCGGCGGCTGTTGCCGACACGATATCTCGTCGTCAGGCATTCACTCACTGCGCCCACCGCTAAGCACCCAAAGGGCCTAGGTCGGTGCGCGGTTCACCCGTATTGGGAAGGTGCATACATTCGAGCGTGGTCGACACCCGGGGGAAGCAGCGTTGTTGTCCCCAGCCGGCGCCTGCCCTGTACAGGTCAGCCCGTGTAGTCCTCCACCAAACCGATCCGGCGCATCGTCGGGAGCGCATCGATGATTTCGGGTGCGGCGCGGGTGCCGATGAGTTCGGCGCCGGCCTTCAAGAACGTGTACGCGTTCTGGGGTCGGGGGAACTTGACCCCGGCAACCTTGACCTTGGCGTCGGTGCCCTTCAGCGTGTCGACCATGATGAGCACCTGTTCCAGCGTCGGACCCTCGTACTGGCCCGATGACGTCTTGGCCCAATCGATGCCAGACTCCGCGACCAGCTGGCAGGCGGTGGCCACCTCGTCATCGGTGAGGTAGCAGGTCTCCAGGATCATCTTGGTGGTGACCCCTTGGGCGGCGTCGACGTAGTCCTTGAAGTCCTGGAGCACCTTGTCGTACTTCTTGTCCTTCAGGTCACCAACGTTCATGCAACTGTCCAGAACGGTCGCACCGAGGCGCACGGCCTCTTCGGTTTCGAAGCACTTCACGGCATTGGACTGCTGACCGAACGGGAAGGCGATCGCGGCACCGATTAGGACATCGGTGCCTGCGAGTTCTTCCTTGACCACGGGAATCCAGTAGGTCGAGGAGAAGCAGAACGCCATGCAATTGTACTCAATGGCGGTGCGACAACCGGCACGGATGTCGGCCTCGGTGGTCTCCTTGGGCAGCACCGAGAAGTCAAAGTACTTGCCGAGGTCATGGTGGTTGAGTCGCGCGAAGTCGATCATCGTGGCCTTTCAATGGCGGGAGCGGTGGCAGTGCCATCGCCGACGATGGCTCAGTGTGAGACTGCACCCGACTGCTCGCACTAGTAGGGAACACCTTGTCTAGACATGAGTATACGTCTTGGGTGTTGGTGGGAGGGCGTTCTGGCCGCTGTGCCGTCGTGGATGACTGGCCGCCGTTCGCCGACGGCGCCGGCATGGCCTCCTACTCTGGTGCCATGAGTGAACCCTTCGACGTGTTGGTCTGTTACGTCCCGGTGGACGACACCGAAGCGGTGCTGGAGGCACTGTTCGACGCTGGCGCCGGGAAGATGGGCCGCTACGACCGGTGCGCCTGGACGACCTCAGGCATGGGTCAGTTCCGGCCGCTGCCGGGCGCCGATCCCACCATCGGCGACGTCGGCGACGAGGAGCAGGTGCCGGAGAACCGGATCGAACTGGCGGTCCCCCGCGCGCTGCGGGCCACGGTGGTGGAGGTGTTGCGCAAGGTGCATCCCTACGAGGAGCCGGCGTTCCATGTGCTGAGGAACGTGGCCGACGAAGACGTGTGACGCGCGACACCCGACCGCTCGATCAAGCCGTCGGGGGTGAGGATCACGTCCACCTGCTGTCTCGGTTATGGCGTGGTGGCGACGGGTTCTGCGGAGAGCAGTTGGGACAGCACTCTTCGGTATCCCACCCGGATGATGCGGACGGCCGGGGCCTGCGTGAATCGAGGCAGCCACGGCAACTGGACTGCTTGATCCCACCGGACGTGGCTGCCGGTGGGCGTCGGGGTGATGGTCAGCCGAATGGTGCCCCTGATGACCCGGCCGTGCTTGCTGATGACCGCGCTGGCCGCCGAATGGTCGTCCCGGCGCAGGGTGATCTGCTCCACCCGCATCACGTCGTTGAACCCGACCGGGCCGATGGCCGTGCGCGCGACGAACTCCTTACCGGGCCTGAGTTGGTCGGCAGCGATTGTCGGCGTCAGACGGGTGAACGGGATGATCCGATCGTGCTGGCGCAGGTCAAGGATGCGACGGAGTGCGTCTTCAGGGGCGAGCGGCGTATCGAAGGTGACGGTGAATGAGCCCTGTGCACTGTCCGCCGAAGAGGTCATGCCGAAACGCTACCTCTCGACGAACAGCTGCGGCAGTTGCGTGCTGTTGCCGCGCTTCAACCCGTGCAGGTGCACCGAACTGCCGCAGCCCCGCCAGGCGGCCGAGCTCACCCGACCCGGACACCACCAGCCACGTCACGACGCCACGACGCGCCGCTATGAACCCGCTCACCTCCCCCGCACCACAGACCTCACCGCCTCCCACGCCCGGTAGGCAGCAACCGACCGACTTCCATCTGTGAAGATCGTCCTGTGACCACCCACGAGGACACCCAACCCGTCGAACCCCAGCAGCTCCGGCGAACCGTGCTCATCGTGGCGCTGCTCAACTTCGCCTACTTCTTCGTCGAGTTCTCAGTCGCACTCACCGCTGGGTCGGTGTCACTGCTCGCCGACAGCGTCGACTTCCTCGAGGACACCGCCATCAACCTGTTGATCCTCGTCGCGCTGGGCTGGTCGCTGGCCCGCCGCGCGACACTGGGCAAGCTGATGACCCTGGTCCTGCTGACACCGGCCATCCTCGCCGGCTGGAAGGCCATCGAGGGCTTCGCCAACCCCATCCCCCACTGGTCACTCCCCTCGTCCTGGCCTCCCTCGGCGCCATCGCGGTCAATGGCGTCAGCGCGGTACTGCTGTCGCGCGTCCGCCACCACCGCGGATCGCTGAGCGCAGCAGCCTTCCTGTCGGCCCGCAACGATGTGCTGGTCGATGTGGCCATCATCGCCATGGGCTTTCTCACGGCGGCGACGCGCTCGGGATGGCCGGACCTGGTGCTGGGCGTCGGCATCATCCTGCTCGGGCTCCATGCCGCGCGGGAGGTGTGGGAGGCCAGCGAGGACGAACGCCTCGCCGCCCGTGCCCTGGCCGGCGAGCAGATCGACTAACCCACGGTGGCTCCTCCCACCATCTGGCCCCGGCCCGGCCATGATGGAGCCATGAGTGCATCACCGCTCGACGAAATCCGCCGGCTCAAGGCCGAACTGGCCAGCGCCAAGCGGACAATCGACCGAGTCGGGCAGGGCCTCAACCAACTCGAGAGCGACCTGTCCGGACGCCCAGCCACCCCAGCACCCGCTCCGGCAGCGCCGCTCCATCCGGTCACACCGCCGATGGCGCGGCCCCCGATGCCGACCCATCCCTACCCCACGGCACCGGGACACCTGCCGCCATCCCTCCCCAGGGGACCGGGACAACCAGCCCCGAGACACTCGCCGCCACCGTTCCCGCCCCCGCCGCCCAGCGCACTGGTCGCGTGGTGGCAGCGCGAGTCCACGATCACCCGCGTCCTCGGCATCGCTGGCGCCCTGGTCACGTTGACCGGCCTCACCCTGCTGCTGGTGCTGGCCGTCCAACAGAACTGGTTCACCCCGACCCTGCGAGTGACTCTGGGGACGGTCCTGTCGGTGGCCCTGGTCATCGGCGCCTGGGTCATCCACGAACGCGGCCCGACCGGACGGACCAACAACGGCGCCCTGGCCCTGGCGGCCACCGGACACGCGGGCCTGTACCTGGTGGTGCTGGCCATCACCCGGCTCTACCAATGGGTGCCGCTGCCGGCCGGCCTGGCACTCGCCGGGCTGGTCGCGGCCGTGGGCATCTTCGCCTCCCTGCGCTGGCAGAGCCAATGGATGGCGATCATCCAGGTCGTCTCGATCGGGCTGCTGGCCCTGCCGCTGACCGACTCACCGGCGTGGGCCGGTGCCTTCGTGGTGCTCGTCACGGTGGGCCTGGCGCCGCTGCACGTCCGGGACTGGAAACTGCTCGGAGTGGTCAGCATCCTCACCGCCACGGTCGTCCAGCTCAACGCCAGCGCGTCGAACCTCGGCCGTCCCACCGACGACGTGTGGCTGGTGACCGTGGTTTCGGCGCTGCTGCTGGCCACCGGACTCGGAGTCGCCACGGCCGAGGCTCACCAGCGCCAGGCGTCCCGCGCCGGAGTATTCATGGCGATCTGCGCGGGACTGCCCTACCTGGTCATCAGCAGTGCCCACGACCACGGCACCAACGAGGCCCTGCTCGGCGCCGTCATCGTGGTCGGCTTCATCCTGTTCGTCGTCGTGCCCCGTGACCGTGCCCGGTCGGACGCCTTCGGCTGGGCGGTGATGGTCCTCGCCACGGTGGCCCTGCTGCGTCTGGTGATGGCCCTGCCGGTGCCGGACGGCTACCGCGCCCCCGCACTGCTCGGTGCCGCACTTCTGGTCACCGCCCTCGCCGGTGTGCTGGGCGCAGAACCCGTCGCCGGCTCGGCGGCCGTGATCTCGGCGGTGGCACTGCTGGCGACGGTGCCCATGATCGAGTTGTCACTGTCGCGGCGCCAACTGCAGTACGAACCGTGGTTGCCGCTGTTGCTCACCGGCCTCCTGGCAGCGCTGTGGGCGGCGGTCGCCCTGTGGACGGTCCGCCGCCTCGCCCGGACCAACTCGGCGACCCGCCCCAGTCTGGTCGCGGCCGTCGTGGTGGGCCTGTTGGGCATGATGATGACCGCCGTCGCCCTCGGGGTCGGCGTCGGGCGACAGATCGACGACCCCACCGTCGGGTTCGTCTCGGGCCACGCCATCGCCACCATCATCTGGATGCTCGCCGCAGCGTTCTTGCTCATGCGTGGTTTGCGCCGCACCGAAAACGCCGACCTGGGCATCAAGCTGGCCCTCGGACTGGCCGGTGTCGCGGTCGCCAAGCTGTTCCTCTACGACCTGTCCGCACTTAATGGCATCTGGCGAGGTGCCGCCTTCCTGGTCGTCGGTTTGCTGCTGCTCGGCCTGGGCATCGGGTACGCCAAGGCGCTGGAACGGGCAAAGACACGCCAAGGGGCCGTCCCCGCGCGCACCACCTCGGGTGAGCTCCGGGACGCGGGCAGACCCGGTCGCTGAGCGGCGCCGCCGGGGCGTGCCTAGACGAGGTCGCGCCCGTCGTCGCGCCCCTGCCTGAACCAGGTGATCGAGCCCTCCCAACCGACCCGCTCCGCGAGCACCGTGGCGGACATCTCTGGGGTGTCGGCCAACAACGCCCTCATCCGCGCGGCTCGAACCTTGCAGAACGACGACTCCGTCGACCTCGGCTCATACCGGGGCGGCTCCCCCGAACGGACCGCTCTCAACACCGTGGCCCGCGATCCCCCAACGCTCCGCGATCCGGGCCTTCGGCACCCCCTCGGCAACCAACCTGCGGATCAACGCCTGGTCCTCCAAAGTGATCAGTGTCCAATCGTCGAGTGTCCACTTTTCACCGCCGAAAGTGACCAGTTTTCAAGCGTCGTCGACAGACGCAAACATGGCCAGGCGGCGACTGCACTCCCACGAGGCGGCCGTGGGGTCCTCACGTGACACGATCAGGTGATAGCAGCCCACGATCTAGGGGAACCAGATCCGTCGCTCACTGACCGCCCCCACGACCACTGATCCCGGACGACGCGAGCCGCTCCCCGGGTCGGGCAGCCAGCCGTCCTGCGAGCACCGTCACTGACGTGAGGACCAGGTAGCCGCACCAGTGGAGGACGCCCAGTAGTTTGGCGCCTTCCTCCCAGGCCTGGTGAGCCGGGATGTCTACGCGCTTCTCCAGGAAGTCGAAGACCGTCATGATGGCGAGGTATGCCACCCCGATCGCCAACAGTGGCCACGGGGTCCGCGGGATCTGCTGCTTGAAAATCCAGAGGAAGGCCAGCGCCACCAGCCCCACGAGCGCGGTGGCAATCTCCTCTGGAACGCCGAGGTACTCCGGGAGCAACGTGTCGTGCAGCATGAAGAGGTCGTCGACAAGCAGCACGAACGTCACCAGACCTCCGCCGACGAGCAGTCGCGGCACCTCCCGGGGCCCATTAGTCAGTGTCATCACTCCGGTGAAGAACGCGACGGCAAAGGCGCTCGACCAAGCAATGATGCCCATGTTGGACAACAAGCCTTCGTAGGGTCGTGCGCCCGGGATGGCCGCGACGTCCGCGGTCCACCGGTAGAGGTCGCTCATGCCGAATGCGGAAGCGACGAGAATGAACCCGATCGCGATCGCCGCGATCCCGTGGATGCACAGTATCCACCGGGCCATGACCCGCCTCTGCGCCGGTGCAAGAGTCTCCATGCGATGACGCTAGTGGTTGGCCGTTCCGCTTGTATAGAGCTGACCCCGGGCCACAGGTCTTCAACGACCAGCGTTCTTCGGGCTCCTTTCAATCGCTGGTCGAAGATCCACGGATGCACCGCTACCGCCACCGGTCGGCGAAGCCGGTCGGGGTGAATCGTCGCTCGTACGTCAGTCTGCAATCCCCCGAGAGCTGCGCGAACTGCGGACGCGCTGCGACTGAGCCCGATTGACCCCTTTCAGCGCTGCAGCACCCCCGAGGCTGACCGACCCACCCCTGAGTCCCGGACGAGGCCGTCACCGTCGTCCGACTGGGCCTAGGGTTTGGGCGTGAACCACGCCGTCAACTCCCGCCTCAGCTGGCTGGTCTACCTGGCGGCGCTGCTCGCCTACATCTCCGCGATCTGGCAGCGCTCCTCGTTCGGGGTCGCGGGATTCGCCGCCACCGAGCGCTTCGGGGTGCTGGCCACCGTGCTGAGCATGTTCGTGGTGGTGCAGTTGTTGACCTACGCGGTGATGCAGGTTCCCGCGGGGCTGCTCGCCGACCGGTTCGGATCACGGCTGACCATTGGCACCGGGGCGTTGATCATGGCGCTGGGACAACTGTCGCTGGCCTACTCCTCGTCGCTGGTGCCGGCGATCGTGGCCCGCGTCCTGATCGGCACCGGCGACGCCATGACGTTCACCAGCGTGATCAAGCTGCTGCCGTTCTGGTTCTCGGCGGTGCGGGTGCCGATGCTGGTGCAGCTGACCAGCATGTTCGGCCAGGCCGGACAGTTGTTGTCGACGATCCCCTTCGCGGCCCTGTTGCGCAGCCGGGGCTGGACGCCGGCGTTCACGCTGCTGGCCATGGTCTCGCTGGGGGCCATGGTGCTGGCCTGGGGATTCGTCCGCAACCGACCGGACGGACGCCGGGTGCACACCTCCTCGGACGCGGAGTTCAGCTTCATCGACACCGCCCGGCAGGTGTGGCGCACCCCAGCCACCCGGTTGGGCTTCTTCCTGCACGCGGTGGCCGGCTTCCCGGGGCTGGTCTTCGCCATGATGTGGGGATACCCCTACCTGGAGGGCGGGGTGGGACTGTCGGCCACCGCCATCTCGGGGCTGTTCACGCTGTTGGTCGTGAGCGGGCTGGTCTTCGGACCACTGATCGGGTGGCTGGCACCACGCCATCCGACGCGACTGTCGTCCATCTCGTTGACGGTGGCTGCCGCCAATGTGGTGGCGCTGGGGCTGGTGCTCAGCTTCGAGCGTCCGCCGGCCTGGGTGCTGGTGACCTGGATCGTGGCCATGTCGGCCAATGCCGCGGGCTCCAACATTGGCATCGAGGTGGCCCGCACCCGCAACGCACCCAGCCGGATGGGGACCGCGGCCGGGGTGGTCATCATGGGCGCGTTCCTGTTCGGGGTGACCGGGATGGCCCTGTTCGGGCTGGCGCTGGACTTGGCCGGAGGCTACTCACCGCGCAACTTCCGGCTGGCGTGGGCGACCCAGTTCGTCCTGTTCGCCGCCGGCTTCGTCGGGGTGTGGGTGGCGAGGTCGCGGGTGCGCCGACTGGGTTGACCGGACCGCTCCTCCGAGGTGCTGCGCCCCGGCCGGACCCAGCAGAACGCCCCAGGATCGCCAGAACTGCCGCAAAGGGGCGTCCCGTTCCGGTCCTGGGGCTTTTTGCTGGGGACACCCGGGCCCTCAACTCACGGTTGCCCCGCCTGCGCCGGGCCCACGCGGAAGGGACGCATCATCTCGTTGTCCTCGTGCTCCACGATGTGGCAGTGCCACACGTACTGACCGGCACTGGTGAACCGGACCTTGATCCGGGTGACCTGCCCCGGGTAGGCCACCACCGTGTCCTTCGCCCCCGCCTCCCACGGCTCGGGCAGCAGTGGCGTCGAACCGGGTGCCAGTTGGACTGTCATCGCTTCCTCGTCGACGAGGATCGTCTGGCGGTTGACCACCTCGAACTTCGTCTCGTGCACGTGGATCGGGTGGGCGTCCGCGGTGGCGTTGTGGAACTCCCAGATCTCGGGGGTGCCGGGGGTCGGGTTCTCGGTGATGGGCTCATGCCACATGCGTGGGGTGAACGCTGCGGGTCCGGCGTCCGGGTCCCCGTCAACGGTGCCCAGCAGTGCCGCAACGGGGGCGTCATCGAAGTGCATGGACATCATCTCGGCCAGGACCAGACGCCGGGTCACGGACGCGGCCGGCAACGGCGTCCTGGTTGGCAGGACGAGGTTCGCCGGCGGGGTTGACGGGTCCGCCGCCGTGGCCGGCACCACCCGGAACTGCATTACCTGACCGGTCGTGGCCGGATCAGCCAGGTCGAAGTCCACATCGGGCTCCCCGCCGCCGAAGGGCTCGTCCGGGCCGATATTGCCCAGCACGTAACTGCCTGCTGCGACATGCGTGAAGTCGACGATCAGATCGGCACGCTCGGCGGGCGCCATCAGCAGCCGGTTCCGGTGGGCGGTGCTCAGGTTGACCGGCGTCCCGTCGAGGAAGCCGCCCTCGTTGCCGATCTGCCACACCTCCACCCCCGGGATGGCACTGAAGTCAAGCACGAGGAAGCGTGACTGGCAGCCGTTCAGCATCCGGAACCGGTAACGCCCCTGCTGCACAACCTGGAACGGCCAAGTGGTGCCGTTGACCATGATCGTGTTGCCGAAGAACTCAGGGTTCCAGTGCGGCGACACGTCGGTCTCGGGCAGGTACGGCCCGATGATCTCGTCGAAGAAGGCACGGGTATCGGGGTAGAAGAGCGATCCGTCCTCGTTGAAGGACCGGTCCTGGATGGCGATGGGGATCTCGTAGTAGGTCTTGTTCGACGGGAACGTGTCGCCCTCCCGGGGTGCCGGTCCTGGCAGGACGGCTGCCGAGCCGGACACGGCGTCCAGCACCGCGTCGCCCGGGCCGCCGCGGAGGAGGTAGAAGCCTGCCGGACCGGCGTAGACATTGAGCCGGGTCATGCCGAGGGTGTGGTCGTGGTACCAGTTCGCGCAGGCCCGGTCGGTGTTCGGGTACTGCGAGACGGCGTAGCCGGGTCCCCAGGTCACCCCGAACCTGGCTGACGCCTTGGCGGCGAAGAAGTCATACCAGGTGCCCTCGGTGGCGTGGCCGACGGGAATGTCGCGGGCCGCGGGCAGGAACCACGCCTCGGGGTATCCGTCGCTCTCGTCACCCACGGCCACCGCGCCATGGACGTGGGTGACCATCGGCACCGGCCCGGTGTAGGGACCCGGGGTGGCACTGAAACTGGGGCGGGTGTCGCGGCCGGTCGTCCCGCCGGGTGGGTTGGCCCAGTGCAGGGTGGGGTCCACCGCCAGCAGGTGGGGCAGATAGTTCCCGGCCTCGTCGCGCAGGTCATTGATCCATTTCACCCGTACCGGCCGGTCGACCCGGGCCTCGATGGTGAGCGATGGCGCATGGTGCAGCAGCAGCCCCTTCTTCGAGGACGCGGCGACCGCGCCATAGCCCCACACCGTCGTCGACGCCATCCCTGCCGGCAGGATCTGCTGACGGAACTGCCGCATGGAGATCTCGTAGTAGTCAGCGTTCTTGCCACCCCGCAGGACGACCGTGCCCGCGCGCGGCATGACCGGCGGAATCAGCATCGGGGTGACGAAGCGTGGCACCCTTCCCGGGTCCAGGGTGCCCCCGGGGATGGCCGCCGACGCATCTCTGGGAACCTCCATCGCCACGGCCCTGGCACCCATGAACCCGGTGAACCACAAGCCCACGCCCGCGCCGGAGGCCCGGATGACGGTGCGTCTCGACACCGGCGGCGTGTCGAAGGTGAACGACATCTGGTGCGCGTCCATGAGTGCCCCTTCGTTGGGACTCCGCGGGAGGCAGCCCTCCCTGAGCACACTGTACGACTCCGTGCAGGGCCAAGGAAGGGCCGGGTTTGCGGGTCCGGCGGGGCGATGGGCCACGATTACCCGGCCTGCATCGATTTACCCGGCGTGCACCGCGGGTAGATTCGCGCAACCCGGGTAGATCGGTCCAACCCGGGTGGATGACGCCAACCCGGCTGGACGGGCCAACCCCGGCATGTGTGTACCAAGCGGGTGGACCCGTGCAGCGCCGACACCCATCCCTCACTGGCGCCTCGACGCCGAGACCCGCGCGGCATTCACCACCGCTGGCACCGAGGAGACCAGCGTCACCACCGTCCCGATCAGGGCCACCACCGCCACCACCAGCGCCCACAACTGGTCGCCGATGCTGACCACCACGAACGGCAGGAACCCGTGCACCACGCCCAGCAACACCTGCAGCACGAAGGACACCCCCACATGGGTCATCAACGGAACCACCCTCAGGAACCGCTGCTGGGCGAGCACCAGACACCCCAGGAACACCAGCTTCAGGAACAGCAACAGCCCCAGCACCACGGCCGACTGGCCCCGTGGGAAGTAGCCCCACACCGCCAGGTAGGCGATCGTCCCGAACGGGGCCGCCAGGAACAACCCGATCATCACCATCAGCAGCACGAACGCGGCCAGCGCCATCACGAACGTCATGATCAGCCACAGGAACGAGAAGACCAGGGTGATGATGCCCTGCACCCGACCATAGGCACGCTGGCTGACCAGCACGCTGGCGCCCAGCATCACCACCGAGAACAGCAGGAACCCGTCGACCAGCACCAGGTAACGGATCCCGTTGCCGCGGGGCACCTCGGTGGTCACGTCGCTGAGCATGTCGGGCTCGACCCCGGGCACCCCGGCGGCGGCTGCCCCGATCGAACCCGCGGCGCCACCGCCCAGCGTCGGCCCCGAGCCCAGTTCGACCAGGACGACCAGCAGCATCGCCAGACAGGCCAGGAACAGGAACGGACGGCGCACCTCCCCCAGCATCGCCCCCGCCGCGCTCATGGTCCGGGGTCCCCGAGCAGCACCTCAAGCAGCATCGCCCCCGCCGCGCTCATGGTCCGGGGTCCCCGAGCAGCAGCACCTCACCCAGCATCGCCCCCGCCCCGCTCATGGTCCCGAGTCCCCGAGCAGCACCGCCGTGCAGCCGCCAACCATCACGCAGCCCAGCGTCAACGGCCCCCCGTCACGGGTGAAGACCAGCCGGACGTCCTCCCCCGGGTCAAGCGTGGTTGACATCGTCCGACCTTGAATCCGCACCGCGACGATGACCACACCGCCGGTCACCCGCAGCTTCGCGCGGCGCACCGCGTCCGACCAGGGCAGGCCGCCCTGCACCGGGGTGACCTCGAAGGCACAGCCACCGTTGAGGTTGAGGCTCGACCCCGACACCGAACACGCCCCCGAGACCAGCACCAGGGCATCGGGCTCCAACTGCCCACCCCGAGGCGCACCGAACCACGACGGGTTGGTCTCGGCCGCGGGACGGCGACCGGCACCGACGACCCCGGCTGCGAACAGGACGAGCACCAGCAGCGCCAGTCCGAGCAGGACGATCAGCGGTTTGCGGTCGATGGGTGCTGGCATGGCCGACTCGCTCAGGGAGTGGTGGTGGGCAGCGCCTTGGCGGTGAAGATGGTGGCCTTCACCGTCGCGACGATGGCGGTCGCCGCCCGGTTCTCGGCCGCCGTGCGCGCCCGGGTCTCACCGGTCACGCAGACATGGTCACCCTCGAAGGCGTCACGCCAGACCCAGCCGACCTTGCAGGTGTCGGGACCATAGGCCCCGCCCCCGGCGCGCCGGTCGACCTGCACCTCGGGTGAGTTGTCGATCACGACCTGGGCGGCGCTGACCTTGGTGACGCAGACGAGGTCGGTGGGCCGGGTCAACCGGGGCACCAGCGGCTCCCGGCACGGTGGCGCCGGGCTGCTCGGGGTCGGCGTCGGGCTCAGCGACACCGATGGGGACGGGCTGGCCACAGGTCCCCCGTCATCGGGTCGCAGCAGCCACCAGGCGACCAGTCCGACGATGATCACCAGGGCGGCGGCCGCCGCCCACGGCCACCACGGCTTCTTCACCGGCACCACCACCGGCGCCGACGGCACCACCACGTCGACCTGGCGGGCCTGGTCAGCATTCTCCTCGGGTGCCTGGTCGGCGGAATAGGCAATGAAGCGCACCGGGTAGCTGCCGCCCGACGGCACCGACGTCGGGGCGAAGGTGACCGCGAACTGTTCGGTGGCCCCAGCGGCGATGTCGCGCACCGGCCGCTCGATGGCGGTCCACCCGGCCGCGCCGGACCCGGCCGCAGCCCCCGTGGGGGCGAACGCGCCCAGCACCACCTTCGCCGGCACCGGCGAGCCGTTGGTGACCGAGGCGGTCACCGTGGCGCGACCGTCGGCCAGGGTGACCGTCGGCTGCGTCATGGTCAGCGTGATCGTGCTCATGGGAGTCCTCTCGGTGGGTCAGGATGCGACGAAGGTCAACGACCGACCGTCGGGGGCGGTCAGGGTCAAGGTGGCGGCCTGCTGGGCCACGGTGGTGACGGCGCCCAGGGTGTCCAGGACGCGCCTCTCCTGGTCCATCACGCCGGCACCAGTGCAGAAGACCAGCGTGCTGACGATCGACCCGACGGTGATGCTCGACCCCGCGACAACCACCGGCGCGCTGAACGAGTTGCAGGCCCGACCGTTGACGCGGCCGTCGGTGAACCTCAGCGTCACCTGCGTACCGGCCACCGGTACGGTGCCGTCCTCAAAAGCGGTCAATTGCCACCGGGTGTTGGTCAAGGGCACCGAAGGCGAGGTCGACGATGGTGCCGGGCTGGTCGAGGGGGTCGCCACGGGCGGGTCACCCCGCAGCACCAACCAGCCGACGACCGCCACGACCACCACCAGCGCCGCCGCCGCGGCCCACGGCCACCACGGTCTCTTCACGGGCGGCGCCACCACCGGGGCGGCGGGTACCAGCACGTCGACCTGCCGGGCCTGGTCGGCATACTCCTCGGGCGCCTGGTCGGCCGAGTAGGCGATGAACCGGACGGGATAGCTCCCCGCGGCGGTACCAGGCGGCGGTGCAAACACCACCGCGTACTGCTCGGTGGCCCCGGCGGCCAGGTCACGCAGCGGACGATCGATGCTGGTCCAGGCCACCGCCGAGGGGGCACCGCCGGACGGGGCGAAACCGCCCAGCACGACGCGGGCGGGGACCGCGGCACCGTTGGTGACCGAGGCCGTCAGCATCCCGCGGCCGTCGACGACGCTCACCTGCGCCACCGTCAGTGTCAGCGTGATGCTCATGATGCGGCCTCCCCGGGCCCGGCGCTTTGCGCCACGACCACCTCGGCGGTGACGTGGGCGGGTTTGATGGCCGCCACGATCCGCGCCACCGTCTCGCGCTGGTCGGCGGCCCCCGCCGGGACGAGCACCCGGACGTGGAACAGGCCGGCGTCCTGGACCGTGTAGCCGGTCTGCCGGGTGGCCAGTTCGAGGAATCGGACCAGCCCGGCCGCCGTCCCACGAGTGGCGGCCAGGTCGGCCGAGGCGCTGATCAGGTCACGCAGCGGGGCGCTGCCCAACGGCAGCGACGAGCGCGACCCGGCGCCGGCCGCCGGCAGGGTCAGCCAGCCGAGGTCGACCCACGCGGCGAGGTAGGCAACCATCGCTGGCGGGGCCCGGAACGGGTCGACGTGGGCGTCCAGGTCGTCGAGCACGTCGAAGACCGGTCGTTGCATGCCGTCGGCGGCGTCGACCAGCGCCGCGAGCGGACTGCCCGGCAGGCACGCCGAGGCGAACACCTCGGGCAGGCAGTTGCGCAGTGAGGTCCTAGCCATCGGTCCGCACCACCTCGACCTGGTGGTCACCCGAGCAGAACAGCCAGGACGCCGGGATGGTGACCACGTCGTCCACCACTCTGGCGGCGCACGTCCGCCAGGTCACGCCACCGTCGGTGGACCGGTGCACACCCCCGGCGCCGGCGGCCAGCAGGTAGGGCTGCCCGTCCTCGTCGATGATCCCCGAGACGGCAGTGACCGGCATGAACCGGCGCCGGTCCCGCAATGGCAGCCCGCAGTTGACGTTCGGCTGCTGCCAGACCAGTTCGCCGGCCCCGAGCTGCATGGACAGCACCCCGCCGCTCTGGCTGGCGGCATGGGCGCGGCCACCGACCACCCGGACGTCCCAGCAACTGCCGCCGGTCCACCCGGCGCCCAGCTCCTGCCAGCGGCTGGCCAGGGTGGGGGCGTCGACCCTGCCCAACTCGTCGATGGGCAGCCGGATGCAGCCGGTGCCGTCCCCCTCCGGCGCTGCCCGCGGCGCCCACAGGAAGACCGTCGCCCCCTCGTACTGCACCCGCAGCGCGCGGATCTCGTCGCCTGCTGCCCGCACCACCCGGAACGAGTCCGGTGCTCCGCCGGTCGCCGACAACCAGATGCCGCCTGCCGCCTCCGCCGCCAGCGCCACCCCCACCCGTCCGCGGACGTCGACGAAGGTGGCCATCGCCTGGAATCCGCGGTCGGGCTGTTGGGGGTCCACCACGTTCTGGACCGGCACCGACCCGGGCGCCAGCGGAATCTCGTAGAGGCCCTTTTCGCCGGCGGCCAGGATGGTGGGGACCCCGGCCCGGTCGAGCCAGGCCAGGTCGGCGATTCCGAAGCCCAACTCGGCCAGCTGCCGCCAGCTGCCGCCGAGGTCGGTGCTGACATGGATGCGACCCGAGGTCCCCGCGTCGGTCGCCACCGCGACGTGCCCGGGCAGGGCCCGGCCCACCTCCCCGCCGGCACCCGTCGCTGGCCAGGGCACGATCGCCCGCACCGTCTCCCCGTCGAAGGTGACGCACGCCTCCCAGCCGTCCCCGGCGTTGGTGGTCCGGAAGACGGTGCCGTGCTGGGCCACGAACCAGGTGCCCGGCTGTCCCTCGGCCTGGACGAGGTCGGACGCGTCGGCGTCCGGCACCTCGGCCAGTTCCAGGTGCACCCGTTCGACATACTGGACCCCCGGTTCGGCCTGCTCGAGGGCCCGGTACAGGTTCGAGACCCGCAGCGGACGGCCGAAGCCGGCACCGGTGTCGGCCCCGGGGTCGGGCAGCGGGGTAATGGTGCTGGCCAGCCGCGCCAGGATGCGCGCACGGACCGCCTCGGGGTTCTCGTCGGGTCGGACGACGACCCGGGCGTCCACCGTGACCGTCTTGTACCGGCCCCAGCCCACCACGGGCACCGCGCCAATGGCTGCCCGCTGGGCCAGGTAGTCCGCGACCTGGGCCCGTACCTGCTCGCGCTCGTTCGCGGCGAGCGCCTGCTGGGTGACCCTGCCGTCGGGGCGCTGGTCGGCGGGCACGTGAGGCACCAGCACCACCTCGACCTCGCCGGGCGCGGCGAACGCCCACGCCTCGCGCCGGGTGCAGGCGCTGGCCCGTTCGACGCCACCATGGCGGGTGGCCAGCACCTCGTAGTCGCGGGCGGTGACGGCCCGGTCACGGGCCTGGAAGTCCTGCGGGCCGCGGCGCAGGGCCGCGGCCAGGGGCTCGGCGTCGCGCCCCCCGGTGGCAGCCGTCGGGTTGGTGACCTTGACCCCCGGAAGCGGGTCACGCAGCACTGTCAACTGGCCGGCCGCCACATTGCCGCGGGACCCCCCGCCGGTGCGGTACCAGGCGCGCACCTGCATGCCGGGTTGCGGCACCACCGGCGGCTGCTGGTCGTCGGGTGGGAACCACGGAAACGACAGGATGCCGGCGCTGCGGTCGAGCACGAACACGCCCTGGCCGGGACGGGCATCGGCAAACACGCCTACCTCGCGGAAGCCGCGGAACGCGAGGCCGTCGACGACCACGGCCTGCCCGCTGGGCAGCGCCTCGACCGAGGGCACCTGCACCCCGACCCCGACACCCGGGTCGCCGACCACGGGCGCCTCCGGCAGGGTGAAGCTCTGGCCCGGTCCGCCGGTGCCGACCCCCAGCACCACCGCGTCGTGCAGCACCACGTCGGCGGCCTCGACCGTCACCGTGGTGGCGGCCTCGGTCATCACGGCGTCGGCCAGGGTCACGAACACCGGCAGCGGCACCCCGGGCGCCGAGGGCGGGCAGGTGACCCTGGTCCCGCGCGGGATCCGCAGCACCCCGTCGGGCTTGGCACGGGTGAATTCGAGGGTGACGGTCGCGGCCCCGGGCGGGCCGACGGTCGTCCCGATCAGGTTGAGGAAGGTGGCGTAGAGCCGATCGGGCACCCGGTTGAGCCGGTACAGCAGCACGTCGGTCAGGTAGGCGAACGCCTCGACAAGCACCACCCCCGGGTCGTGCACCGACAGGTCGGTCCACTCGGGGTCGACCTGGCGGATGCGGGCCAGCGCCTCGGCGACCAGGTCGCTGAAGTCGCGGTCGTCGAGGTTCGGGACGGGAATGCTCATGGCCGGGCCCCCGGTTCGAGGATCGGGACGGCGACGGCGATCTCGTCCTCGCCCTGGGTCGCCTTGATCTGGTAGCGCATCCGCACCTCCAGGACCGACGGGTCGTCCTGCGGCACGCCGGCCTCGATGCCGAGCACGGTGACCCGCTGCTCCCAGGTCTCGACGGCGCGGGAGACGTAGTGGATGGCCAGGCCGGCCGTGGTGTCATCGGCCGGTTCGAATGCCAACCGGAACAGGTGGCAGCCGTAGGACGCCCGGTTCACCCGCTCCCCCGGTCGGGTGCTCAGCAGCAGCAACAACGCCTGCCGCACCGAGGCGGCATCGGTGACGGTGGCCAGGCGTCCGCGCGGGTCCAGGCGCAGCCCGGGCAGGCCCCCATCGTCGAAACCGGCGACCACAAAGGCCGGGGCGCGGTAGCGGGCGCTCATCGGTCCGCCCCCACGAATCGTTGTCCGGGGTCGCGCACGGTGTACTTCGAGGGCGGCACCCCGTTGGTGAAGCCCTCGACCGAGTCCAGGCACAGCGACACCCCGCCAATGCGCACCCAGGTCGAGTAGCCGGTGGTGACGGCCCCGGTCCTGGTGCACTGTTTGGTGTTGGTGCTGATGTTGGGGCACATCGAGATGGAGCGGCCCTCGGGGTCGTTCGAGACCAGCACCGGGGCTCCGGCCACCCGCACCCAGGTCTGGGATGCGATGGTGGCGACCACCCCGTCGTGACCGCAGCGCAGCATCCCGGGCAGGACGAGCAGTCTCATGGCGCCTCCTCGAAGTCGACGGTGCGGGCCCGGATGCGCAGGGCGCGTCCGGGTGCCTCGATGAGCAGGTCGGTGGCCGCGGTGATTCGCACCAGGTCGGGTCCCAGCTCGACCCGGGACCCGGCCCCGTCGGTGAGCGACAAAGTGTGTTCGGGGCCGTCCAGGGTCAGCTGTTGGCCGTCGTGGGTGCGGATGGTCATCGACGCCCCCCGCTGTCCGCTCGGGACGGTGGGTGGCAGCAGCTGGCCGTAGAGGCCACCCAGGACGATCGCCTGGGCAGGGTCGCGACCCGGGAGCAGCACCAGCACGGTGTCGTCGACCTCGGGCAGGGCCACCAGCCCCTTGTCGGGCCCGGCGGCGGGCAGCAGCACCGGTGCCCAGCCGCTGAGCAGGTCACCGTGGGCGGGCAGACGGACCCGCACCCGCCCCCGGTCCTCGGGGTCGTCGGAGTCGTCGACGACGCCCAGGGTGACCTGGTCGGGGGGCCGCGGCGGTGGCGGTGGTGGCGGCTGGGTGCTCAGGGTCGTCTCGTAGCCGGCGATGGTGATGTCGTGGGTCGCCTCAGCGATGGCATAGACGCCCTCGAGGGAGGCCCGGACCCCTCGGACCTCGACCCGTCGCCCAGCCTGCAGCGCGGGATGACCCTGGGCGACCAGCACGGCGCTCACCTCACCCATCCGGCGCACGTCGAGTTCGGCCTGGGCCAGGTCGCCGGGCTCGCCCAGGTCGTCGGCGCGCAGCAGGGCACCGCCGCCGCCGACCCGGTCGGGATCGGGGTCGGCGCTGACGCCGGCAGCGGCCCGGGCGTCGCCGGCGGTCTCGTGGTCGGAGCTGGCGGCGACCGCGTCCCACCAACTGGTCTCGACGGTGCGGAAGGCGGGCTCCTGGCTCACCTCGATCTCGGCGGAGTGCAGGCTGGCGCCGTAGTCGACGCGGGTCGGGTCGCCGTCCCCGGACAGGGTGACCAGCCGCAGGGTGGCGTCGCGGACGACGGGGTAGACGCCGACCCGGGCGCACTGGGCCACCAGCAGGTCGAGGTCGGAGCGGGCGACCTGGTAGACGTCACCGAGTCGGACGTCGGGGGCGTCCACCGCCAGCCCGCACCCGGCGCTGAGGGTGGTGGCCAGCTCGGGCAGGGTGGCGGCGGGGTGCAGCCGGTGGAACTGGCGCTTGCGCAACCGGTGCAGGGCATCGTAGGCGCGGACGCGCACCTGGCGGCCGCTGTCGGCGCGCCAGCTGTACTCCACGACGGTCACCTCACCGGTGAACAGCGGCTCGCGATGGCCGCCGATCTCGACCCGCAGCGCGTCCCCGGTGGACGGGTCGACGCCGAGGCGCTCGTCGGTGGCCCAGGCGATCAGGCACTGCGCCGGTTGGGCCAGCGCCGAATGCACCCGGATGCTGACCACCCGCGCCACCTCACCGGTGCTCAGCCGCCGCCCGGCCAGGGTGATGATCAGCTCGGGAGGCCCCTGCACCTGCCGCATCGACTGGCCCTGTCGCATGGTCTGCTGACCCACGGTCGGCTGCTGGCTCATGGGGACTGCTCCCCGATGGGTGGCACCGCGAGCGGGCCGGTGAGGTGCAGCGGGTCGTCAATGTCGTTGTACTGCAGCAGGTCCTTCCACAACAGTTCGACCCCGAACGCGGCCCGCGACAGCAACCCGAGTTGGGCCGGTTCGATCGTCGCCGCCTGCACCGCCTGACCGGCCAGGGTGCTGCCGTCGCCGACCACGGCGAGGGTTCCCACCGGGGGCGCGGCCAGGTCGACCGGTGGCAGCCGTTGCTGCAACTCCCAGGCCTCGCCGCCCTCACGGTCGGCGGCGGTGCCGACCCGGACCAGGGTGAGGCGCAGCCAGGAGCGCAGCGGCGATCCGTCGGTGGCGAACCGGTCGAAGCGTTCGGCGACCTCGGTGACGATGCCGGGAATCGACCAGGCCGACCCCCACAACAGCATCACCAGCGGGGGACGGAACTGCCGCTCGACCTCGGCGGAGTTCTCGGCCAGAGCCCACACCGGCCGGGTCAGTTGTCGCACATCGGTGACCGTCAGGTGGGAGGGCGCCAGGTCGACGTCGAAGAGCAGGTCGAGCTTCAGCTCGGTGCGACCGCCGCCGGTGAACATCAGCGGGTCGTCGGCGAGCCCGGAACCGGTCAACCGACCGCCGGAGGAGCGGCGCGGTTCCACCCCGGCGGTCCGGGTCATCACCACCGTCTCGGGGTTGAGCAGACAGGTGATGTGCTGCCCGGTCTCTTCGATCAGAAAGGCGACGCGCTCCATGTCAGGTGGCCGCCTGTTCGGTGGCGAGCCTGGTCAGGCGACGCAGGGATGGCTCCAGCGGGTACTCCTGGGGTGCGGCGTCGAGGGGACGGGCCGGCAGCTCGGGCCATTGGCCGGTGGTCGCGGCCGCGGGTGCTGCCGCCACGTTCGGCGCGGCGCGGAAGGACGGTGGCAGGTCGGTGTCCGCGGGGCGTCACTGATGTC
>NZ_JADIJQ010000018.1 GCF_017355265.1 Tessaracoccus sp. SD287
AAGGTGGCCCGCTCGTCGGTCATTGCCCGCCCCAGCGAGCAGTTGGCGCAACTGGTCGAGAACTCACAGACCGTCGGGTGGACCGCACCTGAGCCGGCACCCGCGCCCGAGACCGAACCCGCGCCCCAGGAACCGGCGCCCCAGGAACCGGCGCCCCAGGAACCGGCACCCACACCCGAACCCCCCGAACCGGCCACGGACGTCGTCCGGGCTGAGGCAACACCTCAGGGAGAGGAGCAGTAGCCATCAGCAATACCGCCACCCGACGACCCCAGGCCGTCAGGAAACTGCCACAGACCCCGGCACAGCCGGACCCGCAGCCACCGGCTGCACCCCTCGACGAGCAACCGGTCGTCGAGCCCGAACGAACGGAGAGAAAACGAATGAGCGAAGCACTGGGTCTTGTCGAGACCAAGGGATACGTCGGCGCCGTCGAGGCCGCCGACGCCATGGTCAAGTCCGCCAACGTCACCCTGGTCGGCACCGAGAAGATTGGTGCGGGCCTGGTCACCGTCATGGTGCGCGGTGACGTCGGGGCGGTCAAGGCTGCCGTCGATGCCGGCACCGTCGCCGCCCGCGCGGTCGGTGAGGTGGTCTCCACCCACGTCATCCCTCGTCCGCACGGCGACACCGAGAAGATGCTGCCCTCGGCGTCCAGGGAGTGACCCATGACCGTGGACGACAAGCAACTCATCACGCACATCACCCGGCTGGTGGTGGCCGCACTGGTTCAGCACACCGACCCGCACCGCGTGGTGCTCGGTGTTTCGAACCGGCACGTCCACCTCAGTCCCGGTGACTACCGCACGCTCTTCGGCAGCGGCGAACCCACCGTCAAGGCCTGGGTGGTCCAGCACGGGGAGTTCGCCGCGGAGCAGACGGTCACCATTCAGGGTCCCCGCGGGACCATGGAACGGGTGCGCGTGATGGGTCCTTGTCGGCCGCGGTCCCAGGTCGAGCTCAGCCAGTCCGACTGCCGGACGCTGGGCATCGACGCCCCGGTGCGCCAGTCAGGGCACCTGGACGACGCCGCGCCGATCACCATCATCGGGCCGGCCGGACGCGTTGACCTGCCGCACGCAGCCATCGTTGCTGCCCGCCACATCCACCTCGGCCCCGATGATGCCCGACGCCTCGGCGTCCAGGACCAGGACCTGGTCCGGGTGCGCATCGACGGGGACCGGGGTGGCACCCTGGACCACGTCATCTGCCGGGTCAAGGACAGTTACACCGCCGAGGTCCACCTGGACACCGACGAGGCCAATGGGGTGGGCGGACGCACCGGCGACCGGGTGCTGATCATCACGCCGGAGGCCTGATCATGAGCACCCGTGACGCCGTCGTCGGCACCGCTGGGGGTCTGGATCTCGGGGCTCTCAAGGACCTGGTGCGCCGCACCATCCTGGAGATCCTGGCCAAGGAACCCGGCATCGCCCTGGCTGACAAGCCGCCCGGACGCCGGGCGCTGGTCCTGTTCACCGGGGCATGGCTCGGCTTCGACGAGTCGATCCGCCAACTCGAACGCCTGCGTGACGGCGGCCTGCACCTCGACATCGTCCAGACCGAGAGCTCCCGGCTGCACCTGGACCAGACCAAGATCCTGGGACTCGGCCCCGAGGTCACCAGCAACCTGGTCAGCACCCATCCGATGCTGATCGTGCCGACCCTGACGGTGAACTGCGCCGCGAAGGTCGCCCACGGCATGGCCGACAATCTGGCCACCAACGTCATCCACGAATTCATCCTGCTGAACCGGCCCATCGTCGCGGTGCGCACCGCTGCCTGCCCCGACGACCCGGAGAAGAAGGAGTGGTTCCCCGCCATTCCGCCCGCCTTCGCGCACGTCCTGCGCGAGAACCTGGTCGCACTGCAACAGTTCGGGGTGCGACTGACCAGCGTCGACGGCCTGGCCGACGGCGTGCTGGACGCCTGGCGGAGCCTCGAAGGACGCCCCCAGGACGTGCCCACCGAGACGCTGCCCGACCTGGTCAGCTTCGAACTGCTGCGCACCGTGCCCGACGGCACCGTCCTGAGGGTCACGCCCAGGGCGCTGGTCACAGCGCTCGCCAAGGACGAGGCCGCCGCCCGCGGCATCCGCATCCAACGACAGGAGAGTTGAGATGTACCTCGCACACGTCATCGGCACCGTCGTCTCGACGAGCAAGGACCCCGGCCTGGTCGGCTACAAACTGCTCGTCGTCCAGCGCATTGACGCCGACAACCAGCCCGCGGGTGCCCCCGAGGTCGCCGTGGACACGGTTGGCGCCGGCAACGGCGAGACCGTCATCATTGCCAACGGCAGTTCGGCCCGGCAGGCCATTGGCGGCAAGGCCGCGCCGGTGGATGCCACCATCGTCGGCATCGTCGACACCGTCGAGATCGATCGGGGCCGATGATGGCGGCCGTCTACACCCGCACCGGCGACAAGGGTGACACCGGTCTGTTCGGTGGCTCCCGGGTGACCAAGCAGTCGGCCCGGGTCGAGGCCTACGGCACCGTCGACGAGGCCAACACCGTCCTGGGGCTGGCCAAGTCGCGCCTCGACGACGAGGCGCTGGTCGCCGAGATCCAGCACATCCAGCAGCGGATGTTCACCCTGGGTGCCGAACTTGCCAGCGACGAGGCCGGTGCCGCCCAACTGGGCAACCTGGTGGGGGCCGCCGACGTCGAGGCCCTCGAAGCATTGATCGACCGGTGCCTGGCCGAGACCGGACCGCCGCGGCACTTCGTCGTCCCGGGCCGCGACGAGGTCTCCGGCAGCTTCCACGTCGCCCGCACCGTGGTGCGGCGCGCCGAGCGGCGGGTGCTGACCGCCGCCGAGACCACCGCCATCCGCGGCGAGGTGGTGATGTTCCTGAATCGCCTGTCCGACGCCATCTATGCCATCTCGCGGGTCGTCGAGGAACGACACACCCGGGCCCAGGTCGAGGCCGTGGTGCGTCGGGTGGTGGCCGGGGTACTGGACGCCGACGGCGGCGGCCCGGCCGACGCAGCCCGGCGACCGGATGGCCTGCCCCGGCTGGACCTGGCCATGGCCACCACCCTGGCCACGGCGGCCCAGGCGAAGGCCACCGACCTCGGGGTGCCGATCGTCGTCAGCGTCGTGGATGCTGCCGGCAACCCGATGCTGGTGCACCGCATGGACGGGTCGCTGCTGGCCAGCATCGCCCTGGCCGGTGACAAGGCCTGGTCCTCGGCCGCCTTCAGGGCACCCACCCACCAGTTGACCGATCGGGCCAAGCAGAGCGGCGACCTGTACGGGCTGCAGGGGTCGAGTTCGGGCCGCATCTGTGTCTTCGGAGGCGGCTACCCCGTCTTCGTGGACGGAACCATTGCCGGGGGCATCGGAGTCTCCGGCGGAACAGTCGAAGAGGACATGGTCATCGCCGACCACGCCCTGACCATCGCCTCAAGGAGTGGACAATGAACGCAGTCGATAGCGCCAGCCGGGACATGATCGCCCGCGTCGTCGCCGAGGTGGTGCGCGAACTGTCGCAGCGCTCCCCGAGCGCCACCACCACCGGCACCACCAGTGGCGTCGGCCAGTGGGGGGTCTTTGAGACCATGGACGAGGCCGTCACCGCTGCCGCCCGCGGGCAGCGGGAGTACATGGAGCGTTCCATGGCCGACCGTCGCCGCTACATCGACGTGATCAAGGCCGTCGCCACCGTGCCCGAGAACCTCGAGTACATGGCGCGGGAGACCGTCGAGCAGACGGGCATGGGTCGGGTCGACGACAAGATCGCCAAGAACCGCATCGCCGCCCTCGGCACCCCCGGCGTCGAGGACCTGGTCACCACCGCCTGGTCGGGGGACGACGGCCTGACCACCGTCGAGTACTCGCCCTTCGGGGTGATCGGCGCGATCACGCCGACCACCAACCCCACCGAGACGGTGATCTGCAACTCCATCGGCATGCTCGCCGCCGGCAACTCGGTGGTCTTCAGCCCGCACCCGCGGGCCACCAAGGTCACCCTGTGGCTGATCCAGGAACTCAACAAGGGTCTCGCCGAGGCCGGGGCCCCGGCCAACCTGATCGTGACCGTCCGGGAACCGTCGATCGAGAACACCAACGCGATGATGGCCCACAAGCAGGTCAGGATGTTGGTGGCCACCGGTGGTCCCGGAATCGTCAAGACTGTGCTGCAGTCAGGCAAGAAGGCCATTGGCGCCGGGGCCGGCAACCCGCCCGTGCTGGTCGACGCCACCGCGGACATCCCCAAGGCTGCCCGCGACATCGTCGCCGGCGCCAGCTTCGACAACAACCTGCCCTGCACCGCCGAGAAGGAGATCATCGCCGTCGACGCCATCGCCGACCTGTTGCGCTTCGAACTGGTCAAGGCCGGTGCCCATGAGATCACCGACCCCGGTGAACTGCAGCGGCTGGAGGAGCTGTTGATGAGTGAGGGTCGTCCCCGCACCGAGTGGATCGGCAAGGACGCCACCCTCATCCTGGAGGCGATCGGCATCACCCCCCAGCCGGGGACCCGCCTGGTCGTCGCCGAGGTCGACCGCGACCATCCCTTCGTCCAGCACGAGTTGATGATGCCGGTGATCGGGCTGGTCCGGGTGCCCGACGTGGATGCCGGCATCGCGTTCGCGATCGAGATCGAGAAGGGCCTGCGGCACACGGCCATCATGCACTCGCGCGACGTGACGAAACTGACCACGATGGGCCGGTTGATCCAAACCACCCTGTTCGTGAAGAACGGCCCCTCCTACGCCGGACTGGGCATCGGCGGTGAGGGCTTCACGACCTTCACCATCGCCGGACCGACCGGTGAGGGGCTGACCTCGGCCCGCAGTTTTGCCCGCAGCCGCCGCTGCGTGATGGTGGGTGAGCTGAACGTGCGCTGAGGCCAGCAGACTGCTCAGCCGGCGATGGCCCGTCGGATCAGGTCGCTGACCTGCTGTTCGACCGCGTCGTTCCAGGTGGTCAGGGCGTAGGCGCTGGGCCAGATGTCGCCGTCGTCGAGCTGGGCGGCCGGTTCAGCGCCCCGATCGGGTGGTGCCGCGACGCGGGGGAGCAGTCAGCGGGTCCTCGGGCCAGGGGTGACGGATGTAGCGGCCCCGATTCTCGGCGCGGACCCCCGGGTAGGCGTTGCGCCAGAACGAGGCCAGGTCGTCGGTGACCGCCAGGGGACGCTGCGCCGGTGACAGCAGGTGCATCAGCACGCTGACGCGGCCACCCACCAGCCGGGGGGTCTGCACCAGGCCGAAGCACTCCTGCAGCTTGACGGCCAGCACCACCCGACTCGAGGGGTCCTCGGGGTAGTCGAGACGGATCCTCGAGCCGGTGGGCACCTCGAGGCGTTCGGGGACCAGCTCGTCCAGTTCGGCGGCGGCGGGCCAGGGCAGCAGCCTCCGCAGGGCGCTGACCAGGTCGAGGTTGCTGGACGGGCGTCCGCGGGCGAGCTGGTCCAGTTCGGGGCCGAGCCATTCGTCGGCACGCCCGGCCAGGCTCTGCTCGTCCATGGCGGGCCACGGATCACCCAGCTCGTGGTGCAGCAGCGCGAGTCGCCGACGCAAGGACTCGGCCCGGTCGGACCAGCCCACCACTTCGGCCAGGCCGCGTTCACGCAGCGCCGCCCGGACGGCCTCGCGACCCTGGTCCTGGGTCGGCGCGACCGGGGTGGAGGACAGTTCGATGGCTCCCAGCCGGACGACCCGGCGGGCTGTGACCCGGCCCTTGGACCAGGTCGCCTCGGTGCGCTCCACCAGCAGCGACGCCGCCGCCGCGCGGGCGGCCTCGGCAGACAGCGGTGCCGCCGAACGCACCAGCGCCCGGTCACCGACCCGGCCCATCTCGGCGACCGCGAGCCACTCCTGCCCAGCCAGGCGCGAGTCGCGGGGCAGCTCAACGCCGGTGCCCCCGGTCAGCAGGTACTCACGTGAGCCGCGACGCCGGGCGATCCGGTCGGGGTAGGCGGTGGCCACGACCGCCGCCACCAGCGCGTCGTCGTCCAGACCGGCCGGACGGGCCGCCGCAGGGATCAGCCGGGTGAGCCGCTGGGCCTCCTGGCGCCAGCGACCACCCGGTGCCCGCCACAGCGCCACCAGGTCACCTTGCGGTGCCCGATCGTCGCCGGCCAGCATCGCCACCACCTGCGCTGCCTCTCGGGACCCGAGCCGTGGGGCGCACTCCACCAGGGCACGTCCCAGGCGGGGCTCGGTCGGCATCCGCGCCAGTCGGCGGCCCAGCGGGGTCGGACGACCCGACCCGTCCAGCGCCCCCAGGCTGCGCAGGGTCCGGGTCGCTGCTGCCAGCGCGAGCGGCGCCGGGGCGTCGGGCAGGGCCAGCCCCGCACCGCCCGGAGCGCCCCAGACGGCCAGGTCCAGGGCGGTCTGGGTGAGGTCGGCGGTGAGGATCTCGGGCGTCTGGAACCCACGCATGCCGGGCCAGTCCGACTGCGGGAAGCAGCGCACCACCAGTCCGGGCCCGAGCCGCGCCGCGCGTCCGGCCCGCTGATCGGCCGAGGAGCGGGCCTCGCTGACGGTCACCAGACCCGTCATTCCGCGACCGGAATCCAGCCGGGGTTCGCGGGAGAGTCCGGAGTCCACCACCGCCCGCACCCCGGCCACGGTCAGTGAGGACTCGGCGATCGAGGTGGCCACGATGATCCGGGGGCCGTCGTCGGAGCGCAGGACGCGGTCCTGGGCGCGGGGGTCCAGGGACCCGTGCAGCGCCTGGGCGTCGACCCCACCAGCCAGCAGCCGCGCGACGACCTGGTCGCACTCGCGGGCACCCGGAGCGAAGACCAGCACGTTCGAACGCTGCTCGGACAGGGCCGCCACCGCCTCAGCAGCCAGATGGTCCAGGAATGCCGGGGTCACCCCCCGGGCGTCCAGGCGCTGCGGGCCCGGTGACCAGCGGACGGTCATCGGGTACAGGTCGGCCTCGACGGCCACGACCCGGCACCCGCCCAACAGTCCGGCCCAGCGCTGCGCGTCGAGGGTGGCCGACATGACGACCAGCCTCAGCTCGGGGCGCAGCTCGCGCAGTTCGGCGACCATGGCGAAGGCCAGGTCGGTGTCGATGGCCCGCTCGTGCACCTCGTCGAGGACGACGGCGCCGATGCCGTCCAGGGCGGGGTCGCCGAGGAGGCGGCGCAGCAGCACCCCGGCCGTGCAGAACTCGACCCGGGTGAGCGATGAGGTCTGCTGGTCGCCGCGCACCACGTAGCCGACCTCGGTGCCCAGGCTCGTCCCCGACAGGCTGGCCAGCCGGTGTGCCGCCGCCCGGGCCGCGACCCGGCGGGGCTGGGTCACCACGACCCGGCCGGGGCCGCCGAGGTTGGCGACCGCCGGTGGCACCAGGGTCGTCTTGCCCGTGCCGGGCGGCGCCTGCACCACGCACACCCCGTCGGCCTCGAGGGCTGCCGCCAGGTCGGCCAGGGCTGCCGCGACGGGCAGGCCGTCCCCGATCAGGTCCAGGTCGAAATGCATGCGCCCAGTCTGGCGCAGCCCGCCGACCGGCGGGCGCCATGCCCCGTCGCTAGGGTGGGGCGCATGCGTGAACTGCAGCGAGTGATCATCGATGACCTGGGCGTGGCACCCGTGATCGACCCGGCCATTGAGGTGGAGCGGCGGGTCCAGTTCCTGGTCGACTACCTGCGCGCCAGCCACACCGCGGGGTACGTGCTGGGCATCTCCGGCGGCATCGACTCGACCCTGGCCGGACGCCTGGCCCAGCTGGCCGTCGACCGGCTCCGCGATCAGGGCGAGGACGTCAACTTCGTGGCCGTCCGGCTGCCCCACGGCGTCCAGGCCGACGAGGCCGACGCGGCAGCCGCCATGGACTGGGTCGCTGCGCGCACCGAGGTCACCATGGACATCAAGCCCGCCACCGACGGTCTGGAGTCCGCCTTCGAGGACGGCACCAGAGCGCAGATCAGTGACTTCAACAGGGGCAACGTCAAGGCACGGATGCGGATGGTGGCCCAGTACGCGATCGCCGGCCAGGGCAACCTGCTGGTCATCGGTACCGACCACGGCGCCGAGTCGGTGACCGGGTTCTTCACCAAGTTCGGGGACGGGGGCGCTGACATCCTGCCGCTGTACGGGCTGAACAAGCGCCAGAACCGCCAGCTGCTGCAGCACCTGGACGCCCCGCAGCGGCTGTGGTCCAAGGTGCCGACCGCCGACCTGCTGGACGGCATGCCGCTGCGCACCGACGAGGACGAACTGGGCATCAGCTATGACCACATCGACGACTACCTCGAGGGACGCGCGGTGCCCGTCGCGGTCGCCGAGATCATTGAGCAGAAGTACCTGCGCAGCCGCCACAAGCGGACCACGCCGGTCGCGATCGACGACGACTGGTGGCGCAGCGACGCGGGCGAGGTCCTGCGTCGATTCGCCTGACAGGACCCCATTCGCCTGACAGGACCCGATTCGCCTAACAGGACCCCGGTGGGCGGGCAAGCTGTGTCTCGTGTCCCCTCGCACCCGCCTTTTCGGCCTGCTGGCTGCTGCCGCACTCCTGTTGACCACGACGCTGTTCGCAGCGCCTGCCCATGCCGCCCCACTGCGCTATGCCGCCCTGGGTGACTCCTATTCCGCCGGCGTCGGTGCCGGTGGCTCCATCAACGACTGCTACCAGTCGGCCAAGGGCTACCCCGCGCTGGTGGCCCAGTCGGCCGGCTGGACCCTGGACTACCGCGCCTGCTCCGGTGCCGTCATCGCCGACGTCCGCACCACCCAGTTGGCCGGGGTCTGGTCGACGACCAACAAGGTCACCGTCTCGGCGGGCGGCAACGACATTGGTTTCGCCGACGCCCTGCTCGAATGCGCGAAGCCGGGTTGGATGAGCAACTGCAACGCCAAGCTCGACACCGCCGCCGCACTCATCAACGGCACCCTGCCGGGTCGGCTGGACGGCCTCTACGGCGCCATCCGGGCCGAGGCGCCGAACGCGCAGGTCGTCGCCGTGGGCTACCCGCGCCTGTTCAACGGCACCGACTGCAATGTCCTGACCTTCTTCAGTGGGGCCGAGATGGGCCGCGCCAACCAGTTGGCCGACCAGTTGAACACGGTCACCCGCACCCGGGCGTCGGCCAGGGGGGTCGGCTTCGCCGACCCGCGGGCCGCCTTCACCGGTCACGCCTGGTGCGATGCGCAGGCCTGGATCAACGGCCCCAGCTGGAACCTGACCGACTCCTACCACCCGAATGCGGCCGGTAACGCTGGCTACGCCACCGTGGTGGGCGCCACGCTGGGGGTGCGCACGGTGACCTCGACGGTGGTGACCACGACCTCGGTCACCACCGAGGTCAGCGCCGAGCAGGCCCGCCGGGTCGTGCCCGACCTGGCCTCGTCCGAGAACCTGGCCAAGGCGGTCAGGGCAGGCATCGACCCCGGACGGATCCGGGCACTGGATGCCGACCTGCGCTCGGGTGACGCGGCGCGCGCCAATCGGGCACTAAAGCAACTGCACGCCCTGGACGCCCAGTTCCAGGCCCGGCAGTCCCTGACCAGCACCGGACCGGTCACCGTCGAGCGCTGAGCCCGTCGTCCCGCCCCCACGGCACAGATACCAAGCTTGCGCCGATCTACCCAGCCTCCTCGCACCTACCCGGCTTCCGTGGATTTACCCGGGATGCATTCCGGGTAAATCGGTGCACCCCGGGTATCTGGCGGGCCGCGCCCGACGGATCCGGTCTGGATCGTCAGTGGGCCCGGGGTGGCAGAGCCCAGCGACCGGGGGACGATGTGCCGCCGCCCGCGTGGCCCCTAGCCTCATGGCATGGATCAGACCCCTCGACGCTGGTTGCAAGCCCTTGGCTGGGCCGTCGTCCTGGGGGTGGTCGCCCTGCTGACGAACCTGACGACGGTGGCCCAGCACTCGGGGGCGGACCCCACCCTGCTGGCCGTGCGGTTCAGCATCAGCCGGGTCGCCAATGCCGGGGTGGTCTGGGCCGGTATCTCGGTGCTGGCGGGATGGATCGTGCGGCGTCCTTGGCAGGCCTGCCTGGCCGGTCTGGCCGCCGGTGAACTGGCGTTGGCCACTCACTACGGGCTCGGACGCCTGCTGGCGGCACCGACCTCGGTGGTGGAAGGCAACGAGATGTGGTTCCTGGCCGCGGCACTGTGCGGTGCCCCGCTCGGCCTGGTCGGCGCACTGGTGCGCCACCGCGGGCTGCTCGGGCGGCTGGCCGGCTGCGTCGTCCCGGTGGGTGCCATTGCCGAACCGTTCGTCCGTGGCTCGTTCACGATGCCCGCCATACTGCCCTGGCCCGACCGGGTCTCGTCGGTGGCGAGCGGCGTGGTGCTCCTGGTGGGTGGTCTGCTCATGCTCGTCCTGACCTGGCGCTGGCAGTCCGAGCACCGACGTGTGCGAGACGCTGCGCCGATCGGGAACAACCCTGAGAAAACCATGGTTGAGTCGATGTGACTCAACTCTGACTTGAGCGAGATCGGCTCACGGTCTAAAGTTGAGTCCGTCAGACGCAAGCAGGTGGGGTTCATGCCCTGCCGCGCTTCCCACCATCATTTGGAGGAAACACCATGGCACGTGCAGTCGGTATTGACCTCGGCACCACCAACTCAGTCGTCGCCGTCCTCGAGGGCGGCGAGCCCACCGTCATCCCCAACGCCGAGGGCGCCCGCACCACCCCGTCGGTCGTCGCCTTCGCCAAGGGTGGCGAGGTCCTGGTCGGCGAGGTCGCCAAGCGCCAGGCGGTCACCAACGTTGATCGCACCATCCGTTCGGTCAAGCGTCACATGGGCACCAACTGGTCGATCTCGATCGACGAGAAGGAGTACAAGCCCCAGCAGATCAGCGCGTTCGTGCTGCAGAAGCTGAAGCGCGACGCCGAGGCCTACCTCGGTGAGTCGGTCACCCACGCGGTCATCACCGTGCCTGCCTACTTCTCCGACGCCGAGCGCCAGGCCACCAAGGAAGCCGGCGAGATCGCGGGCCTCACCGTTGACCGCATCATCAACGAGCCCACCGCCGCGGCCCTGGCCTACGGCATGGACAAGGAGAACGAGCAGACCATCCTCGTCTTCGACCTGGGTGGTGGCACCTTCGACGTGTCCCTGCTCGAGATCAGCGACGGCGTCTTCGAGGTCAAGGCCACCAAGGGCGACAACCGCCTCGGTGGTGACGACTGGGACGCCAAGGTCGTGGAGTGGCTGGTGACCCAGTTCAAGAACAAGAACGGTGTCGACCTGTCCAAGGACAAGATGGCCAGCCAGCGTCTGCGCGACGCCGCCGAGACCGCCAAGATCGAGCTGTCCAGCGCCCAGAAGACCACCATCAACATTCCCTACATCACCGCCTCGGCCGAGGGTCCGCTGCACCTCAACGAGGACCTGACCCGCGCCGACTTCCAGCGCATGACCCAGGACCTGCTCGACCGCTGCCGCGCCCCCTTCAACTCGGTGCTCGCCGACGCCAAGACCTCGGTCGACAAGGTCGACCAGGTGATCCTGGTCGGCGGCTCCACCCGGATGCCAGCCGTCACCGACCTGGTCAAGGAACTGTCCGGCAAGGAGCCCCACAAGGGCGTCAACCCGGACGAGGTCGTCGCGCTGGGCGCCTCGCTGCAGGCCGGCGTGCTGAAGGGTGAGGTGAAGGACGTCCTGCTGCTCGACGTCACCCCGCTGAGCCTCGGCATCGAGACCAAGGGTGGCGTGATGACCAAGATCATCGAGCGCAACACCACCATCCCCACCAAGCGTTCCGAGGTGTTCACCACCGCCGAGGACAACCAGCCCTCGGTGATGATCCAGGTGTACCAGGGTGAGCGTGACTTCGCCCGCGACAACAAGTCGCTCGGCAACTTCGAGCTCACCGGCCTGATGCCGGCCCCCCGTGGCCTGCCCCAGGTCGAGGTCACCTTCGACATCGACGCCAACGGCATCGTCCACGTCTCGGCCAAGGACATGGCCACCGGCAAGGAACAGTCCATGACCGTCACCGGTGGTTCGGCCCTGAACAAGGACGACATCGAGCGGATGGTCAAGGAGGCCGAGTCGCACGCCGAGGAGGACCGGGTGCGCCGCGAGGCCGTCGAGATGCGCAATGACGCCGACGCCCTGGCCTTCCGCACCGAGAAGTTGCTCGCTGACAACGCCGAGGCCATCCCGGCCGACGTCAAGACCCCCGTCGAGGAGGCCCTGGCCACCCTCAAGGAGGCCCTGAAGGGCACCGACAACGATGAGGCCGTCAAGACCGCCATGGACGACCTGAACACCAAGGCCTCGGCCATGGGCCAGGCCGTCTACGCCGCGCAGGCCGCCCAGCAGCAGGCTTCGCAGTCCGATGCCGATGCCGACGCCCAGGGCGCGGCCGACAACGGTGAGACGCCTGCCGGTGAGGACGACGTGGTGGATGCCGAGATCGTCGACGAGGACAAGAAGGACTGATCTAGCCTCGGACCTGAGGGTCCATGGCACCAGTTCACGGGGGGTCGGCGTCCAGCCGACGCCGGCCCCCCACGTCCCCGTCACCCCCTGAGCGAAGGAGCACCATGAGCACCAACACTTTCCCCGAGGACCGTCCCGCCGACGTTCCCACCGAGGACCTGACTGCCGAGGCCGAGGTGTCCACCGAGGAGCCCATGGGCGGCCCCATCGTCGACGTCGAGCCGCCGGCGGCCGAGAACCAGCAGGACCCCCAGCAGCGCATCTCGGAGTTGGAGGAGAGGCTCGCCGAGCGCACCACCGACCTGCAGCGTCTGGGCGCGGAGTACGTCAACTACAAGAAGCGGGTCGACCGTGATCGGGCGCAGGCCCGGCAGGCCGGTGTCGAGGTCGTCGTCAATGACCTGCTGCCGGTGCTGGACAGCATCGACCTGGCCCGTCAGCACGACGACGTCACCGAGGGCTTCCAGATGGTTGCCGACGAACTGACCCGCATCACCACCAAGCATGGACTCGTGTCCTTCGGTCAGGTGGGCGAGCCGTTCGACCCGAACTTCCACGAGGCCCTGATGCACGCGCCCCTGGAGGGTGAGGCCGAGGTCGAGGTGACCACCGTGTCGCAGGTCATCCAGACCGGCTACCGTCTGCACGACCGCGTTGTCCGTCCGGCCCGGGTCGCCGTGGCCGACCCCGCCTGAACCACGACCAGCACGTCCACCAGAGGAGGCGACCATGAGCACCAAGGATTGGCTTGAGAAGGACTACTACAAGGTGCTGGGCGTCTCCAAGGACGCGAAGCCCGACGAGATCAAGAAGGCCTTCCGCAAGCTCGCCCGCGCCAACCACCCCGACCAGAACCAGGGTGACAAGGCGGCCGAGAAGCGCTTCAAGGAGATCTCGGAGGCCAACTCCGTCCTGAGCGACGCGGCCAAGCGCAAGGAGTACGACCAGCAGCGCAGCCTGTTCGGTGGCGGCGGCTTCCGCTTCCCCACCGGCGGCGGGGCCGGTGGGGCGGGACCCACCAGCGTCAACGACCTGTTCCGGCACGCCGCCTCGTCGGGTGACGCCAACTTCGGTGACATCTTCGGCAACCTGTTCAACACCGGGCCGGCGCCGCGTCGCAACGTGCGCAACCCGCGTCGCGGCAGCGACGTCGAGGGTGAGGTGACCATCGACTTCACCGAGGCCATCGAGGGCGTGACCGTCGGCGTGCAGATGGTCTCCGACCAGGCCTGTGCCGCCTGCCGGGGCACCGGCGCGAAGGCGGGCACCATGCCCAGGGTGTGCACCACCTGCCAGGGTTCGGGGATGCAGGCATCCCAGGCCGGGGGAGTCTTCTCCGTCACCGAGCCCTGCAGGGACTGCAAGGGCCGCGGCATGATCGTCGAGAACCCGTGCGAGGTCTGCCACGGCTCCGGACGGGGCCGCTCCTCGAAGACCATGCAGGTGCGGGTGCCGGCCGGTGTCACCGACGGCCAGCGCATCCGCGTCAAGGGCAAGGGCGGTCCCGGCGAGAACGGTGGCGCCGCCGGAGACCTGTACGTGCTGGTCCATGTCCGCCCGCACCGACTGTTCGGCCGCAAGGACGACAACCTGACCATTGACGTGCCCGTCACCTTCGCGGAGGCCTCCCTGGGTGCCACCATCGAGGTGCCCACCCTGAACGGGCCGTCGGTGAAGTTGAAGCTCGCCGCCGGCACCCCCAACGGACGCACCCTGAGGGTGCGCGGCAAGGGAGCGGTCAAGGCGAACGGCACCCGCGGCGACCTGCTGGTCACTGTCCAGGTGGAGGTTCCCGAACACCTGAGCGAGGCCGCGAAGAAGGCGCTGGACGACTATTCCCGGGCGGTTGGCGAGACCAACCCGCGAGCTGACCTGTTCGGCGGTTGACATGAGTTCCCAGGTGCAGATCATCGACCACGACGCGGCCATCTTCACCATCTCGGTGGCGGCGAACCTGGCCGGCATGCACCCGCAGACGCTGCGCACCTATGACCGCCTCGGGCTGGTCGAGCCGCGCCGCGCCAAGGGTCGGGGCCGACGGTACTCACCCCGCGACGTGGCCAAGCTGCGGCTCATCCAGCACCTGAGCCAGAACGAGGGCATCAACCTCAACGGCATCCAGCGGATTCTGGAGATGGATGCCGAGAACGAGCGCCTGCGCGAGCAGTTGGCGCGGGTGGCCGAGCAACGTGACGACGCCCTGGCGCGGGTGAGCCATGCCCGGGTGTTCACCGCCGAGGCCTCCGGCGCGGTGCACCTCGGACGGGTGCGCCGCGGCCAGTTGGCGCTGCCCGGCCGTCGCTGAGGGCTGGCAGACCGTCTTTGCTGAGGAGCGCCGAAAGATATCAGGTGAAATGGCTGAGTATCGGTATTTGGGCTAGTCAGAGCGTCCGGCTTCTGGTATGTGCCGCCATGGCGTAGGGTGCTCGGTGTTCCCGATCCCCTCCGAAGGACACCATGAAGAAGTTCCTGCGCACCCTGACCATCGCTGCCGTCGCTGCGGCCGCGTCCGTCGTCCCCGTCCTCACCAGCGCGCCGGTCGCCAGCGCCGCCTATTCCGGTGCCCTGGGTGACCTGGACGGTGATGGCAAGGCTGATGTCGTCGCCGTCGTCTCACCCACCCGGTGGAGCAAGACCAACCCGCGCCGCGGCGCCACCGACTACTTCACGTCCAACTATGTCAACGGCCAGTACTGGTTCATGGACCTGCACAAGATCACCGATGACAACAAGATGTTGATGTGGGCCACCGCGATGGTGCCCACGGTCGACTTCAACGGCGACCGCAAGGCCGACTTCCTGGTCCGGATGAACGGGCAGTTCCACCTGTACTGGAGCAAGGGCAACGGCCGCTTCACCAAGGGCCCCCAGGTGGGCCGCAACTGGGCCGGCATGGACCAGATCACCTTCGCCGGTGCGCTGAACGGTGATTCCACCCAGTTCGTGATTGCCCGTCAGACCAACACCGGCAACCTGTTCGCCTACCGCATGGCCGGCAACGGCGCACTGACCTACGCAGGCCAGATCGGACGAGGCTGGAGCCAGTTCTCGTTCATCATGTCCCCGGGACAGATGATGGGCGACTCCAAGCACGACCTGATGGCCATCGACAAGAAGGGCGGCCTGTGGTGCTTCCAGGCCCGCGGCGGCGGTCACATCACCAACATGGGCCAGTGCGGCCGCGGCTGGACGAACTTCTCGCACGTGTTCTTCCCCGGCGACATGGACGGTGACGGCCGCTACGACCTGGTCGGTGTGAAGAAGCTGACCAAGCCCGACGCCTACGGCAACCCCACCGGCGGTGCCGGTGCGGCCAAGGAGGACAAGGCACCGCTGTACGTCTACAAGAACAATGGCGGCGGCACCTGGGGCCAGGCCAAGATGATCGGTTACGACTTCTACCAGTACGACATCATCGCCTGAGTCGCTTCACCACCCGGACAGTGGCTGGTTTCCCCCTGACTACGGGGTGGAACCAGCCACTGTTGGTCTCTTGTCGGCACTCAGCGGCGGACGTCGACCCCCGCCGACGCCTCACGGGCCAGCAACTCCTCACGGAACGGCAGGCCCTCCCAGTCGCCGGAGTGGGTCACCGCTGCGGCCCCCATCAGGTTGGCCCGACGCAGTCGTGCCGCCGGCTCCAGGTCGTCCAGCATCCCGGACACGTAGCCTGCGGTGAACGCGTCGCCGGCACCGACGGGGTCGACCACGACCAGCGCCTCGGTCGGACCGTTGAGGACGCCGTCGGGCAGATGCAGCCGGGCACCGGCGCCGCCCAGCTTCACCACGACCTCGCCCACGCCGTGGCTGAACAGGTCGGGCATGGCTGCACCCAGCAGTTTGAGTTCGTCGGGGGAGCCGATCAGCACGTCGACGCTGTCGAGCATGCCGCTGATCAACTGGCCGGCGGCGTCGGCCGACCACAGCAGCGAGCGGTGGTTGACGTCGAAGACGACGGTCGCCCCCAGTTCCCGAGCGCGGCGGGCGCAGGCCAGGGTGGCTCGCGCCGGTCCCTCACCCAGAGCCGGGGTGATGCCCGAGAGCACCACCACCTGCGGCGCGGTGGCCTCGAGCAGGGCCACCACCGATTCCTCCAGCAGTGACGCGGCCGACCCGGCCCGGTGGTAGTCGACCGCCGCCCCGTACGCCCGGGGCACCAGCAGCATGAAGCCGGTGGGATGGTCCGGGTCCACGCTCACCCCGGACACGTCCACGCCCTCACCGCGCACCTGGCGCAGCACCAGACGTCCGTAGGAGTCGTCCCCGACCCGGCTGGCCCAGGCCACCGAATGTCCGAGCCGGGACAACCCGATGGCCACGTTGGATTCGGCGCCGGCGACGTGCGTGGTCCAGGTGGTGGTGCCGTTGAGGGGCGATGAGGCCCGCAGGCTCATCATTGACTCGCCCATGGTCCAGACCTGTGTGCCAGCAGTGCTCATGCTCGGCATGCTTGCACGAACTCCCTCGCCCGGGTGGCCAGGTCGTCCAATGAGCCGCCGCGGGCAGCGTCACCCATCAGTGGCCCGCCGATGCCGAAGCCGATGGCACCCACCTGGCGGTACTGCGGGATCTCGGCCAGTCCGACCCCGCCCACTGCCACCAGGGGGATGTGGGGCAGCGGGTCACGCAGGGCCTTGAAGTGGCTCGGCCCCCCGGAACTGGCGGGGAAGATCTTGACGGCGCTCGCCCCGGCAGCGTCGGCGGCGATGACCTCGGACGCGGTCCAGGCGCCACCCAGGCTCGGCAGGTGCACACTTGTCGCGGCGGCGATGGCCGGGCAGAGGCCCGGGGTCACGACGAAGGTGGCGCCCGCCTCACTCGCCCGGACGACGTCGGCGGCGGTGATGACGGTGCCTGCTCCCACCCACACGCCGTCGGGTGCCTCCGCCGACAGGGTCGCGATCGCGTCGGTGGCGTCCGGGGTGGTCAGGGTGACCTCGAGCAGTCGCACGCCATGGGCGATCAGGGTGCGGCCGATGGGCAGGGCGAACCCGGCGTCGGCGCAGCGGATGATGGCCACCAGGCCGGCGTCGCCCAGCACCTGGCGGAAGGTGTCGGGGTCGGGTGGGGGGAGTGGCTGAGGGGTTTCCATGATCACCATTCTGCGAAGGAACCGTCGGGGTGCAACCAGATCGGCCCCCGCCACTGGTGCGGCGTCTCGTCGGCCTTGCGGATCGCCGCCTCGTCCAGGTCGATGCCCAGCCCGGGGGCGTTCCAGCGTTCAATGTGGCCGTCGGTGCTGGTCAGCACCGACTGGTCGACGACCAGGTCGAGCAGGTCGGCGTCCCGGTTGTAGTGGATGCCCAGGCTCTGCTCCTGGATGACGTGGTTGCTGGTGGCGAAGCCGACCTGCAGGCAGGCCGCCAGGGCGATCGGGCCGAGCGGGCAGTGCGGTGCCAGCAGGGCGCCGTGGGCGTCGGCCAGTGAGGCGATCTTGCGGGTCTCGGTGATGCCACCGGCGTGGGAGAGGTCGGGTTGCACGATGGTCACCCCGGCCGCCAGCACCGGCAGGAACTCCTGACGGCTGTAGAGCCGCTCACCGGTGGCGATGGGCAGGTGCGTGTGCGCCACCAGGTCGGCGTACAGGTGGGAGTTCTCGGGCACGACGGGTTCTTCGATGAACATCGGCGAGACGTCCTCGAGGCGCTTGATCAGCTGCCTGGCCGCCGGGAAGGACACCCGTCCGTGGAAGTCGATGGCGACGTCTCCGTCGGCGCCCATCACCTCGCGGGCCGCCTCGGCGCGGGCCACGGCAGCGTCCAGTTCGGCGCGGGTGGCGAGCTTGCCGAGTGCCGGGGTCGCGTTCATCTTGACCGCAGTCAGCCCCGAGTCGCGGGCCGCGCGGGCAGCATCGGCCACTCCGTCGGGCTGGTCACCGCCGATCCAGCCGTAGACGCGGATGCGGTCGCGCACCGCCCCGCCCAGCAACTGGTGCACCGGGGCGCCCAGGCGTTTGCCGAGGATGTCCCACAGCGCCTGGTCGATGCCGGACACGGCGCTGGCCAGGATGGGCCCGCCGCGGTAGAACGAGGCATTGGTCATCAACTGCCACAGGTGCTCAATGCGTCCGGGATCCTGGCCGATGGCGGTCTCGGCCAGCTGGTGCACCGCGGTGCGGACCGTCTCGGAGCGGCCCTCGCAGGTGGCCTCGCCCCAGCCGACCACCCCGTCGGTGGTCTCGACGCGGACGAAGAGCCAGCGCGGGGCGACCAGGAAGGTCTCAATGCGTGCGATCGTGTCGGTCAACGCTCAGCCCTTCGTGGCGCCCGCGGTGAGACCGCTGACGATGTACTTCTGGACGAACAACGAGCCGATCATGATCGGCAGGGTGACCACCGTGGTGGCCGCCATCAGGCCGCCCCAGTCAATGCTGGCGTAGCCAATGAAGTCGAAGATGGCCACCGGCAAGGTCTTGGTGTCGGTGTCGGAGAGCACCAGGGCGAACATGAAGTTGTTCCAGCTGAAGATGAACGCCAGGATGCCGGCGGTCGCGATGCCGGGGCTCGACAGCGGCAGGGTCAGGTGCCAGAAGGCGCCGATCGGGGTCAGCCCGTCGACCTCACCGGACTCCTCGACCTCGAGCGGGAGCCCGTCGAAGAAGCCCATCATGATGTAGACGATCAACGGCAGCGAGACGAACATGTGCGACAGGATCAGCACCGTGTAGCCGCCCACCAGTCCCATCAGGCTGAACACGTAGTACCAGGGCACCAGCAGCGAGACGCCGGGAATGATGCGGGCCATCAGCACCACGACCGAGGACTTGTTCATGGCAAAGCGGCTCATCGAGTAGGCCGCGGGCACACCGATCACGATCGACAGCACCGTGGAGACCAGCGCGATGATGAAGCTGTTCCAGATGAACTCGCCGTAGTTGGCCTGCTCGAAGACGCGGACGTAGTTCTCGATGGTGGGGCTGAAGCTGAAGATGTTCTCGGTGTCGAAGATCTGCACGGTGGTCTTGAACGACGCGATCACCATCCAGACCAGCGGGGCCAGCAGGAACACGATGATCAGGGCCAGCGCGATGACGCGGAAAACCTTGTAGCCGGTGGAGGTCATGTCACTTGCCCTTCTTGTTGCCGCGGGTCAGTGCGAACATCAGGATCACGATCAGCAGGAAGAAGAAGATCAGCACCGCCGAGGCCAGCCCGTACTCGTTGTAGTCGAAGCTCAGGCCGTAGGCGTACACGTTGAGGGTCTCGACCTCGTTGAAGGAGCCACCGCCGCGGCCCTTGGTGGCGTAGAGGATGTCGAAGGTCTTCAGGGCGTCGATGCCGCGCAGCAGGATCGCCACCAGCACGGTCGACTTCATCAGCGGCAGGGTGATGAACCAGAACCGCTTCCAGGCGTTGGCGCCATCGATCTGGGCGGCTTCGTCCGGTTCGTCCGACAGCGACGAGAGGCCGGCCAGCAGGATCAGCGCCACCATGGGCGTCCACTGCCAGATGTCGATGAACATCGTGGTCCACAGCGCCGTCGACTCGCCGGCCAGCCACGGCTGGGGTGGGATGCCGACCCAGCCGAGCATGGTGTTGACCACGCCGATGTTCGGGTCGAAGATCAGGCGCCACATCATGCCAACGGCGACGGGAGTGGCCACCAGCGGCAGCAGCACGGCCACCCGCACCCAGCGCTCGCCGCGGAACGGGCGGCGCAGCAGCAGCGCGATGATCATGCCGAGGATGACCTCGACGACCAGCACGACGGTGGTGAACAGCACGGTGCGTCCCACGGCCGGCCAGAAGCGGTCGGTGTCGGTGAGCATGTCGGTGTAGTTCTCAAGACCGATCAGGTCGCGTTCAGCCTGCACCGAGCCCTGGGCATCGGTGAAGCTGAGGTAGCCGGTCCAGACCAGCGGGAAGATGATCATCAGGGCGACGAACAGCATCGCGGGGGCAGCGAAGACCCACTTGCGATGGTCGTTGGCCCACTGTGCCCATTTCGGCGTCGTGCGCATCGTGTACGCGCGATCGCGGGTGGCCAGGTCATTCGACATGGGAGTCCCTCGGCAGATGGTGGGGGCGGTCAGCGCCAGGGCGCTCCGCCAGGGGGGTGGCGCGGGCAGAGGTGAGCCGCGAGGGGCGAACGGCCCGGGGGGACGCGCAGCGCGCGTCCCCCCGGGAACCGCTCGGGGTTACTTGTTCTCGTCGTCGAGGAAGGCCTGCAGGTCGGTCTGCGCCTTCTCGATGGAGGCGGCGATGTCCTTGCCGGTGATGCCGTCGACGATAGGCTGGCCGACCATCTCGCGGGCCTTGGCGACCTGGATGACCAGGGGACGGTCGTGACCGACACCTTCCTTGGCGTTCTCGCTGATCGCCTTGGCCAGGTCCTGGGGGAAGCCGGAGGTGCCGGCGGCGTCGTCCCAGGCCGAGTTGCGGGCCGACATCAGACCGGCCTTCTGGTTCTCCAGCGTCTTGGCCTTCGAGGTGGCCCACTCGATGAACTTCCAGGCGTTGTCCTGGTTCTTGGACTTGTTGTTGATGGCCAGGCCCCACGACGGGATGTTGAACGGGCGACGCCCGGCGGGCCCCTTCGGGAAGGGCGCGAAGCCGACGTTCTCGGCGACCTTGGACTTGGTCTTGTCGGTGGCGTTGGTGTAGAGCACGTCGGCCTCGGTGTAGAAGGCGGCGTTGCCCTGGGTGAAGATCGCCATTGCCTCGGGCCAGCTCATGTCGGTCGAGACGTTCTGCGGACCGGTCTCACGGATGAGCTTGGCGTACATCTCGTAGGCCTGCTTGGCCTCGGGGGTGTTCACGGTGGCGGTCTTGCCGTCCTCGCTGTGGAAGTCGCCGCCGTAGCTGTACAGGTAGCTCGAGAACTGGGTGACCGCCGCGCTGCGTCCGGTGCGGGCCACGAATCCGGCCTGACCGGTCTGGGCCTTGGCCTTGGTGGCCATCTCGAACAGTTCCTCCATGGTGTCCGGCGGTGCCGAGGCGCCGATCTTGGTGAGGATGTCCTTGCGGTAGTAGAGGCACTCCCGCTCGGTGGTCAACGGGACGCCGACGACCTTGCCCTCGTAGGTGCTGGCCTCGACCGGACCGGGCTGGTAGTCCTTCCAGTCGTAGTCGGCGTTCGCGGTGACCTTGCTGGTCAGGTCGAGCAGCCAGCCGTTCTTGGCGAACAGCTTGCCCTCCTGCAGCGGGCGGTACATCAGCACGTCCAGGTCGTCGGTGCCGGAGTTGAGCTTGACGTTGTACTGGTCGGACAGCTGGTCCTCGCCGAGCTGGGTGAGCTTGACCTTGAGGCCGCTCTCCGACTCGAACTCGGGGATCAGCTTCTTGATGGCCTCGGTCCAGGGGTGGTTCGACAGCGTCACCTGCAGTTCGGTCGAGGTGGCCCCCGAGTCGTCGCTGCCACAGGCAGCCAGACCGGCCACGGCGGCAGCGCCGGCCGGGATCGTCAGAACGGTTCTACGCTTCACAGATATTTCCTCCGCGTTTCCCTGCGCCGCGCAGGGGTTCGGCATCGTTGCCTAGCCCTAGACTGGTGAATAAGTCAGACTTATTCAAGTCCTGAGGGGGTGAAAGATGCAGATTCGCAACATTTACGATGCCGAGCCCAATGCATCGCCCGACCATGCGCCCCGCCGGTTCATCCCCGAACCCGAACCCACCAGCAGCCGTCGCCACGACATCCTGGAGTCCCTGGGCCAGGCCATCTGCGGCGGCGGGCTGCACGAGGGCGACGTGCTCAACATGGACGAACTCGCCACCCGCTTCAAGGTCTCCCGGCCAGTGGTGCGGGAGGCCTGCGGTGTGCTGAGCTCCCTGGGGCTGGTCGTCTCGCGTCGTCGCGCCGGCACCGTCGTCCAGGCGCCCGACCAGTGGGAACTGTTCAGCAGCGACGTCATTCGCTGGCGCCTCAACTCGACCAGCCGGGCCAGCCAGATCATGGAACTGTCCGAGCTGCGGTCCTCCATCGAACCGGCCGCCGCAGAACTGGCCGCCAGACGTGCCACCGCGGCCGAACGGGAACGGCTGGTCGACTGCCTGCAGGTGCTGCTGGCTGCCGGCGAGGCCGGCGACATTCCCGGTTTCCACCGCGCTGACAAGCAGTTCCACACCCTGATCATGGTTTCTGGGCACAACTCGATGTTCGCCCAGCTGCACCGCTTCGTCGAGGGCATGCTCGAGAGCCGCTACCGGCAGGGCCTGATGCCCGACGAGATCGACCCCTGGGCGCTGGCCTGGCACTCGTCGCTGGGCCGCGCCGTGATCGACGGCGACCCTGCGGCCGCCCACGCGGCTGCGCGCAAGATCGTGGCCCGCTCGGCCGACGAGATGATCGAACTCTCCGAGCTGCCCGCGCCAACGCCCACCAGCGGGGTGCAAGCCGAGGGCTGGTTGGCACGCGGCTAGGGTGACCCGGTGAGCGTTGCCCAGCGGTCGGTGAGTCGCGAGATCCTCGCCCTGGCCGTCCCCGCGTTCGCCACCCTGGTCAGCGAGCCGCTGCTGTTGCTGGCCGACTCGGCCATCATCGGCCACCTCGCCACCACCAGCCTGGCTGGTCTCGGCCTGGCCGGGAACGTGATTGGCGTGGTGGTGGGGCTGTGCATCTTCCTGGCCTACGGCACCACCTCGTCGGTGGCCCGGCTGCTCGGCGCCGGTCGTCGCCGTGATGCGCTCACCGAGGGCTTCGACGGGATGGTGCTCGGCGCCGGGCTGGGTCTGGTGCTGGCCCTGCTGATGCAGCTTCTCTGCCCGGCCATCATCGGGCTCTACCACCCGTCGCCCCAGGTGGCCGGCGAGGCACTCACCTACCTGCGGGTCACCTCCCTGGGGTTCCCGGCGCTGCTGGTGATGCTGTCCTCGACCGGCGTGCTCCGCGGGCTTCAGGACACCCGCACCCCGCTCTACGTCGCCGTCGGGGTCAACCTGTGCAACATTGGGCTCAACCTGCTGTTCGTCTACGGCCTCGGCCTGGGCATCCTGGGTGCTGCCATTGGCACCGTGCTCAGCCAGAGCGCCGCGGCCGTGCTGCTGGCGGTCGTCGTCCTGCGCGGTGCCCGGCGCGAGCAGGCGCCGCTGGTGTTCCGTCCGGGCGGCATCCTGAAGGCTGCCCGCAGCGGGGTGTGGCTGGTGCTGCGCACCGCCAGCCTGCAGACCTCCATCACCGCCACCACCATCGTGGCCACCCACCTGGGCGTGATCGGGTTGGCGGCCCACCAGGTCGCGAACTCGTGGTGGTCGTTCCTCGCCTTCGCCCTGGATGCCCTGGCCATTGCCTGCCAGGCCATCATCGGACGACACCTGGGCGCCGGCGACGTGGCCACGGCGCGCCACGTCATGCGCACCGCCCTGCTGTGGGGAGTCGGCGGCGGCGCCGTCCTGGGGGCCGTGATCATCGCCGTCCGTCCGCTGCTGATGCCGATCTTCACCCCGGACGCCGCCGTCGCGGCGCAGTTGTCCGGCGCGTTGCTGGTGATCGGCCTGCTGCAGCCCCTGGCCGGTGTCGTGTTCGTGCTGGACGGGGTGTTGATCGGCGCCGGGGACGCCCGCTACCTGGCCCTGGCCGGACTGCTCGCCACCGCCCTGCACCTGCCGTTCGTGTGGCTGCTGGACGTCAACGGGCCGAGCCTGTGGGCGTTGTGGGTCGTCTACGGGGTGTTCATGCTGGGACGCGGGTTGACCCTGGCCTGGCGGGTGCACGGCGCCGCCTGGATGCGCCTGGGTGCCGACAGTACAGGTGCTGCTGGCTAGAGTCGCAGGTATGAACACAGTGCTGTGTGTGGGTGAGGCCCTGATCGACGTGGTGCATGGCGTGGACGGGCGGGTGAGCGAACACGTGGGCGGCAGCCCGCTCAATGTCGCCGGCGGCCTGGCCCAGCTCGGGCACCCGACCACCCTGGCCTGCTGGATCGCGCCGGACGACCACGGTGACCTGATTCGTGAGTGGCTGGCCGACCACGTGGTGGCGTTGGCCCCCGGCTCGGAGGGTGCCCCGCGCACCGCCACCGCCAGGGCGGTGCTGGACCTGGCCGGGCAGGCGTCCTACGAATTCGACCTGGAATGGGACCTGCCGCCGGTCGACGTGCAGGGAGTCACCCACGTGCACACCGGCAGCATCGCCGCGGTCCTGGCACCCGGCGCCGACAAGGTCCTCGACGTGCTGAGACGGGCCGCCGAGGCCGGGGCGACGATCAGCTACGACCCGAACATGCGGCCCGCCCTGATGGGATCACCCGAAGCCGTGCGTGGCCGCGTCGAGCAGATCGTGGCCCTCAGCGACGTGGTCAAGGCCTCCGACGAGGACATCGCGTGGCTCTACCCCGACGAGCCGCTGGGCCAGGTGTTGCTGCGCTGGGCCGGGATGGGCGCCGGTCTGGTCGTGATGACCCGGGGCGTCGAGGGGGCGGTGTTCGTCCACGGCGACGACATCGTGCCGGTGCCGCCGCGCACCGTCGAGGTGGGTGACACCGTCGGAGCCGGTGACTCGTTCATGGCCGGGCTGGTCTCGGGGCTGTTCGACGCCGGGTTGCTCGGCGCCGGCCGCGGGCATCTGGCGGCCGCCGGCGACCACGCCGGCATTCGGGCGGCGCTGGCCCGAGCAGTCCAGGCCTCGTCGTTGACCGTGACCCGCCGCGGCGCCTATGCCCCCACCCGCCGCGACCTGGGGGTGCCGGTCAGCTGAGCCGGTCAGCCGAAGGGGTCGAACTCGGCCCCGACGGTGGCCACCCGCGGCAACTCGTGGGGCAGCCGCACCTCGACCCGCATCCCGTCGGCCAGCTGGCGTCCCCGGCGGGTCTCGAGTTGCCCGTCGACGAAGACGAAGCCGGCCTGGATCCACTGGCGGGCCTGGCCACCGGTGTCGGCCAGGCCGGTGAACTTCAGGAACTGGCCGAGGCGGATCGGGTCTTCACTCATGGGGGCGATGGTACCGCCGGTGGGCAGTCGGTGGCGCGAGCGCTCAGTGGGGCGCTCGAGCAGTCAGTGGGTCAGCGAGAACCGTCGGGCGACCCAGCGAAGCCCCGGCGGTGACCACCAGTTCCACTTCCCGAGCAGGCGCATCGTGGCCGGCACCAGCAGGCCCCGCACGACGGTGGCGTCCAACACGATCGCGACCAGCATGCCGACCCCGATCATCTTCATGAAGAACAGCGGGCTGACGGCGAAGCCCATCACGACCACGCACAACAGCAGTGCGGCGCCGGTGATCAGACGCCCGGTGTTCTCCATGCCGACCGCGACCGCGCGGGTGTTGTCGCCGTGCTTGTCGTACTCCTCCTTGACCCGGCTGAGCAGGAAGACCTCGTAGTCCATGGACAGGCCGAACAGCACCGCCAGCATCAGCAGCGGTTCTGTCGGGTCGAGGTAGCCCGGTGAGCTGAAGCGCAGCAGACCTTCCCAATGGCCATCGGCGAAGATCCAGGTGGTGATGCCGAACGCCGCCCCCAGGCTCAGGACGTTCATCAGCAACGCCTTGATCGGCAGCACGACTGACCCGAAGGCCAGGAACAACAGCACGAACATGGCCGCCGCGATCAACCCGAACATCAACGGCAGGCGTTCACCGACAGAGTCCAACAGGTCGACGGTGGTGGCGGTGGCGCCGCCGACCAATGCGGTGGCGGGCGCGTCGACGGCCCGCAACTCTCGCAGCAGGTTCTGGGAGTTCTCCGACTGGGGCAGGCCGTCCCAGCTGACCTGCAACAGTGTCGCGGGGGCCGTGCCGGGTTCGGTCTGGTCGACCACCGCGACGTCCCTGACCCCCGCCACGGCCGCCAGGTCGGCGAGGTAGCCCGAGATGGCGGCCGGGTCCTGGGCCTTCTCGCCGGTCACCAGCACGTCGGCCGAGGCGCCACGGGTGCCGAACCACTGCTGCTGCTTCTCGATGGCGATCACGGCGGCCGACGAGCGGGGCAGCATGGCCTCGTCGATCGAACCCCACTTCACGCCGAAGAAGGGCACCGTCATCACCACCAGCGCGATCACGATCGGCACCAGGAAGGCGAAGGGGCGCTTCATCACCGCGGTGGCCAACCGGTGCCAACCGCCCTGTCCGGCCTTCGGCCGGGGACGGTTCAGGAACGGGATCCGGCCGCTGGTGATCCGCCCGCCGAGCAGCACCAGCACCGCCGGCAGCAGGGTCAAGGTCGAGACCATCGCCACCAGCACCGCGGCCATGCCGCCGACGCCCATGGACTTGAGGAACTCCTGGGGGAAGACGAGCAGGGAGGCGAGTGAGACCGCCACCGTCAGGCCCGAGAAGAGCACGGTGCGTCCGGCCGTCTGGATGGCGACCACCGCCGCCCTGGCGGAATTCTCGCGCCCGGTGTCGGGCATCGCGGCCAGTTCCTCGCGGAAACGGGTGACCACGAACAGGGCGTAGTCGATGGCCAGCCCCATGCCCAGGATGGTGACCACGTTGACGGCAAAGACATTGATGTCCAGCACGTAGCCCATGGTCCGCAGCAGGGCGAACGAGCCGATGATGGCGGCCCCGCCGATCATGGTCGGCATCAGGGCCGCGACCACGGACCCGAAGATCAGGATCGACAGGACGAAGACGATGGGCAGGGCGACCATCTCGGTCTGCACGATCGAACTCGTGGCCAGGTCATTGATGTCGTCGTACATCGGGTACACGCCGGCGACGTGTGACTCCAGCCCCTCAATGGCGACATGGGTGCGGATCTTGGCGAAGCTGGCGAGCCGCTCGTCCTCGTCGGCACCCTGCAGGTAGACCAGCACCATGCCGGCCTGCTGGTCGTCGGAGACCAGTGTCCCGGTCGGGTCGGCGAACCAGGGGATCGTCTGGGCGGCGCCATGGTCGGCCAGTGAGGTGAGTTTCGCGGTGGCCTTCGCGACGATCGCGGGGTCGGTGATGGCAGCGTCGGGGGAGTGGTACAGCAGGACCAGGTCGGCGCCGGTGTTGCCGAAGTAGGTCTGGCGCTCGGCCAGGATCTTCGCCGAGTCCGACGTTGGGTCCTCGAAACCACCGTTGGTGAGTCGGTCGAACAGGCCCAGCCCCCATGCTGCGGAGGCCGCCAGGACGACCAGGCAGGTGATGAGCACCGTGAGCGGGTTGCGGGTGAGGAGGCGAGCCCAGAGCGACACCGTGGTGGACCTTCCGAGGCGAGGTGCCGCGGGAGGCGGCGCATGCCCGGCAAGTTTATGGGCGACCCGCGCAGGGGTGCGACCCGACCCGGGCGGTGGACTGACTGTTGGTGACCCCTGTCCTGGCCGCCCGATCGGGCCACGGTGCCCCAGCAACGTGCACCCAGTGGGTGTTATCGGTCCAGAACGGCCAGATCAGGCCCACTGGATGCACGTTGCTGTGGGCACAGGACCCTGCAACGGCGAATCAGTCGTGGGTCACCCGGACGACCAGGGCACCGGCGTCGATGGCGCTCCGCATCCGGCGCACCTGACCGACCGCGTCCCCGTCGATCTGGCCCGTGGGGGTCTTGTCGAAGATGGCTTCGGCCTCATGGCTGGTCCAGTGGCGCATCCGCTTGTGCCCCCTGCGGTGCCGGGTGGCGACGTCAGTCATCACGGCGGCCCACCCCAGCGGTCCCCGGGGGGACAGCACCAGGGTGTCGAGGTGTCCGTCGTCCGGTTCGGCCTCGGGAACCAGCACCACCCCGCCGGTGAGGATCCCGCAGTTGCACACCATGTAGGAACGGGCCCGGTGGGAGCGACCGTCGGGGCCGGGCTCGTCATTGGTGACCCTGACCCGGAAGCCCTCGGCCAGCAGTGCCTTGGTGCCCGAGGCGACATAGGCGAACCAGCCCACCAGCTTCTTCAGGTTCTCGTTGGTGTTGGCCATGGTGTCCCCGTCGACACCGACGCCGGCGACGACCAGGAACACCTCTTCGTCGTGGTCGTCGAACTGGACCAGTCCGACGTCGATCGGTCGGTCCTCGCCGCCGAGTGCCACCCGCAGCGCCGCCGCGAACCCGCCCAGCGGCAGGTTGAGGTTGCGGGCGAGCAGGTTGCCGGTGCCCTCGGGGATGATGCCCATCGGGATGCCGGTGCCCCGCAGTGCCGCGGCCACGAACCGGACGGTGCCGTCGCCGCCCATGGCGCAGACCAGGTCGGCCCCATCGTCGACCGCCTGACGGCCCATCGCGAAGCCGGGGTCGTCCGCCTCGGTCTCGAGCCAGCGGGGCTCCTCATAGCCGTACTCGGCGCACAGCTCCGCGGCGAGCGACCTGCGCTCGTCCAGGTCGGTGATCTTGGTCGGGTTGTAGACGATCGTCACGGTCTTCACGTTGTGGACTCTAACGGCTGGGGCACCGGTCGGGAGGGTGCTGCGGGTCTCAGTTGGGCAGGATCACCGTTCCGGCGTTCGCGGTGACAGCCTGGGTGATGTTGTCCAGTGCCGTGATCACCGACTTCGGCCCCCCGTTGCGGACGAAGCGCAGGGCGGCCTCGACCTTGGGACCCATCGAACCGCTCGCGAAATGGCCCTCGGCGGCGATCTGCTCCATCTCGGCCAACCGGACGGTGCCGACCTCACGCGCCTCGGGGGTTCCCCACCCGATGATGGCGTTCGGCACGTCGGTGGCGATCACCAGGACGTCGGCGCGCACCTGCTGGGCCAGCAGGGCGGCGGTCAGGTCCTTGTCGATGACTGCCTCGACGCCCTGCACCGTCCCGTCGTCCTTGCGGATGACCGGAATGCCGCCGCCACCGGAGGCGACCACCACGAAGTTGTTGGCCAGCAGCGACAGCATCGCCGGGGCATCCAGCACCTCCTGCGGGCTGGGGGAGGCCACCACGCGACGCCAGCCCTTCTCGCCGCGGTCCTCCCACTGCTGGCCGAAGCCGATCATGGCCTGGGCCTCGGCCTGGGGCAGGTAGCGTCCGACGGGCTTGGTGGGGGTGGTGAAGGCGGGGTCGAGGCGGTCGACCAGGGTGCGTGAGACCAGCGCGGCGACGTGGCGGCTGATGCCGCGGCGGGCCAGCGACGCCTCCAGGGCGTTGATGATGGTGAAGCCGATGGTGCCCTGGGTCTGCGCGCCGCACCAGTCCAGCGGCACCGGCGGCACCACCTTGGCGGCCAGTTCGTTCTTGACCAGCAGGTTGCCCACCTGGGGACCGTTGCCGTGGGTGATGACCACCTCGTGCTTGGCCTCGATCAAACCGGCAACCGATTCCATGGCGGCCTCGATGGCGCGGCGCTGGTCGTCGGGACGGGCGGCGCCGTCGGGTGCGGTCATGGCGTTGCCGCCCAGTGCCAGCAGAACTCTCATGTCAGTTCCTTTCAGGACCTGTCGCGAATCAGGTGGGTCGACGCCCGCGGATGGGGCGTTCGGGGGTGGCCGTGGCGGCCAGGTACTGCTGCCACGAGGTGGGACGGCGTCCCAGCAGCATGGCCAGCACGTGCGCAGAGCCCACGAAACCGTGGGCGTCGTAGTAGGCGAACATCGCCAGCAGTTCCGAGGTGGCGGCCAGGTCGTCGGTGATGGCCGCAGCGGTGCGGGTGGCGGTGACCGGGAAGCCGAGCACCTCGCCGGCCTGGCCGGCCATGGTGTGGGCGTCGAGTTCCTCGGGGCCGGCCAGTTCGTAGGTGGCGTGCACGTGGTCGCGGTCCAGCAGCACCGTGGCGCTGGCCTCGGCCACGTCGCGCAGGTCGACGTTGCTGAACGTGCGATCCAGCGAGTAGGGGACGGTGAGGTGCCCGTCGAGCACCGGCCCCAGCAGGTTCTGGAAGTAGGCGGCCGGCTGCAGGATCGTCCAGGCCAGACCACTGGTGCGCAGCAGGTGCTCGGCCTGGGCCTTGCGCAGGTGGTGCGGCATGGACGGGACGTAGGGGTGCATCACCGAGTGGAGGACGACCCGGTCCACCCCCGCCCGACGGGCCGCGGCGATGGTGCGGGCCAGCATTGGCACCTCGTCGACGCTGAGGTTCGGGGCGCTGTGGTGGATGGCGCGGACCCCGGCGCATGCCTCGTCCAGCCCGGCACCGGTGGCCGGGTCGACCTGGACGAGTTCGACCCCGGCCGGTGCCCGTCCCCGGTGGCGTCCCCCGGCGGGGCGCCGGGTGGTGCCCCGCACCGGGACCCCCCGGGCCAGCAGGGCATGCGCCACCGCGGCGCCGGTCTTGCCGGTCACGCCCAGCACGAGTACTGGTGCGCCGGACGGTGCGGTGGTGGTCACATGTCCTCCTGGCCCTGACGGGTGGTCCCGGTGGTTCACAGCCAGTCGACGACCGGCGCCTGACGGCCCTCGGGGTCAAGAGCAGCGAAGCCGGGGCCACGGTCGAAGAAGGGCTCCTCGCCGGTGCGGGCGTCGCGCAGTTCGCGTCGCAGCTGCTCGGTGGCAGCCTCGTCGACCTGCGGGTCGTCCTTGTCGCCGGAGGCAACCACGCCGTAGTCGGCGCGGGCACCCTCGAAGGAGACCTTGCCCCAGAGCAGGTCACGACGCACCTCGTCGATCGGACGATCCAGCGGGTCGCCCCAGCCGCCGCCACCGGTGGTGCGGATGCGGATGACCTCGCCGGCCTTGACCGGTTCGGTGTCGACCAGCGCCTCCAGTTCGCGCTCGTTGGGGCCGCCCGGGTCGATGGTCACCTCGAAGGGACGTCCCGCCTTGCCGCCCTTGACGCCCCAGCAGGCCAGGATCGAGCGGTCGGCGATGGACATGAAGTGGGCGTCCTTGAGCATGCGGATGTGCTTCTCGTAGCCCAGACCGCCGCGGTAGCGACCGGCGCCGCCGGAGTCGACGGCCAGACCCAGCCGCTCGACCAGGAACGGGAAGCGGCTCTCGGTGAACTCGGTGGGCAGGTTGCGGGAGTCGGGCACCACGTGGATGGTGTCCTCGCCATCGGAGTAGTAGCGACCACCCGAACCGCCGCCGAGGACCTCACGCATCAGGTAGTCGTTGCCGTCGCGGTCCTTGCCGTAGACACCGGTGTAGCGGATGGTCTCCTGGTCGGCGGGCATCTGCCCGTCCACGGCCTTGGCCACGACGCCGGCCAGCACGCCGAGCAGGCGCAGGATGACGAAGGTGCGGGCGTTGGTCGGGCCTGGGTAGATCGGGGTGAGCAGGGTGCCCTTCTCGGGGAAGCGCATCTCGATGAGCGGCACGATGCCCTCGTTGACGTCGAGCTCGCCCATCCGCTCGGGGGTGTCGGCCAGGTTGCGCAGGATCGGTGCCAGCCACTTCTTGAGGAAGTTGCCGCCGACGTAGTCACCGCAGTGGTTGATGGGGCCGGCGGCCTGGGCGGCGGTGCCGGTGAAGTCGATGATCAGGCGCGGGCCGTCGCCGGGGCCACCGGTGGCGGTCTTGGTGAGCGTGATCCGCTGGGTGTGCAGGGTGGGCTCGGCCACGCCGTCGTGTTCGGCGTAGTCCTCCCAGACGTACTGGCCGTCGGGGATCTTGGAGAGGATCTCGCGGCGGTAGATCTCGGTGGTGTTGTCCAGGATGGTGTCGAAGGCCGTCTCGACGGTCTCGCGGCCGTAGCGGGCGAACAGGTCGCTGAGCCGGCTGGCACCCATCAGGCAGGCCGAGCACTCGGCGTCCAGGTCGGCTGCCAACGAGTCGGGCATCCGCGAGTTGCGGGTCATGATGCGCAGCGCCGACTTGTTCGGCACCCCCGCGTCCCACAGCTTGATGGGCGGCACCGACAGGCCCTCCTCGTGGACGCTGGTCGCTCCCGAGGGCATCGACCCGGGACGGGCACCGCCAATGTCGTCGTGGTGGCCAAATGCCTGGACGAAGCAGACGACCTTGCCCTCGTGGAAGACGGGCACGGTGACGCACAGGTCGGGCAGGTGGCCGATACCGCCCTCGGACTCGTAGACGTCGTTGTGGAAGAAGACGTCGCCCTCGCGCATGGTCTCCAGCGGGAAGTCACGCACGATCGGGTGGACCAGGGCGGAGTAGGAGCGTCCGGTCAGCTTGCGCAGCTGGCGGTCGTGGATACCGGCCCGGAAGTCGTGGGCGTCGCGGATCATGGGAGAGCGCGAGGTGCGGGCGATGGCGGTCTCGACCTCCATCTCGACGCTGGCCAGGGTGCCCTGGACGATCTCGACGACGATCGGGTCGACGGGGGTGCCCTCAGGCTGCAGGCGGTTGCCGTGCTCGTAGCTGGTGGGCAGGCCGGCCGGGTTGATGGGTTCGGCGGCGATGTAGGCCTCCAGGGCCTCGCCGGTGAGCGGCGCCAGGCCCAGCATGGAGCCGGAGTCGGTGGGGCGGGTGGTGCTCGCGGTGTCGGTGGTCACTGTGCGGCCTCCTTGGTGATGATGAGGTTGGCGTGCTCGTCGACGCGGACGGTGAAGCCGGGGTGGACGGGGATCGTGGAGCCGAACTCCTCGATGATGGCCGGGCCGGTGAGGGTGTCACCGGCGAGCAGGTCCTCGCGCCAGTAGACACCGGCGGTGACCCGACCCTGGTCGGCGTCGAAGCAGACCTCGCGGCTGCTCTTGCGGGCGCGGGTCTCGACGTCGGCGGCACCGGCGCCGGACTCGATGGTGACGACCTCGGGGCGCTTGATCGGGCCGATGCCCGAGACCCGCAGGTTGACCCATTCGACCTGCTGACTGTCGTCGCCGCGGAAGTCGTAGTTGTACAGCGCGCGGTGGGCGTCGTGGAAGGCGTCGGTGACCTGGTCGGCCCACTCGCGGGTGACCTCGCCGGCCGGGGCGTTGACCCGCACCTCAAAGGCCTGCCCGAAGTAGCGCAGGTCGACGCTGCGGGTGAAGACGTGGTCCGCTTCGGCGAAGCCTTCGTTGGTGAGCGCCTCGGTGGCGCGTTCGTGCAGATCAGCCAGCGTCTTCTCGACGGCGTCGAGGTCGAGGGTGAGGTCCTTGGCGACCTGGGTCTGCACGTAGTCGTTCTTGACGTCGACGGTGAGCAGGCCGAAGGCCGAGACGTTGCCGGGGTTCTGCGGGACGACCACCCCGGCCAGGTCGAGGATGTCGACCAGGCTGCAGGCCAGCAGTGAGCCGGAGCCGCCGAAGGTGGCCAGCATGAAGTCGCGGACGTCCAGGCCACGCTTGACCGAGATCTGGCGCAGGGCGTTGGCCTGGTTCCAGGCCGAGATCTCGAGGATGCCGGTGGCGGCCTTCTCGGGGCTCAGGCCCAGACGTTCGGCCAGCTCGGTGATGCCGCGTTCGGCGGCGTCGGTGTACAGCGGGATCTCGCCGCCCAGCAGGTGCGGTGGGATGCGGCCCAGGAAGACGTGGGCGTCGGTGATGGTCGGCTCGGTGCCGCCCTTGCCGTAGCACAGCGGGCCCGGGTCGGCGCCGGCCGAGTGGGGACCGACCTTGAGCTGACCCTCGGGGGTGGTCCAGGCGATGGAACCGCCGCCGGCACCCACGGTGACCACGTCGATCATCGGGATCTTGGACGGGTAGGCACCCACCGAACCCTCGGTGGTCAGCGCCGGTTCGCCGTCGATGACGACGGTCACGTCGGTGGAGGTGCCGCCGCCGTCGCAGGTGAGCACCTTGTCGAAGCCGGCGCGTCGGGCGATCAGGCCGGCGCCCAGGGCGCCCGCGGCCGGGCCGGACAGCACGGTGGTGATGGGCTGGTTGACGACCTCGTTGGCCGACAGCACGCCGCCGTTGGACTTCATGATGTAGAAGGGGATGTGGCCGCCACCGGTGGCGCCGGTGAAGTCGTCCAGCCGGTCGTGGATGTTGGTGACGTAGCGCGAGACCTTGGGCTTGACGGCGGCGTCGACCAGGGTGGTCATCGAGCGCTCGTACTCGCGGTACTCGCGCAGCACCTCGCTGCTGATGGAGACGACCGCGTCGGGGTGCTCCTCGGTGAGGATCTCGCGCATCCGCAGCTCGTGGGCCGGGTTGGCGTAGGCGTGCAGGAAGTTCACGCCCAGGGTGTTGATGCCCTTGTCACGGAACCAGCGGGCGGTGGCGCGGGCGCCGTCCTCGTCGAAGGGGCGCACCTCGTTGCCCTCGAAGTCCATCCGGCCCTCGACGGTCTTGACCAGGTCGGCCGGCACGATGCGCTCGGGCTTGACCCAGAAGTAGGAGTTGCCGTACCCGTCGGGAACGGCCTGGCGGGCGATCTCGAGGACGAACTCGTAGCCGGTGGTGGTGATGAAGCCGAGGACGTCGAGCTTGCCCTCGAGCAGCTGGTTGGTGGCCACGGTGGTGCCGTGGGAGACGGCGGTGATGTCGCTGCCGGTCGCTCCGAGGATGTCGAGCACCTTCTGCACCCCGTTGATGAACCCGTCGGCCGGGTTCGAGGGGGTCGAGGGAGTCTTGGTGGTGGTCAGGGTGCCGGCATCCTCGTCGAAGGCCACCACGTCGGTGAAGGTGCCTCCGGTGTCGATGCCGATGCGAATGCGTCGCGCTTCCTGCGTCATGTGCGTCCTTCCATCAGCTGTGCTTTCAGAAGATTCAACTGGCTTGGCAGGGGTGATTCGCCGTCAACATCTGCCAAAGCAGGGGTGCGCCGCTGGGCAGTTTGGTGCGAATGCTGCCAAAGGGTGGGCATGAACCGCCAAAGGGTGGGGACCGTGCTGAGGTGGGTCGCGTCGGTACGGGGGTGGCCCTGGGCAGGGCCCTATCGTGATGATCAAGCCTGTGCTGAAGAGGCCGAAGATCAAGGAATGAGGGACATGCGAATTCGCGTCCGCCGGGGACGGATAGTGGTCCGCGGGTCGTTGACTGGCTGGTGTTTTGACGCGTTGCCCATCGTGCTGTTCGCTGCCGCGTGGTGGTTCTGGGTCCCCGGTGGCACCCTCATGCCGCTGAAGGCCCTCGGGCCCGTGGCGGGCGTCGCCTTTGGTCTGTGGTGGTTGGTGGGGGCCCGATTAGTCGTTGATCCGCAAGCCGACCGCGTGACCTACGTGGGGCTGCTGAGTCGATCCGTCAGCCTGGGTGAGGTGGTGGGCGTGAATGTTGCGGGCCGTCTGCAGATGCGCCAGAACGTTCCTTGCCTGTTGCTGCGGACGACTGGGCGTTCGATCAAGTGTCGCGCAGTGAGTGCGCTGTTGACGTCACGGGTGCACCAGACGGCGCGGGTGCTGCAGCGGGCCTTGGCGTCCGTGACCCCTGGTCGCCCGATCGCCCAAGACGAGGTCAAGAGGTGGAAGTTCGCGGTGCGTCCTGATCGGCCGGCGCAGAGAGGGCTACCAGACTGAGTCGTTCATGAGCCGACTTGTCTCGTAGGTGCATGTGCAGGTGCAGCGCGCCACTGCTCGTGCTCACATCCGATCTGCGGTATCACCCGGCCTCCCGGCATTTACCCGGCTGCGGCGGATTTACCCGGGTTCCAATGCGGGTAAATCCACCCGACCCGGGTGAATCGAGCCAGCCCGGGTAGATCGACTCCACCCGGATAGGCAGAGCCAGTTCTGGTGACGGTGTCACCTCACCGAGGTCGATGATGACGACTACGACCGGTACACGCTCACCGGCGTGGATGGCCGCCCGAAAGCGACACCCCTGCCGGCCGGATCACCGGTGACCGAACTGGGTTACCTGCGACGCAGGGCGCGTTCAGCGAACTGGTCGAGCGCGCTGGTCACGTCCTCGGCCACCCAGACGACGTAGCGCCGTCCTCCGGTGACCTTGGTGAGGATGCCAGCCTCCCGCAGTTGGCGGATGACGTTGTCGGCTGCGGGTTGTGAGAGACCCGTCGATCGCTGGATCAGGGTGGAGGTGACGGCAGGTTGGCTGATGAGCAGCGGCAGCACCTGCCAGACTGCGGCGGTGCGACGGGTGGTGAGCGCTTGGGACCAACGCTCGTGTGCCGCGACCAGCTCGCTGGCGAGTCGTCGTCCGTTGGCGATGGCGGCGAAGGTCGCCGTCGTGAAGGACTCCACGATGGGGGTGAGGTCTCCGGCGCGGTAGGCCGTCAGGGCCTCGAAGTACGTGCCCGTGTCCGCCAGCAGACCAGCGGAGATCGGGACCGTCGTCCGGGTGGTGGCGCCGCCGCCCTGGAGCATGGCATGGACGAGCGCACGCCCGGTGCGTCCGTTGCCGTCATTGAACGGATGGATCGTCTCGAACTGTGCGTGTGCGATGGCGGTCTGGGCAAGTAGCGGGATGTCGGTGCGTTCGGCGAACTGGCAGAGGTCGTTGACCGCTGTCACGACGCGGGAATGGTGCGGGGGGACGAAGGCTGCTCCGTGTGGCGAGACGCTCGATCCTGCGATCCACACCTGTTCAGTGCGGAAGCTTCCCGGATTGGCATGCGTCTGCCCGTGCATCAGCGTCTCGTGGACGGCCAGGATGTTTGCCGGTGTCACGGCATCGCCCAAGGCGACAGCCCTTGTCATCGCGTCGACGTTGGCCGAGACCAGTTCGGCGTTGCTGCCGAACTTCGCCAGCCCAAGACTCGCCATCGCCAGTGCCTTGGCGCCTGCCGTGATCTGCTCGATCTGCGACGAGGACGCAGATTCAGTGCGCAGCAGCACGGCAGACAGCGGGGCGAGTTCCGAGCCGGGAAGCAGGGCTGACAACTCGGCATCGAATCGAGAGATCTCTGCCCGGGCATCGTCGGACGCGGCCAGTGCGGCGGGGTCGAGTGCCGCGTCGAGGCCGGCGATCTGTGCCGGGATTGAGGCTTGGTAGTGAGGCCTGATGGCAGCGCGCTGGCGACGGGACATACCGAGGGCCGTGACCTCCCAGGGCCAGGTCTCAGTGCCCACTGCCCATGGCGATTCGGCAGCCACGACGCCCCCTTGTGTTGGTTGACTCTAACATAAGTGAAATGTTGTTGACTTATGTTAAGCGTGAGAAGTCGTAATGACGAACCCGTCATCGGAAGTACGGCGTCGTCGTGCTGCACCACAGAGACCAGACGGCCGACGGGTAGATGGAGCCAGCCCGGGTGGATCAGGCCAGCCCGGGTAGCTGGCGCCAGCCTGGGTACATCCAGACCGCCGGTGGACGCGACAACGCCGCCGACCCCAAGTGGGGCCGACGGCGTCGTCCGATCTGTGATTACCCGGCTGCGGCGGATCTACCCGGGCTGCAACCCGGGTAGATCAACCCAACCCGGGTAGATCAATCCAGGCCGGGTAGATCAATCCAGGCCGGGTAGATCCACCGACCCGGGAGAACCCGAAGCTCACCCGGGGCCGGTGCAGGGCTCAGCCCTGGTACTGGTAGCCGGTCGGCTCCTCACCGAGGTCGATGATGGCGGCCACGGGGCCACCACCCTCGGGGCCCTGGTGGGCCGCGGAGACGGACACGAAGACGGCCGGGTCGCCCGTCACGGCAGCGGTCACGCCGCCGACGGCCGACTTGATCTGGCGGTGCCAGTGCACGTCGGAGTCGTCGAGCATGGCGTTGCGGCGCCCGTTGACCATGCCGTCCTGGCTGGCCTCGCACTTGAGGAACACGTTGACCAGGCGTCCCTTGAGGTCGCTGGTGTGGGGACGCTCGGGCAGGTCGAGTCCGGCGTCCTTGATGGCGTTCCAGATGCCGTCGGCGTCCAGGGCGTTGTTCATCACCGAGTGGCCGATCCGGTAGCGGCCGCCGACCCCGCGGGCGTTGCCGACCACGACGACCTGGGCCTGGTCGAGTTCGACACCTGACGAGCAGGACGCCACCGACGAGAACTTCTCGCGGGAGTGCATCACGTCGGCGTCGGTGATGTCGGTGACCTCACCCAGGGCCTTGGCGATGCCCAGGGCGGTGCAGCCGTTGGACAGGTCCATCGACTCGTGGGTGTGCTCGGTCCAGACCTTCTTGCCGCGGGCCTTGGCGTCGCGGATGGTGTGGATGGTCAGCAGCGGGGTCTTGGTCTGGACGTAGTGCACGTCAGCCGGGTCGGTGATGCCGGCCCGCTCCATGGCGACGGTCACCGCATCAGCCACCTTGTCGACCATGCCGACGTAGCCGATCTCCTCAGGGGCGATGGGCTCGCTCATGGCGAAGCCGACGGTCAGGCGCGGCTCGTCGGTCTGCTCGACCTTGGCCGGGTCGACCGAGGCGAAGATGGTGGCGTGGGGGCTGATCACGCCGTCGGTGCCGCCCGACCAGACGATCGGGACCTGCTTGACCTTGTCGGGGTCGGCACCCTTCTCGACCAGGATCTCGCGGAAGGCGCGGTCGGCGATGATGCGGGTGTAGTCGTTCACACCGCCATTGCCCTCGGTCTTGCCGATGACGGCGATGACGCGGTCGGCCTCGAAGACCCCCTCGTCGATCAGCTTGCCGAGCTCGGAGGCGTCCGAGACGGAGTGCAGCGGGACCTTGCGTACTTCAATCGCGTCAGGCATGGATGGGTGTCCTTTCGTGGGTGTACTTCGGGGTTGTGGGGTCGGAGTCAGGTTTCAGGGGGGCCGCGCCCGCGAGGGGGACGCGGCGGTGGTCACCGCGCCGGATGCTCAGTGACGGGCCTCCCGGTCATGGTTCTTGCCGAGGAAGGCGGGCTCGCGCACCCAGCGCAGGGCGAAGACCATCACCAACAGTGTGGCGACGAACGGCAGCATCGAGATGAACTGGTGCGGAATGCCCAGGCCGCCGACCTGTGCCCGCAGTGCCAGCACCTCCAGACCGGCGAAGAAGGCCGCGCCCCCCATGATGAGGGTCGGACGCCACCCGCCGAAGAAGGCCAGGGCGATGACGAGCCAGCCGCGTCCACCGACGATTCCCTCGGTGTAGGTGCCGGTGAAGGCCATCGGCAGGTAGGCACCGGCCATGCAGATCAGCGCCGAGCCGAGGGCCGTGGTCACCAGACGCACCCGGGTGACGTTGACGCCCAGGGAATCGGACGCCTTCGGGTTCTCCCCGACCGAGCGCACCTTCAGGCCCAGGTTGGTGCGGTAGAGCACCCACCAGATGACCAGCGAGATGAACAGGGCGAACCAGACCATGGCGTCCTGGGTGAGGATCGGGCCGAGGTAGGGGATGTCGGACAGCAGCGGGATCTCGATGCGTTCCAGGGTGTTGATCAGCGGCGGGGTCAGGGTGACGCCCACCGAGACCTTGTAGATCAGGGTGGCCAGACCCATGGCCAGGAACAGCAGGGCCAGGCCGACGACGAACTGGTCGAGCTTGTACGTGGTGGTCATCACCGCCATCACCAGGCCGAGCACCACCCCGGCCAGCCCGGCGACCAGGATGCCGACAAAGTTCGAGCCGGTGGCCCAGCCAACCACGAAGCCCAGCGAGGCCCCCAGGGTCATGTAGCCCTCCTGGGAGACGATGAACACGCCGGCGCGCCCGGCCAGGGCGGTGCCCTGTGCGGCCAGCACGAACACGGCCATGGAGGTGAGCATCAGTTGCACAAAGGACACGACTTCAGACATGGTTTCGACCCTTCAGTCGTACGGCCACGATGTCGGAGAACAGCAGGAACAACAGGATGAGTGCCTCGACGATCAGCACCATTTCCTGCGGGACGCCGGCGGTGCGCTGCATGGCGCTGGCCCCGACCTCCAGGACGGCGATGCCGAGCGCGACGAAGGGCACGACGGCCACCTTGCCGCGGGCGATCAGGCCGATGATGATGCCGAGCAACAGGTAGTTGGCCTGCATGCCCTCGATCAGCTTGCCGTGGACACCGGCCACCTCGATGGCACCGGCGAGCCCGCCGATGGCGCCACCGACGATCAGGGCGCCCATGGCCACCCGGGAGTTGCGCACCCCGTGCACCTGCGCGGCCCGCGGGTTGGCCCCGACGGCGCGCAGCTCGTAGCCCGGCAGGGAGCGCAGCACCCCGTGGACGCAGAAGAACAGCACCACCACGGCCAGCAGGACACCGCTGTGCAGGCCGCCGAGGGACGGCAGCAGCCCGCCCGCCCCGATCGGGCGGGTGGTGGGGTGGCCCGCGGCGGGGTCGCTGTAGACCTCACCGGCGATGTAGTCGACGATGAAGAACGACACGAAGTTGAGCAGCACGGTCGAGAGGATCTCGTTGACGCCGAAGCGTTCCCGCAGCCAGGCCGCGATCGAGACGTAGAGGGCGCCGGCCACCACACCGGCGACCAGCACCAGCGGCAGCAGCACCACGGTGGGCGCCGACTTCAGCCAGATGCCGACCACCGCGCTGGCGGTGGCACCGATGAGCAGTTGGCCCTCACCGCCCATGTTGTTGCGGCCGGCGGCCAGGGGGATGGTGAAGCCCATGGCGATCAGCACCAGGGGCACCCACTTGTGCAGGGTCTCGACCAGGCCGTACTTGGACTGGAACGAGGTGGTGAGCACCGACTCAAAGGCCAGGAAGGGGTTGTACCCCATGATGGCGATGATGATGCCGGCCACCAGGAAGGCACCCAGGATCGAGAGGATGTAGGGCACCGCGCGGGCGGCGAGGCCCGTGCCGCGGGGAGCGGCGAGTGCGACGGCTGTCATGCTGACACCTCCAGGCCAGCCATCAGGCGGCCAAGTTCGTACAGGTCGTAGTTTCCGCGGGAGCGTTCGCCGGCCAGTCGTCCGCTGTAGAGGACGTTGATGCGGTCGGCGAGCACGGTCAGTTCGTCCAGGTCCTCGGAGATCAGCAGGACCGACGTGCCGGCGGCCGTGGCGGCCCGCACCTGGTCGTAGACGAACTGGGTGGAGGCGATGTCCAGGCCCCGGGTCGGGTTGTGCAGGATCAGCAGCCGCGGGTCGTGGCCGAAGGCGCGGGCCAGGATGACCCGCTGGATGTTGCCGCCCGACAGGGTGGCAGCCCGGGCGCCGGGTCCCGACGCCTTGACCTTGTACTTCTCGATGATCGAGGCGGTCTCGGCCTCGGCAGCAGGCCAGTTGATCAGCCCGAACTTGCGGAACTTGGCGCGGTGCTGGTGGCCCAGCAGGACGTTCTCGACCAGCGTGTTGCTGGGCAGGATGGCGTCCTTGTGCCGGTCCTCGGGAACGTAGGCGACACCGTCGGACAGCCACTGGCGGGTGGGACGCCCGCCCAGGTTGTCACCGTCGATGGTCACCGCACCGCCGGTCAGGCCACGGACCCCGGCGATCGCCTCGGCCAGTTCCACCTGACCGTTGCCGGCGACCCCGGCGATGCCGACGACCTCACCCTTGCCGATCGACAGGGTGATGTCGCTGATGGCCTCCACCCCGGCCTCGTTGGTGGCTCCGACCCCGCGGATCTCGACCCGGGGCTCGAACTCCTTGATGGCGAACTCGCTGAGCGCGAACTCGCGGGTGACCATGCCCTCCTGGACGACGGCAGCGACGCGGGACGACTCGTCCTGGTTGCCGACCATCATGGCGGCCAGTTCCTTGGCGTCGGTGTCGGCGCGGTTGAGGGTGCCGATGCGGCGACCCTCGCGCATCACCGTCAGCCGGTCACAGACCGCCATCGTCTCCTTGATCTTGTGGGTGATGAAGACCACCGACATGTCCTCGTCGACGATCCTGCGCAGCGAGGCGAACAGGTCGTCGACCTCCTGGGGGGTCAGGTTCGTGGTGGGCTCGTCGAGGGCCAGGATCTTGGCGCCGCGGTACAGCGCCTTGAGGATCTCGACGCGCTGGCGGATGCCGACCGGAAGGTCGCCGACGATGGCGCGGGGCTTGACGGCCAGGCCGAACTGTTCGGACAGGCGGGACACCTCCTTCTCGGCCTCGCGCAGGTCGAGCCGCGGCCAGGTCGGCTGGGGGGTGCCGAGCACGATGTTCTCGACCACCGTGTAGGTGTCGACCTGCAGGAAGTTCTGGTGCACCATGCCAATGCCGTGCTGGATGGCGTCCTTGGGGCCGGTCAGGGTGATCCGTTCGCCATCGACGGTGACGGTGCCCTCGTCGGGCTTGTACAGGCCGTAGAGGATGTTCATCAGGGTCGTCTTGCCGGCACCGTTGCCACCGAGCAGCCCGTGCACCTCACGGGCGTGCAGGGTCAGGTCGATGTCGTCCAGGGCGGTGACGTTGCCGAAGCGCTTGGTGATTTCGGACATCACCAGGCGAGCAGGTGGGGTGTTCTCATCCGGCCCGGGATCACCCGGGCGCGGGGACTGGTGCTGGGTCATGGTCGTGGTTCCCTCACTTGACGGGGGTGGTGTCCTTGACCACCGTGATCTTGCCCGAGACGATGTCGGCGACTGCCTGGTCGACCTTCGCTCGGACGTCGGCGGGCACCCGGTCGGGCATGACGATCTGCACGCCGGTGGCGAAGCCCAGCGGCAGGTAGCCGGTGCGCTTGCCGGCCAGGATGTCGTCGACGATGTCGAGCAGCGGCCCGACGAAGTCGTAGACCACCGAGGCGCCGGCGTCCTCGGGTGAGAACTGGGACTTGTCGGTGTACTTGCCGACGATCCACTGCTGCCGGTCGTCGGTCTTGGCGGCCTGGAAGACGCCGACCATGCCCATGTTCATCGAGCCGATGATCACGTCATTGCCCTGGTCGGACATCTGCTTGGTGATCTGCTGGGCCTTGGTGGGGTCGTTGAAGTTGCCGGTCCACACCGAGTTCAGCTGGGCGGTTGACCCGGTGTCCTTGAGCGCCTGGCGAATGGCGTGCACCTCGGAGTAGGAGAACGGCAACGACAGGCCGCCCACGTAGCCGATCCTGCCCTGCTTGGTGAGCGCCCCGGCGAGCACGCCCACCGGGTAGAAGGCGTTGTGGAAGTTGCGGTCAATCACCCACAGGTTGTCGGGCTGTTCCTTGGGCTGGGCATCGAACTCGCCGATGAACGAGACGTCGGGGAACTCCAGGGCCAGCTTCAGGGTCTGCTGGTAGAACTGGCTGCCGTGGGACCAGACGACGGTGTAGCCGTCGGCGACGTACTCGCGCATGACCCGCTCGACGTCGGGAACCTCCACGTTCTCGCTGAACGAGGTGTGGGCGTCGTACTTCTTGGCTGCCTCGTCGAGGGCGACCCAGCCCAGGGCGTTGTAGTCGGCATCGGTGACGGCGCCGGAGAAGACACCGGCGATCCGGATCGGGGAATCGGGGTTGCCGGACGGTGCGGTGGCTGAGCAGGCCTGCACCACCAGCAGGGTGAGAACAACGGCGAACACCCGTAGGCGCACACCGACACGTCGCGCAATCTTCATCGCTGACCTCATTTTGGGTGTGGTGGGACACGGGGACGTCCCGGTGGACGTCCTCGGTGGATGGGTGGGCGGGGCGTGGTGGCCCCGCGGCTCAGCAGCTGGGCGTGGCGTCCTTGCCGTGCGGGAACGCGGTCTCGGCCCGGCCCTCGAGTTCGGCGCGGTGGGCGCGGATCAGGTCCAGGTTGCGGTCGCGCAGGTGGTCGAAGCCCTGACCGATGTTGCTGCCCTGGGTCAGGCTGCCCAGCGCCTGGTCGGGGTCCAGGCGGGCCGCGACCCAGCCCTCGTGGGAGGCGGCGCGGGCAATGATGTTGGCCGTGGGGGTGACGATGTGGGAGTTGCCGAAGTAGATCACCCCGGCCGGGTCGATGCCGGTGGCATTGGAGCCCACGATGAACACGTGGTTGTCGTAGGCCCGCGCCCGCGAGGTGAGTTCCCACAGGTCGGCGCTGCGCAGCAGGGCCGACGGACGCAGGATCACTTCGGCGCCCTGGACGGCCTGGATGCGTGACAGCTCGGGGTAGTCACCGTCGAAGCAGATGATCATGCCGATCTTGCCCAGTTCGGTGTCGACTACCACGACGTCCTGGCCGGGGGTCACCCAGCCGCCGGTGGTGGCGGCCTCGGAGAAGAACGGGTGGGTCTTGTCGTAGACGCCCAGGACCGACCCGTCGGGGCCGATCAGGGCGGCGCTGTTGTAGACGACACCACGCTCGGGGCCGCGTCGGTAGGTGCCGACGCACAGGTGGATGCCGAGCTCGGCGGCGACGTCCTGGTAGGGCTGCAGGATCGGTCCGGGCACGTCGGTGACCAGGTCCCACAGCTCCTCGACGCTGACGCCGGTGGTGAAGCCGGTGGTCACCGACTCGGGCAGGACGACGAGTTCGGCGCGGGTGGCGGCCACGCAGTCACGGATCACCTGGACCGCGTGGGTGGCGTTGGTCTGGATCGACTCGGCGGTGAGCGGTCCCTGGGCGGGGTTCAGCTGGATGGCAGCTGCAGTGAAAGCACGCATGGTCACTTCCTGTTGGCCAGCACGCCGACGAGAACGCCGACGAGCGCGATCAGTGCACCGACGACGGCAGCCGTCAGCACATTGACCGGGGGAGCGGCCGGAGCGGGGGCACCGGCGCGATGGAGGGGCTGCGTGGTGGCAGCGGAGGGGGTGGCAGCAGAGGGACTGGAAGCAGAGGGACTGGAAGCAGAGCCGGATGTCGGGCCCAGCGGCGTCACGCCCTGGTCGTCGACCTCAGCGGCGCTGGTGACGTCGGCCGAGGCCGCGCCACCGTTGGCGATGTCGGCGTCGATGGCGGCGAAGAACTGGGTGGCCATCTTGCGGGCCACGCCCTGCAGCATCCGCTGCCCGACGCCACCGATGGCGCCGCCCACCGAGGCGTCGGCGGCCCAGGCGATGTCGGTGCCGCCGTCGGCAGCCGGTGCCAGCCGCACCCGGATGTCGGCCGAGATGGTGCCCGGCCCGCCCTGTCCGCTGGCCTTGAGCAGGAACGACTCGTGCTCGACGTGCTCGGTGAGGGCGACGGTGCCGGCGTAGGTGCCCTTGATGGAGGCCACCCCAGCCTTGACGGTCGCCTTGTAGGCGTCCTTGCCGGTGGGCTCCAGGCTCTGCAACCCGGGAATGGTGCGGGTCAGCACACCCGGGTCGTGGAACGCATCCCAGGCAACGGGGATGGCCGCAATCATGTGGGCGGTACCGATGATCTGCATGGCGGGTCTCAACCTTCTTCAGTGGGTCGCGATGGTGGTCGTGCAGCGTGAGCTGATCGGGTCAGGGTTGCGGGTGGGGATGCCGCAGGGACGGCCACTGGCCGGCCTCGTGCTTGCGGCGCAACTCCCACAGGTCGGCCGGTGAGATCGGCATCTTGGTGATCGGGAACCCCTCGGCGTCCTCGATGGCGCTGGCGATGACGGCCGACGCGGGAATCGTCCCCGCCTCACCGGCCCCCTTGATGCCCAGCGGGTTCAGCGTGGTCGGGGTCTCCAGGTGGTCGGTCTCGATGTGGGGCACCTCGGTGGCGAACGGCATCAGGAAGTCCATGAACGAGGCGTTCAGCAACTGGCCGGAGTCGTCGTAGGCCATCTTCTCGTAGAGCGCCCCGCCGATGCCCTGGGCGACGCCGCCATGCACCTGGCCCTCGACGATCATCGGGTTGATCATCTTGCCGCAGTCATGGATGACGCAGTAGCGCAGCACCGTGATGTCGGCGGTCTCGGGGTCGGTCTCGACGATGGCGGCATGCATGCCGTTGGCGAAGGTCGCGCCCTTGGGGGAGTAGAAGTCCTTGCCCTCCAGCCCGGGTTCCTCGCCGGGCTGGATCGGCGGCTTGGACAGGTCGACCGAGGTCGAGAACTGGGTGGCGGCCTTGGCGGTCTCGTCAAAGGCGTAGCGCAGCGGGTTCGACAGCACCGAGACCATGCCCAGCGACATCTTGTTCTCGGGGTCGCCCTTGATCCGGATGAACCCGTCGACGATCTCCAGGTCCTCGGGGTCGGCCTCCAGCGCGTTGCCGGCGATCTTGAGCGCCTTCTGCTTGACCTGGGTGGCGGCCAGGTGCACCGCCGAGCCGCTGGTCACCGCGGCGCGGGACGCGAAGGTGCCCACCGAGTATCCGAAGCGGCGGGTGTCGCCGGTGGTGATGAAGACGTCCTCCAACGGCACCCCGAGTTCGTCGGCGACGATCTGCGCGAACGAGGTGGCGTGGCCCTGGCCCTGGGTGGTGACGCCGGTGGCCACGTTGACCCGGCCATTGGTCTCGACCTGGATGTGTCCGCCCTCGTAGGGCCCGATGCCGGTGCCCTCGACGTAGCAGCCGATGCCCAGCCCAACCTTGCGTCCCTCGGCGGCCGCCTGCTGGCGGTAGGCCTCGAAGTCGTCCCAGCCGACCAGTTCCTTCAGCTTGCGCAGCGACGCGGGGAAGTCGCCGGAGTCGTAGACCGTGGGGCGGCCGTCCTGGAACATCAGGCCGACCTCCCAGGGCATCTGCTCGGGCTGGATGAAGTTGCGCGAGCGCACCTCGGCGCGGTCCAGTCCGAGGTAGTCGGCGATGGCGTCCATGGTGCGTTCCATGATGAACACGCCCTGGGGACGTCCGGCGCCGCGGTAGGGGGTGACGATGACGGTGTTGGTGTACAGCGAGTAGTACTCGACGCGGTAGTTCGGCAGCCGGTAGGGGCCGACCAACTGCACCGAGGTGTTCAGCGGCACGATCACGCCGTAGGGCATGTAGGCGCCGTGGTCGTGCCAGAAGGTGACGTCGAGCCCGCGAATGACGCCGTCGTCGTCGAAACCGACGCGGGCGCGCTGCAGCTGGCCGCGTTCGTGGGCCGAGGAGATGAAGTGCTCGCGGCGGTCCTCGGTCCACTTGACCTGGGCCTGCAGGCGCTTGGCGGCTGCGGCGACGCAGACTTCCTCGGGCCAGGGGTGGTTGATCTTGACGCCGAAGCCGCCGCCGACGTCGGGGACCACGACGTGCAGCTTGGCCAGCGGCATCTCGAGTTTGGCTGCCAGGGCGGCCCGCAGGCCGGTCGAGGTCTGGGTGGAGGAGGCGACGCTCAGTTCACCGCTGGCCGCGTGCCAGGTCGCCTGGACCGCCTTGCCCTCCATCGGCATGCAGGCGCTGCGTTCGAAGTCGAAGTCGAGTTCCAGCATGTGCGGGGCATCCTCGATGGCCGCCGGCGCGTCACCCACGTTCTGCACGTAGTGGGCGCCGACGTTGCCGGGCGCCTCCTCGTGGACCAGGAGCTCCGCCTCGCGAGCGTTGGCGATGCCGACGACGGGGGGCTGCACGTCGTAGCTGACCGACACCTTCTGGGCCGCGTCCTCGGCAATGTAGCGGTTGGTGGCCACCACCATCACGATGGCCTCGCCGACGTGGTTGACCTGGTCCTTGGCCAGGGCGTGGGCGGTGACCGGGTGCTGGATGCTGGGGTGGGGCAGCAGCATCGGCAGCGGTTCGCCGGCGGCCCCCTCCAGGTCCTCCCAGGTCCACACGGCGATGACCCCGTCGACCTCGACGGCGGCGTCCACGTCGATGTCCAGGATGCGGGCGTGGGCGTGGGGGGAGCGGACGAAGGCCGCCTCCAGGGCGGTGTGGCTGAGGTCATCGGTGTACTTGCCGTCGCCGCTGACCAGGCGGGGGTCCTCGCGGCGCTGAACAGCGGCGCCCATCATCTTGCCGCTCATGCCTGCACCTGCCCGGGGGTCGTGGCCTGGGCGCGTTCCTGCTTGATCTCGGCGGCGCGGCAGACGCTCTTGACGATGTTCTGGTAGCCGGTGCAGCGGCACAGGTTGCCGGAGATGGCCTCGCGGGCCTCCTCGGGGGTGGGATCGGGGTTCTCGTCCAGGAAGGCGGTGATGGTGGTGATGAAACCGGGGGTGCAGAAGCCGCACTGCAGGCCGTGGCACTCGACGAACGCCTGCTGCACGGGGCCCAGGTCGTCGGGGCCATTGCCGCAGCCCTCGACGGTGGTCAGGTCCATGCCCTCGGCGCTGGCCGCGAAGATCAGGCAGGAACGAATGGGCTGGCCATCGGCGAGCACGGTGCAGGCGCCGCAGACGCCGTGCTCGCAGCCGACGTGGGTGCCGGTCAGGCCGACGTCATGGCGCAGGGCGTCCGACAGCAGTCGGCGGGCAGGCACCGTGATGACGTGACGGTCGCCATTGACGGTCAGGGTGACCTGCTGCAGGCTCTCGGCCTCGGTGGCCTCGAAGGGAGCATTCTGGGTCGGGCTGTGACTGATCCGGCTCTGGGTCATCGCTGGGCCTCCTCGTTCTGGTGCTGGTTCTGGTCGGCGAGTTGGGTCACCAGACCGCTGAACACCCGACGGCACAGGATGCCGCTGAGGTGCCGGCGGTAGTCGGCGCTGGCGTGGATGTCGTCGACGGGCTCGACGTGGTCACGGGCGGCCTGCGCGACGGCGGCCAGGTCCTGGCTGGTGATCTCGCCGGGCCGACGGCCGGCGACCACGTCGGTCAGGTCGAGCACGTCGGGCACGTCGGTGACCGAGACGAAGGATGCCCTGGCGGCGACGATGCCGCCGGCCTCCTGGGTCACGGCGAGGGCGACCCCGGCCAGGGCGTAGTCGCCGCTGCGCCGGGCAAGTTCGTGGTAGCCGGTCAGGGTGCCGGCAGGGAAGCGGCGGAAGTCGACGCCCAGCACCAGTTCGTCGGCTCGCAGCACCGACTCCATGGGCCCGACGAAGAAGTCCTCGGCGGCAATCGTGCGGGCACCGCTGGCCGACAGGGTGCGCACCGAGCCGCCGGTCAGGGCCAGCACGGCCGGCATCTCACCGGAGGGGTCGGCGTGGGCGATGGAACCGACGGTGGTGCCGCGGTTCCGAATGGCGGGGTGGGCCACCCAGGCCAGGGCCTGCCGCAGCAGCGGCAGGGCCTGGTGGGCGGCGTCGTGGTGTTCGAGCTCCGAGTGGCGCACGATGGCGCCGACCCGCACCCGGTCGTCCAGCACCTCGATGGTGGCCAGGTCCTGGATGCGGTTGATGTCGACCAGGTGGGCTGGGGTGGCCAGCCGCATGTTGAGCACGGGGACCAGGCTCTGGCCGCCGGCCAGGACCTTGACGTCCTCGAACTCGGCGAGCAGTGCGACGGCCTCGTCGATGGTGGTGGGGAGGTGCAGGGTGAACGGAGCTGGTTTCACAGTTTTCTGCCTTGGTCGGGCCGGCCGGGGCGGTGCCCCAGCCGGCTTGGGGCGGAGTTACTTGACGTGGTCGTCCTGCTCGGTGTGTCGGCGGGAGGCGACCCCGTGGTCGTCCTCGAGCCCGAGGTGTTCGAGGGACTGGTTGCCGGTGGGGTCGGCGATGATGGTGGCGCCGGCGTTCACCTCGCCGTCGGCACGATCACGCAGGTGCTGGGGTGCCACGAGTCGGGCCAGGTGGTACATGCCGACCGCGACGATGGTGCCCAGCGAGATGCCCGACAGGCTGAAGTCTTCGGTGAACGTCAGCGACACGTTGCCGATGGCGATGATGATGCCGGCGGCGACAGGAACCAGGTTGAGCGGGTTGGCGAAGTCGACCTTGTTCTCCTTCCAGATCTTGGCGCCGAGCAGGCCGATCATGCCGTACAGGACGACCGTGATGCCGCCCAGCACGCCACCGGGGGTCGCCGAGATGACGGCGCCGAACTTGGGCGAGAAGCCGAACAGGATGGCCACCAGGGCTGCCACCGTGTACGCCGCGGTGGAGTAGACCCGGGTGGAGGCCATCACGCCGATGTTCTCGGCGTAGGTGGTGGTCGGCGAGCCGCCGACGAGGGTGGCCACGGCCGAACCGACACCGTCGGCGGCGACCGCGGCGCCCATCTTGTCGTCCAGGTTGACGCCGGTCATCTCGGCCACGGCCTTGACGTGGCCGACGTTCTCGGCGACCAGCGCGATCACGGCCGGCAGCACCAGCAGGGTGAAGTTGAACGAGAACTCGGGCAGGTGCCAGCCGACGATGCCGGCGGCATTGTCGGTGGCCGGCGGCAGGCCGAACCAGTCGGCGGCCATGACACCGCTCCAGTCGACGCGCCAGTGCGTGTCGACCACGCCGGTGCCGGCGTTGTAGGAGGTGATCTGGCCGGTGGTCAGGTCGAGCACCCACGACAGCAGGTAGCCGAACAGCAGGCCGATGAAGATCGAGATGCGGCCCAGGAAGCCGCGCAGGCCGACGCTGAGCATGATCACGACGAACATGACCACGAAGCCGACCCACTGGTCCTGCGGCCAGTACACCGAGGCGACCACGGGGGCCAAGTTGAAGCCGATCAGCATGACCACGGCGCCGGTGACCACGGGCGGCAGCACCCTGGTCAGCACGGCGGCACCCACGAAGTGGATGAAGACGCCGACCAGGATCAGGACGATCGCGGAGACGAAGATGGAGCCGGTGACCTGCTGCGGGGTGCCGCCGGCGGCATAGATGCCGACCACACCACCGACGAAGGCGGCCGAGGTGCCGAGGTAGGAGGGCACCTTCCCCTTGACGATGAGCAGGAACAGGATGGTGGCGACACCGCTCATCATGATGGCGAGCTGCGGGTTCAGCCCCATGATGATCGGGAAGACGAAGGTGGCCCCGAACATGGCCACGACGTGCTGTGCGCCCAGCCCGATCGTGCGGCCCCAGGTCAAGCGCTCGTGGGGGGCGACGACGTCGTCCGGCCCCAGCGTCTTGCCATCCCCGTGCAGCTTCCAAATTGCCATGAAGTCTCCTTCGACCTCGTCGCGTCAGACGCGCATGGATGATTTTTGTGAACCCTAGATGCTGCGCTGGCCCCCGTGTACCGGCAAGTATGGCCGACACCAGTGGGCTGCAGCTGTCTACATGTGACAAATGCCACTTTCAACTCGCTGTGACTACGTCAAACACTGCCCGACCTTGGGCTGACTACGGTGTTTCAGTCATGTGACAGGTTGTTACAGTCCGCGCATCTGGATGACGTGCAGGGCCAGGGCCAGACTGAACCGTCGGTGGGAGTCGGTGGTGAAAGGGCCCAGGATCTGCTCGAGCTTGGTGATGCGGTAGCGCAGGGTGTTGTAGTGGAAGTGCAGCGCACGGGAGGTCTCGGCCACGTTCATGTTGTGTTCCAGCAGCACCGACAGGGTCTGGCGCAAATCCTCGGCGTCGGGCAGGTCGGTGCTCGCCAGCGGCCCGAGCGTCTCCAGGGCGAAGTTGCGCAGTTCGTCCGGGTCGACCTGGGAGAGCAGTCGGAAGACGCCGAGCGACCCGAACGGGGTGACCGAACCGTTGCCGTGCAGCCGCCGCCCGACGACCACCGACTCGGTGGCCTCGGCGTAGGCCCGGGGCAGGTCCCCGATGGTGGTGATCGGACGGCTGATGCCGGTGGTGAAGGACCGTCGACCGCCGCCGCCGTCGCCGCGCACGCTGCGGGCGAAGCGGCCCACCGTGCGCTCCAGGGACTCGGTGGGGGTGTCGGCGGCGATGCCGATCACCGCCACCACCTCCTGGGCATAGCCGGCGACCGGCGCCTCCGGGTCGGCCTCGTGCACCGCCTGCGACCAGGCCCGCGAGAAACGTTCCTGCAGGGAGCGTTCCTCCATGGCGTCCAGTGGGGTGGCGGACTGGTCCACGGTGGCGACCACCACGACGACCGGCCGATCCAGGTGCCAGCCCAGGGAATGGGCGTGACCCACCACCCGTTCCGGGGGGCCGGCGCGACCCACCAGGGCATCGCGCAGGAAGTCGGCGCGGTACTTGTTCTCCACGGCGGCCACCGCCTGCTGCTTGGTCAGCACCAGCGCTGCCGCGGCGGCGGCCCACTCCACCATCGGCACGTGGGTGGGCAGCAGGGTGTCATGGACCACCAGCAGCCGGCCCTCGTGGCGTCCCCGCACCAGCACCGGCACCAGCAGTCGCTGGAAACTGGGCTGGTCGTTGACGATGATGCCCGTCGGCTCGTCCTCGACCCGCAGCCGTCCGGTGCGGTCAAAGGCGGGCAGGCCGAGCACCGTGTCCAGGTCGACGCCGTCGGCGACCGCCGAGGCCAGCACCCGGCCGTCCATGGTGGTGACCACGGCTGCCGAGGCCAGGGCGGTGACCAGACCCGCGCACACCGTCGACAGGTCCCCGCCGCTGATGACGATGTCGACCAGGTCACCGACGACCTGCTCGTTGCGGGCCAGGTCGCCGGCGCGACGGTTCAGCACCCGCGACAGCACCTGGTTGAGGATCTCGTCGAACCCGATGCCGTCCGGCAGCCCGATCAGGGGGAAGTCGAGTTCGTCGGCGCGGCGCAGCGCCTCGGCGGGCAGTTCGTCCAGGTAGCGGTTGAGCTTGATGCCGAGTGCCGCCAGGCCGCGGGCATGCAGGTCGGCGACGAAGCTGCCCAGGTCGCCGGTCTGGCGCAGCGGGTAGCCGGTGGTCAGCAGCAACTGGTCGGGATTGGTCCACGGCAGGACGTCGGGGACCTCCATCACGTTGACCCGGCTCACCAGTCGGGCGAGCCCGTCGGCACCGGCCAGCACCGTCGCCCCGGCCAGGGCGGGCAGCTCGAGCACCTCGCTGACGCTGAGCCCGCGGGCCTCGGTGGGGGAGAGCTTTGGCATCACTTGACGGACATCGACGGTGGTGTTGTCATGATTGACCATGAACGCAGGGTAGCCCGAGCACCTAGCCTACGGAAATGACCTCCGCCGCTCCCACCGTCCTGCGCCTGCAGGGCTCCGTGGCCACCGAGAGCGCCGCCGACGTGGCCCGTGGTGGGGCCTGCCGGGTGCTGGCGGTCTTCGAGAACGCGGCCTACCTGCTGCTGCCCCACAGCCATGAGGCGGTGGTGGCGGTGTTGCGGCGCGAGGCCCTGCAACTGCCGAACGCGATCCGGTTGCTGGGAACCACCGGCGACCTGCGCGGCCTGCTGCAGGTGGGCGACCAGGGCCGGGTCTCGACCGATGAGTTCGGCGTCACCCAGTTGCGCGTCGGCGAGGCCCGGATCGCCCTGATCGGTCACCACAAGCCCACGCAGGTGCGGCTGCAGGCTGCCTGGTCGCTCGCCACCGCCGACCTGGACGCCCTGGGCGCGGCCCCGTCGCTGCGCTCCCGGGCGCACGGTCTGGCCGCCGGGCTGGACGTCGGGGACCCCAGCCCGCTCCAGGGGCTGATCGGGTGGGGGCAGGGACTCACCCCCACCGGTGATGACCTGGCCTGCGGGGTGCTGCTCGCCATGGTCGCCACCGAACGCCTCGAACCCGGCCACGCCGTCGACCTGCTCGGCAGCCACGGTCTGCGCACCACCAGTTTGTCGGCCCGGCTGCTGCGCTGCGCCGCCCACGGCATGGGCGTCCCCGAGGTGATTGCCCTGGTCGATGCCCTGCTGGCACCCGGACGACGGCCCAGCGCCGCCCAGATCCAGGCGGTCCACGCCATCGGGCACAGCTCCGGACGAGACCTCTGCG
>NZ_JADIJQ010000019.1 GCF_017355265.1 Tessaracoccus sp. SD287
GCCGGCAAGTTGCCCGGCCTGTTCGGTGCGGTGGATCCACCGGTCGACTCTGTCCATGCTCTATCGTACACACGTACGAATGCAGAACACAAGAGCTGGGTACAAACTTTCGAGGACCCAATTCTCGAAGCGCCGGGCGACACCGCGCCGTCAAGGTCGGTCAGGCGCCACGCCGAGCTCGTGGACATCGGTCGCTCGACCTCGGCGGGCTCGCCCGCGGGCGCGTCACCCGCGGGCGCGTCAACCCTGCATGCCGCAGCACAACCATGCACATGCTCATGCCAGCTCAATCCCCGACAGGCGGCAATCCCGCGGCGAGCGATAACGTGGCCCCGTGCAGACCAATGACGCCTCCAGCCCCCAGTTCGAGACCGCAGCGTTCGAACTGCTGGCGGTGGGGTTGTTCTTCAATGACATGGTGTTCAGTGGTCTGCCCGCCGACGGCCCCCAGCCGGGACGAGAACTGCGCACCGCGCCGTACCTGGCGGTGCCGGGCGGCATCGCCAACTCCTCCATTGCTGCGGCCCGCATCGGCCTGGACGTGGGCATGGTCAGCGACGTCGGCGACGACACCCTGGGCCGCGGCATGCTGGAAACCCTGGAACGTGAGGGCGTCAACACCCGCAACTGCCTGATCCACCGCGACTGGCAGACCCCGCTGACGGTCATCCTGAACTACGCCCACGACCGGGCCATGGTGACCGCCGAGACCCCGCACCCCGGGGCGTGCGTGCTGCGCCAGCGCGAACACCCCCGGGCCGCGGTCGCCATCGCCCACCTGCAACCGTTCGCGATGCCATGGCTGGCCGAGGCGGCCGCCCACGGCACCCTGGTCATCGGCGACTGCGGCTGGGACGAATCGGGCGCCTGGGACCTCGCGGCGCTGCCCGACCTGGTCCACTGCCGCTCGTTCACCCCGAACCTCACCGAGGCACTGCATTACACCCGCACCGACAACCCCGACGCGGCCCTGCTGGCGCTGGCCGAGTACGTCCCCGAACCCGTCATCACCATGGGCGGCGACGGAGCCATCGCGCTGGACCAGGTCTCCGGTGACGTCATCAGGGTCGGTTCGCTGCCGGTCACCGTCATTGACGCCTCCGGTGCCGGTGACGTGTTCAATGCCGGGTGGGCCGCCGGGCTGCTGACCAGTTGGCCCCTCGAGCAGCGACTCAAGCTGGCCGTGGCCATGGCCTCGCTCACCGTCGCCCGACCCGGTGGGGCCATCACCTCACCCACCCTGGGCGAGCTGTGGCAGTGGGTCGCCAACCTGCCGGCCGACAGCGGTCTGGCCGCCGACTACGCCTTCGTTGCCGACATAGCCACCCATCACCAATGGAGCCGCCGATGACCACCAGTCTGCGCCGCGACGAGGCCGCCACCCGGGCCCGGACGATCAGTGAGGTCCACGCCGACGTCTCCCTCGACCTGGGCACGGGCGCGACGTTCACCAGTCATACCGTGCTCACCTTCACCGCGGTCGCCGGCCACTCCACCTTCGCCGACATCGCCACCGGCGCCGTGCACGCCGTCCTGAATGGCGCCCCCGTCCCGCCCGAGCAGGTCACCGACGGACGCATCCGACTCGACGACCTGGCTGAGCGCAACACCCTGGAGGTCACCGCTGAACTGGCCTACAGCAATGACGGGGAGGCGCTGCACCGCCACGTCGACGCCAGTGACGGCCGCACCTACCTCTATGCGATGAGCTTCCTGGACGCCGCCCCGAGGTGGTTCGCCTGCTTCGACCAGCCGGACCTGAAGGCCACCTACCAGTTCACCGTCACCGTGCCCGAGGACGACTGGATCGTCCGTGGCAACGCGCCGGTCGCCAGCCACCAGGGACGACGCTGGACCCTGGAACGCAGCCGACCCCTGTCGAGCTACTTCGTCACCCTGGTCGCCGGGCCGTACGCCGCCCTTGAGCACACCCACGACGACATCCGCCTGGAACTGCTGGCGCGCGCCTCGATGCGCGCCGAGCTGGACCGCGCCGCCGACGACCTGTTCGCCGTCACCCGGGACTGTTTCGACGCCTACCACGAACTCTTCGGGGTCAGGTACCCGTTCGGTGACTACGTCCAGGCCTTCGTCCCCGACTTCAACGCCGGCGCCATGGAGAATCCGGGCTGCGTCGTGCTGCGCGACCAGGTGCTGTTCCGGGGCGCGGCCACCCGGGCCGAGGTGATGTCACGCGCCGGACTCGTGGCCCACGAGATGGCCCACCAGTGGTTCGGCGACCTGGTCACCATGCGTTGGTGGGACGACCTGTGGCTCAACGAGTCCTTCGCCGAGTACATGGCGCACCGCGTCATCACCGCCACTGGGCGCGCCGACCTGTGGATTGACTTCGGCATCACCCGCAAGAACTGGGGCGCCGAGGCCGACCAGGGGCCCGGCTCGCACCCGATCGCCGGCAATGGCGCCGAGGACGCGCAGACCTCACTGGAGAACTTCGACGGCATCAGCTACGCCAAGGGCGCCTCGGCGCTGCGGCAGCTGGTCACCCTGATGGGCGATGACGTCTTCCTGAGCGGGCTGCGGGCCTACTTCGAGCGCTACGCCTATGCCAACGCCTCGGCGGCCGAGCTGCTCGCCTGCTGGACCGAAGCGGGCGCCCAGGGCCTCGACGACTGGGCCGCGCAGTGGCTGCTCACCCAGGACATGGACGTGCTGGGCGTCGACCCCGGGGACCAGCCCGCGATCCTGCGGCTGGCACCCGAGCAGCACCCGGCCAGGCGGACCCACGCCATCGAGGTCGCCGGGCTGGCCGCCGACGGCACCGAGATCTTCCGCACCCCCATCGTCGTGGCCGGCGACCGCCAGCCGCTCCCGGCGCCGGACCAGGCCGCCGTGCTGGTGCCCGACGCCGGCGACCAGACCTGGGCGCGGATACGCCCCTCGGTGCCGTTCGCCCAGTTGCCCGTCATCTCGTCGGTGGCTGACCCCGCCACCCGCGTGGTGCTCTACAACGCGCTGCGCGACGGGGTGCGACACGCCGAGGTCGGGGCGGGGGCAGCGCTCGAGGCGCTGCTGGCCAGCCTGGTCGGGGAGCGCGAACCCGGCATCGTGGCAGCCATGCTGGTCTGGGCGCTCGACCTGTCGGGGGACTGGATCGTCGCCGACGAGCGGGCCACGGCCCGTGCCCGCCTCGCCGATGTCGCCCAGCGCCTGCTGGAGGCCGCACCAGCCGGCTCCGACCAGCAACTGGCGGCGGCGCGTGGTCTGCTCGCCGCCTCGTCCGACCTGGACCTGCTGACCGACTGGTTGGCGGGCAGCCGGCTGCCGCAGGGCCTCGGGCTCGACCAGGACCTGCGCTGGCTGGCCGTGCACCGGCTGGTGATGCTGGGTGCCGACCCGGTGGTGATTGGCGACGAGTACGCCCGCGACCACACCTCCAGCGGACGGGTGGCGGCACGCCGGGCGCGCACCGCGCTGCCGGACGCCGAGGCCAAGCGCGAGGCACTGAGCCTGCTGGTGGCCGGCGAGGACCTCGGCAACTACGAGCTGTACGCGATCGCCGAGAACCTGTTCCTGCCCGAACAGCACGCGTTGACCGCCGACATGGTCGACGACTGGGCCAGGGGAGTGAGGGCGTTGGCAGAGACCCGGACGGGATGGGTGCTGCCCCGACTGGTGAAGTCCTCGGCACCCACCTCGCACGCGTCGGCGACGACGCGAGCGGTGCTGGTCGACCTCGAGGAGGACCCGGCCCTCTCGCCCGTGCTCGTGCGTCCGGTCGCCGAGGCACTGGCCCGCACCGACCAGATCCTCGCGGCGCAGCGCCCGGGCAACAACGCCCAAATGGGTTCTCGACCCGTCCTGACGTAGAATGAGGCCCGCGATCGGTGCGCGCCGACGTTGAGGCCTGCCGGGCTCCGTTGCCGCTGATTCACGCACGCCATGCCAGGAAGAGGACGTCTTGACCGAGAACAAGCACACGCCCGATGACGATCCGACCCGTCAGTTGCCCGTCCAGGAGCCGGCCCCACGGCCGCGACGCAAGGGACTGGTCGTCGCCACCATCGTGGCCGTGCTGGCCGTGCTGGTGGGCGGCGCCTACGTCGTGGGCTACCTGATGGCCGGTGACAAGACCCCCAAGAACGCCTCGGTCGACGGCGTCGCCATCGGCGGTCTGGGCCACGACGAGGCGGTCGCCAAACTGACCGCCGAACTCGGTGACGGTTTCAACACCCCCATCACCCTGACCGCCGACGGCACCTCGGCCACCGTCGTCCCGGCCGAGTCGGGCATGACCGTCGACTTCGATGCCACCGTGAGCAATGCCGGTGCGGGCAAGTCGTGGAACCCCACCCACATCTGGAACGTCCTGTCGGGCGGTGGGCCGCTCGAGCCGGTCACCGTCGTCGACGAGAACCAGGTCACGGCCACGATGGCCACGATCGCCCCGAAGTTTGAGGTCGCCGGCAAGGACGCCACCATCCGCCTGGACGGCATCAAGGTCGTCACCACCCCGAGCGTGCAGAAGGCGACCCTCGACCAGCAGGCCGCCGCCGCCCTGGTCATCGACGCCTGGCGCACCCAGAACACCGTCACCGCACCCTTGCTGCTCGAGGACCCGGCCATCACCAGCGACGAGGTGGACAAGGTCAAGGTCGAGTACGCGGACAAGGCGCTGTCCGGCCCGGTCACCGTCAAGCTCGACGGCGGCAAGACCTTCCCCATCGACGTCTCCTCCATCGCCGCAGCCACCAGCTTCCCGGTCAAGGACGGCACCATCTCGGCGGCCACCGACATGGACAAGATCTGGGCCGACGCCGAAAAGGCCATCACCAAGCTGGGTCTGACCAAGGGCAAGGATGCGCGCTTCACCTTCGCCGGCGGCAAGCCGACCGTGGTGCCCTCCACCGACGGCATGACCGTCGACAAGGAGGACTTCGTGAAGCTGGTGCAGCCCGCCATCACCGCCAGCGGCGCTGACCGCACGGTGAGCGTCAAGGTGACCAAGGCGCCCGCCAAGCTGAGCACCGAGGACGCCACCAAGCTGGGCGTCAAGGAGGTCACCGGGGAGTTCACCACCACCTTCCCGCACGCCGACTACCGCAACACCAACCTGTCCCGCGCAGCCGCCAGCATGAATGGCAAGCTGGTGCTGCCCGGTGAGACCTTCAGCATGAACGACACCCTGGGCCCGCGGACCCCGGCCAACGGCTACGTCGACGGCTACGTCATCCAGGGATCGCGTCTGGTCAAGGAGACCGGCGGCGGCATTTCGCAGAGCGCCACCACCGTGTTCAACGCGATCTTCTTCGCCGGCCTCGAGGACGTCGAGCACCACCCCCACACCCTCTACTTCCCGCGCTACCCGGCCGGCCGGGAGGCCACCCTGTACTACGGGCAGCTTGACCTGAAGTTCAAGAACAACACCGACCACGGGGTCCTCATCCAGGCCTTCGTCAACAAGTCGGCCCCCGGCAAGAATGGCTCGATCACCGTCAAGATCTGGTCGACCAAGGTGTGGCAGAAGGTCGAGTCGACGCCCCTGACGCCCATCGACTACTACGACACGCCACCAATCACCAGCAAGGCCAAGGACTGCGAGCCGCAGAGTGCCTCGCCGGGCTTCACCGTGAACTACGAGCGGCTGTTCTATCGCAACGGTGCCGTGGTCAAGCGCGAACCCTTCTCATGGAAGTACGCCGCCACACCCAAGGTGACCTGCGCGGTAGGATGACCACGACCCCGTCCGCAAGGACGACGCGATATTGAGGAGTGGACGTGCCCTACATCATTGGTGAGGCCTGCGTGGACATCAAGGACCGCGCGTGTGTCGACGAGTGCCCCGTCGACTGCATCTATGAGGGCAACCGGATGCTCTACATCCAGACCGATGAGTGCGTCGACTGCGGTGCGTGCGAGCCCGTCTGCCCGGTGGAGGCCATCTACTACGAGGACGACATCCCCGAGGAGCAGAAGCACTACTTCGACATCAACGTCGAGTTCTTCGACGGCATCGGTTCGCCCGGCGGCGCCGCCAAGCTCGGTGTCATCGACAAGGACCACCCCTTCGTCGCAGCCCTGCCCCCACAGGGCGAGTGAGCCGTCTCGATCGCCTGCCGGTCTTCCCCTGGGACACGATCGCCGAGGCGAAGGCCGTCGCCGCTGCCCACGACGACGGCATCGTCGACCTGTCGGTCGGCACTCCCGTCGACCCGACCCCCGGTGTCGCCATCGCGGCCCTGACCGCTGCCGCTGACGCGCACGGCTACCCCCAGGTGTGGGGCTACCCGCAGCTCCGCCGGGCGATCATCGACCACCTGGTGACCCGCTGGAACAGCGTGGAGCTGCCCGAGACCGGGGTGCTGCCCGTCATCGGCACCAAGTGGCTGGTCGCCATGCTGCCCGAACTGCTCGACCTCGGCGCCGGCGACACCATCGTCATCCCCACCACCGCCTATCCCACCTACCTGGTCGGGGGACGATTCGCCGGGGTGACGGTCGTCGAGTCCGACGCGCCGGAACTCCTTCCGGGGCCGGGCCAGCCCGGTGCCCCCCGGCTGATCTGGGTGAACTCCCCGGCCAACCCGCACGGCGCGGTGATGTCACCCGAATTGATGCGGGCCTGGATCGACTACGCCCGCTCTGTCGGGGCCGTGCTGGCCTCCGACGAGTGCTACGGCGAGTTCGTCTACGAGGGCCGTGCCTGGTCCATGCTCGACCGCGACCTCAATGGCGGTTCGGTCGAGGGGATCGTGGTGGCCATGTCGACCTCCAAGGAGTCGAACATGGCCGGCTACCGCGCCGGCTACGCCGCCGGCGACCCAAGCATCATCACCGAACTGCTGGGCCTCGGCAAGCACCTCGGCATGATGCTGCCGACCCCCGTGCTGCGGGCCATGGAAGCCGTGCTTCGCGACCGGGCCCATGTGGCTGAACAACGCGAGCGCTACCGGGCCCGGCGCCAGGTGCTGGCAGCCGCACTGCGCGACGCCGGGTTCCGCATCGACCATTCCCAGGGTGCGCTGTACCTGTGGGCCACCCGCGGGGAGGACTGCCGCGCCACCGTCGACTGGCTGGCCCGGCGCGGCATCCTGGTCGCACCCGGCGACTTCTACGGCGCCGCGGGCACCCAGCACGTCCGGATCGGACTCACCGCCAGCGACGAACGGATCGCGGCCGCAGCAACCCGACTGATGGGTTGAGTCTGGTCGGCTCAACTCTGGAATTTTTCCCTGTTCTGGGTGTTAACTATGGGTAAGAGAACTCCGGTACGAACCCGGAAGGCATCCAGACACACAGGAGGAGTTTTCCCATGCCCACCTACTACGACCCGTTCAAGGAACTGCAGTCCTTCGTGAACCAGACGCTGAACCAGACCAAGAGTCTGGGCATGCCGATGGACCTCTACCGCGACGGGGACACGTTCCGCGCCGACTTCGACCTGCCGGGGGTCGACCCGGCCAGCATCGACGTCGACATCGAGGACCGCACCATCACCATCCGCGCCGAACGGCGGGCGCAGTCACTGTCCGAGGGCAGCGAGTGGGTCGCCCGGGAACGCGGCTTCGGCACCTTTGCCCGGCAGATCACCGTGGGTCGAGGACTCGCCCTCGACAAGGTCAGCGGTGAGTACGTCGACGGCGTCCTGCAGTTGACGATCCCGGTCGCCGAGGAGGCAAAGCCTCGCAAGATCCAGGTGCAGCGCCGCACGGAGCACCACCAGGTCGGCGACACCATCCACGGAGAGGTCAGCGCCGAGCAGGACCAGCAGGCCTGAGCCCTCGACACTGACACCGACGCCGGCGCCCCCGTCCCCGGGGGCGCCGGTCGTCGTCCGGGCCCACGCCGTCCTAGCCCAGGGTGAGGGTCACCGTGGTCGGCTGCACCGGCGTGGTCACGTCCCACGGCGCGTAGGCGACGGGGTCCATCGTCCAGGTCTGGACACCACCGGCACCGCCGACGGCGATGGAACGCACCCCGGCGTCGCGCAGGTTGGCCATCGACAGGTGGGCCGCGGCCCAGGCGCTGGTGGCGTCGCCGGCGGTGATCGTCCAGACCTTGTCCGCGGTGGCGACCGTGACCTTGCCCCGCAGCCCCTTGTCGAGGACCTGGGGCAGCAGGTTCGCCGAGGGCGCCGCCGAGTCGCGCACCGCGCACGACAGCGAAGCGGTGCTGTGCCCCGTCAGGGCACTGGCCAACACCCTGGCCTCCTCGACGTGCTTGCGGTAGCCCTCCGGCACCCCGGAGCGCTGCACCTTCTGGGCGACGTCATTGATGTCGCCGGTCTGCCACCCCTTCACCTTGACCAGTGCCTCGTAGAACTTGCCGCTGGAGTACCACGGGTCCATGATTTGTTCGACGGTGCCCCAGTCCTGGCTGGGCCGCTGCTGGAACAACCCGACCGAGTCGCGGTCGCCGTAGTCAATGTTGCGCAGACTGGACTCCTGCATGGCGGTCGCCAGCGCGATGGTCGCCGCCCGGGCCGGAAGGCCGCGACGGATCGACTCGGCCACGATCACCGAGGCCCACTTGCTCTGTTCGGGGCTGAGGAAGGCGCTGCTGCCGTCGGCGGTGGCCACGCAGCCCTGGGTGACCGGCCGGGGGGCCGGGTCCGACCCGTCGGGCAGCAGCATCCGCAGCCCCCAGGCGGCGGCGAGCGCGGCAACCACCACCAGCACCACACAGGTGGACAGGATCAGGAGTCGGCTTGTCACAGAACGCACCGTGCCAGTGTAGGCAACGGTGCCGCTGTCCAACCCTTGACTAGGGGCTCGGCCCCGGCGTTGCCCGCACTAAGTTCTGGTGAGCCCGCCCGCGTCGACAGCCTGGGCCCAACGAAGGGAACGCGCATGCGTCTCACAGCAGCACTTGCGGCCGTGGTTGCCACCGCCGTCCTGCTCACCGGATGCGGCGGCAACGATGCCGCCGACGGTGACCAGACCGTCAAGATCGGTGGCGTCACGATCGTGTCACACCCGTCCCTGGACGCCATCTGGCAGGGGTTCAAGGACGGCATGAAGGACGCCGGATACGAAGAGGGCAAGAACGTCGAGTACGACTTCCAGAACCCGCAGGGTGACCAGTCGACCCTGAACTCCATTGCCAGCACCTTCGCCAACTCCGACAACGACCTGTTCGTCTCGATCGCGACCCCGCCCTCGCAGGCCCTGGTCCAGTCCATCACCGATCGTCCCATCCTGTTCTCCGGCGTCACTGACCCGGTGGACGCGGGGCTGGTCGACAACGTGGACAAGCCCGGCAAGAACGTCACGGGTGCCTCCGACTGGAACCCGCCGAAGCCCGTTCTCGAGCTGATCAAGGAGATCAAGCCCGAGACCAAGACGGTCGGCATCGTCTACACCTCCTCCGAGGCGAACTCCGAGATCCAGACCAAGCAGGCCCAGGCGGCCGCGAAGGATCTGGGGCTGGAGATCAAGGTGGTGACCGTCACCAACTCCAACGAGGTGCAGCAGGCGGCTGCCTCCCTGGACGTCGACGCCTTCTACGTCGGCAACGACAACAATGTGGTGGCCGCCATCGAGGCGCTGCTGCAGGAGGCGGAGAAGAAGAAGGCCATCGTGGTCACCTCCGACGCCGACTCGGTCGACAAGGGGGCCGCAGCGGCCATCTCCATCGACTACTACCAGCAGGGCAAGGACACCGCGAAGCTGGCCGTCGAGATCCTGAAGAACGGCAAGAAGGCCGGTGACCTGCCGGTGTCGTTCCAGACGGAACTGGACCTGGTCGTCAACCCGGCTGCTGCCCAGAAGCAGGGCACCACGATTCCGGCAGCCGTCGTCTCGCGGGCCGCGAAGACGGTGGGCTGAACCTGATGGTGACAGCTCTCGAGGTGGGCTTCCTGTATGCCGTGATGGCGTTGGGCGTCTACCTCACCTATCGGGTGCTCGACTTCCCCGACCTGACCGTCGACGGTTCGTTCACGATGGGGGCGGCCACGGCGGCCGTCCTCATCGTGGGCGGCACCGCCCCCGTACTGGCGATGGTCGCCGGCACCGGGGCGGGGGTCGTGGCCGGGTTCATCACGGGCGCCCTGCACGCCTGGGGCGGGATCAACCCGCTGCTGGCGGGCATCCTCACCCAGATCGGCCTGTGGTCGATCAACCTGCGCATCATGGGCAAGGCCAACCTGTCGCTGCTGCGCGAGCGGACCCTGTTCACGCCCCTGCGCGAGGCCGGGCTGATGGGCACGTGGTGGTCGGTGCTCATCCTGGCCGGGGTCTCGACGCTGGCCGTGCTGGTGCTGTTCTGGTTCCTGCGCACCGCCTACGGTGTCGCCATCCGCGCCACCGGGGACAACCAGCAGATGGCCGCCAGCCAGGGCATCAACACCGCCTGGACCAAGATCGCCGGTCTGGCCCTGTCCAATGGCCTGGTCGCCTTCTGCGGCACCATGGTCGCCCAGTACCAGGGCTACGCCGACATCTCGATGGGCATCGGCCTGGTCGTGGCCGGACTCGCCTCGGTGATCGTCGGGCAGGCCATCTTCGGGATGAGCCGGCTCTGGCAGGCCATCGCGGCCGCCGCCCTGGGCTCGGTGCTGTACCGCCTGGCCATCCAGATCGCCCTGGACAACGGGTTGAACCCGAACGACATGAAGCTGATCTCGGCGCTGCTGGTGGTCGCGGCGCTGCTCATCCCGAAGTGGGCACCGATCCGACGTTTCCGGATGAGGCGCCGGTCGCCCGCCCCAGCCGAACCGACCCGTGGGGTGCCCGCATGATCAAGATCACCCAGCTCACCAAGAGCTTCTTCCCCGGCACGGTGAACGAGCGCGTCGCCCTGCGCGACCTGTCCTTCACCCTGGCCGAGGGCGACTTCGCCACCGTCATTGGCTCCAATGGCGCCGGCAAGTCGACCCTGCTGAACATCATCTCGGGACGGATGCGCCCCGACGCCGGGTCGATCACCATTGGCAGCCGCGACGTCACCCGGATGTCGGAGCACCGCCGCGCCGGATTCGTCAGCAGGGTCTTCCAGGACCCGATGGCCGGCACCTCACCGCACCTGACCATCGAGGAGAACCTGGCGGTGGCCCTCGAACGCGGACGTCGGCGTGGTCTGGGCCAGGCCGTCACCCGCAGGCGCCGGGCCCTGTTCGCTGAGGAGCTGTCCCGGCTGGAACTGGGGCTGGAGAACCGGCTCACCCTCAAGGTGGGCCTGCTGTCAGGCGGCCAGCGGCAGGCACTGAGCCTGCTGATGGCGACCTTCGTCCAGCCCGAGGTGCTGCTGCTGGACGAGCACACCGCTGCCCTGGACCCTGAACGCGCGGCCCTCATCCTGCGGCTCACCGACGAGGGGGTCGCCCGGCACCAGTTGACCACCCTGATGGTGACCCACAACATGTCCCAGGCGCTGGCCCACGGCAACCGGCTGCTGATGATGCACGACGGCCAGATCGTCCTGGACCTGGCCGCCGAGCAGAAGGCCACCCGGACGCCCGAGGACCTGATGGCCGAGTTCAGCAGCCACCGCGGCGAACTGGCCGACCGGATGCTGCTGGGGGACTGAATCAGTCGTTGGCGTGCAGGGCGTCGTTCAACTCGACCGACCGGCCGGTGCGCGACTTGGCCAACACCTGGCCGGTCTGCGAGTCCCGCAGGAACAGCACGTCATGGCTGCCCGACAGTTCCTTGGCCTTGACGACCGAGCCGTCGGCCAGGGTGACCTTGGTGCCGCCGGTGACGTAGAGGCCCGACTCGACCACGCAGTTGTTGCCCAGCGAGATCCCGACGCCGGAGTTGGCACCCAGCAGGCAGCCCTCGCCAATGCTGATGACCTCGTCGCCGCCGCCCGACAGGGTGCCCATGATCGAGGCCCCGCCTCCGACGTCGGAGCCGTCACCCACCACCACACCTGCCGAGATGCGTCCCTCGACCATCGAGGTGCCCAGGGTGCCGGCATTGAAGTTGACGAAGCCCTCGTGCATGACGGTGGTGCCGGCCGCCAGGTGGGCACCGAGCCGCACCCGGTCGGCGTCGGCGATCCGCACGCCCGAGGGGGTGACGTAGTCGGTCATCCGCGGGAACTTGTCGACCGAGATGACCGTGACGTGGCCGCGGTTGCCGCGCAGCGCGACCCGGGTGCGTTCGAAGCCTTCCACCGCGCAGGGCCCCGCCGAGGTCCAGACCACGTTCGGCAGCGCACCGAAGATGCCGTCCAGGTTGATGGTGCGCGGACGGGCCAGGCGATGGCTGAGCAGGTGCAGGCGCAGGTAGGCGTCGGAGGTGTCCGCCGGGGCCGCGTCCAGGTCGATCACGGTCTGGACGAGCCGCACCTCGACCCGGCGGGTCTCGTCATCGGTCCTGGACGAGATCAGTTCGGCGGGGGCCAGGTCCTGGTCGCCGGGCAGCCCCAACTGGGGGTTGGGGAACCAGGTGTCGAGCACCTGTCCGGACTCGTGGACGGTGGCCAGCCCCCAACCCCAGGCGGGGCGGCGGAACTCATCATGGGAACGCGATTGGGTCATGGGGTCATCCTAGGGGAGCCACCCTGCGCGCCTCCGGCTCGCCCAGACCCAGCATCAGCCGGTTGGCCCAGTTGAAGAAAGCGGCGCTGTTGATGACGTCCAGCACCGAGGCCTCGTCCAGCCCCGCCGAGCGCAGCCGGTCGACGTGGCCCTGGTTGAACTGGACGGGGGTGCGGGTCAGTGCCGTCGCGGCGGCCACCACCGCGTTCCACAGTTCGCAACCGAGGTCGGCCTCGACGCCCTCGGCCAGCAGTCGCGCCACGTCGGTGTCGCGGCCCGACTGCTCGATCGCGAAGTTCGCGTGCACCGACGCGCAGAACACGCAGCCGTTGAGACGAGACGTGGCGGCGGCGCTGAGTTCACGCTCGGCCCGGCCCAGGCCGCCCTCGACGTTGTAGAAGATGTCGTTGTCGGTGAGGGTGCGAGCCTTCAGCGCCTGCGGGTCGCGGGCCAGCAGCCGGAAGTAGGGCATGTCGGCACGCCGCGGCTCGACCAGTGCCTCGAGCTGCGCCGGGGTCAGGTCGGCCTTGGCGACCGGGGGAGCCCAGGGACGCCAGCCCAGGGAGTGGCTGACGAAGACGTCGGGGGCCGAGATGCCCGGGTAGGTGGTCACCGGGAAGCCGACGTCGGACAGCTGCCAGTCCACCTCGGCGGACGGCGACACCCGGGTGGCGTCACGGACGATCTGGGCGGTGCCGTCGACCACCCGCAGGCCGTGGACCACCCGCAGCTGGAAGGCCAGGAAGCTGACCAACTGGGCCAGGCTGACCAGGTCGTCGGCGCTCCAGCCGGCCCCGGACAGGTGCCCCAGGACCTCCGGGCGGGAGTCGCGGGGGTGGAAGACCCACAGGTGCGCCGCGTCAAAGGCCGCGGCCAGGCGCCCACCGAGGGCTGCCGCGTCGTGACGCACCGAGGCCACCGGCTCGGACTCGGCAACCAGGCCGGTCTCGCGGTAGCTGCCGGCCGGTCCGGTGGACAGGCCCTCGCTGACCGCGGCGGCGACGGCCTCGCGCAGGGCCGCGGGGGCGTCGTCGAGCAGCAGCTCGGAGTAGAAGTCAAAGGCGGCCTGGTCGCGGTGCAGGCCGGCGACGTAGGCGGCCACCGCGTAGCGCTCACCGAAGCTGAACGTGCCCGGGTTGATCGGCTCCAGCAATGACTCGAAGCTGCGCTGGGCGTTGTCCAGGGCCTGCTGGCGCTGGGTGCGGGTGCGGGCCAGGATCCCGTCGGGGGCGATGCCGCTGAGCACGGTGATGATGTCGGTCATGCACTGGCCAACCCCGATCGGTCGGTCTGCATTCCCCCGGGTGGGGGCACTAGTCTCGATGTCATGAGCACCGCCACCTCGATCGACCCGTCCGCCGACCTCGTCACCCTGCTGCGCCAGCTGGTCGACATCGAGTCTGTCAGCGGCAACGAGGACGCACTTGCCGACCAGGTCGAGGCGGTGTTGCGGGGCTGCGAGCACCTCGAGGTGACCCGGATCGGGAACACCATCGCCGCCCGCACCCACCTCGGACGCCCCGAGCGGGTCGTGATCGCGGGTCACCTCGACACGGTGCCGGTGGCGAACAACCTGCCCAGTTGGACCGAACAGGGCCCCGACGGTGTGCGCATCCATGGCCGCGGTACCTGCGACATGAAGGGTGGGGTGGCCGTCGCGCTGAAGAACGCCGTGGCGCTGACCGCACCCAGCCGGGACGTCACCTGGTTGTTCTACGACTGCGAAGAGGTCGAGTCCGCCCGCAACGGGCTGGTCCGGGTCGGGCGGGAGCGGCCCGACCTGCTGGCCGCTGACTTCGCCGTGCTGATGGAACCCACCAGCGCCGGTGTCGAGGGCGGCTGCCAGGGCACCGCCCGGTTCGCCGTCCGCACCCGTGGCGTGGCGGCCCACTCGGCCCGGTCCTGGCTCGGGCACAACGCCATCCATGACCTGGCGCCGATCCTGACCCGCATCACCGAGTTCGAGGCACGCGAGATCGAGGTGGACGGCCTGCTGTTCCGGGAGGGGCTCAATGCGGTCGCCATTGGGGGAGGGATCGCCGGCAACGTCGTGCCCGACGCGGCCGAGGTCACCGTCAACTACCGCTTCGCCCCCGACAAGGACGCCGAGGCCGCCGAGGCCCTGATGCGCCAGCACTTCACCGGCTGGGAGCTTGAGTTCGACGACATGGCCCCCGGTGCCCGGCCGGGCCTCGATCGTGCAGCGGCGGCGGCCTTCGTCGCGGCCGTGGGGGTCGCGCCCCGCGCCAAGTACGGCTGGACCGACGTCGCGCGCTTCAGTGACCTGGGCATCCCGGCGGTCAATTTCGGCCCCGCGGACCCCGGCAAGGCGCACGCCGATGACGAGTTCTGCCCGGCGGCAGACCTGGAGACCTGCCACACCGTCCTGCAGCGCTGGCTGTCAGCCTGACCGAACGACCAACCAGCCCGAGCCCCGGAGGACCCCATGAACCAAGCGAGCCACGGCCCCATCGACAATGCCCCCCGGCCCGACGGGTCCGCCGTCCGGCAGGGCCCGGTGGTGCGCCGCAAGGACCAGATGCAGCGCACCACCACCGACCAGCGGTTGCTGGAAGGCGGCCACGGCAACGGCTGGGTGCACTCCGACCCGTGGCGGGTGATGCGCATCCAGTCGGAGTTCGTGGAGGGCTTCGGCACCCTGGCCGACCTCGGCCCGGCGATCTCGATCTTCGGCTCGGCACGCACCAGCAGCGACCACCCCATGTACCAGGCCGCCGAGGCCCTGGCCCGCGGGCTGGTGGCCCGCGGCTACGCCGTGATCACCGGCGGCGGGCCGGGCATCATGGAGGCCGCCAACCGGGGCGCGTCACTGTCAGGGGGCACCTCGGTCGGGCTCGGCATCGAGCTGCCGTTCGAGGCGTCCATGAACGAGCACGTGAACCTGGGCATCAACTTCCGCTACTTCTTCGCCCGCAAGGTGATGTTCCTGAAGTACGCCCAGGGCTTCGTGGTGATGCCCGGTGGTCTGGGCACCTTCGACGAACTGTTCGAGGCGCTGACCCTGGCCCAGACCGGCAAGGTGACCCACTTCCCCGTCGTCCTGTTCGGCACCACCTACTGGTCGGGACTGATCGACTGGATGCGTGATCAGGTGTTGGCCGAGGGCTACATCGGCACCGACGACCTCGACTCTCTGGTCGTCACCGACGACGTCACCGTGGCGCTCGACTGCGTGACCCGCGGCGCGCTGGGCGGCGAGGGCGTCGAGGAGGGCGGGGCTGCACCGTCGCCCCGGTAGGCTGGGACTCATGATGTGGTTACTCGGGGTGATTGCCGTCGCAATCATTGCCTGCGGGGTGTTCCTGGCCTCGGACAAGTTCGGTTCGATGCCCGAACTGGTCGACGACCACCCGGTGCCACGACTCCCCGAGGGCGACTTCACTGCCCAGAACCTGGCCGAGGTGCGCTTTGCCCGGGTGATCCGCGGCTATGCGCCGCACCAGGTGGACGACCTGCTCGACCGGGCCGCCCAGAGCCTCGCCGGCGCGGGCGTGGCGCGTCCGATGACCGGCGCCGACCTGCAGGCCGCCGCCTTCACCGTGGTCGGACGCGGCTACCACATGGGCCAGGTGGACCTGGTCATCGACCGGCTGGCCTGGCAGTTCGACCGGCCCGCGCAGACCCCTGAAGCGGTACCCCGGACCCCGGATGTCACGTCGTCCGAGGGGTGACGACAGCCCTTGACGGGCACTTGTCGGCGGAATGCGGAATAATAGGACATGTCAGTCTCGCAGCTCACGATAGGAAGTGGCCACATGGCAGCTATGAAGCCTCGCACTGGTGACGGACCCATGGAGGTCACGAAAGAAGGACGCGGCATCATCATGCGTGTCCCCGTCGACGGAGGTGGACGTCTGGTGGTCGAGCTCAATGCCGAAGAAGCGACCGCCCTGTTGACCTGCCTGAAGGATCCCGAGTTGAAGCTGCCGCAGTGACCGCAGTTCCCCCGTCCCTGCGGATGTGACATCGGCGCCACCCCGAGGTGGCGCCGTTTCGCGTTTCGGTGGTCCTCAGGACCGGCTGCGCTCCCGATGACGGGCCACGGCGGCCTCGTAGACGGCCACGGTCTCACCGGCGATCTTTGCCCAGCTGAACTCGGCGATGCAGCGCTGGCGTCCCGCCCTGCCCATGGCGGCGGCACGATCAGGGTCGCGGGTCAGGGCATTGACCTGCTCGGCGAACCGGGCCTCGAAGTCGGCGACGTAGTCGGGGTCGTCGGCGCGGGTAGGGTCATAGGCGACCAGATGGCCCGTCTCGCCGTCGACGACGACCTCGGGGATGCCGCCCACGGCGCTGGCGACCACGGCTGTCTCGGTGGCCATCGCCTCCAGGTTCACGATGCCGAGCGGTTCGTAGATCGACGGGCAGGCGAAGACGGTGGCGTGGCTGAGCACCTGGCGGACGCTGCCACGGTCGAGCATCCTCTCGACCCAGATCACGTCCCCGCCGCGCTCCCGCTGAAGTTCCGCGAAGGCACCATTGAACTCCGCCGCGATCTCGGGGGTGTCGGGGGCACCGGCCAGCAACACCAGCTGGGTGCCGGGGTCGAGTTGGCGGGCGGCGCGGAGCAGGTGGATCAGACCCTTCTGCCGGGTGATGCGTCCGACGAAGACGACGCTCGGCTTGGACGGGTCCATGCCGATCTCCTCCAGCGCAGCGGTGCCGTGGTCGGGCTTGAACTCGTCTGTGTCGATGCCATTGCGCACCACGTGCACCTTGTCGGGGTCCAGCTCGGGGTAGGACTCGAGCACACCCCTGGCCATGCCGGCGCTGACCGCGATCACGGCATCGGCGCCCTGGAACGCGGTGCGCTCGGCCCAGGAGCTGAGGCGGTAGCCGCCGCCCAGCTGCTCGACCTTCCACGGCCGGTGGGGCTCCAGGGAGTGGGCACTGACCACGTGCGGCACCGACTGGAACAGTCCACCAATGTGGCCGGCCAGGTTGGCGTACCACGTGTGGGAGTGGATCAGGTCGAGGTCCTCGGGCAGCGCGTTGACCATGGACAGGTCGGCGCCGAAGACCCGCAGCGCCGCATTGGCGCCTTCGGGGAAGTTCTCGGCATGAGCCGTCGCGCCCTCGCGCGGCTCACCCATGCACTGGACGTCGACGGTGACGAACGTGCGCAACTGGGGGACGAGTTGGCCGACGTGGACGCCGGCACCGCCGTAGATGTGGGGCGGATACTCACGGGTGAGGATCGAAACCTTCATGACGAGATCGTTGCACACGCCACCACGGTGTGCGACGTCCGGGACGACACGTGCCCGCCCAGATGTTCTGGACGGGCACTTGAGGTGGAGCGGGCGCCGGGACTTGAACCAAGTTCTCCCCACAGGAAGTGGGGCGCCTCACCCATAGGCCTCACCCGCAGAGCTCGAAAGCTCTGGACCACCGTAGCGCATCAACCGAGGGTGCCGGTGATCTCGTGGGGGACGTGCGGCAGGGTGCCGCTGACCTTCACCTCGCCGACGCTCAATTCGATGCCGTGGACCTTCTTGGTGGCGGGGTCGGTGACGTAGACCCAGTGGCCCTGGGTGTGGATGGTCGGCCGCGGCTGCTTCCAGTCCGTCGGTTCGGTGAACGGCTCGACGACCTTGATCGACGTCTCGATGTGGCCATGGTCGGGCTCAATGATGTGCAGCTGGCCGTCATTGGTGAGCACCAGCGCCTGGCCCTCGGCGGTGAACGCCAGACCGCGGAAGGTGTAGGCGGTCGGCATCTTCACCAGGTTGATGGTGCCCTCCACGGTGTTGATGATGGCCACCTCCGTCGGCTTGGCGTCGGCTGAGAGCTTGTAGTCGGCCAGCACCCACGGTGACTCCGAAGAGCCGAACAGGTTGCCGAGGCGGGCGAAATCCGCAGCGGCCTTGACCTTGGTGATCGTGTCACCCTTGACCAGCAGCACCCCGTCCTCGCAACCGATGACCACGGCGTCCTTGGCCACGGTGGCGCCGTGCGTGCCCGGGCACTCGCTCGACTCGGCCAGGGTCGCGCCGGCAGCGTCGACCAGCCGGATGCCGACGGGGTCGGGTCCCTGGGCGATGGTGTGCAGCAGCTTCCCGTCGGCCAGCGGGATGGCGTTGCCGTGATGGGCGGGCACCGTCAGGGTTCGGACGGGGGTGGGGTTCGGCTCGCCGAGGTGCTGCGACTCGTAGACCTCGATGGATCCGTCACCGTCGTCGAAGACTGCCGTCAACCCACCATGGGGGGAGACGTGACCAGTCTTCTTCATGGCCAGCGTCGTGGCGGTGAAGCCGGGTGTGGTCACCTTGGAGTCGCCGTGGTCGCCGTGGGCCTGGGTCCAGGAACCGAGGTCGAGCACCTTGAGGGCCGACCCGTCGGCGTCCACCATGGTGAACCGTGCGTTCCCGGTGGGTCGCAGCCTCAGGAATCCCTGCTGGGGCAGGTCGGAGATCAGCTTCATGGTGGTCGCGTCCACGACCATCACGCCACCGGCGTGGGTCAGGGCAAGGCGCGGTGCCCTGGCGTCAACGCCCTGGGTCTCGCCGTCGGAGGACCCGTGCTCCTCGTGCTCGTCGTGCTCGTCCTCGTGAGCAGACGACGAGGGCAGCGGTGCAGGGGTGCTGGCCGGGGCGGATCCGCAGCCCGCCAGGGTCAGTGCGCCGGTCAGGACGACGAGGCCGTATCTGGGAATCATTCTCATGTGCAGTAGCTTCGCGATAATGAGAATGAGTGTCAACTGGCCGCTGGGGGAAACTCGGGGCCAACACTGGGCAATTCCTTCCCACAACGCGGTTCTGATCGATAGGTTCAGGGCATGCAGAGTCGTCCGAAGGTCTTGTCCATCGTCCTCGCCGGCGGCGAGGGCAAGCGTCTGATGCCATTGACGGCGGACCGCGCCAAGCCGGCCGTCCCATTCGGCGGCACCTACCGCCTGATCGACTTCGTGCTGTCCAACCTCGCCAACTCCGAGTTGCGGCAGATCGCCGTGCTCACCCAGTACAAGTCGCATTCGCTCGACCGGCACATCTCGCTGACGTGGCGGATGTCGACGCTGCTGGGCAACTACGTCACCCCGGTCCCGGCCCAGCAGCGGCTCGGGCCGCAGTGGTACCAGGGCAGCGCCGACGCCATCCACCAGTCGATGAACCTGATCGTCGACGAGGACCCCGACTACGTGGTGGTCTTCGGCGCCGACAACATCTACCGGATGGACGTCGCAGCGATGCTGCGCGCCCACATCGACTCGGGTCTGGACGCCACGATCGCTGGCATCCGGGTGCCGCGCAAGGACGCCTCAGCCTTCGGGATCATCGACGCCGACGCGTCGGCCAAGATCGTCAACTGGCTGGAGAAGCCGGCCGACCCGCCCGGCCTGCCCGACTCGCCCGATGAGTCATTCGCCTCCATGGGCAACTACATCTTCACCCGCAAGGCCTTCGTCGAGGCACTGGAGGCCGACGCCGCCGACCTCGAGTCCAAGCGCGACATGGGCGGCAACATCGTGCCCTGGTTCGTCAACAAGGGACGCGCCCAGGTCTACGACTTCTCGTTGCAGAGCGTGCCTGGCTCGACTGAGAAGGACCGCAACTACTGGCGGGACGTGGGCACCATCGACGCCTACCACGAGGCCCACATGGACCTGGTCTCGGTGGACCCGGAGTTCAACCTGTACAACCCGGAGTGGCCGATCTGGACCGACCAGGTGCAGGCCCCCGGCGCCAAGTTCACCCTGCGCGGCACCGCGGAGGACTCGATCGTCAGCAGTGGCTGCATCATCTCCGGCGCCGACGTTGACCAGGCCGTGCTCAGCCCACGGGTGCGCATCCAGAAGTACGCCAAGGTGGACCGGTCGGTGGTCATGAACAACGTCGAGATCGGTCGCCACGCCCGGATCGCCGACGCCATCGTGGACAAGTCGGTCGTGGTGGACGCGGGGGCGGAGATCGGCCTCGACAAGGACGCCGACCGCGCTCGGGGCTTCCACGTCTCGGCCGGGGGCATCACCGTCGTCCCCAAGGGGGCCCACGTCAGGGGACAGTGAGCGCGCCCCCTGGGCGGGTCAGGCCTTGACGGCGACGAGCAAGCCCTGGCCCACCGGCAGCAGCGCCGGGGTGAACTCCTCGGTCTCCAGGACCGAGCCCAGCGCCTCGCGCAGGATCACGGCCTCGTCGTCCTCGTTGTCGGGGTCGGCCACCCGGTTGCGCCACAGCGCGTCATTGAGGACCAGCACGCCCCCGTGGCGCAGCAGCCGCAGCGCCTGGGCGACGTACTCGACGTACTCCAGCTTGTCCCCATTGATGAAGACCAGGTCGTAGGCGCCGTCGCTGAGCCGAGGCAGCACGTCCAGCGCGATGCCGGCGATCAGTCGGAACCGGGAGGTGGGGATGCCGGCGGCCAGGAATGCCTTGCGCGCTTCACCCTGTCGATCGGACTCGGGGTCGATGCTGGTCAGCACGCCGGGGGTCTGCATGCCCTCGAAGAGGGCCAGTCCACTGGTGCCGCTGCCGGTGCCGACCTCCACGACCTGCTTGGCGCCGATGGCTGCGGCCAGCAGGCGAAGGGTGCTCACGGTGCCGGTGGGCAGCGCGTCGATGCCGAGACCGGCGGCGGCCCGGCGGCTGGCGGCGATGGAGTCGCTGGGCAGGACATAGTCCTCGGCGAAGCCCCAGGAGCGAAGGTCGAGGCCGTCTGCGTTCTGCGGTGAAGTCACAGGCACAGCCTAGCCACTAGCATGGCCCCATGACCCACACACCTGCCACCCAGCCGCGACTGGGCCGACTTGTGACGGCAATGGTCACCGGATTCGGCGAGGACGGCTCGCTCGACCTGGCCGCCGTCCGTCGTCTGGCCACCGACCTGGTCGACGACCAGGGCAACGACGGGCTGGTCGTCAATGGCACCACCGGTGAGTCCCCGACGACCACCGAGGACGAGAAGTTCGAGGTCGTCGCGGCCGCGCTGGAGGCCGTCGGTGACCGAGCGCAGGTGATCGCCGGGGTGGGCAGCTTCGACACGGCCCACACGGTCAGGATGGCCAGGCGCGCCGCCGACACCGGTGCCCACGCCCTGCTGGTGGTGGCCCCGTACTACTCGCGTCCGGTGCAGGCCGGCATCCTCGCCCACTTCCGTGCCGTCGCCGACGCCACCGACCTGCCGATGATGGTCTACGACATTCCCCACCGCACCGGCGTGGCGATTGCCCCCGAGACGCTGGTCACCCTGGCCGAGCACCCGAACATCGTTGCCGTCAAGGACGCCAAGGGAGACCTGGTCAGCTCGTCGCAGGTGATCGCCGAGACTGGCCTGGACTACTACGCCGGTGATGACGCCATCACCCTGCCGCTGATGTCGGTGGGCGGGGTCGGCGTGGTCGGCACCTCGACCCACTTCACCGGGCGCGGCATGCGGGACCTCATCGACGCCGTGCTGGCCAACGACTGGACCCACGCGCTGGAGGTGCACCGGCGCTGGTTGCCCGCCTTCACCAGTGTTTTCGGCGCTCCCGGCTGCTGCACCGTCAAGGCCGGGTTGCGGGCTGAGGGCCGTGGGGTCGGCTCGGTGCGCCTGCCCATGGTGGAAGCCGAGCAGGACGTCGTCGAGCGGTTCCTGACCGCGCTGCGCCAGGCCGAACGCGGCTGAACGGCTCCGGCGTCGCCTCTCAGGTGGACGTGGCAAAATGGGCGACGTCGTCATAGCCAGAGGGGGTCGAGATGTTCGGATCGCAACGGGTCGCCCCCGACGACTGGTCGACGCCGACCTGGGAGGAACTGGTCCGTGACCACTCCGACATGGTCTACCGGGTGGCCGTGCGGCTGACCGGCAACGCGCCCGACGCCGAGGACCTCACCCAGGAGGTGTTCATCCGGGCGTTCAAGTCGATCCACAAGTTCGAGCCCGGCACCCTCAACGGGTGGTTGCACCGCATCACCACCAATCTCTTCCTCGACTCGGCCCGCCGGACGCGTCGGCTGCGCTTCGACCCGATGGCCGAGGCCCAGGAGCGCGTGCCCTCGGCCGAGCGTGGGCCCGCGGAGTCGATGATCGACACCTCGCTCGACCACGACATTGTCCGCGCCCTGGCTGACCTGCCTCCCGACCAGCGTGTCGCCGTCGTGTTGTGCGACATCGAGGCCTTGAGCTACGACGAGATCGCGCAGATCCTGGACGTCAAGGTCGGGGCGGTGCGCAGCCGTATCCACCGCGGACGTGAAGGTCTGCGCCGCAGTCTGGCCCACCGCCGACCCGCCGACGGCCACACCTACGTGCAGGGCGCCCCCGACGAACTGCCGGGGCAGGCGCGTGAACTGCAGCCCGACCCCCACCTGGACCAGGTGTTGAAGCGATGATCCACCGCGACAGTCTGGGGGTGGAGTGCCGCGCGGTTCGTGACCGCCTCAACGTGCTGATCGACGGTGTGGCCTCCGATGAGGACAGCGCCCGGATCGGCGACCACCTGGATCGCTGCGATCCGTGCCGCGAAGCGGCCGACCAGTTGCGCACCGTGGTCAACCGACTCAAGGATGTCCACCCGGCCGCGGCCGCGACCGCCGACCTGTCGGCACGACTGGCGGCGATCGCCGGCGGTGACGCCCGTGAACCCTTGTGGTTGGCCCCCCAGGGCGACGGCACCCTGCCCAGCCCCCGCCGTCGTCGCAACCGCAGCCTGGTCACCGGGTCGGTGGCGCTGATGGCCTGCGTGGGCATGTTGTTCGGGCTGGGGCTGTTGCTGGCGCCCTCGGTCGACGAGGTCGCCGACGCCCGCACCACCGCCAACCGCGAGTTCGACCTGTCGCTGGGCATCGGTGCCGGGGCCCAGGCCGTGAACGCGGTGATGGCCTCGGCCCAGGGCGGACGGCTCAGCCCCACCGCCACGATCGAGCGTCCCGGGGTGATGACCGCCATGGACTGGCGCGTGGTCAGTGAGGCCCGCGCCCTGGAACTTGTGCTGGGATCGGTCGACCCCAAGGTGGGCTATGTCGGGTTCCAGCGGGTGACACTGTCCGGTGACTCGGGCTACGTCACCGCCAACGTCCGGGTGGCGCAGCAGCCGGGTTCGGCGCTGAGCGTGGCCGTGCACGACGAGTCCGGCCAACTGATCAACTCCGGCTTGCTGCCGGCCCGCCAGTCCGACGTGGTCAGCACCCTGCCACCCAGTGCGGTGCGCTTCCGGGTCACCAGCGGCGGCACCATCGCCGGCCAGCCGGCCACCCTGCTCGAGGCCAAGCGTGATGACCGGTCGCTGGTGGCGCGCTGGTGGCTGGCACCCGAACTGGGCCTGGTGCTGTGGAACGAGACCTTTGACTCCAGCGGCACCCTGGTGCGCTCGTCAGGGTTCACCGACCTGCAGTTCACCAGCCACCCGCCCGAGGGCATCAACCCGGTGCCTCTGCGGCTCAGCCGGGCGCCGGCCGAGGTGGGTACCGCCACCCGCCAGATGTGCACCGGCGGCTTCAACTGTGCCTCCTCATTGGCCGGTTTCCGGCTGCTGTCGATGAGTTCCGACTCCCCGATCAACCCCACGGTGATCCACGCCGTCTACGAGAAGGACGGGGTCTGCGTCACCGTGCTGCAGCAGCGTGGACGGCTGTCGACGGCGGCATCGTCTGGTCAGCAGGGCCGTGAGTTCGGCGTCAGCGCCGACCGCTCCCTGGTCACCTGGCAGTCGGGCAGCGTGGTGTACACCGTCACCACCAACGCCGGCCCCTCGGTCGCCGAGGTGGTCGCCGCCCAGTTGCCGCACGAGCCGGCGGCCAGCCAGCACCCCGTGCGCAGGTCACTGTCCGGTCTCGCTCGTCTCGTCGGCCTCGGGCCGCGCTGACCCGGCGGTCAACAGGAAGCTATGGTGTGAGTCGTGGACCTCGGCATTGGTGAAATCGGGATGTTGCTCATTCTGGGCGTTGTCATGTTCGGACCCGAGCGAATCCCGCCGCTGGCACGCAAGGCAGCCAAGATCATTCACTTCCTGCGCAACATCGCCAACGACGCGACCAGCCAACTGCGCAATGAGCTGGGGCCCGAGTACAAGGACCTCAGCATCGCCGACCTGAACCCCAAGACGTTCATCGCCAAGCACCTGCTGGGTGACCTGCAGGACGACCTGAACGAGATCAAGGAAGACCTCGGGTCGATCAAGAAGGACTTCGAGGCCGAGGGCAAGGACCTGATCGAGATCGAGAGCGCGCTGCGCACCACCGACGACGCGCTGGCGACCACCAGCGCGCCGTCCTCGGTGGGCAACTACTGGACGGCGGCGCCCTACGACCTCGAGGCGACCTGATCGTCCCCTACTGATCGTCTCGGCAAGGTCGATCAGGCAGGGTTCAGGTCGAGCCGCACCTTCTTGAGGTCGAAGTCACGGGGCCGCGCGTCAATCGCTTGGGCGAAGGCGAACAGGGCCTGGGCCGACGGGTGCTGCGGGTGGCTCTCGACGATCGGGATGCCCGCATCGCCACCCTCGCGCAGTTCCAGGTCCATCGGGATCTGGCCGAGCAACGGCACCTCGTAGCCGAGGCGCTCGGTCAGCACCGAAGCGACCTTCTCGCCACCGCCGCTGCCGAACAGTTCGACCTTGTGGGTCTCGTGGCAGTGGGGACAGGTGGTCTCGAACCAGGACATGTTCTCGACGACGCCGATGACCTTCTGCTGCATGATGCCGGCCATGGTGCCCGCACGCTCGGCCACCTCGGCGGCGGCGTCCTGCGGGGTGGTCACCACGACGACCCACGAGTTGGGGATCTTCTGGCCGAGGCTCATCGCCACGTCACCGGTGCCCGGTGGCAGGTCGAGGATCAGGTAGTCCAGGTCACCCCAGTAGACGTCGGCCAGCAGCTGGGTCAGCGCCCGGTCGAGGATCGGGCCGCGCCAGGCGATGACCTGGTCGCGGCTGGGCTTGAGCATGCCGACGCTGATCACCTTCAACTCGCCCGCGGGGACGGGCATGATCATGTCGTCGACGGGGGTCGGACGGGCGTCGCCAAGACCCAGCATGTCGGGAATGGAGTGGCCGTAGATGTCGGCGTCCAACAGGCCCACCTTCCGGCCCTGGGCGGCCAGCGCCTTGGCCAGGTTGACGGTCACCGACGACTTGCCGACACCGCCCTTGCCGGAGGCGATGGCGATGACCTTGGTCAGGTTGCCCGGCTTGCCGAAGGGGATCTCACGCTCGACGACCCCGCCGCGCAGCAGCGTCTTGAGCGCCTTGCGCTCGTCGTCGTCCATCACGCCGAGGTCGACCTGCACCTCGGAGATGCCCTCGACGGCCGAGACGGCCTTGGTCACCTCGACCCGCAGGGGACCCTTGAGCGGGCAGCCCTCGGTGGTCAGCTTGATGTGGACCCGGGCGCGGCCGTTGTCATCAACGGCAATGTCGCCCACCATGCCCAGTTCTGTGATCGGACGCTTGATCTCGGGGTCGTCCACCTCGTGGAGCGCAGCACGGATCTTGGGCAACAGCGGATGCTCGACAGTCATGGCTCTTCTCTAGAACAGGTGATGGCGTACTTTCAACCTAGTGGACGCCGCCAAGCCCGACGAATGCGGGTCGGGCTCAGCGGTCCTCGACGCGCTTGTCGAGGTCGGCGACCAGCTCGCGCAGCTCGGCGCGCACCTCGCTGCGGATGTAGTCCCGGGTGGCCAGTTCGTTGACGCTCATCCGCAGGCTGGCAATCTCGCGGGCCAGGAAGTCCATGTCGGCACGCGACTGCTGGGCGACCCGGCGGTCCTCCTCGAGCCCGAGCCGGTCGCGGGACTCCTGCCGGTTCTGGGCCAGCAGGATCAGTGGGGCCGAGTACGAGGCCTGCGTCGAAAACGCCAGGTTGAGCAGGATGAACGGGTAGGGGTCCCACGCGTAGCCGAACAGTCCGATGACGTTCAGGGTGATCCACACGATCACGAAGATCGTCATCCACAGCAAGAAGGTGGGCGTGCCCATGAAGCGGGCCACCCACTCGGCGAAACTGCCGAAGCTCTCGCTGCCGAACGACGGCCGGCGCCACCGGAAACCGGCGCGCTGGACGGGCTGGTCGAGGCGCACCTCGTCGTTGCGGATCTCAGCCATTGCTCACCTCATCGGGGTCGGTGCCGTCCATCTGGTCGCCGCGCCAGTCCTCGGGCAGCATGTGGTCGAGCACGTCGTCGACGGTGATCGCGCCGATCAGGCGCTGGCTCTCGTCCACGACCGGCGCCACGACGAGGTTGTAGGTCGCGAAGTAGCGGCTGATCTCGGCCAGGGTCTGGTGGGGACTCAGCGGTTCCAGCCCGCCGTCGACCATGCCCACCACGGGCACCGAGGGCGGCTCGCGCAGCAGGCGCTGCACGTGCACGGCACCGATGTAGCGGCCCGACGGGACGTCAAGGGGTGAGCGGCAGACGAAGACCATGGACGCCAGCGCCGGTGTCAGTTCCTCCAACCGCACCCGCGCCAGCGCGTCGGCGACGGTGGAGTCAACCCCCAGGATCACCGGCTCAGGGGTCATCATGGCGCCAGCGGTGGACTCCTGGTAGACGAGCAGGTTCCGCACGTCGCGGGCCTCCTCGGGCTCCATCCGCTGCAGCAGGTCCTCGGCGACCTCGACGGGCAGTTCGCGGATGAGGTCGGCGGCGTCGTCGGGGTCCATCTCCTCGAGGATGTCGGCAGCGCGTTCCGTGTCCAGGGTCTGCAGCAGGCTGACCTGCTCGTCCTCGGGCAGTTCCTCCAGGGCGCTGGCCAGCTGTTCGTCGTCCAGTGCATGCGCGATCTCGAGTCGCCGGTCGGGCAGCATGTCATGCAGCTCCCGGGCGACGTCGGCGGCCTTCATCTCCGACATCTGCGCCAGTACCTGACGGGTGTCCTGGTCGACCGATCCACTGATGGCAGGCCCCACCTCGGCCCAGGGCAGGGTGTAGGTGTGGCGTCGGCGACCCAGGCGCAGGCTCCCGCTGCGTGCCTCGGACAGGGCCACCTCGTCGAGTTCCCACTCCATGTTGCGGACCTTCCGGAAGGACACGTCGTGGATGACCGCCCGGGTGCCGTCGGGGCGCTCGATCACGCGGTCGAAGAGGTCCTCGATGACCAGCGTCTCGGCCTCGCGCCGGATGAACCTGCGGGTGTCGACGGCGCCGCTGATGGCGACCTGGGTCGGGTCGATGGCATGGACCCGCATCATCGGGATGAAGATGCGCTTGCGGGCGAACAGTTCCACCACCAGACCGCGGCATTTGGGTGCCCGGCGTCCCGAACGTTCCTGGACGACCACGTCGCGGACCTTGCCGACGGGGTCACCGAAGCTGTCCAGCACGGGCATACCCTGCAATCGTGCGACGAAGACCGAGGAAGTGTTCACGACCGAAATCTATTGCATGGCCACCCGTGGCGGTGGAGTCGTGGACTCCTAGGCTGGGGGCATGGCCCCCACTGCACGCGCCCGCCGCACCGTCCTCGCCGTCCCCGGTTCCAGCGACCGATTCATCGCCAAGGCACGGTCGGTGGCAGCCGACTGCATCTTCCTCGATCTGGAGGACGCGGTGGCGCCCGCCGAGAAGCAGAGCGCTCGGGACAAGGTCGTCGACGCCCTGACCAGCGGGGGCACCTGGCAACCCGGCACCGTGACCGTGCGGGTCAACGACTGGACGACGCCGTGGACGACCCAGGACGTCTGGCAGGTCGTCACCGCCGCCGGTGCCCACGTCGATGCCCTGGTGCTGCCCAAGGCGAGCTCCGCCGACCACGTCCGCGCCCTCGACCTGGTCCTCACCCAGGCCGAGCAGGCGGCCGGTCTGCCGGTCGGCCGGATCGGCATCGAGATCCAGATCGAGGACGCCGCCGGCCTGCTGCACGTCGCCGAGATCGCCGCGGCCAGCCCCCGCGCTGAGTCGCTGGTCTTCGGGCCCGGTGACTACATGGCCTCGATGGGCATGGCCAGCCTGTCGGTCGGGGCCGGCATCGACGGCTACCCGGGTGACCACTTCCACCACGTGCTGTCCACCATCCTGGTCGCTGCCCGCGCCCACGGGCTGGCCGCCGTCGACGGACCCTACGTGGCCATCAGAGACCTGGACGGTTTCGGTGCTGCTGCCCGTCGGGCCGCCGCCCTGGGCTACGACGGCAAGTGGGTGATCCACCCCAGCCAGATCGAGGTCGGCAACGAGGTGTTCAGCCCCGACCCGGCCAACCTGCAACGGGCCCGGCGCATCATCGACGCCTACGCCGAGGCCACCGAGCGGTCCCGGGGAGCGGTGGGGGCCATCGTGGTGGACGGCGAAATGGTGGACGAGGCCGGCGTCAAGCTCGCCCGAGCAACCCTGGCCCGTGGGGGCCGCAACTAGAGTGGCAGGGGTAGGGCCGATCCACAGGCCCCGTCGCACGGAAGGTGACCATGTCCATTCAGAATCCTGAAACCCAAGACCTGGGCAAGGCGTTGATGCTGGAGTACCCCCAGTCGATCGCCGTCTACGACACCTACCCCGAGGCCCAGCAAGCGGTCGACTACCTGGCCGACAACGAGTTCCCGGTCAACATGCTGGTCATCGTCGGCACCGACCTGAAGACCATCGAACGGGTCATCGGACGCAAGACCTGGGCCAATGTGATGGGGGCGGGGGCGCTGTCGGGGATCTTCATGGGTCTGCTCGTCGGTCTGATGCTGGGCATCTTCGTGCCCGGCACCTGGTTCAGCATGCTGCTGGCCGGCCTGGTCTTCGGTGTCGCCTTCGGCATGATCAATGCGGCGATCAGTTACGGCATGAGCCGCGGCAAGCGTGACTTCAACTCGGTGCGCCAGACCATCGCCAGCAAGTACGAGGTGCTGGGCGAGCACAAGGTGACCCAGCAGGCTCGCCAGATGCTGATGCAGGCCCCCGGCGAACGTCGCCGCCAGTTCCAGGGCGGCAGCAGCGGGGTCGTCAACACCCCGCTGGGCGGCCAGCAGGCCCCCACCCAGCAGCCCCCGATGAACCCGCCCGTCGGGTGAGCGCCGCCCCGGCGGGCGACACCGCGGCCTTCTGGGATGCCCGCTACCAGCACCCCAACCACGTCTACGGCTACAAGCCCAATGACTTCCTCAAGGCGAACGAGATCATGCTGCGACGCGGCTCACGGGTGCTGTGCCTGGGTGACGGGGAGGGCCGCAACGGCGTCTGGCTGGCCGAACGCGGACACCGTGTGACCACCGTGGACATCTCGGGGGTCGGCGTCGCCAAGGCCCGCGCCCTGGCCGCCGAGCGCGGCGTCCAGGTCGACGCCCAGGTCGACGACCTGACCCAGTGGGTGCACCGCGAGGCAGCCCGGGGCCCGTGGGACGCGGTGGTGTCGATCTTCTGCCACCTGCCGTCCGCGACGCGTCCCGGCATCTGCCAGGCCCTGGTCGGGGCCATGGCCCACGGGGGGAAGCTGGTACTGGAGGCCTACACCCCCGCGCAGCGCCAGCTCGGCACCGGCGGTCCCACCGACGAGGACTTGCTGTTGACCCGCGACCGGGTGCTCAGTGACTGGAAGGGGCTGGTGCTGGACGCGCACCTGGTCGAGAGACGCATCTTCGAGGGGATGGCCCACCAGGGCTTGTCGAGCGTGGTGCAGGTGCTCGGTCAGAAGCCCTGAGGTGGGTCACAACCACCTGTTGCGGCGGAAGACCAGGTAGAGCCCCACCATGATGGCGGCCATCGCTGCCAGCACCACGAAGTAGGAGTACCGGTAGTGAAGTTCGGGCATGTGGTCGAAGTTCATGCCGTAGATGGCGCCGACCAGGGTCGGCACCGCCAGGATCGCCACCGCCGCCGAGATCTTGCGCATGTCCTGGTTGTCCTTGACGCTCAGCCGTGCCAAACCCGCCTGCAGCAGGTTGGTCAGCACCTCGTCGAAGGAGGCCACAGCCTCACGGGCCTCGGTGTGGTGGTCGGCGACCTCGCGGAAGTAGGCGCGGAAGTGCTCGGGAATCTGGGGGATGTCGCGGCTGGCCAGCAGGTTCAGCGGCAGGGCCAACGGTGAGACGTTGCGGCGGAACTCGATCACCTCGCGCTTGAGTTCGTAGACCTTGGACAGGTGCAGGGTGCCCGCTGGGGAGAAGACTTCCTCCTCGAGCTCGTCCAGGTCCTCCTCGATCTCGGCCACCATCTGCATGTAGTCGTCGACCACCCGGTCGTAGACGGAGTAGAGGACGACATGCGGCCCGTTGGCCAGGAACTGGGGGCGTCGCTCCAGGTCTTCGCGCATCGTCCGCAGCGGGGACTGCTCACCACGGCGCACCGTCATGATGAAGTTCGGACCCATGAAGACCATGATCTGGCCGGTGGAGACCACCTCGGCGGTATCAGTGGCCGTGCTCGGCTCGAGGTAGGCGACGGTGCTCATCACGGCGAAGACGGTGTCCCCGAAGAACTCCAGCTTCGAGCGGGTGTGGCCCTCGACCGCGTCCTCGATGGCCAACGGGTGCAGGTCGAACTGGTTCGCGAACTGGGTCATGTCCTCGTTGGTGGGGTCCTTCAACCCCAGCCAGACGAAGCCGTCACCGACCTTGGCGCGTTCGGCGGCGACGTGCAGGTCGTCCTCGCGCTGGCGTTCGCCCTCCACGTACCAGCCCCACGCGACCACCGAGTCCGGGGTGGTGTGCCACTCGGTGGTGCGGCGGGTGCCGGCCTGGTGGGTGGGCAGCTTGCGAGCCATCAGCCCTGCCGCGGCAACAGGGTTGCCATCCAGGCCTCGACCTCGTCGGCCCTGCGCGGCAACTTGTCGGACAGGATGCGGCAGCCGTCGGCGGTGATGACGATGTCGTCCTCAATGCGCACCCCGATGCCCTTGAGCTCGTCCGGCACGAGCAGGTCGGTGGCCTTGAAGTAGAGGCCCGGTTCCACGGTGATCACCATGCCCTCGACGAGCACCCCGTCGCGGTAGTTCTCGCTGCGGGCCTGGGCGCAGTCGTGGACGTCGAGACCCAGGTGGTGGCTGGTGCCGTGCACCATCCAGCGGCGGTGCTGGCCACCGTCGGGTCCGAGCGACTCCTCGGGGGTGACCGGCAGCAGACCCCACTCGTGCAGACGGTGGGCGATCACCTCGATGGCTGCGGCATGCACCTCCTTGAAGGTGGTGCCCGGCCTGGCGACGGCCAGGGCCGCCTCCTGGGCCTCCAGGACGACGTCGTAGACCTTGCGCTGGGCCTCGGTGAAGCGTCCGTTGACGGGCAGGGTGCGGGTGATGTCGGCGGTGTAGAGGCTGTTGACCTCGACGCCGGCGTCCATCAGCAGCAGGTCGCCGTCCTTGAGGTCGCCGTCGTTGCGCACCCAGTGCAGGGTGTTGGCGTGGTCGGCGCCGGCGGCGATCGTCTCGTAGCCGACCGCATTGCCGTGGTGGCGGGCGTACAGGCCGAAGATGCCCTCGACCCAGCGTTCGCCTCGGCCCCGACGAATCGCCTCCCGCAGGTCACGCACGACGGCCTCGAAGCCCTCGGCGGTGGCGTCGCAGGCCAGCTGCATCTGCTCGATCTCGAAGGCGTCCTTGACCAGGCGCTGTTCGGAGGCGAAGACCGCCAGTTCGGTGTCAAGCGCCTCCTGGTCGCTGAGCCCGGCGGCGGCGCGCAGGGCGTCGACGGTGGCGGCCACGTTGGCGTCGGCGCTGCGCAGCACCCGCACACGGGTGGAGTCGATGTTCTTGGCCAGGTGCTCGTCGAGCTGGCTGATGGGGGCGCAGCTGAAGCCCACCATGGCCGACATCTCGTCGAGGGACTCACGCTGCCCCACCCACATCTCTCCGTAGCGGGCGTCGGCGTAGAACTCCTGGTCGGTGCGCGGGGCGCGGGGGGTGAAATACAGGGTGGGGGCGTGGGTGCCCCCGTCCACCGGCTCCAGGACCAGCACGGCGTCAGGCTCGCGGTCCTCGCCCAGACCGGAGTAGTAGGCGAAGGCAGTGTCGGGGCGGTAGGGGAAGTCGGTGTCGTTGGCGCGCACCTTCAACCCGCCGGCGGGCAGCACGATGCGATCGTCCGGGAAGGCGGCACCCAGCGCGGCCCGGCGGGCCGGCGTCCACGAACTGGTGGGCAGGGGAGCGGGCAGTTCGGCGGAGTACGGCGCCCAACCGGTGGGGATGAAGTCGCGGAACGCCTGGGAGAACGGGTTCTGGCGGTTCGGCAGCGGCTTGTCGGCTTCGTCCTGGGGCTGGGTGGTCTCGCTCATCGAGCATGCTCCTGTCGGGTAGGTCACCGGCCATCATAGGGTCGCAGTCATGAATGTGGTTGAGCGGTTGGCGTTGTCCGACCTGTCCGGGTTGTTGCAGCGTCTGGGCATCGACGAGGTGGACCGGGGGCCGATCGTGGCGCTGGTGACCCGGGTGCTCGACGACCCTGCCCTGGTGGCGGAGGTGGAGCGGCTGACCGGACTGCTGAGCCCGTTCGTGGGGCAGTGGCGCGACACGTGGGCTCGGCCGGGGTTCACCATGGACGACGAACGCGAGGGTCTGATGGTCGGCGGGCTGCCGCTGTGCGCGCTGCTGGCGACCGCGGTGGACGTCCACCAGCACCACCTGACCCGGGGCATCCCCGCCGACGTCAGTTGGGCCTCGATGGCCGACCTGGGCCAGCAGGTCACCAAGCACCGGCTCGTCCGCGGGGCCACGGGGCTGACCCAGGCGAACTGGGCGCGCAACGTGTGGGCCGGGGACTTCATCCGGCTGGGACGGCTGCAGTTCGAGCTGTACGTCGCGGACGTGGGGGGCGGGCCGCAGGTGGTGCTGAACACCCACATTCCCGGCGACGGGTCAATGGCGCCGGAGGCGGTGTCGCAGTCCCTGGACGCGGCAGCCACCTTCTATGCCCGACACTTCCCCGACCAGATCGAGGGCGGGGTCGACTGGCTGTACTGCCAGTCGTGGCTGCTCGACCCGGCCCTGGTCGAGTTGTTGCCCGGCAGCAACATTGCCGCCTTCGCCGCACGCTGGCAGGTCACCGGCGGGATCGACAAGGACCGCGACGGCTACTACTTCGTCTTCAACATCGAACCCGACGCCGCTCGCGTGCTGCCCGACCGTCTGGACGAGTTGCCCCAGCGGACCTCGCTGGAGCGGGCGCTGGTGTCGCACTGGCGCGCGGGCAAGCACCTGCGGCAGGCGCAGGGACGCATCGCTGCGCGGTAGAGTCGGGCTCCACAAGTCCATCCAAGGAGGGTCTCATGCAGGCTTCACCCGAAGACCAGTTGCGCCTGCTCGTGCTGGCCGACGCCGACGTCGCGATCGCGCGGGCCAAGCATCGTCGTGCCACCCTTCCCGAACTGGCCGAACTGCGTGAGCTCGGCGCCCAGCGCAATGCCGTCACCCAGGAACTGGTCGCCGCCGAGACGGCGCTCAGCGACCTGCAGGAGGAGCAGCAGCGCCTCGAGGTCGACCTCGAACCGGCGCGGGCGCGGCTGGTCCGCAACCAGGCCAAGGTGGATGCCGGGCAGATCAGCGACCCGAAGGCGCTGCGCTCGATGGTGGACGAACTGGAGCACCTGCGGGGACGCATCACCAAGCTCGAGGACGACGAGTTGGAGCTGATGCAGCAGATCGAGGACGCCACCCGGGTCCGCGACGAGATCGCCGCGCGTCGCGGCGGCATCGACAGCCAGGGTCGTGCCCTGATCGCCAGCCGTGACGCAAGCTTTGCCGAGATTGACGCCGAGCTCGAGGAGTTGGGCAGCGACCGGGCGGCGCACGCCCACGTCGTGCCCGGCGAACTGCTCGCCCTGTACGAGAAGATCGGGGCCAAGGCCGGCACCGGGGCCGCGAAGCTGACTGATGGCCGCTGCATGGGCTGCCACGTCGAGGCGAATGCCTCCGATCTGCGCCAGTACTCTGCCGCGCCGCCCAGTCAGGTCATAAGGTGCGAGGAGTGCGGTCGCATCCTGGTCCGCTGATCGAACGAGCCCCGCACGAGAGGACCAGCCCATGCCGTCAGTTGCGTTCCGGATCTCCCCGGACCTGCCCGAGCCGCTGAGGGCTGCGTTCGACCGCCTGCATGACGAACTGGATGTTCCTGACGAGTACCCGGCCCAGGTGTGGGCCGAGGTCGACCAGGTGGTGGCGCGCGGGTACGACACCTCACTGGGGCACGTCGACCTGACCGACATCCCCTTCGTGACGATCGACCCGCCGGACTCGATGGACCTGGACCAGGCGATGCACATTGCCCGATCCGGCGACGGGTACGTGGTGCACTACGCGATCGCCGACGTGGCGGCGTGGGTCCGGGCGGGTTCGGCCATCGATGCCGAGACCCACCGCCGAGGGCAGACCTTCTACGCCCCGCACACCCGCTACGGCCTGCATCCGCCGGTGTTGAGCGAGCAGGCGGCGAGTCTGCTGGCCGACGGGGTCGCTCGTCCGGCGCAGGTGTGGCGGATGACCCTGGACGCTGCCGGTGAGATCAGCGACGCCACCGTGATGCGCGGACTGGTGGGCAGCCGCGCCAAACTTGACTACGCCCGGGTGCAGGCGGACATCGATGCCGGCACTGCCGGCGAGACGCTGATGCTGCTCAAGCAGGTGGGCCAGTTGCGGCGCGCCGTCGAGGTGGCCCGCGGAGGTGTCAGCCTGAACCTGCCCGACCAGCAGGTCGACGTCGCCGAGGACGGCAGTTGGGAACTCGGCTACCGCGAGTCGCTGCCCGACGAGGACTGGAATGCGCAGATCTCGCTGATGACCGGCTTCAGCGCGGCCAAAATCATGCTGGACGCCGGGGTCGGCATCCTGCGCACCCTGCCGCCGCCCGAGAAGCGAACCATCGACGTGCTGCGCAAGGTGGCCCGGTCGCTGAGGTTGCCGTGGCCAGCCGAGCAGAGCTACGGCGACTTCGTCCGCTCGCTGGACCCGACGCAGCCCGCGGGGCAGGCCATGATGATGGCCTGCGTGCGACTGTTCCGCGGTGCCGGGTACACCGTGATCACCCCCGGACTCGGCCACGACGAGACCGTGCACGGGGCGCTGGCAGCCCAGTACGCCCACGTCACCGCACCGCTGCGCCGCCTGGTCGATCGCTACGTCGGTGAGATCTGCGTGGCCGTGTGCGCCGGTGAGCCGGTGCCCGAGTGGGTGCTGGAGGCGTTGCCGGACCTGCCGGAGACGATGGCCGAGTCGGACCGTCGCGCCAAGGCCTTTGAACGCGGCATCACCAACATGGTTGAGGCAATGGTGCTGCAGCGACGGGTGGGACAGCAGTTCGAGGGCGTGGTGGTCAGCGTCGATGAGCGCAACAAGTCCGAGGGCGTGGTGTCCTTGACCGACCCGGCGGTGGAGGCCCCGGTGAAGGGGCGCGGGGTCGTGCTGGGCGAGCGGATCACGGTGACGTTGCAGCGGGCGAGCGTGGCCGATGGCGAGGTGTCGTTCGTCACGTCCGCCCCTCGGTAAGGGCTGACCGCAGCCCGTCGGAACGTGCTGCAAGTTTTGTCAGAGGTCACCGCGAGAATGGGACATGGGTTCGATTCAAGCAGGAGGGTGACCATGGAGTTCAGCGTTGAACACGCCCGGGTCATGGTGGCGGAGGTGAGCGAGGCCGAGACGGCCGTGATGAGGGCAGAGGCGGAACGTTTCGCCAGCTACGCGCGGTTCGCCGATGCGTACCGGTACGTGCCCGAGGATGGTCCGGTGCTGGCTGGCACCGAGCGTCTGGTGCAGTGGGGTGGCGATGGTGTGCCCGGGGTGGCGGAGTTCTGCAGCCTGGAACTGGCTGCGGCGCTTCGGGTCAGCGAGGAGTCGGTGCGTCTCACCATTGGGGACGCACTGGCGGTGCGCCACCGACTGCCCAGCGTCTGGGCGAGGGTGATGGACGGCGGGTTCCGGGTGTGGCGGGCACGCGAGTTGGCCCGGGTCACCCACCAGTTGTCCTTTGACCAGGTCATTGCCCTTGACGCGGAGCTCGGGCCACTGTTGGTGACGATGTCCTATCGACGCCTGCTGAACCTGGTCAAGGGTCGGGTGATGCAGTTGCAGCCCGAGCGGGCGCAGACGGAGTACGAACAGTTGAAGGGCCAGTGCCAGGTCGTCTTCGACGAGTCGGCCGTCGGGTTCACCCGGGTCTGGGCGACCATTCCGGTTGCCGATGCGGTGATGCTGAAGGCGCAGGTCGCCCGGCTGGCGGGGATCATTGGCAGCCTTTCCGCGTCCTCGGACCCGGTGGCGGAAGCGCAGACGAAGGAGTCGTTGGCGATGCGCCATGCGCTGGCGCTGGGCGTGCTGGCGAACCCGGCGCTGGCGCTGCAGTTGATCCAGGCCTCGGTGCAGGGTGAGTTGCCCGACCTGGACCCCGAGTGCCCCGCCCGCGGGATGCGTGGCCACACCTGCGGCCGGGTCGACGTGGACCCCGAGAAGTTGCTGCCCCACGCCGACCTGGTGGTCCACCTGAGCGACCAGACCCTGCGCGAGGGTGTCGGGGTGGTGCGGGAGGAGAAGCTCGGGCCGCTGTTGGCGGGGTGGGTCAAGGACTTGGTCGGCCACACCCGGGTGCGGGTTCGTCCAGTACTGGACGCGGGTGGGATGGTGGCCACCGACGCCTACGAGTGCCCACCGCGGATGCGTGAGGCGGTCGAACTGCGCAATGGCTATGAGGTCTTCCCGTTCTCGCAGCGGCTGGCCAGGGGACTGGACCTCGACCACACCCAACCCTGGGCGTCGACACCGCCACCGCCACCGGCGGAGCCACCGACTCGGCCTGGGAATCTCGGGCCCCTGTCCAGGAAGGTCCACCGGGCGAAGACGCATGCGGGGTGGCAGCTCAGCCAGCCGTTGCCCGGGGTGTTCTGCTGGACCTCTCCGCTGGGGTTCGGCTATCTGGTGACGCCGTCCCAGTCGTGGATGACCCACGACCCGACCGGGCGGATCGCCCCCACTGCTGCCTGACAGCGGGCCAGATCAGGGGCCCGGGACCAGGACGGCGGTGAGTTCGCCGACACGCAGCGGTGCGTTGCCGGTGCGAGTGATGGGAATCGTGCCGGTGAGTCCGAGCGCCTGCCAGGTGACGTTCCACGTCGTGGTGGCGCGGATGACGTAGTCGCCCTTGTCCCGGTAGGTGTGGCCGCAGTCTGGCGAGGGCGGGGGAGGGGTGATGACCGGGGCCCGGGGAGTCATCGTCGTGCACACGAGGCTGGTGCCGTCGCCGAAGGTGATGGTGGTCGGTCCCTGGGTCGCGGTCATGGTGATGGCGATGCCCTGCTGCGTCGTGGTGGCGTTCAAGGTTTTCGGCTCGGTGGTCCAGATCCACACGGGGAAGCCGACCGGAATCATGTTCCACTCGTTGCGCGCCGGGTCGGGCCCGATGCTGATGGCGGGCGCCGGGAGTCGCAGGCTCAGTGCTGCCGTGCGAGCTGCACCCGGGATGTCGATCGGTCTGCCGCCGGCGTCAGTGGGGATGCAAGCAGCCGGGTTGTCGAAGGGAGTGAGACAGCCGATGGGCGGTCCTGGCGGGCCGGGGGCGACGGGTTGTCCCGGAGGCGGAGTTCGTTTAACCGGCGTTGCTATGACTGTCGGGACGGGAGTGCTTGAATCCCCCGCCCACTTGGCGCAGATGAGGGTTACTTTGCCGTCTTCACCGATGCCTTTGACCGGACGGATGCAACGCTTCTGTTCAGCGGGAGCAGAGAGCGGCAAGAATATCGCGACCATGACAACGAGAGCTGTACTGATTAAGCGTCGCACGTGCCCACCTCGTTGGCCTCGTTATAGGTGACACGGAGCCTTCCATCAACACCACGGCTAAACTCGGCACGATTCATCAACCACGCTTCAACAGGCACGCGTCGGCCATCCTTGTCGATGAGGACCGTCTCACTCCAGTCATCACAGAACTGCATCCCCAAGAGCGATGACGGTTCCTTAGTGTCCGTGAACACCTTGATCCGCTTCACCAGCGTCGCGCCCTCGACCCTGTGTCCTTGATCGTTCGTGCGTTTGAGCGACTCTGCGACAGCAGTGGCGTACACACCGCCAACGAAGCGCTTGAGCGGTTCCGGCAACGTTGCTGCTCCACCCTTGCTCTCATACTCGTCGATCAGTCGTTGTTGCTCCCGGTACACGAACTCCGCCTCCGCAGCCAATGCCGCGGTCTCCTCCGGAGTGGTCGGCCGAGCGGTGACCACCATCGACGGGCTCGGGGTCGGCGTTGCGGATGCAGTCGGCGACGCGCTGGGCGACGCAGTCGTGGACACCGTCGGCGCTGCTGTGACGGACGGCGGGGGAGTGGTCGCGTCGTCCGAGGGCTGGCACCCGCTCAGCAGTGCCGCCGTGACCAGTCCAGCAACCATCCAGCCTCGCGCCGTCGACGCCGCGGTGGTAACAGAGTTTCCGGACACGGACTCATCCTCACCCACGAGTGGCCCATCTCCGAGCCCGTTGCGCAAATCTGTGGACAACTTCGGCGTAGACTGCGTGGTTGGACGAGTCGGCCAGATGATCGCGGTCACCACCCCCCGGGTGGTGGCTGAGGAAAGTCCGGACTCCACAGGGCAGGATGGTGGGTAACGCCCACCCGGGGTGACCCGCGGGACAGTGCCACAGAAAACAGACCGCCAACCACGGTTGGTAAGGGTGAAACGGTGGTGCAAGAGACCACCAGCACGCCAGGTGACTGGCGTGGCTCGGTAAACCCCATCCGGAGCAAGACCGAACAGGACGTGTTTGAGGGCGGCCCGCCTGAGCGTCCGGGTAGGTCGCACCGTGCGTGCACGGAAGGCCGTTGGCAACAGCGGTCGCAGATAGATGATCATCCTTCGACAAAATCCGGCTTATCGGCCGACTCGTCCTTCCACGCGAGCTCACCAGGGGCTGTGACAACGCCCCCACGGCCTCCTTCACACACCCGGGCCGCAGGATCTCCGAAGGCGCCCCACCGCCAACGTCGTCCAAAACCCCACTTTGGACCCCCAAACATCTTCGGTCTTCTGGTTGATGCTTTGACGAACCAGACTGGACCAGGGTCACGTGACCCCCTGCCCCGGCCTGTGCCCACGGCCACCGGAGCAGCCCACCCCCACACCAGGAGGTCCGGACGTGAAGCGTTCATCATCGGTCAGCCGTGCTGCCGCAGCCATTGTCACCACCCTCGCGCTGCTCGTCACCGGCTGCAGCGTCGACACCGGTTCGACCTCCGACAACGGCTCCGAGCTCGCGGGCAAGACCCTCACCGTCACCGCCTTCGCCGGTGCCTGGAGCGAGACCTTCTCCAAGGCCTTCGTCGAGCCCTTCGAGAAGCGCACCGGGGCCAAGGTCCAGTTCGTTCCCGGTGGCGGTTCGGAGTGGCTGACCAAGCTGCGCGCCGCCAACGGCCAGAACCCGCCCTACGACCTGGTCGCGCTCACCCCCGACCTCAGCGGCCAGGCTGCCCGCGCGAACGTGCTGGAACCCCTCGACACCAGCAAGATCAGCAACTGGAGCCAGCTCAGCCCGGTCCTGGTCGAGCATGCCGGCGTTGACGGCACCACCTTCGGTTTGCCGCTGACCACCGGTTCCACCGGGTTCGCCTACCGCAAGGACAAGATCGCGACCCCGCCGACCGACTGGTCCGACCTGCTCAAGCCCGAGTACTGCGGTCACGTCGGCCTGCCGCCGCTGTCCTACAACCCCGGCCTGGAACTGCTGGCCGGTCTGGCCAACGAGCAGGGCGGCAAGCTCGGCGACCCGGCCGCCAACAAGAAGGCCATGGACACCCTCGCCAAGCTCAAGAACTGCGTCTCGACCTACCCCGCCGACTCCGGTGCCATGCAGACCGCGCTGCAGAACGGTGACGCCTGGATCGTCCCGTGGTGGGACGGCCGCGCCTTCGCCATGGAGCAGAACGGCGTCGACATTGGTTTCGTCTACCCCGAGTCGGGTGCTGTCGGCGCGCTGACCTCGTACTACCTGGCCAAGGGGTCGGCGAACTCCGACCTGGCTTATGAGTTCCTCTCCGAACTGAGCAAGCCCGAGAACATGAAGGTCTTCGCCGAGGGCACCTGGTACGCCGCCTCCAACACCACCATCACCTACAGCGAGACCTTCGCCAGCCGCATCAAGTACGGCAACGACGTCTACGAGAAGTTCGCGTGGATCGACTACCCGACCGTTCTGCCCCAGCTGAATGGGCTGCAAAAGGACTGGAACGAGATTTTCGCGTGAGCGCTGGCCACGTCGCCGTCCGCAACCTGCAGGCCGGCTACGGGGACACCACGATCCTCGACCTCGACGCCTTGGACGTCCAGCCCGGGGAGTTCCTCTCCGTGCTGGGCCCCTCCGGCTGCGGCAAGACCACCCTGCTCAACGTCATCGCCGGCTTCGTCGATGCCCGACAGGGACAGGTCCTGGTGGACGGGCGCGACGTCACCGGGGAACCGGCGCACCGCCGCGACCTGGGTCTGGTCTTCCAGAGCTACGCCCTGTTCCCGCACCTGACCGTCGCCCAGAACGTCGCCTACGGCCTGGACGTCCGCAAGACGCCCAAGACCGAAGTGCGCCGCCGCGTCGCCGAAGTCCTGGAACTGGTCGACCTGGCCGCCTTCGCCGAACGTCGCCCGCGCCAACTGTCCGGCGGACAGCAGCAGCGGGTCGCCGTGGCCCGGGCCCTGGCCTACTCGCCCAGCGTCCTGCTGCTGGACGAACCGCTGTCGAACCTGGACGCGAAACTGCGCCGACAGATGCAGTTCGAGCTGCGGCGCATCCAGAAGGCCATCGGCACCACCATGATCTTCGTCACCCACGACCAGGACGAGGCGTTGACCATGTCCGACCGGGTGGCCCTGCTCAACGGCGGCAAGATCGAGCAGATCGGCACCCCCGAAGAGATCTACCGGCACCCCCGCACCGCCTTCGTGGCCGACTTCCTCGGCGCCGGCAACCTGATCACGGCCACCATCAGCGACGGCCGCGCCGTCACCGCCAGTGGCACCACCCTGCCGGTGGTCCCCGGCGGTGCCACCGGGCAGGTCACCGTGGTGCTGCGCCGCGAACAGATCACGCTGGCCGACCCCCACCAGGGCGGGGACGACGGGTTCCCCACGGGCGAGGTGACCATGCGCGCGTTCTCCGGCGGCACCTGGCACCTGCAGGTCCGTCTGGAAGGGACCGAGCAGCTGATCGCGGTCGAACTGGCCGATGCGGGTGCCGGGCGCACCCCACCCCAGGAGGGTGAGACGGTGCGCCTGGTCTGGGATCCGGCGGCCGTGGTGGTGATCAGCGAGTGAAGCAGCCGATCCGCACCCGCAGGCGGCTGCTGGAGGCACTGCCGTTGGCACCGGGCGGACTGTTCCTGCTGGCGCTGTTCGTGGTGCCGCTGGCCAGCCTGTTCCTGCTCAGCCTGCGCCCGGTCGACGGATTCTACGAGCCCCAAAGCGGGCTGACCATGGACAACTACCGGGCCGTGTTCGCCAGTTCCTACTTCCGCGACTCGTTGTTGTACACGATCAGGATGGCGCTGGTCGTCACGCTCCTGTGCGCGGTCCTCGCCTTCCCGGTGGCGTGGCTGCTGGCCCGCTCCACCTCCGCCACCTACCGGATGATCGCCACCATCGTGGTCGTCTCACCGCTGCTCACCAGCGTGGTCGTGCGATCCTTCGGCTGGCGTGCACTGCTGAGCGCCGAGGGCCTGTTCAACTCGATCATTACCGGGGTCGGACTGTCCGACCGTCCGATGAACCTGCTGTCAGGACCGGTGACGGTGGTGGTCGTGGTCACCCACGTGCTGCTTCCCTTTGCGGTGGTCACCCTGGCCACCTCGCTGGGACGCATCGATGACGCCCTGCTGCGCGCCAGCTCGTCCATGGGTGCCCGCCCGCTGGGCACCTTCGGCCGCGTCGTCCTGCCGCTGTCGGTCCCCGGACTGGTCAGCGGTGCCGTCATCGTCTTCTCACTCTCGATGGGCATCTACGTCACCCCGATGCTGGTCGGCGGCGCCAACCAGCCACTGGCCGGGCTGCGCGTCTACGACCAGGCCATGCGGGTGTTCAACCACCCCGGCGCCGCCGCGCTCAGCTTCGTCCTGTTCGCGATCTCGCTGGTGGTGATCCTGCTGCTCAGCGCAGCGGGTCGCACCTGGGACAGGAGGATCCATGACTAGTCCCACCACCGGTCCCACCCGCCGCCGCCGGCTGCGCCCCTTCGGTGATGGCTGGCTGGTCCGACTCAGCGGTCTGGCCGTCCTGGTCTTCCTGGCCCTGCCGCTGGTGGCCCTGGTCGGCAGCTCGGTCAATCCGACGCCGTTGGTGCAGTTCCCGCCCTCGGGCTTCTCGCTGCGCTGGTACCAGACGGTGCTGTCCAGCAACGAGTGGCTGGTCTCCATCCAGTTGTCGCTGCTGGTCGCCGCCCTGACCATCCCGACCGTGGTCGTGCTGGCCACCCTGGCGGCCTACGGCCTGCACCGCGGACGCCCCAAGCCGCTGCTGACCAGCTTCTTCATGTCCCCGTTGATCGTCTCGGAGGTGATGATCGGGCTGGGACTGCTGACCTACCTGCAGGGCTCCGGGGTGCTCAACACCATCACCGGCCTGTGGCTGGCCCACACCCTGGTCACCCTGCCGTTCGCGATCCGCACCGTCTCGATCAGCGTTCACGGCCTGGACCCGATGCTGGAACGCGCCGGGCAGAGCCTGGGCGCCGGTCCGCTGCGGGTCTTCTTCACCGTGACCCTGCCGCAGCTGCGTCCGGGCATCGTCGCCGGCGGCGTCTTCGCTGGCGTGCTGTCCCTGGGTGAGGTCGCCGTCTCGACCTTCGTCTCGGGACCCAACACCACCACCGTGCCGCTGCGCATCATGTCGGCCGTGCAGTTCGAACTCGACCCCTCGGCCGCAGCCGTCTCGACCCTGCTGATGGGCCTCAGCATCGCCGTGATGCTGCTGCTGTCGAAATGGGTCGACCTGTCCAAGGCATTCTGAAAGGAACACCCATGGTTGCCTACCGCATCGGCATCGACGTCGGCGGCACGTTCACCGACTTCGTGGCGGTACCCGACGACGGGTCGGCCATGCTGCGCCACAAGGTCTCCAGCACCCCGGCCGACCCGGCCGAGGCCGTCGGCGTCGGCATGGCCGACCTGCTGGGGCACCTCGGTGAGGCCACCATCGCCAGCGTCACCCACGGCACCACCATCGGCCTGAACGCCATCATCCAGCGCCGCGGCGGCAAGGTCGTCCTGGTCGTCACCGAGGGCTTCGCCGACGTCCTCGAAATCGGACGCTCGCGGATGCCCAGCTCGTTCAACCTGCACGCGGTCGGCCAGCAGCCCCTGGTGCGCCGCGACAACGTGCTGCAGCTGGGTGCCCGACTCAGCCCCGAGGGCGCCGTCATCGACCCGGCCGAGGACGACGAGATCACCGCCGCCGCAGCCCGAGTCGCCGTCCTGGCCCCCGAGACCGTCGTGCTGAGCCTGGTCAACGGCTACGCCAACCCCGCCTACGAACAGCAGGTCGCCGACCGGCTCGCCAGCGCCATCGCCGCCCACGGCGGCCTCGTCGAGGTCATCTCGGCGGCCGCGCTGTGGCCCGAGATCCGCGAGTACGAACGCTGCCTGGTGGCCGTCATGGGCGCCCACATCCACGGCACCGTCAAGCGCTACCTGGAAAACCTGCAGCGTCGTCTGGCCGACCTGGGCGTCACCGCGCCGCTGTTCATCTCCGCCTCCAACGGCGGCAGCCTCTCGGTCGAGTCGGCCATCGCCCGACCCCTCGACACGATCCTGTCGGGCCCGGCGTCCGGTGTGACCGCTGCCCGCATGCACTACCCGGGGCAGAACCTGGTCACCTTTGACATGGGCGGCACCAGCAGCGACATCTCCATCATCGTCGAGGGACGCAGCCGGCTGAGCACCACCACCGAGGTCGGCGGGCTCACCCTGATGCTGCCCGTCGTGGACGTGTCGGCCATCGGCGCCGGCGGCGGGTCGGTGATCTGGGCCGACCTGTCCACCCAGCAGCCCGTGCTGCAGGTGGGCCCCGAGTCGGTGGGCGCCTCCCCGGGCCCGGCCTGCTACGGGCTCGGCGGCGACCGGGCCGCCATCACCGACGCCTACCTGGCCACCGGCATGATCGACCCCGCCGGCTTTCTGGGCGGCAGCATGGCGTTGCACCCCGAACGCGCCAACGGCGCCCTGGCCGACGTCGCCACCCAACTGGGTGTCGGCGCCGACGAACCGGCCGCCTGGACCGCCGGCACCGCGCTGCGTCTCACCACCGCCCAGATGGCCACCGAGCTGCAGAAGCTGCTGGCCGAACGAGCCCTGGACGCACCCGACTTCACCCTGGTCCCCTTCGGTGGGGCCGGCCCCACCCACGCCGCCATGCTCGCCGACGAACTGGGCATCACCCGCCTGGTCGTCCCCGACGCCGCCGCCACCTACTGCGCGCTCGGTGCCGCCCTGGCTCCGTTGCGCCGCGACTTCGTCCACAGCGTGCGTGACCTGCTCGACGAGCAGACCGCCGCCGCGCTGCGCGGGGCCGCCGCCGACATCATTGACCAGGGCCGCGGCTGGCTCGCCGAGAACGGCGATGACCCCGACACCGGCAAGGTGCAGGTCAGCCTCGACATGCGCTACCCCGGCCAGGCCTACGAACTGTCCATCGCGCTGGGGGAGTACAGGCTGGCCGACCTGCCCCCCGGAACCAGCCCCGACGTCCTGGACGCCGAGCACATCCGAGCCGGCTTCAACGCCGAGCACCAGCTGCGCTACGACTTCGTCCATGCCACCTCCGCCCTGGAGGTCGGCACCCTGCGCCTGGCCGTCGTCGGGCAGACCCTGCCGCTGGCCGACCAGGTGCACGAAGCCGACGGCGGTGCCCAGGTCGCACCCCGCCAGCACCGCCGCCTCAGCCACCGCGGCACCTGGGTCACCGCCGACGTCTTCGACTACGACGACCTGGCCGTCGGTGCCACCACCAGCGGCCCCGCCGTCATCGAGCACAGCGACACCACCATCGTCGTCCCCCCGGACTGGACGCTGCGGCGGCTGCCCAACCGTGACCTCGAACTCGTCAAGGAGGGTGCGCGATGACCGCGACCACCGACCTGCAGATCATCGGCGCCAAGCTGGCCGCGCTCACCGAGGAGATGTGCCTGACCCTGCAGCGCACCTCGCGCAGTCTCTACGTCAAGGAGACCGCCGACTTCGCCTGCGCCATCGCCGACCGTGACGGCACCTTCATCGCCTACCCCAACGCGATGGGGGTTTCCGGCTTCGTGGGGCTCAACCTGGCCACCGCCATCGCCCGCGTCCACGACCGGGACCCGCTGCAGCCCGGCGACGTGATCGTCACCAACGACCCGTTCACCACCGGCGGCCTGTCCACCCACCTGCCCGACATCCAGATGATCGAGCCCTACTTCGTCGACGGTGAGATCGTCGCCTACGGCTGGGCCTTCGTCCACATCAGCGACATCGGCGGACGGGTGCCCTCGTCGGTCAGCCCCTTCAACACCAGCATCTTCGCCGAGGGCCTGCAGATCCCGCCGGTCAAGTACGTCCGCGGCGGCCAGGTGGTGGCCGACATCAACGAACTGCTGCAACGCAACACCCGCACCCCCGACGCCAACGAGGGCGACTTCCAAGCCATGCTCGGCGCCCTGGCCACCGGACGCCGCCGCATCGGCGAACTGGCCGCCCGTGAAGGCACCGATGCCTTCCTGGAGGCCTCGACCTACCTGCTCGACCGCTCCGCGGCCAAGTCCCGGGCCGCCCTGCGCAGCCTCGGCAACGGCAGCTACCGGGCCGTCGACTACCTCGACAGCGACGCCTTCAGCCGGGCACCGGTGCGCATCAGCATCACCGTCACCCTCGACGACGGCCACCTCAGCGTCGACTTCGCCGGCACCGACCCGCAGGTCGAGGCAGCGCTCAACATTGCCAGCTTCGGCACCACCCACGCCTGGCTGACCACCCGCATCCTCGGCCTGGTGATGACCCTTGACCCGACCATGCCACTCAACGGCGGCCTGATGCGTCCGGTCACCCTGGTAGCACCCCAGGGCTCCATCGTGCATGCCGACTACCCGGCCGCGACCGGGGTGCGCCACGCCACCGCGTCGCGGGTCAACGACGTGCTGTCGGCAGCCCTCATCCAGGTCGCCCCCGAGACCCTGCCGGCGGCCAGTTCCGGGCTGGTCGTCCCGGTCGTCGTCGCCGAGACCCGCGGCGACCGCGACCACGTGCAGGTCGTCGAGCCCATGGTGGGCGGCACCGGTGCCCGGCTCGGTGCCGACGGTGTCGACGGCCGCGACTCCGGCATCTCCAACCTGGCCAACAACCCCGTCGAGACCGTCGAGTCCGAGGTCTGCGTCAGGGTGCTGCGCTACGCCCTGCGCCCCGACTCGGGCGGGCCCGGCAGGTGGCGCGGCGGCACCGGTCTGGCGCTCACCTTTGAGGCCCTGCGCCCCTGCTCGCTGCTGGCCCGCGGCATGGAACGGGTCAGCTTCCGGCCCTGGGGCTATGCCGGCGGCCAGCCCGGCCTGCCGACCCGGATGGTCATCAACGAGGGCACCGACCGCGAGCAGCGTCCCTCGATCGTCGACATCATCGCCCTGCAGCCCGGGGACACGGTCACGCTGCTGACCTCCGGTGCCGGCGGCTACGGGCACCCCTTCGAGCGGGACATCACCGCGGTGCGCGAGGACGTGGCCCGCGGCAAGGTCAGCGTCGAGGCCGCCGCCCGCGACTACGGGGTGGTCATCACCGGGGACGGCTCGGTCGACCTGGCCGCCACCGAGGAACGCCGGCTGGCGCCCACCTGCGGCGCCGGGGAAACCGGCCCCGAACGAGAACGCTTCGACCGGGTCTTCGAGACCCCCACCTGGGACCGCATGGTCGAGCGCCTGTTCGCCGGCCCGGTGGTCGGACGCAATGCCCGCAAGGTGCAGATCATCGAGCAGGTGCTGGACGGCCTGCCCGCGGGCTTCCCCCGCACCGAGGCCAGCACCACGAAACTGCAGACCGCCGCCCGACTGTTCGACGCCCTGGTCGCCGACCTGACCGACGGGACCGACCGATGACCTGGACGCCACGCGAACGATTCGCCGCAGTGATGGCCGGCGAACTGGCCGACCGGCCGCCGATCAGCGCCTGGCGCCACCACCGCGACAGCGAGTACCCCGGGGGACCGCTGGCCCGCTGGACCGCGGACTTCGCCCACCGCTGGCAGTGGGACTGGGTCAAGCTCAACCCGCGCGCCACCTACTACGCCGAGGTGTGGGGCAACCAGTACCGCACCGGCGACTACGAGGTGCGTGACATTCCCCGACAGACCGCGGTGGCCATCACCTCGCTGGACGACCTGGCCGCCGTCGACGCCCGGACCGATTCGCCGGTGCTGGCCGAACAGGTGGCGCTGGTGGCCGAGGTCCACGCCCTGGCGCCCGACCTGCCCGTCGTGCAGACCCTGTTCTCGCCGCTGAGCACCCTGGTCCAGGCGGCCGGACTCAGCTACTACGCCGGCAAGCCGGTCTTCGGCGCCACCGGCGCGTTGACCCTGCCGGAACTGTTCGAGACCGACCCGGCGCTGACCCACCAGGCGCTGCGTGCCATCACCGACACCTACCTCAGCTACCTGGGCGACCTGCGGGCAGCCGGCATGGAGGGCTTGTTCTATGCGGCGACGGGTACGCTGAACCCGCAGATCACGACCTCGGAGCAGTTCAGCGAATTCTCCGAGCCCTACGACCTCGAGATCCTGGAGGAGGTGGCAGACCTGTCCACCATCGTGCACACCTGCGGGGAACACTCCCGGGCCGAGCGGCTGACCCGGTGGGGCGCCGCGGTCAGCTGGGACCAGTTCCTGCCCGGCAACCCGTCCCTGGCCGACCTGGATGCTACCGTCGTGGTCGGGGGAGTGGACCACCGCGCCTTCACCGAACCGGTTGTCATTGCCGAGCAGGCCGCGGCCGCCGCGACCCTGGGCCGGGTCCGTCCGGTGCTGGTCACCCCCACCTGCAGCATCCTGTCGGCCCAGGCCAGCGACGCGGGATTGGCCGCCCTCACGCCATGACCAGCGCCGAGGACCACGACGAGACGGCAGAGATCAGCGGGTCGCTGGACCCCAAGCTGGTGTTGACCTTCCGCGAGGTGGCCCGGATGGGATCGATCTCGGCGGCCGCCCGGAAACTGGGCTGGACGCAGCCCGCGCTCGGGCAGCAGCTGCGCCGCCTGGAGAAGGAGGCCGGCACCGCCCTGGTCCGCAGGCACGCCCGCGGCATCACCCTGACCCCGGCCGGTGAGGTGCTGCTCGGCCACGCCGACGCCATTGCCGGACGACTGCTGGTGGCCCGCGCCGCGCTGCGCGACTCGGTGCGGCGCCGTTCGACGCGGCTGACCATCGCCAGCTTCCCCAGCGGGTCCTCTGCGCTGGTGGCGCCGGCCGTCGCCGCGCTGACGGTGGCGCTGCCCGACCTGGACGTCCGGGTCATCGACATGGAGCCGCCGGTGGCGGTCGAGGCGTTGTCGGAGGGGCAGGTTGACGCCGCGCTGGTCTTCGAGCACGCCGAGGGCGGCCAGGACCTGGGTGGCAGCGGACAGTTGCGCCACCGCGTGCTCGGACGCGACCCGCTGCTGGTGGCCGTGGCCGCGGGGCACCGGCTCGCCGGAGACCCCGACCTGCCGCTGGACGCCGGCGAGTTGGCTGGCGAGACGTGGGTGTCGGGGTGCGTCTGGTGCCAGTCCAACCTCACCGACTTCGGTGAACGCCATGGGTTCAGCCCGGCGATTCGGCACACCTCGGAGGACCAACTGGTGGTCCAGCAACTGGTGGGCGCCGGTCTGGGCCTGGCGCTGGTCTCGCAGATGACGGTGCGCACCTGCCAGCGCCCCGGGGTGGTCACCCGTCGCCTGCTCGACCAGCCGCTGCGCACCGTCAGCCTGGTCACCCACCAGCACGACGCCCGGCGGATGCTCGGCCGGCTCGCCTCCGAGGTCTCGCTGGTCGCGCGCCGCGCGGGACTGCTCGAGGGCTGAGGTTGAGTAATGGCCGTTTCACTGGATCGAGCAGTTCACCCGCGAGAATCGCCTCGAACTGTACGCTAAGAAGGTCTGTGTCTCAGCCACCCCATAGCAAAGGAGCATAGACGTGAAGAGAATCGCAGTTCTAGTTGCACTCACAGTCGTAGCACTGTCCGTGTTTGTCGCGCCCACAGCGCGAGCTGATTACGAGACCATTGTGAATACATGGTTCACGTCGGAGAGCAGCTGCCAGAGCAGGGGCAGGACGTTGGCTGCCGAGAACCATGTCTACTACGCGCCGCGATGCACCGCGAATCGATGGAATAACCGTTGGACACTGTGGATGATGGTGCGAGAAAGCGGTGGCGGCGGTGGTTGGGTGGCGCCCGGGGTACCCGCGTGAGCAGCCTGCCACTGCTCAAGCCTTTCGATGTGGCCACAGGTGTGGGCCGATTGGTCCGTTACGAGGACATGCTCTTCCTGGACCCCTACGCCCTAGGACCACCCAGCGATGGCTTCGATGGGCTGCCCCAACCACTGGACGCTACCGCGGTGGCGTGCGTGAATGAAGGACCGAGCCAACCGCTGGACGTTGCCCTCCACTGCCGGGGCATCTGGACCGGCGAAGTCTTCCGGATTCGGACGTCGCGCCGACGCGAGGGCCAAGAACTTGGCAGGCGTCGTCCGCCTGACAGTGCGGCGCGGTGGCTCACCGATCCGGAATACGACGCACTGAGGGCCAGCCTGCCCGAGGAACTCGCCTCCCAGTTGAAAGCGGTGGGGAGCTTTGAGCACCCCACCGTTCCCGGTTTGATCCGCCCCGTCCTCGAAATTCAGGTGATGACCGCGGCTTGGCAAGGATGGCTGTCGTCGCTTCCCGAGAACTCCGTGACCGTTCACACCACGATTCAGCGGGCGGTGGTGTAGCCCGCCATCGGCACGGTCAACACCTCGGCGCCCTCGGGTGTGACCACGATCGTCTGCTCGAACTGGGCGACCCGGGAGCGGTCCTTGGTGACCACGGTCCAGCCGTCGTCCCACTGCTCGTTGGCCGCCGACCCCAGCGCCAGCATCGGCTCAATGGTGAAGGTCATCCCGACCTCGATGGGGGTGTCCAGACGCGGCTCGTCGTAGTGCAGCACCACCAGCCCCGAATGGAAGGCGGTGTGCACCCCGTGGCCGGTGTACTCGCGCACCACGCCGTAGCCGAACCGGCCGGCGTAGCTCTCGATGACCCGTCCGATCACCGACAGCGGACGCCCCGGCTTGACGGCCTTGATGGCCCGATTCATGGCCTCCTCGGTGCGGTCGGTCAGCAGCCTGGACGCCTCGTCGACGTCGCCGCAGTAGAAGGTGCCGCAGTTGTCGCCGTGGACGCCGTTCTTGAAGGCGGTCACGTCAATCTTGACCAGGTCACCGTCCTCCAGCGGCCGCCCGTCGGGGATGCCGTGGCAGATCACCTCGTTGACGCTGGTGCAGCAGGCCTTCGGGAAGCCCCGGTAGCCCAACGACGAGGGGTAGGCGCCGTGGTCGAGCATGAACTCGTGGGCGACCTTGTCGAGGTCGTCGGTGGTGACACCCGGTGCGATCGCCTTGGCCGCCTCGTGCATGGCCTGGCAGGCGATCGAGGCCGACTCGCGCATCAGCTCGATCGTCTCGGGGGTCTGCACGTGGCTGCCCAGGTAGGGGTCGGGCGCTCGCTTGCCCACGTAGTGGGGCCGCTCGATCGACGCCGGGACGGGACGCATGGGGCTGACGGGGTAGGGCTTCACAACGCTGGTCACCCGGCTGATTCTAATACCCGCCCGCGGAGTGCCCCGGTGTGGCAGTGTCGGACCCATGAATGCGGACCACAGCAGCGAGTGGTACTACTGCCTCAAGCACAAGACCGTCGAACCCTATGCCGCCTGCAAGGCCGAGGACCGGCTGGGCCCCTATGCCAGCCCGGAGGCCGCCGCCGCAGCCCTGCAGCACGCGGCCGAACGCAACGAGCTCTGGGACACCGACCCACGCTTCAACGACCCCGTCGAGGACGAGGACGACGAGGAAGAGGTGGAGGGCAGTTGGGGCCCGTTCCGCTTCTGATCAGCTGACCACACGCACTGTCTGCTCGGTCTGCTGCACCTCGGCAATGTTCTCGGGATCGGTGATGGTGGCCGCCGAGACGAAGAATGAGAACTGGTCGGGGTGGCCGGTGTCGACGACGATGACCGTCACCCTGTCGCCGGTGACGTCGGCGGGTTCGGACACGTAGATCTCGGTGACCATCCTGTGGCCCGGCTTCCCGTCGATGGTGACCGCCTCGGTGGTCAGCACCTTGTTACCGGTGTAGCCACGGAAGTAGGACGAGCTGGCGAAGCAGTCGGTCATCATCTTCGCCGAACGGGCGGGGTCGTCGAACCCGTCGGCCTTGAGCAGCGCACCCACCGCGAGGTTGCTCTGCCACCCGGGCCGGATGGTGCGACGTTCGGCCGAGACGTCGTGGGCGAAGGGCATGCTGAACCCGCCACGCGACCAGCCCCGTGACTCGAAACTCAACTGGCCGCCCAGGCGACGGTTGCCGTCGCTGCGGTACCCGTAGCCGCCGCCACTGCGGGGGCATTCCACGCGGGCTGCGCCGGAGGGGTCGGTGGTCGACGGCGTCGGGGTCGGGGTGGGCACCGACGTCTCGTCCCAGCCGGTGATCGAGGGGCTGGCCGAGTTGGTGTCCTCGGGGAAGCCGGAGGCGTCTCCACCACCGGGTCGCAGGAGGAACCAGACCAGCAGGCTGAGGGCCAGCACGCCGACGATGGCGGCGACCAGACCACCCCGACCAGCCGTGCCGCCACCGGCGTCCTGGCCCTGGGCGACCACCTGGCTGGTCCACGAACGACCGTCGAAGTAGCGCAACTGGCCGGGCGCACCCGACGGGTCGGGGTACCAGCCTGCGTCTGCCATGCCGTTGAGTGTAGGGGGGCCACGGGTCGTCGCCGACTCAGGCGCGAACCTGCAGCCCGGCCGCGGCCGCGTTGACGAGTTGGTTGCGCTCGGCGTCACCGATCGGTGCCTGGCCACAGAACACCGCCAACTTTCCCTCGCGGCCGACGTCGACGACGATGATGGTGATCACGTCACCGCGCACCCCGTCGGGACGGTTGCTGACGTTCACCTCGGCCACCAGCTTCCAGCCGCCCTTGCCGTCGATGGTGACGGCCTCGTTCTGCAGATCCTTGCGTCCGGAGAAGTCGCGGTAGTAGTACGAGCTGGCCATGCACTGCATCAACTGGTTGGTGGCGGCCTGCGGGCTGGGGAAGACGGTGCGGTCGACCTCGCCGACCACGGCGATCGAGACCCACGAGGAGGTCACCTCGTCACGCTGCCCGGCCCGGTTCGACGCCCAGTCCAGCCCCCACCCGCTGGAGTTTGCCCAGCCGGGGATCTCGGCGAAGGACAGCCCGCCGCCGGTGTAGCGCCCGTTGTCGGGTTGGTTCTCGGCCACGTCGAAGGT
>NZ_JADIJQ010000002.1 GCF_017355265.1 Tessaracoccus sp. SD287
AGCTGGCCCAGTTCGAGCGGCCCCGCCAGTTGGTCGTCCAGGTCGCACCCCGGTCGTTGGTCGTCGCGGCCGTGACCTCCGGGGAGTTCCTGGGCACGCTGGTCGGCTTCGGCGTCTTCGCCCTCGTGCGCCAGCTGAGCGGCGGCGCCATCAACCTCGGCTTCGGACTGTTCCTGCTGCTGCCCCTGGGCGGCTACGTCCTGAAGCGGGTGGTCAAGGAGTGGCGGTTCCGGGTCGAGACCGATGGCCAGGGGTTGCGCATCAGCCACGGCATGACCGACCTGTCGACCAGCAGCACCCCGTTCGACCGGGTGCAGGGCTTCACCATCGAACAGGGCGTCCTGTGGCGGCGGTTCGGCTGGTGGCGGGTGCGGATGACCGTGCTCGGCAAGGGCGGCGCCACCGACGACGACGACAGCGCCAATGACGTGGCCCTGGCGATCGGCAGCTGGGCCGAGGCGATGGCCGTCATCAACACGGTCTGGCCCGGGGTGAACCTGCACGACATCCGGCTGAACCCGGTGCCCGAGCGCGCGGCCTGGTTCCTGTGGTGGGGACGCAGGAACGCAGGCTGGGCACTCACCGACCAGCTCGCCGTCAACCGTCGCGGCTGGTTGCGGCGCGAGTTCAACGTCATCGACCACGCCCGGGCCCAGTCGGTGCGCCTGCACCGCGGACCCCTGGATCGTCGACTCAACCTGGCCTCGGTCAGCATCGATCTGGTCGACGGCCCCGTCGAGATGCACTTCGTCCATCTGGACCCGGCCGACGCCCGCCAGGTGCTGGAACAGCAGCCGGTCCTTGCCCGGGCGGCCCGTGAGCGACGGGCCAGCACGGGGGTCACCCTCAGCACCCGCACGTCGCCACCCGCGGCCACCGGCGAGGATCCGGCCCCCTCCGCCCTGCACGTCGACGCGCCTCTGTCCTAGGCTGTGCCCATGACACATGTGCTGGGCATTGACGTGGGCGGTTCGGGCATCAAGGGCGCGCCCGTCGACCTGGAGGTCGGCGACTTCGCGGCCGCGCGGCTGCGCATCGACACCCCGTCCACCTCGACCCCGAAGAACGTGGCCAAGGTGGTGGCCGAGATCATCGACCACTTCGGGGACACGATCGGCGACGGCCCCATCGGTCTGACGATTCCGGCGCCGGTCGTGCACGGCAAGGTGCCCTTCATCGCGAACCTCGACCAGCAGTGGGCCGGCCTGCAGGCCGACCAGTTCTTCGCCGACCAGCTCGGACGCCCGATCACCCTGGTCAACGACGCCGACGCCGCCGGTGTGGCCGAGGTCCACTACGGGGCAGCCAAGGGCGTCACCGGCCTGGTCATCCTGACCACGCTGGGCACCGGCATCGGCTCGGCGCTGATCCTGGACGGCAACCTGGTGCCCAATACCGAACTCGGCCACCTCGAGATCGACGGCCACGACGCCGAGACCCAGGCCGCCAGCTCGATCAAGGATCGTCTGGGCCTCAGCTACAAGGACTGGGCAGTGCGACTGCAGCGCTACTACGAGGTGGTCGAGATGCTGTTCTGGCCCGACCTGTTCGTCGTGGGCGGCGGGGTCAGCAAGGACCACGCGAAGTTCATGCCGAACCTGACGCTGAAGACGCCCATGGTCCCGGCCCAGCTGCGCAACAAGGCGGGCATCATCGGCGCCGCCTGGCTGGCCAATGATCGTCTGCAGCACCCGGACGCGGCGCCGCAGATCGTCACCAACTTCGCCTCCGTCGCCGGTGACGACCAGATCGTCGTCCCGAAGCAGGCCAAGGGCAAGAAGAAGTAGCCCTCACATCCGGTCGGGGGCGTCGATGCCCAGCAGGTACAGGCCTCGGGCCAGCACCTGCTGGGTGACCCGGCACAGCGCCAGCCGTGACTCGCGCAGCTCGCCGGTGCTCTTCAGCACCGGGCACTGCTCGTAGAAGGTGGAGTAGGCGCCGGCCAACTCGTAGAGGTAGCCGCACAGCTTGTGGGGGGTCAGCGCCTGGCCGACCTCGGTGACGACCTCGCCGAAACGCGACAGCAGCAGTGCCAACTGCTGCTCGGCGGGCTCCTCGAGCACCGTGATCACTCGGCCCGGCAGGTCGTCGGCCTCGGCCTTGCGCAGGATCTGGCTGATCCGGGCGTGGGCGTACTGCAGGTAGGGGCCGGTGTCGCCGCTGGTCTGCACCATCCGTTCGGCGTCGAAGGTGTAGTCCTTCTGCAGTCCGTTCGACAGGTCCGCGTACTTGATGGCGGCCAGCGCGATGTTCGGTGCGGCCACCTCCTCGGCGGCGTCCAGCAGTGACGAGAGCGTGGCCGCCGACCCGTCCCGGGTCTTGAACGGCTTGCCGTCGGTGCCCAGCACCATGCCGTAGCCGACGTGCTGGGCCAGGACGTCCTCGGGCAGGAAGCCGGCCTTGCGGGCCGCGGCGAAGACCTGCGCAAAGTGGCCGCCCTGGCGCACGTCGGTGACGTAGATGATCCGGTCGGCATCCAACTGGCGCACCCGGCGGCGGATGGCCGCCAGGTCGGTGGTGGCATAGCCGTAGCCGCCGTCGCTCTTGCGCACGATCAGGGGCGCCTCGAACCCATCGACGAAGACGCACAGGGCGCCGTCGTCGACCACGGCCACGCCCGAGGACTCCAGTTCGTCGACCAGCACTGGCAGGTCATCGTTGTAGGTCGACTCACCGGCCAGGTCGTCATCGGTCAGCAGCACCCCGAGGCGGCGGTAGGCCTCGTTGAAGGCCGGCTTGCTGATCTCGACGAGCTGGCGCCAGATTGCCAATGACTCCTCGTCACCGCCCTGGAAGACCGCGACCCGGGCACGGGCGCGGGTGGCGAACTCCTCGTCGGCGCGGAAGCGGGCCGCGGCCCGCTTGTACAGGGCGTCGGCCTCGGCCAGGGTCAGCTGGCTGGCGTCAATGTCCTCGTCGCGAACCTGCTCGATCAGCATGCCGAACTGGGTGCCCCAGTCGCCGATGTGGTTCTGCGGAATGACGGTGTGTCCCAGCGCCGTCAGCACGCGATTGAAGCAGTCGCCGATGATGGTGGTGCGCAGGTGTCCCACGTGCATCTGCTTGGCGACGTTGGGCGCCGAGTAGTCGATGACCACCCGCTGCGACACCTCGGCCGCGACGATGCCGTCGTTGGCATCCTCGAGCAGGGCGGTGGCCGTCGCGGCCAGCACGCTGGCCTTGATCCGGAAGTTGATGAAGCCGGGACCGGCGATCTCCAGCGGTTCGCAGACGTCGTCCAGGTCCAGGCGCTCCACCAGGTCGGCGGCCACCTCCCGGGGCGGCTTGCCGACCGTCTTGGCCAGGCGCAGGGCCACGTTGGACTGGAAGTGGCCGAACTGCGGTTTGGTGGCCGGACGCATCTCGGGGTCGATGCCGGCCACCGCCTGTACGCGTTCGGTGAGCTGGGCCGGCAGCGAGGCTGCTGCGAGGGACTGCGAAGACATGGTGCCCATTCTTTCATGGCCGCACGGTGGGCCCAGCACGCGCGTTTCGGCCATCACTGGGGCCTGCGGGGCCGATGGTGACTAGGCTTGGCGGCGGTTCCCACGATGAAAGGCACCCCATGACTGTTCCTACCGTCACGCTCAATGATGGCGTCCAGATTCCCCAGCTCGGCTACGGCGTCTGGCGGGTCAAGAACGACGAGGTCGTCGCGCCCGTCCTGACCGCCCTCGAGGTCGGCTACCGCCACATCGACACCGCCGCCGTCTACGGCAACGAGGAGGGCGTCGGTCGCGCCCTGGCCGAGTCCGGTGTTGCCCGCGACGAGGTCTTCCTGACCTCGAAGCTCTGGAACGACGCACACCTCAAGGACGCTGCCCGCCGCGGCATCGAGGACACCCTGACCAAGCTGGGTGTCGACCACCTCGACCTGTACCTGATCCACTGGCCGGCCACCGTCAAGTACGGCGAATCCTTCATCGAGGCCTGGGACTCGTTGCAGCAGTTCAAGGCCGAGGGCCTGACCCGCAGCATCGGCGTCTCGAACTTCAACCCCGACCACCTGGACCGGTTGGACGGCTCCAAGCCGAGCCTGAACCAGATCGAGTGCCACCCGTCGTTCAACCGGGACGAACTGCGCGCCGAGTTGGGGCGCCGCGGCATCCACGTCGAGGCCTGGAGCCCGCTGGGCAACCAGCGCGACCCCCGCGACCTGGAACTGCCCCAGGTCCGTCAGGTGGCTGAGGAGACCGGGCTGAGCCCGGCCCAGGTGATCATCCGTTGGCACCTGCAGATCGGCAACATCGTCATCCCCAAGTCGGTGACCCCCAGCCGCATCGCCGAGAACTTCGACGTCTTCGCCAGCTCGTTGAGCGAGACCCAGGTCAGCCTGCTCAGCGGGCTGGACCAAGGCAACCGTCAGGGCGGCGACCCGGCCACCGCCGACTTCTGACACCCGTCTGCACCCGGTTCAGATCACCATCCGGGCCGGGTGCAGGCTGTAGTCGGCCATGTAGTCGAAGACCCTGCGCAGTTCCCTGCGTTCCGGGTCGGTGTAGTAGGAGCGTTGGCCTGCGGGGAACTCCTCCCACGTGCCCCGGAAGTCAATGGCCCAGGTGAACGTCCTGGTCTCTCGATCGATGACGGCGAACAGGCAGCGGAATCCGTGGCGTTCGCGCAGCGGGACGATGCGGCGCCACAGCGTGAGGAACTCGTCGAGGTCACCGACGATGGTGTAGCGCCGGACGATGGCGATGCGTCCGTCCTTGCCCTCCAGTTCGCCGTGGGAGGCGTGGGTCATCGCCTCCAGCTCGACGGGCCGCACGTCGAGGTTCTTGAACACGTGCGGGGCCATCGCCTGCTCCACCTTGGCGGCGCGGGGGTCGTCCATCAACTTCTTCTCGGCGGCGACGGGGTCGGGGTGGGAGTAGATCCAGGTGACCTTGGGCTCGGCGTCGGTCTCGACGAAGACGCGGTGGGTGACGAAGCCGTGGCTTTTGCGCAGGCCGACAGCCTGGATGAACTGGTCGTGCCACTGCTCGAGGTGTCGAGGTCGCACGGTGAAACGATGCAACGTGGTCTGACCCACGGGCGTGATGGGGGTCGGCATGTCCCCACGCTAGTCCTGGCAGGAGGTGTTCGCTGGGACTGGCGCCGTTCGTCCACCCCGCCGGGCGGTCTGCTGGGGGCCGCTACCCTGAACCCATGAAGATCGCCGTCGCAGGACTGGGCTACGTGGGCCTGGCCAATGCCGTCATCCTGGCCCAGCACCATGAAGTGCATGCCGTCGACATCAACGCCGAACGGGTGGCGCTGGTCAACCGGCGCCGGGCCCCCATCGTCGATCGCGAACTCGAGGACTACCTGGCCACCCGCGACCTCGATCTCAGGGCCACCACCGACGGGGAGCAGGGTTACGCGGGGGCCGAGTACGTCCTGATCGCAACCCCCACCAACTACGATGAGCAGCGCGACTTCTTCGACACCTCCAGCGTCGACGCGGTGATCGCGGCCGTCGACCGGATCGCGCCGGAGTCCACCATCGTGATCAAGTCGACCGTCCCGGTGGGCTACACCGAGAGCGTCCGCGCCCAGTACCCCCACCTGGACATCCTGTTCTCGCCGGAGTTCCTGCGCGAGGGCAAGGCCCTGTACGACAACCTGCATCCCTCACGCATCATCGTGGGCGGCTCCGGCCCCCGGGCCGAGCGCTTCGCCGAACTGCTGCGCGCCGGGTCGTTGGACGATGACACCCCGGTGTTGTTCACCGGGTCGACCGAGGCGGAGGCGATCAAGCTGTTCGCCAACACCTACCTGGCGATGCGCGTGGCCTACTTCAACGAACTCGACACCTACGGCGCCTCGCGCGGGCTCAACACCCGCCAGATCATCGACGGCGTCGGGTTGGACCCCCGCATCGGTGGCCACTACAACAACCCGTCCTTCGGCTACGGCGGCTACTGCCTGCCCAAGGACACCCGGCAGTTGCTGGCCAACTACGACCAGGTGCCCCAGACCCTGATTCGGGCGATCGTGGACTCCAACACCACCCGCAAGGACTTCATCGCCACCGACGTGCTGTCCCGCCGCCCCGAGGTCGTCGGCGTCTACCGGCTGACGATGAAGGCCGGATCAGACAACTTCCGGTCCTCGTCGGTGCAGGGGATCATGAAGCGGATCAAGGCCAAGGGCATCCCGGTGATCATCTATGAACCCACGCTCACCGACGAGGAGTTCTTCCACTCCGAGGTCATCGCCGACCTGGACGAGTTCAAGGCACGAGCCGACGTGATCATTGCCAACCGTCCCGCCGAGGAACTGCGCGACGTCGCCGACAAGGTCTACACGCGCGACCTGTTCGGCAGCGACTGAGCTCAGCGTCCGGCCAGGGCGACCTGGACGGCGTCGCTGGGCTGTCCCAGCACCGGAGTGCGGCCCCGGGTGAAGTCCCAGGCCGTCTTCAGGTTGGCACCCATCTCGCGCAGGGTGCCGTAGCGCCAGGTGCCGGTGCCGGTGCCGACGCTGACGTCACCGACGCCCTGGCTGTCGATGCCGGCCAACTGGCAGGTCGCCACCGATCGGTTCAGGTGGTAGCGCTGGGTGACCACGATGGCCGCGTCGACCCCGAAGACCTGCTTGGCGCGCACGCAGGAGCTGTAGGTGTCCGACCCGAGCGGGTCGAGGACCAGGTGTTCGGCGGGGATGCCGCGCTGGTTGACCAGGTAGCGGCTCATCGCCTCGGGTTCGTTGTAGTGGTCGGCCGAGCCGCCCGACAGCAGCAGCACCTTCGTCTTGCCGGCCTCGTACAGGTCGGCGGCCAGGTCCAGGCGCCCCTTGAGGTAGCCCGAGGGTTCACCGGAGGGACGCACCGCGGCTCCCAGGACAAGAGTGACCTCCCGCGGCTCCACCTCGGCGACCGTCGCGTGGGTATCGCCGCGGGCCAGCGCCCACACCAGACCGGTCGGCGCGAGCGCAGTGCCCACGGCGAGCGCCGCCAGCATCAGGAGGGCGTTGCGAATCCGTCGGGCCATGGCCCCAGTATGGCCCGACGCGGCAAGGCTGCCCTACCGCTCACACGCGATGGTCGCGGTAGTAGCGCACCAACTGCTGGGTCGAGGAGTCCTGCCGGGCGAGCACGGCCTGGTCACCCTGGACGGCCGGGGCAATCTCCAGGGCAAGCTTCTTGCCGAGTTCGACGCCCCACTGGTCGAAGGAGTCGATGCCCCAGACGACGCCCTGGACGAAGGTGATGTGCTCGTAGAGCGCGATCAGCTGGCCGAGGACCGCGGGGGTCAGCGCCGGCGCCATGATCGAGGTGGTGGGCCGGTTGCCCTCGAAGACCCGGGCCGCCACGATCGCCTCGTCGGTGGTGCCGTCGGCGCGCACCTCGTCGGCGGTCTTGCCGAACGCCAGCGCGGCGGTCTGGGCGAAGAAGTTCGACAGGAACAGTTCGTGGACGTCGGTCTCGCCGTCGCGCAGCGGGTGCGCGGGGGTCGCGAAGGCGATGAAGTCGGCCGGGATCAGACGGGTGCCCTGGTGGATCAGCTGGTAGAAGGCGTGCTGGCCGTTGGTGCCGGGCTCACCCCAGAAGATCTCACCGGTGTCGCTGGTGACCGGGGTGCCGTCGGCGCGGGTCGACTTGCCATTGGACTCCATCGTCAACTGCTGCAGGTAGGCGGCGAAGCGGTGCAGGTACTGGGCGTAGGGCAGCACCGCGTGGCTGTGCGCGTCGTGGAAGTTGACGTACCAGATGTTCAGCAGACCCATCAATGCCGGCAGGTTCTCACCGAGCGGGGCAGTGCGGAAGTGCTCGTCCATGGCGTGGAAGCCCTCGAGCAGTTCCTGGAAGTTCTCGGGCCCGATGGCGATGGCGACGGCGGTGCCGACGGCCGAGTCGACCGAGTAGCGTCCCCCGACCCAGTCCCAGAAGCCGAAGGCGTTCTGCGGATCGATGCCGAAGTCGGCGACCTTGTCCAGGGCGGTCGAGACCGCGACGAAGTGGGCGGCCACGGCCTCTGCACGCTTCGCCTCGGAGTCATCGATGGCACCACCGTGGCCCAAGGTGTCCAACAGCCAACTGCGGGCCAGCCGGGCGTTGGTCAGCGTCTCGAGGGTGGTGAACGTCTTGGACGCCACGATGAACAGGGTGGTCTCCGGGTCGAGGTCGCCGACCTTCTCGGCCAGGTCATTGGGGTCGATGTTCGACACGAAGCGGCATTCCAGGGCGTCGGTCTTGTAGGGCAACAGCGCCTCGTAGACCATGACCGGGCCGAGGTCGGAGCCGCCGATGCCAATGTTGACGACGTGGGTGATCGGCTTGCCGGTGACCCCGGTCCAGGCGCCGGAGCGGACCTTGTCGGCAAAGGCGTAGACCTTGTCGAGGGTGGCGTGCACCTCGGCGACGACGTCGGTCCCGTCGACGACCAACGGCTTGTCCCGGGGCAGCCGCAGTGCGGTGTGCAGCACCGAGCGGTTCTCGGTGACGTTGATCCTCTCGCCGCGGTACATGGCGTCGCGGCGTTCGGCCAGCCCGACCTGGTCGGCCAGCGCGACCAGGGCGTCGCGCACCTCGTCGGTGATCCAGTTCTTGGACAGGTCGGCATACAGGTCACCGGCGGTGATCGAGTAGCGCGCGGCACGCCCGGGATCGTCGGCGAACCAGCCGCGCAGGTCTGGCTGCAGCTTGTCGGCGAGGGTGGTCAGCGTCGACCAGGCGGCAGTGGACGTGGCATCAACCGGATTCGTCATGTCCTCACCCTAGTGAAGGGGCCGACGTTTCGGGAGCGATGGACTCCTCACCCCTGACCACCCAGTGCAGGTCAGGACCCGTGACACCGGGGCAATCCCTGGTGGGGCGACCAGTGATTCAGGTTCGAGGGGACATGACGACGGGGCGGCCCGTGAGGACCGCCCCTCCTGATCGAGGATGCGCCAGCTCAGCGCACGGGCCAACTCAACGCACGGTGACGTGCACGTGGTCGTAGTGGTTGGCGGTGGCCGAACCGCGGTCCGACATCGAACGCCAGCCCTCGCCGGAGCGCTGGGTGGTCCAGATCTTCTGGGCGTAGATCACTTCGGTGACGCCGAGCGACGAGGCGTTGGCGCGCACCCAGTTGGCGACCTCCCAGCCGGCCTGGCCACTGATCATGGCATCGATGGCGCGGCCTGACCCGTGGGCGTCAGCCGACGAGCGGTAGCCTCCGAAGCTGCTGACCGAGGGGAAGGTGTTGCAGATGGCACGGGCCACGTTGCGCGCATTGCTGTTGACTCCACCCTCGATGCCCGAGACCTTGGCGCAGGCGGCGTAGTTGAGGCCACCCGAGCTGCTGCTCGAACCAGTGCTCTTGGCGCTGCTCGACGACGACTTCGTGCGGGTCGTGGGGGTCGAGGAACTGGTCGCCGGGGCCGTCTTGGTGAGGTAGTCGGAGCTGACGTAGGCGGCCTTGCCGTTCATCCTGATCTGGGTGAACCCGTTGAGTCTGACGCTGGTGATGCTGACCTTGGATCCCTTCACCAACGAGGTGACGGTCTCGCTGGCGGTGGTCGCCTGGGAGCGCACGTTCAGCCCGGTGGTGGTGTAGCGGGTGCCAGTGACCTCGCCGAGCCGTGCGGTCACGGGCTTGGCGGTCACCGGCTTGGCGACCGTGGACGCCGGGGCCTTGGACGCCGGGGCCTTGGTGGTGGCGGCCTTGGTGGTCGTCGGGGCCGCCGTGGTGCTCGGGGCGGTGGAACTCGGTGCTGCCGAGGTGGCCGGCAGCGAACTGGCGGTCAGCGAGGGGCGCACAGCATTGCGGTTGGCCTGGTTGGCGTCCCGGCTGGGCGCCTGGGAGGGTGCCGCTGCGGCAGCCACGGGGGACGCGGTCTGCTGCTCGGTCTGGGGGCCGAGCGCGAACGCCGTGCTGGCCAGTCCCAGCACCATCATGGGGGCGAGCAGCAGCGCGGTGCGCTTGCGTCGCCGCGCGAAGGGGGCCGCGCTGTCGTCGGTGTGCTCGACAAGGTCCATGTCGGTCGCCTCGAGACCACGGGCAGCGCTACGATCGGCCACCTCGAGGTCGTCGGTGTCGGCGGCGATCCTGCGTCCGGACTGGGTCATCTACAAAGCCTTACGTCGGGGTTGGCAGCCTCACGCACTGCCATATCTGAGACGAGTCTAAGGATTCTCTCAGGAAAACCCAAATGCTGGCGCGAACTTCTCTCAGATTGACCCCGGGGCCGTCATCCGGCCCTCGGCTGTGGGGCTACTGCTGCTGGGCAGCGGGCTTGGGCACCACGTCCAGGTAGGTGCGGCAGCGGTCGCGCAGGTGGCTGAGGTTTCCGCCGGTGAGCGCGTCACCCAGCAGGGGGCTGTCGGCCACGCAGGCGGCCGCTCCGGCCTCGAACCAGCGGCCCATCGACCACCCACCCAGGTTCCCCCGGGGAATGAATGCGATGCCCGGGAGCAGCGCCTTCAACGCCTCGGGATAGGACGAACCGAGCATGTCGGCGGGCAGCACCTGGACCGCCGCGGCGCCAGTGCCCCAGGCGCGGTGCAACTCATTGGGGGTCAGCCCCGCCGGCAGGGTCACCACCCCCGCCTCTGCCCCCACCCGGACGAGGTCGGCGTCGTCACTGTTGGTCAGGATGAACGCGGCGCCCGCAGCCGCTGCCCGGGTGGCGTCCTGGGTGGTCAACACGTCGTGGACACCGAAACGTGCACGATCGGTGAAGAACTCGCCTAACTGCGGCAGCAGACCCAGGTCGGCCAGCGACACCGAGAACGTGACCAGACCCTCCTGCACCATTACCTCCAGCACCGGCACCAGCGTGGCGAACCGGGCGGTGTCGTCGGTGTCGCCGTCGGTGCGACGGTCCACCAGGACGATCATCCGGGGGCCAGTGATGCACTCGGGCAGCGGTAGACGGTCGCTCATGGGACTCATTGTTCCAGACCGCCTGTTCCTGCCCGCACACCCCCGGCGGGCCGGTCGATCTGCCACCGAGCGGGCCGGCGCAGGCTATGGTCAAAAGCGACGTCGGCGGGTTCCCGGCCGCGCCGCCACCCGAGGAGATGACGCATGACCCAGGCCGACGAGCCGGTCACCAGCACCGTCGTCCGCGGCGAGAGCGCGCTCAGCCGGGTGCACGAACTGCTGATGAGCCCGAACTTCCCCGCCGACGAGTTGATGGCCGTGGAGGATCTGGTCGCCGGGGTGGCAGCCGGTGTCGCCGAGGTGCGGGTTGTCGGCCCGGTCGACGACCCGATCGCCGTGGCGGTCCTGGAGACGCTGGAGCGGACCCCGGCGGTACTGCTCGCCTACTTCGCCACCCGTCAGGACGTGCGCGGACGCGGCGTCGGATCGGCGCTGCTCGCCGAACTGCTGCGCGGCATCAGGGCTGATGCCCCCGGCACGGTGGTGCTGGCCGAGGTCGAGCACCCCACTCACCACGCGCCACACCCGATGCACGGCGACCCCCGGGCGCGACTGCGTTTCTACCTGCGCCAGGGCGGTTTCATCCTGGACGTGCCCTACTTCCAGCCGCCCATCGACGAGGGCCAGGAACCCGTCTACGGCATGCTGCTGCTGGCCCTGGACCCGCCCGCCGAACTGGTGAAGGACGGACGACTGGTGCCCGAGGCGGGTCTGGTCGCCGCCCTGGGGACGATCATGGCCGCGGCCGACCGCACTCGTCACCCGGTGGCCGAGGTGCTGCACGCGGCAGCCGTTCCGGAGGGCGTCCGGTTGCTCGGCCAGCACCAACTGGCCGAGGCGCCCGTCCTGCTCGGACCCTAGCCCGGGCGTCCCCGTCGGGGCAGCACGCTAGGTTGGCAGCAATGAGACTCGACATCACGGCCCTGACCGGGGCCTCCCCCGACGACGTCTTCGAGCAGGTCGCCACCGCGGCCGCCGAGGACGGGTTGAGCCTGTACCCCCACCAGGAAGAGGCCATCCTGGCGATCCTGACCGGGGCCAACACGATCGTCACCACCCCCACGGGGTCGGGCAAGTCACTGATCGCCACCGCAGCCCACGCCGCGGCCGTCGCCGGCGGGGGACGCACCTGGTACACAGCGCCCATCAAGGCGCTGGTCAGCGAGAAGTTCTTCGCCCTGTGTGACATCTTCGGGGCCGCCAATGTCGGCATGATCACCGGGGATGCCTCGGTGAACCACGATGCGCCCATCATCTGCTGCACCGCCGAGATCGTGGCCAACCTGGCGTTGAGGCAGGGCACGGACGCCCCCGTCGACCAGGTCGTGATGGACGAGTTCCACTTCATCGCCGACCCCGACCGGGGCTGGGCCTGGCAGGTGGGGTTGACCGAACTGCCCACGGCACAGTTCATCCTGATGTCGGCCACGCTGGGTGACGTCAGCAACCTCGCCGAGGCCATGCACGCCATGGGTGGGCGTGAGACGACGGTCATCGCCGACGCCCAACGCCCGGTGCCCCTGGCCTACCGGTGGGCGCTGACACCCATCAACGAGACCGTCGCCGAACTGATCGAGGGACTCCAGGCGCCGATCTACATCGTGCACGCCACCCAGTCGCTGGCCTTCCAACGCGCCCAGGCGATGCTGTCGACGCCGCTGGTCGACAAGGACGCCCGCGCCCGCATCGTCGAGGCCCTCGGCGGTTTCCGGTTCGGCAAGGGCTTCGGCACGATCCTGTCGCAGATGATCCGCGCCGGCATCGGCGTCCACCATGCCGGCATGCTGCCCCGCTATCGGCGGGTGGTCGAGACCCTGGCCCAGCAGGGTCTGCTGCGGGTGATCTGCGGCACCGACACCCTGGGCGTCGGCATCAACGTGCCGATCAGGACGGTGTTGTTCAACGCGCTCAGCAAGTTCGACGGCCAGCGTTCCCGGGTGCTGCGCAGCCGCGAGTTCCACCAGATTGCCGGTCGGGCCGGACGGGCCGGCTTCGACACCATCGGCTACGTGGTGGCCCAGGCCCCCGAGCATGTCATCGAGAACGAGCGTGCCATCGCCAAGATCGGCGATGACCCCAAGAAGCTGCGCAGACTGGTGCGCAAGAAGCCCCCCGAGGGTTTCGTGAACTGGTCGGAGCAGACCTTCGAGCGGTTGCAGGAGTCCGTGCCCGAGACCCTGCACGCCCGGATGAGGATCAGCCACGCAATGCTGCTGAACCTGCTCGAGCGCGACCAGGACACCGTCGCGGCCGTGGTGCACCTCGTGGAGCACTCCACCACCGACCCGGGTGTGCGGCGCCGACTGTACCGACGCGCGCTGGCCCTGGGCCGGTCCCTGCTGGACTCCGGAACCGTCGTCCGCCTCGACCAGCCCACCGCCGGCGGACGCAAGTACGCCCTGTCCCCCGACCTGCAGACCGACTTCGCGCTGAACCAGCCCCTGTCGGCCTTCGCGACCGAGGTGCTGGAGGTGCTCGACCCCGAGTCGCCCGACTACGTCCTGGACGTGGTCAGCGTCATCGAGGCCACCCTGGAGGACCCGCGTCAGGTGCTGCTGGCCCAGCAGTTCCGGGAACGCGGCGAGGCCGTGGCCGAGATGAAGGCCGACGGCCTGGACTACGACGAACGCATGACCGCGCTGGAGGAGGTGTCCTACGCGCGTCCGTTGAAGGACCTGCTCGACCACACCTTCGGCCTGTTCCACCCTCGCCATCCCTGGATCGCCGAGGCCGCGCTGTCACCGAAGTCGATCATCCGCGACATGTACGAGCGGGCGATGACCTTCGGCGAGTACGTCGCCTGGCTGAAGATCGAACGGGTCGAGGGCCTGCTGCTGCGCTACCTGACCGACGCCTACCGGGCGCTGCGCCAGACCGTGCCGGAGTCGGCGCGCACCCCCGAGTTCGAGACCTTGCTGGACTGGCTGGGCGACACCGTGCGGATGACCGACTCGTCCCTGCTGGACGAGTGGGAGGCGCTGACCCAGTGGGACGGCGAGAGCGCCCGTCCGCAGGCCGCGCCGGTCGAGGTGCGACTCACGTCGAACGAACGCACCTTCCAGGTGCTGGTGCGCAATGCACTGTGGCAACGGGTGACATTGGCCGCGGCGGACAAGGTCGACGCCCTGGAGGCGCTGGAGCCCGGCAACAAGGACTTCACGGGCGACGACTGGGACGACGCCCTGGGCCAGTACTGGGACGAGCACGACGACATCCTGCTCGACGCCGACGCGCGGTCGGCGGCGCGGATCCTGGTCGACCGGACCAACCCGCGGATGTGGGTGGTCCGCCAGATCGTCAGCGACCCCGACGGCGACCACGACTGGCAGATCCACGCGGTGGTCGACCTGGACGCCAGCGACGAGGCCGAGGCCCTGGTGCTGACCACCAGGGCATTCGGTCGACTGGACTGAACCGGTCTGGGACCGCGACCTGGGCCGATCCCGACCTCCGGCCGCCCAGTTGCAGTAGTTAGCGACTGCTGCAGCGCTTCAAACCGTGCAGGAGGCGCTAACTACTGCAGCTGGCCGGGTGGGCGACTTGACCTTGACGTTGCGTCAACCTCTAGCGTGGTAGGTGACCGAAGGAGGGTCCCATGACCACCATCACCGCAGAGACCATCGCCAAGCTCGCCCGTGAGCTGACCAGCGAGGACCTCCATGACCGTTTCGACGCCGCCTCGCTGATCGGCACCCACCGGGTGACCGGCGCCGCCGACCTGCTGGTCGCCCGCATCGGTGTCGAGACCGACCGCCAGGTCAACGAGCGCATCACCTGGGCTGCCGTCCAGATCCTCGACGCCACCCTGCCCGGGGTGCTGGCCAAGCTCGACAGCGACGACCCGGCTGCCCGCGCCCAGGCCGCGCACGTGCTGTCCAAGACCGGACGAGCGGAGTTCGCCGACCGCCTGGTGGCGCTGGTCGAAGACGAGAACACCGACGTCGCCATCAAGGGCTACCTCGCCGCCGCGAACACCGGTGAGACCTCGGTGCTGCCGGTGCTGGCCAACCGTCTGGGTGACGGCGACGCCCTGCAGCGCGATGCCCTGACCAACGCGCTGGTGAGCTTCGGTGAGGAGTCCGTCGCCTCGCTCACCGAGGCACTGTCACACCCTGACGTCGCCGTGCGGGCCCATGCCGCCGAGGCGCTGGGACACCTGGGCGCCGAGGCGGATGCCGCGCTCGACGCCCTGGTCGCCGCCACCGCGGACGACGACGCGTCGGTGCGTCAGGTGGCCACCTCGGCCCTGGGCCAACTGGGGCCGGTCGCGGATGCGGCGCTGGCCCAGGTTGCCGGCGGGAACGACCCGCAGCTGGCGGCCATCGCGTCGTCGCTGCAGCAGTCCCGCGCCACGCTGCGTAAGCGCCAGGCACAGTACGCCGCGCTGCGGCAGGCCAACGACGCCTGAGCCCGTCAGGGGCGGACGCCGCCGTCTGGCGGCAGCATCCCCAGCTCGGCCAGCAGGTCAACGGTGCGTCCCACCCCGTCCTCGGCCGAGCAGATCGCGGCAAGCTCGACGGCTCGTCGCTGGTACCGGGGTGTCCGGGGTGAGTCGACGAGCTCACTGATCAGGTCAGCCAACCGTTGGGCCGTGAGGCGCTTGCGGCCCAACGGTGCCGGTCCGACGCCGAGCCGGTGCAGCCGCGCGCCGTGGTAGGGCTGGTCCAGCCCGAACGGCACCACCACCGACGGGACGCCGCTGCGCAACGCCTCGTGGGTCGTCCCGGCACCGCCATGATGAATCGTCCCCGCCAGCCGGCTGAACAGCCAGCCATGGGGGACGCCGTCGACCGCGAACACGTCCGGCGCGAACTCCCCCGCCGCGACCCACGGGGGCGCGCTGGTGACCAGTCGTCGCCCCGACAGCCGGGCGGCCTCGACGACCATCCCGAACTCCTGCCGCGAGGCGAATCGGGTGAGGCTGCCGAAACCGACGTGGACCGCCCGGGGCCCCGCCAGGAATGCCGCCAGCGCCGGATCCGGGGTGAACGGTCTCGTCCGAGGCGCGAGGTAGCCGGTCTGGTGCACCCCGTCGGCCCAGTCGGCGGCAGGGGGAACCAGCACGGGGCTGGCGGCCATGATGACGGGGTGCCGGTCGGCAACCCGGGTGCCCCCGCGGAAGCCGGGCTGGGGCAACCCCAGGCTTGCCCGGGTCCTGCGGGTCAGCACTCCCCCGATCGCGGTGGCCAACTGCCAGTTCACCCCGACCCCGAAGCTGTCCCAGGCACGCCGGCCGGTCAACTGACCCGGATGGTAGAAGCTCTCCCGCTCCAGGGTGGGCACCTGCCCGGTGTAGGTCACCGTGGCCGCGCGGCCACCCGCCTCGGCGAAGGCCACCGCGACCCCGCGCGTCAGCACACCGGACAGGACGGTGTCGCCCGGGCGGATCGCCGCGGTGACGGCGTCCACGAAGCCGGGCGCCATCGCCGCCAGCCACCGCCTCAGGACCAGCCACTGCCCCGGGGACGACTGCGTCAACCGACGATCCAGTCGGCTTTCGCCGACGGCATCGGCCAGTCGGCCGGGCAGCGGCACGAACCGGGCACCGTCACCGTGGTCGGCCACCACGGGGGCATACTCGGGCAGGGCCGCGACCGAGACCTCCACGCCGCGGCGCGCCAGCCCCCCGGCGAGATTGGCCATGGGCTGGACGTCGCCGCGTGAGCCGAGGGCCAGGATCACCACCGCCATGCCGACTCCTCCTGGAGGTGACCCCTCACGACAGCCGCGCCGCCACTGCTGAGACCTGCGGGTCGGCGTGGGAGCGGGCGGCTGACACCGCCGACCGGGCCTGGTCGTCGTGGATGCTGCTCAGGGCGAGCAGCGCCGTCAGTCGGACCGGCGCCGCGGCATCATCGAGCGCTGCGGCCAGCAGCGGCACCGACGTCGCCAGACCCTGCCGGCCCAGGACATCGGCGGCACGCTCGCGCACCGTCGCCGAGGCGGCGCCGATCGCCTCGACCAGGGCAGGCCGGGCCTCGCCGGCGAAGTGCCCCAGGGCGCCCACGACCGCATCCGCGACCGTGTCGTCCGGGTCGGCCAGCGCCGCCACCAGTGGGGTGATCGTCTCGGGCCGGGCGAGTCGTCCGAGCGCAAAGGCCGCCTTGGCCCGCACCCGGGGCTCGGTGTCCTGCAGCAGCCGCACCAACCCGGGCGCCGCGGCCGGGTCGTTGAGCTTCGAGGCGACGTGGGCCATCTGCAGGCGCACCGACGGGTCCGGGTCGTCCAACTGGGCCACCACGGCGTCCACCGCCGCCGGCCCATGCTGGGCGATGGCCCAGGTGGCAACCTCGCGGACGCCCGGCACGGGGTCGGCCCGCAGCAGGTCGAGGAGTTCCTCCAGCGGCAACTCCCGGGGGGACTGCAGCGTGGTCCTGAACCGGATGGCGGGGTCGGGATGCCGCAGACGCTCGGTCAGGGCGATCACGTCGACGACTTCCTGCCAGCCGGTGGCGGCTGCGCCCCGCAGACGACGCAGCCGGGTGAGCAGTTCGCGTTCGGCGGCGATCCTGGCCTCCACCACCGCGATGTGGTCCTCCAGCGCGGTGCCGGCGTCAAAGGAGGCGTCGTCGAGGGCGCTGGCGATGTCCTGCAAGGACAGGCCCAGCGACTTCAGCTGCTGGATGGCCAGCAGCCGGCGGACGTCGTCGGCGCCGTACATCCTGACGTCGCCGCCGGTGCGGCCGCTGGGCACCAACAACCCCAGGTGGTCATAGTGGCGCAACGTCCGCGACGTCAGCCCGGTGAGCCGGACCAGGTCACCGATCTTGAGCCACTGGTCGTCCACTCGACGCCTCAGCCCCAGGTGGTCGGGTCGGTCGAGGGAATCTGGCGGGTGCGGATCAGTTCGCTGAACCACTTGGCCGAGTCCTTGGGTGTGCGCTGCTGGGTCTGGTAGTCGACGTGGGTAATGCCGAAGCGCTTCTCGTAGCCGAAGCCCCATTCGAAGTTGTCCATCAGGGACCAGGCGAAGTAGCTCTCGACGTTGACGCCGGCCTCAATGGCCCGGTGGACGGCGCTGACGTGGGTGGCCAGGAACTCGACCCGCGCCGGGTCGTGCACCTGCCCGTCGTCGCTGACCACGTCGACCTCGGCGCTGCCATTCTCGGTGACGCTGATGGGCAGGTCACCGAACTCGGAGTGCAGGTCGATCAGGATCTCGTCCAGGCCCGTGGGGTCCACGGGCCAGTCCATGTGGGTGCGGGCCAGGTTCTTGGGGGAACGCAGGCGCACGTCGGCCAGTCCCGGGGTCGTCTGCAGTCCGTCGTCACCGTCGCGCAGAGGTCCCGCCCCGACCCAGTGGGGGTTGTACCAGTTGAGTCCGAACACGTCGATGGGCTGGTGGATGGTCTGCAGGTCACCGTCCAGGACGAAGCCCCAGTCGGTCACCTCGCTGGTGGTCTCGAAGGCCAGGTCGGGGTAGGCGCCGCGCAGCTGCGGGCCGGTGAAGACGCCGTTGTGCATGGCCTTGGTCCGGGCCACGGCGGCCAGGTCGTCGGCCGAGTCGGGGTCGATCGGACGCACCGTCTGCAGGTTGTTGGTGATCGAGTACTTCGCATCAGTCTTGGTGACGGTGGCGCGCAGCGCCTGCAGCGCCAGGCCGTGGGCCAGGTTCAGGTGGTGCACGGCCCGCAGGGTGGCCTCGGCCTCACGGCGTCCGGGGGCATGCACCCCCTCGCTGTAGCCCAGGTAGGCGACGCACCACGGCTCGTTCAGGGTCGTCCACTGGTAGACCCGGTCGCCGAGCGCGGTGCCGATCACCTCGGCGTAGTTGGCGAAGGCGTTGGCGGTGCCGCGGGCGGGCCAGCCACCGTCGTCCTCGAGGCCCTGCGGCAGGTCCCAGTGGTACAGCGTCGCGACCGGCTTGATGCCACGTGTGAGCAGCCCGTCGACCAGCCGGGAGTAGAAGTCGATGCCGGCCTGGTTCACCGCCCCGGTGCCGCCCGGGATGATCCGCGGCCAGGCGATCGAGAAGCGGTAGGCGTCCAGGCCGTAGGAGGCCATCAGGTCGAGGTCCTCGTCGAGCCGGTGGTAGTGGTCGCAGGCGACGTCGCCGGTGTCACCGTTGAGGGTCTTGCCGGGGGTGTGGCTGAAGGTGTCCCAGATGCTGGGGCCACGGCCGTCCTCGTGGACGGCGCCCTCGATCTGGTAGCTGGCGGTCGCGGTGCCGAACAGGAATCCCTCCGGGAAACGGGCACCGGTGCGTGCCTCAAAGGTGGGCGCGGGAGTGGTGGTCATGTGCGTCCTCTCGGAAGGGGCATCGTCGCCGGTGCCCGGGTGTCGCCAGCCTAGTAGGTGGCCCGTATCCATGCGGGAGCAGCATTGCGCTGGCTAGGCTGAGAACCAACCTGTCGACCACGGGAGGAACCAGCAATGCAGCTGACCAGTGCGGGCATTCCCGCCAATGGCCACATCGACCTGAAGTTCGCCGAGGGTGGCGTCGGTGGCCGCAACGTCGTCCCCGACCTGACCTGGAGCGACGCCCCCGCCGAGACGAAGTCGTTTGCCATCACCGTCTACGACCCCGACGCCCCCACCGGCTCGGGTTGGTGGCATTGGGTCGCCGTCGACCTGCCCGCCACCATCACCTCGATCGCCGAGGGCGCCCACCTGCCCGAATCGGCTCGGGAATGGGTCAATGACTACGGCTACATCGGCTACGGCGGCCCCTATCCCCCGCCGGGGCCGGCCCACCACTACGTCTTCACCGTCTACGCGCTGCCGACCGAGCGTCTGGACGTGCCGGACGAGGCCAGTTCGGCAGCGACGCGGATGGCGCTGCTCGCCTCGGCCATTGACTCGGCCAGCTTCACCGCGATGTTCGCCAACCCCCACAGCTGACTTCGCCCGACCAGGGCTGTCGGGTTGAATGGACGACGTGAGGTTCCTGCCTGCCCTGACCCGACGAGCCGCAGCCACCCTGCTGGCGACCGCCCTTGCGCTGATGGGGGCCGTCGGCGCGGCGACACCAGCGCCGGCCGCTGACGCTTGGTCCGACCCGCCGGTGAGGTCCAGCCAGGCCGTGGGGCAGCCCTGCGCCGACTTCCTGTTCGTGGGAGCCCGAGGCTCAGGTGAACCCGACGGCTATGGCAGGACCGTCACCGGCGTCCGTGACGGGCTGGCGAAACGCTGGGACCGCTCCGGCACCGTGCGCCAGGTGTGGCTGGACTACCCGGCGGTGGCCCCGCAGACGCTGGGTGAGGTCAACGTCGAGGACCTGCTGTTCGCCCAGCCGATGCCCTCGACGGAGTACTTCGACTCGGCCGACGTGGGTGGCACCCGGCTGGCGGCGATCATGAATGACTCCTTGCGGCGCTGCCCCAATGAGCGCATCATCCTGGCCGGGTTCAGCCAGGGCGCGCAGGTGATCACCCGGGCCATGGCGCTGACGAACCCCGACGACCGGTTGGTGGCGGCCATCCTGCTGGGCAACCCGAGCCACTACCCCGGCCAGAACGTGCGCGAGCTGTCCGGCTCGGCGACGGCGGAGGCGATCGGACTGGGCGCCTACCTGTACCTGATGCGACGGCTGGGTGCCGAGGCGCCGAACCGGCAGACCGCCGTCGAGACGATGCTGCAGGTGACCTTCGACATGCACGAGGGCAAGGTCGACAGTGCCGCGATCCGTGAGGCGATGAGCGCGGTGAGAGCCGAGATCCCGGCGAGCAGCTATGCGGCGACCTACTCGGTGTGCGAGGCGGGCGACATGGTCTGTGACGCCAGCCAGCCGATGGGCCAACTGCTGGTGGGGGCCACCACGATGACCGATGAGATCAACCGGACGCGCCCGATCCACCTCGGCTACCACGGGGCCGCCATCGCGGCAACCCTGGACTCGGTCGACCAGGCCATCGACCAGGTCGACCTGTCCCAGACCCCCACTCCCGGTCCTGTGGTCACCGAACCCGAGCTGAGCACGCCGTCCCGGCTGGAACGCCCGACCTGGGTGATGGCCGCCTCGCTGGCCGGACTCACCCTGCTGGGCGGGTTCGTGCTGGGTCTGCTGCGGGGGCGGGCGATCGGTCGGGCGGCAGCGACCCAGGCGTTCCGGGAGCGGTTGAAGCGCGGCGCACAGAGCCACGGCATCGAGGGCCACGACAGCGAGGGCCACGAACCGAGTTGAGGTGGGGCTGCCGACCTGAGTTCGTGGCGCTGGTGCCAGACATTCAGGCGAGAGGCGTCCGTTGACCTGACATTGTGACGCTGGTGCCAGAAATGCAGGCAAGAGCCCTCCGCAGCACCGGACATCGTGGCGCTGCCGCCACAAACGCAGGCGAGACGCCTCCCCAGCACCGGACATCGTGACGCTGCTGCCAGAAATGCAGGCAAGAGCCCTGCGCGGCACCTGACATCGTGGCGCTGGTGCCAGAAATACACGCAAGAGCCCGGCGCGGCACCGGACATGGTGACGCTGCCGCCACAAACGCAGGCAAGAGGCCTGCGGGGCAGCAGACATCGTGGCGCTGCCGCCACAAGTTCCAACCCCGGGTGACCCTCAGCCCCAGTTCTTGGCGTCCGTGAGGCAGAACGGGTGCCCCGCAGGGTCGATCAGTACCCGCCAGGTCTCGCCACCCTGCGGATCTGCCACGGTGGCACCCAGTTCCACCGCCCGCGCCTCGGAGGCCGCTACGTCGTCACAGGCGAGGTCCAGGTGGAACTGCTTGGTCCCGTTGGGGTTCGGCCATTGCGGTGGCTGGTAGCCGTCGACCCGTCCGAAGCCGAGGGCGTGGTCCGGCCCGACGAGCATGGCGTAGTCGTCGTCTGCGGCCGCCACCTGCCAACCGAGCAGCCCGGACCAGAACTCGGCTTCGGCCCTCGGGTCCGAGCAGTCGATGGTGAACATGCCAATTCGTGTCGTCATGGGTCCAAGGCTCCTACGATCGGTGCTGTGGCGGCTTGGACGAATGCGACACCACGCGGTGTCATCCTGCACCGCGACAGCCATGACCGCGCGATCGACCGACAACGGTTCCGCCCCGGGCCAGCTGTCTCCTGTCTGGTGGACAGCTACTGGACCCTGCACTGGGATGTCGAGCAGTTCGGTTCCTCACTCGTGCCGCACTTCTCGTCCAACCTCACCCTCGAGCACGGTGGCGCCCGTGGGCTGGGCCCCGGTCCGGTCGTCACCGGCGTCCCGAGCCGGCGGTTCGACGTGGACCTCAGCGGTTCGGGATGGGTGGTGGGGGTGAAGTTCCATCCGGGAGCGTTGGCCGGGTGCTCGGCGGTGGCCGCCCGGGAGTTGACCGACCGGACCGTGCCCGCGTCCGACGTCCTGCCCCGCGGGGTCACCGAGGACTTCGCTGCGGCCGCCCGGGCCGGAACCGAGGATCTGGACGCCGCCCTGGCGCCGCTCGTCGATCGGGCTGACGACGTGTGGGCGGGCGTGAAGGACCTCGTGGACCTGGTCGAGCGGGACGCCTCCATGACGACCGTCGCGGCACTGGCCGATGCGGGCGCGATGACGGTTCGAGGTCTGCAACGCCGATTCGCCCGCTACGTCGGGTTGTCCCCCAAGCAGGTGCTGCTCAGGGCGCGACTGCATGACGCGGTGGCCGCCCTGGACGAGAACCCGGAGGCACCGCTGGCCGACCTCGCCCACGATCTGGGGTTCTTCGACCAGGCGCACCTGACGCGGGAGTTCACTGCCTTCGTGGGTGTGCCACCCAGTGCCTATCGGTCAGGACAACCAGTGCGCTGACGTGGCGCTGGTGACTGATCCGTCCAGCAGGATGCCTCAGGACGGGGATCCAGACGCGTATGGCGGCCAGCAGCGGCTTCCTGAGGCATTCTGCTGGGCCGACGCCCCCACAGGAGAGCCACTCCACAGCTATGAGAGGGCCCACGGACGCTCGATTGGCATGCCGCGATTGGCCCGTGCTATCGTTTCCGGGCTGGTGAAAACCAGCAACGCGCGAGTGGCGGAATGGCAGACGCGCTGGCTTCAGGTGCCAGTGTCCTTCGGGACGTGGAGGTTCAACTCCTCTCTCGCGCACCACCTGAACCCCCGGTTGACCAGTTCATATGCTGGTTGGCCGGGGGTTCTGTTTTGAGTTCGCGCGGTTCGCTCCATCGTGGCGCGACCCGAGACTCTCGGGACATTGTTTTCAATTGACACGGCCGGTCGGCGAGAGGACGCTTGGAAGCAGCATGGCCTTGCTGAATTGCGTGCCCTCACCATAGTTCGGCGGCAGCGGCGTCGACCGCCCGCCCCGAACTCCCCTCCGCACACGCGGCAGCGGACCCGCCCCGACGACGAGGCGGTCCACCACTCCTGAGGAGTATCACCATGGGCTTCTACGTTGACGACCTGTACATCCACCGGGTCCCCAAGTTCAAGTGGCACGACAAGTTGACCAACCCGCCGACGGTCCCCGAGACCTCCCCCATCATCCGTGTGACGGCCCTCTCGCCGCAGCTCGCTCGCGTCACCGGGGGCGGCGCGGGAGGCGGCGGCGACGTGGCTCTTCCCGCCGACGACACGACCCTGTACACCATCCCGACCCCCATCACCCCGATCGTCACCCCCGTGGGGCGCCTGGAGTTGGCTGACCTGGTGTTGGTGCGCGAGAACCTCAAGGTCACCCTTGAGGCCGTTGAGCGTCAACTGGAGGAGATGAAGCCGACCGAGGAAGAACTGAAGTACACGCGCAAAGTCCTCGGTTGACCGGTGTCGATTCCCCCAGCTGGTGAGCGCCTGGCGCGCCTGAGCCGCACAGCGGCCATCCGTGCCGCGGCGCTCACCAGTTGGGTCGACCCCGAGACCCTGGGCACCGCGGCCCTCGCCGGTGTGCTCTACCGCGCCGGCGGCAGCACGCCGTCGGTTCACGTGGACGAGCGCTGGCCGCACCTGCTGCTCCGCCGTGCCCAGCGCCACGTGCGCCACCGCCTGGTCGACTATGCGCGCACCTCGACCGAGGGATGGATGAGTTGGACCCGGACCGACGCCGACGTCGTGGCACTGGTGCACAAGGTGTACCTCAGCCCGGCCGTCCCCAGCCTCACCGACGTACTGCCCAGCGCCTTCGACATCGCGACCAGCCTCCAGGTGCCGGCCTGGAAGGTGGGCGCCGATCTCGCCGGGATCCACCGGGCCGACAAGTTCGTCCTGTACTTCGCCTCCGCCGAGGCGGCCGACGATGCGGCCTCCGTTCTTGCTGAGCACCTCAGCCTCGTGGCCCCCCAAGGGGTGCCGTTCACCGCACAGGTCGGCAGCACCGGCATCGTATCCCGCGGCATCGACCGCAACGCCACCAGTTGGCGTGCCGTGGTCTGCCGCAGCCTGGCCGACGCGCTGCTGGCGGCCCGCGCCCGCAACGGCACCGCCACCGCGCCCGGGAGGGTCGTCGACGAGGCCTACGCCTCCCTCACCCGGGACGGATTCGACACCCGCGGGTGGCTTCCGGTCGCAGCCCCCCAGCCGGCCGTGCCCCAGACGGCCGACGTCGGAGCAGTCCCGTGAGCATTGTCGACATCCAGTTCCGCCTGCCCGAGGACGTGGAGGCAGTCCCCGACCCGGGCGGGTCCGAGGTGATCGCCGCGCGGCCCGGCAGCCGCTTCCCGTCGCAGGTGCTGTCCGCGGACGCCTGGACGCTGCTGGAGCTCTTCCGCCAACCCTCGACGTTGTCGGCAGCCATCATCGGCTACTGCGAGGCCCACGGCGGTGACCCGATCACCATTCTGGACGAGGCCTTCCCGGTGCTGGTCGCCCTGACCCGCACCGACCTGCTCGTCCCCGACGGCGACGCCGCCACCGCGCTGGCTCCCCGCCACGCGACCGGGGAGCGGGTGGGCCCGGCACACCTGGGCGTTCCGATCAGGGTGCTGCGGGACGGCGAACTCTGGGACGCTACCCTCGAGGACGGCTCCGCGGTGGTGGTCAAGGTGATCGACGAGCCGACGTCCGGCCCCGAACTGTTCCTGCGCGAGACGACCGCGCTGCGGCGCCTGGCCGGTGGGCCCGTCCCGGACGTGCTCTGGGAGCACGCGCAGGCGACCGGGGGCGTGCTGGTGCTGGGTTGGGTCGACGGTGACCCGGCCGACCTGGCCGCCCTCGACGCGTCCGGGACGCTGGACGCTGCCGCCGCCATGACGATCGTCCTGTCGACCCTCGACGCCTACGTGGCGATCCACGCCGCCGGCGTCTGGCACGGCGACATCCACCCGGGCAACGTCCTGGTCGACGCCCGGGGAACGGTGGGCGTGATCGACTTCGGCATCGCCGAGGTGACCGGCGCCGGGCTGGGTCCGGCACCACGCACCGCCGGCGGTGAGCAACTGGACCCGCAGGCCGCCGCCGCCCTGCTCCACGACCAGGCCCCTGCCCCGCTCGATGCCGCCGCCGAAGTCTTCGCGTTGGCCACCCTGGCCTACCGCATCCTCACCGGATCAGCGCCGCTCGACCTGGAACTCCCCCGGTCCCAGGCGCTGGAGGCGATCATCGCCTGCCCGCCCCGGCCGTTCAGCGACGTGGGTCGTCCCCCCTGGCCCGCCGTGGAACAGGTACTGGCCCGCGGGCTGGCCAAGGACCCGGCGCACCGACCGGAGAGCGCCCGACAGTTCCGCGACGCCCTGGCGCTCGCGGCCGCCACGTCAGTGCCCGCCACCTCGGTGACCGACGCGTCCCCGGGGCCACCGGTCGGCGAGGACGGTGAGACCCGGCTGGCCGAGTGGGACGTGGACGCCGAGCTGTGGAGGACCGCCGATGCCGCCGCAGCGGCATCGGCCAGCGCCGCCCTTCTCGCCATCGCGGCCGCCACCGGCGACGTCGACGCCCACGACCTGGCGCTGCTCTGGAGCGTCCGCACAGGAGCGGGGTCGCCGACCCTTGACGCGTCGGTGCCATAGGTTCATCGTTGAGGAAGGCTTCATCGTTGAGGGAGGCACCCTCGTGATCGGTATGCCTGGCTTTCTGCTGCAGTGAAGCGGCGCCCATGTGCCGCCCGGCCCGGTACGCCGCAGGCCCGTTCCGCCCACGCATCACCTGCGTTCTCGAGACCCCGGAACAGAGGACCGACATGTCGGCTCCACTTCGTCTCATCCGCCCAGAGGACCTGCTCGTCCTGGACGTCCACCTCAGCAACCTGCAGCCCACCGCAGACGGAACGGCCCTGGAACGCATCGATGCCGCCAGTCCTGCCCGGCTGGCGTTCGCGCTGGCACCCCAACACGTCGCCGAACGCGCCTACTACCAGTTCGCGACCTCCGCCGAGACCCCCGACCCGCCACCAGTCGAGACGCTGGCGGCCGGCCCCAGCAGACTGGTGTTCACCCTGCCGGACGAGGTCGCCTCGGTGCCGCTGACAATGGCGGGCCTGCTCGACTGGAGTCGGCTGCAGCCCAGCCTGGCCCCGGGGGCGCTGCCCCCGGGAACCCGCTCGGGTCCCCGGCCGCGGGCGCCCGGAGAGGACGACACGGTCATCGAATTCCCCTACCGGCTGCTGCTCAGCCCCGTGGGTGAGTTCGGTTGGTGGCACCAGCAGGCGCCACGCACCGCCAACGGCCGCACCGAGCTGTGGCACACCCGGCTCGTCCCCGTCCTCGGGGGCGCCGCCGACCCGTCCTCGACCACACCGGTCCCGCTGCGGGCCCTGTTCGTGCGCCCCGAACCCGACCTGTTCACCTCTTCCATGTCCCGGCCCGACCTGGATGACCTGGTCACCCTCACCTCGGACTTCGCGAACGGCCCCCGCCGGCCGCGCATCGGCGGCGGCGCGCAACTGCAGCAGTGGGCCCGCCGCTTCCGCGAACTCGTCCGGGGCGGCCCGATGGTGCCGCCACCGGTCCCGTTGGACGGTGAGCAGGTGCTGTTGACCAGTCTCGGCGCATCGATGCGGCTGCGCGGCAGTTTCACCTTCCCCCGCGACGACCAGAACCCGGACGAGCTGGTCAGCGCCGGGGTCACCGTGCCGCAACTGGTCCGCTACGTCCACGTGTCCGGGCTGGGGCGCGACCAGCACGTCGAGGTGGTCCGCCGCGGGTTCGTCGACACCGGTCACCGCGCCGTCATCCTGCGGGTCACCGAACGCCACTACGACCCGGTGCAGATCGGCACTCGGGTCGGCCGCTACGGGGTCTACGGCGTCTTCGGGACCCACGGCTACCTGCGGCAGTACTACCGCGTCTTCATCACCCAACCCGTGCTCGACTACGCCGCCCTGGGCGCCGGCTATCCCCACCACGGGCGCGAGATGCCGCTGCGTTCGATCGAGTTCACGACGTTGAGCTCGCCCAAGCTCGACCTGCCCATGGACCCCGGCGCCCGCATCCAGCAGCTGCAGCGCTGGTTTGGGCGCCGGATGACCAGACGCCAGATCCTGGCCCAGGTGCAGGCCGAGCTCGAGGAAGCACTGAACAGCCCCCGATGGCTGCAGGCTGACGGACGCGACGTCACCTTCGGCTTCGTCGGAACCGACTGGCTGGGCCGCCGGGTCAGCGCCGCGCGACCGCTGATGTTCATCCCCTACCGGTCGGTCGGCGCCGTCGGTCCCGTGGTGGCCGAGTTCGGTGCGGGACCGGACAGTCGACGGCGGGCCGAGCTGTCCGGTCAGGTGCTGGCCCTGGCCGACCCCACCGGCGGCGCACCGGAGTCGACCAGCGCTCCGGTATCCTCGCTGCAGTTCGCCCTGGACCCGCGGCGTTCCGGCGCGACCCTGCCCGGCTACATCCCGTCGTGGATGTTCCGGGTCGCCTCGGCCGACGCCACCCTGGAACCATTGCAACGGCTGACCGGTGCCGCCGAGACCCGTCGCGTCGCGCTGACCCCCGAGTACCTCACCCACGGGCTGGACCCGAACAGCAACCCGACCGGGGGCTTCGCCCGGCTCATGGCCGGGGTGGCCACGGTGGCCATGGGCAAGCGCGACGGTGGTGGGCTGTCGGCCCCGAGCATGGACCTCGACACCCTCTCGGCGCGGGCCGGGCTGATGTCGTCCACGCTGGCCGGCGGACTGAATGCGGCCACGCTGGCGTCCCTGTTCGGGGACATGAAGCTGTTCGGCACCGTCCCCTTGAGCAAACTGCTGGGCCCGATCCCGGCCGCGTCGGCGACCCTGTTCGGCAAGGCCGACCTGTCAGACCCCGAACTGGACGCCCTGGTCGCCGACCGCAACGCCCACCTGGAGGTGCCGATCCTGCGCTCACGGGTGCTGCGCGATGGTGGAGGCCTGCCCCTCGGAACCCAGACCCGCTTCCTGTGGAAGCCGCTGCTGCAGGCCGACCCGGGCCTGCAACCGCTGTTCGACGTCGCCGGTGCCACCTTCGTGCTGGACGTGGTGACCACCACCCCGTTGGACGGTTCGGCGCCGCAGGTGCGCGTCCACGGTGAGTTCACCGGCTTCGCGATGACCTTTGCCGACGTGGCCCGGCTCAGCTTCGGCACCCTGCGGTTCATCACCCTGCCCGGACGCAAACCCGATGTCACCGCCGAGGGTGTCTCGCTGGACTTCATCGGAGCCCTGGAATTCGTGAACACCCTGCGCGACCTGCTGCCCGACAACGGATTCAGCGACCCGCCAGCGATCACCGTCGACGAGCAGGGCATCCGGGCCGGGTTCAGCCTGGCCATCCCCACCATCGGCGTCGGGGTCTTCTCGCTGCAGAACCTGGCGCTGTCGGCGTCCCTGTCGGTGCCCTTCGTCGGCAAGGCTGCGGGCCTGCGCTTCGCCCTCTCGGAGCGACACCATCCGTTCCTGGTCACCGTCACCATGTTCGGCGGCGGCGGGTTCTTCGCCCTGGGGGTCAGCGCCAACGGAGTGGAGGAGATCGAGGCGTCCATCGAGTTCGGGGGCAACATCAGCCTCAACCTGGGCGTCGCCAGCGGCGGGGTGTACGTGATGGCCGGGGTGTACTTCGGCATGACCCAGCAGGTCACCCAGCTCACCGGCTACCTGCGGATGGGTGGCCACCTGTCGGTGCTGGGGCTGATCAGCATCTCACTCGAGTTCTACCTCGCCTTCACCTATCGCGCCAAGGGTGGTGGCCGCAGCGAGATCTGGGGGCAGGCGTCGCTGTCGGTCAGCGTCAAGGTCGCCTTCTTCTCCACCAGCGTGAAGCTGTCGGTGGAACGCCGCTTCGCCGGCGCGTCCGGCGACCCCAGCCTCGACCAGGTGATGGACGAGGACGACTGGCAGCAGTACTGCCTCGCCTACGCGGAGGACTGATCATGACCGCCGACCAGATGCTGCAATGGATCGCCCTGCCCCACGGCGTGGACGGGGACGGACGCCCCCGGATCACTGCCTACCTGGCGCCGAGGCTGCGCACCGACGGGAACCGACTGGATGACCTGCCCGACCTGGTCGACTGGCCGGGCCACGTGGCCGGCGCCAGCTGGCATGCCGAGGTGGGCGGGGACACCTTCCCGTTGACGGTCACCAGCCCCCCACCCGACTCCGCACTGTGGGCCGCACTGTTCCCGCCCGAAACCTATCTGCGCCCCTTCGCCTTCGACGACTACGCCGACCGGCCCCTAGTGACGTTCGGGCTGACCCGGGTGTTGTCGGACCTGCGCCGGCTCTACGCCGCAGCCGCCGTCCACGGCACCACCCTGATCCCGATCACCACCGACCGCGGTCAGGAGCCGTTCGTCCCCGGACTCGACGAACTTCTCGGCCCGTTCCTCGGCATCCTGAATGGTCGTCTGGGCGAACTGTCCACCACCGACCAACGCAAGGACGTGGTGCGCAGCTTCCTGGACGCGGCCCGCGGGCAGTCCGCTGCGGTGCGCGCCGGCGGCAACCGGGGCCTGCCCGCCCCCATCGAGCCCCTGCCCGCCGGGGCGTGGAGCGAGGGCGAACGGGCATTGTTCTTCCACACCCGTCCCGAGGTCGACCCGGTCGAGATGCCCGCCGACGGCGGGTTCTACCGCGACGCGGTCGACGTCCACCAAATGTTCGGCGCCCTGGGTGACCACCCCGACCTGCTGCGCCGACTGGGACTGGTCGTCGACCTGGTCGTCGATGGTGAACTGCCCCGGGCACCGGTCGCGGCGCCCCAGTTCGTGGCCGTGGTGGCGACGCTTCCGGAACCGGCCGAACCCGACCTCGTCACCCGCACCCAACTCAACCACCTGACCGCCTACGTCTTCGACGACGTCCCCGACGACGACCCCGACCACGGTCTCGTCTTCGTCGCCGCACGGGCGGTGCCCGACCCGCTGGGCCCGGCCGGTGGCGTCCCGACCGGCCTGGCGCCGGTCCCCGAGACGTCCTTCTCACTGAACCAGGTCGACGTCGACGGCGCCCTGCTGAAGGCGGTCAACCTGGCCGCGACGGTGGCGCGGCCCGCGTCCTCGCCGGCCGAGAAACCCCTCGACCAGCCCGACCGTGCGGGCCTGCCCGCGATCCGCACCAGCGGTCTGGGGCTCACCCACACCGGACGGGCCGCCGACCTGCAGCAGGACTTCACCCGGGCACTGGACCACCACGCCATCGCCGCGCTGGACGCCGTGACCGAGTTGTACGCCGAGGACCTGGTTCGCGGGCACCGGGTCGACGTCCTCGACACGACCGTCTCGGGTCAGTGGCGTTCGCTGCACGCCCGCGTCGTCACCGCCACCGCGGAACGCTACCCCGGCCCGATCGACCCGATGCCCGGGGAGGGTTTCACCACCGTCTCGCTGGCGGGTGCCCCGGTGCCGGCCGGGGCCGCACCCGACCCGGACGGCGAGTTGTACGTGCACGAGGTGGTGACCACCTGGGACGGCTGGAGCCTGTCCGCGCCCCGGCCGGGTGCCGCGCTGAACCGCGACCCCCGGGCACCGGACCCCGACGACCCGCAGACTGCGCCCACCAGGGTGCCCAATGACCCGCACACCAGCATGGGGCTCACCCTCGAGAGCGAGGTCGTCCCGGGCACCCTGCCGAAGTTGCGCTTCGGCCACGAGTACCGGCTGCGGCTGCGCGAGGTCGACCTGGCCGGTCACGGCCCGAGCCTGGCCGAGGCCGACAGCTGGCTGGCCTCACCGGCGGCTGCCACCCCGACGGTGCCGACCACGCGCGGGGCGCCGTACCTGCGCTTCGAGCCGGTCCCCGCCCCGGCCGTCGTCCCGGCGCAGGTGTTCGGCGAGGGCGCCTCGGCGCTGCGACTGGTGGTGCGCAGCGACATCGACCTCAGTGCCGCCGAGTACGCCGCGACCACCGCCGTCGACCTCACCGACCTGGGCCTTGAGCCCTACCTGGACCACGACGACCGCCACATCGCCGCCCCCAAGGCCTCCTTCGAGACCGCAGAACGCCACGGCATGTTCGACACGGTGATGGCCTCCGACGGCTCAGCGCCGAGCGCCGCGCAGGTGGCCGAGGTGCGCGCCGCCTACGAGATCGCCCGCCGCGAGAAGGGATCCTTCGATGCTGCCGGGGCGCCGGGGGCACGGGTCGTCGAGATCCCGGCCAGCGGTGAGCGCCCGCCCGGACGGTACGTGGTGTGGCAGACCCCGACGTTGGAGCTGCCCTACCTGCCCGATCCCCTGGCCGAAGCGGTCCTGTTCCTCGGGCTGCCGGGCACCCCGTCCGAGGGTCTGCGGGTCGAGGTCGCCTCCGAGCACTGGTACCAGCCGCGTCCCTTCCGTCTGCGGCTGGCCAGCGGCGAGGCGGCCACCACCTGGGACGACGAGTCCCGGGTACTGACCGTCCACCTGCCCCAGGCCACGACGCTGCACGCCCGAGGCGTCTCGGTGGTCACCCGACTCGACCTGATGGGCATCCGCGACTGGTGCGAGCGGGAACTGAACGGCCAGGCACTGGACCAGGCCATCGAGGCCATGAAGCAGAACCGGTCCTGGCTGGTCGCCCCGTGGCACGACCTGGAACTGGTCCACGCGGTCCAACACCCCCTGGTCATCCCCCACCTCGAACGGCTGACGGCCTCCCGCTACCGCGCCCAGACCTCGGTCGACCTGTCGGGGGTGGTGCCCGTCGACCCGGCCAGCACCGAGAAGGTTGAGGTGCGTGGTGCCTGGACCGAGTCGGTCGACCGGCCTGACGAACCCGGCCCCCGCACCCTGGCCGGCGCCTCCAGCGCCTTCACCCTGCCGATGTCGCTGGTGGCGACCGGACCCATCGATGACGAGAACGCCCCCTACAGCCTGATCGGCGAGCGAGCGGTCAGCTTCAACACGCCAATGGGACGCGAACTGGGCACCCCACCGGCCCCGCACGAGTTCGGCGACACCAAGCACCGGATGGTCAGCTACACCGCCACGTCGGCGTCCCCGTTCCGCGAGGACTTCCCCGCTGCGTGGCTGTCCCAGCCCGACCGGACCAGCCTCACCGGTGACCCCATCGAGATCGACGTGCCCAGTTCGGCCGATCCGCCCCCACCCGGGGTGCTGTACGCCGTGCCGACCATGGGATGGCGGTCGGTGACCGAGGACGAACGGGTCACGCTGACCCGACGCGGCGGCGGGGTGCGGGTGTGGCTGCGGCGCGGGTGGAACGCCTCGGGCGACGGGGAACTGCTGGGCGTGGTGACCGGACGGCCGGTGATCACCCAGAACAGTGACGACTACGCCCACATCTCCATCCTCAGCGCCGACCCCGCCCGACGTGGTGTCGTCCCCGAGAACCTGGGCCCCGATCTGTTTCGCAACCCCACCACCATCTCCACGTTCCTGCCGCTGCCCGGGGGCACCAGACCGGTGCAGGTGGTCGCCTTCACCCCCACCTTCGACGAGGGCAGCAGGCTCTGGTTCTGCGACATCGACATTGACACCGGCGAGTCCTACCAGCCGTTCCTGCGGCTGGGGCTGGTGCGCTACCAACCCAGTTCCCTGACCAACTGCCACCTGTCGGCACCGGTCGTGGTTGACATCGTCCAGACCCTGCCGGACCGGGTCGCCACGGTCGTGCCCGCCGCCGACGACGCCGCTGCCCGCGACGTGACCGTGGTCGGCCCGTCCTACGACGCCATCGCCGAACCCGGGCAGGTGCGCAGCGACCCCGACGCCCTGGCCCGGATGACGGTCCGCGTGCAGCGACGCGACCCCACCATCGCCGACCCCGACCTGGGGTGGGTCGACGACGACGCGGCGCCCGTGGTGCTCGGTGTGACCCGAGCCGGTGGGGTGGCGACCTGGACGGGACGCGTCGCACTGCCAGAACAGGTGGCGGGGCACCGGCTGCTGATCCTGGAGGAGGAGCGCTGGCCCACCGATGCGGCCACCGGGGGCCCCGAGCGGCTGGTGGCGAAGGTCGTCTACGCCGCCCACGTGCCCCTCGGCTGAGTGGCGCACAACCGCCCGACCTCCGCGCGCGGTGCCCGTACAGTGGCCCCATGGACCATGAACCTGTCGCCGGCGGCCAGGAGCAGCCCGCGTCGTCGGCCCAGGTCAACCCGGTGCTCCGGGCACTGCTCGGCCTGTTCGCCGCCCCCCGGGTGAACATGCGCGAGGACTACCGCAAGGTCCGCCTGCTGCAGCGGCTGGCCGCCGGACCCACCGGGCGCTTCCACACCCTCGACCAGTCGATCCTGGCCACCGACGGCCACGAAATCCCCGTCCGGGTGTTCCTGCCGCGACAGCAGACCCACGACGACGTGCTGCTGTTCTTCCACGGCGGCGGCTGGGTCATCGGCGACATCGACAGCTACACCCCCTCGTGTGCCGCGATGGCCGACGCCACCGGACGCGTGCTGCTCTCGGTCGACTACCGACTGGCACCCGAACACCCGTTCCCGGCCGGTTTCGAGGACTGCCTGCAGGCGGCCACGGTCCTGCTGAAGAACCCGCAGGCGCTCGACCTGGACGACCCCAGCGGCATCACCCTGATGGGTGATTCCGCCGGGGGCAACCTGGCCGCGGCCGTCTCGCTGCAGCTCAGGGAACGCGGTGGCCCGATGCCCAGCCGGCAGGTGCTGCTGTATCCGGCGACGTGGTACGACCACGACCCGCGCACCTCACCCTTCGACTCGGTGCGCCAGTACGGCACCGGCCTGCGCCTGACCGCCGCCGAGGTGCTCGACTACATGTCGCTGTACCAGCCCGACGCCGGGGCACGCCGCACCCCGCTGATCGCTCCCCTGCTGGCCGAGGACCTCACCGGCCAACCCGACACCCTGGTCGTCACCGCCGAGATGGACCTGCTGCGCGACGAGGGCGAGGCCTACGCCGAGAAGCTGCGCCAGGCCGGCAACGCGGTCACCGTCGAACGCGCCCCCGGCTCCTTGCACGGCTTCATGACGCTGCCCCGCTTCGCCAAACCGGTCCTGCGCCTGCACGAGGTGATCAACGACTTCCTGGCCCACACCCCCGCGGTGCGGACATGAACAGCCGCCGCGCCTGGGTGCGCCTGGACAATGCCTCCAACATCTTCCTGGCGGCGATGAGTGACGTCGACACCAAGGTGTTTCGTCTCAGCGCCGACCTGGACGAGGTCGTCGACCCCACCCTGCTGCAGCAGGCCCTGGACACCGTCTTCGACCAGTACGTGCTGTACCACTCGGTGCTGCGTCGCGGCGTGTTCTGGTACTACCTCGAAGAGAGCGACCTGCGTCCCACGGTCACCGAAGAGGTGCTGCCACCCTGCGACCACCTGTACCACTTCGACCGCCACAACCTGCTGTTCCGCGTCGTCCACCACGGCAACCGGATCGTCCTGGAGGTGCTGCACGCCCTGTCCGACGGCACCGGCGCGTCGTGGGTGCTGCAGGACCTGGTCAGCGAGTACGTCCGGCTGCGCCACCCCGACGAGTTCGGTGACGTGCCAGCCCCCAGCGGGGTCAAGCACGGACTGGACCCGGACAGCTTCGGTGTCTTTCACCCGCGCCAGCCCGAGCTGTTCACCCAGGCTGCGCGTCCCGCGCCGCTGGAGGTCGAGGACCAGGTGGCCGCCGAGCAGGGCCCGGACACGCCGCCCGAGGTCGCCGAACCTCGCAAGCACCTGGTCAGCAGCGACCTGTTCCGTCGGGGCCGGCGGCGCGTGCACCGCATCCGCGGCCAGCTCACCCCGGACCACCGCACCCGGCTGGTCGAACTGACCATGGACGTGACCCAGGTGCTGCCGCTGGCCCGCGCCCACGGAGTCTCCCTGACGATCTACCTGACCGCGCTGTTCCTGCACGCGATCCGCGAGGTCGACGGGGCCGCCTGCGACGACCGGACGATGGCGGTGTCGGTGCCGGTCGACCTGCGCCAGCGCTTCGCGTCGGAATCGGCACGCAACTTCTTCGCCACCACCCGGCTCGAGCACTGCCAGCAGGACGACAACTTCACCGCGATGTGCGCCTCGTTGGCCGAACAGTTGGCGGCGCAGACGACCTCGAGCGCGCTGGAGGCCAAGCTGCGCAAACTGATCGGCTTCGAGCACCATCCCTTCGGTCGGCTGCTGCCGCGCCCGATCAAGGACGTGGTGCTGGGCGCGGTGAACCGGCTGAACAATCGCAACCTGACGGTGGCGATGACCAACATCGGCAGGGTCAGCTTCCCCGGACCCGTCGACGCCCACGTCGGTGCGGTCTACCTGGCGGTCTCGGCGGCACGACCGCAGTTCAGCATGGCCAGCCATGGCAACATCCTGACCGTGAGCTTCACCTCGCCGTTCATCGGCACCGAGCACCAGACGGCGTTCGTCCGGGAACTGACCGGCCGGGGGGTGGCGGTGCAGGTCGCGACCAGCAAGGTGACACCCGCCGAACTCAACCCGGGGGTGAGCGTCGGATGAGCCGCTGCACCGCGTGTTCGGCGCAGATCCGCGGGGACTGGGCCAGCTGCCCCTTGTGCCAGGAACCACTTGAAGCGGCTCCCACGGCGGCCCCGTCGACCGCCGCACCGTGGCCGGACGTGCCGCTGCGCTTCGACCGCAGGGTGTGGATGAAGGCCGTGCTGCTGGCCTCGCTGGTGATCATCGCCGGCACGCTGGGAGCGATCGTGTTCATCCCGGTGCCGTGGGTACGGCTGATGGTGATGGGGTTCGCGGCGCTGTGGCTGGTCGGGATCATCACCATTCGCAAGCGGCGCAATGTGGCCAAGACCATCGTCTACCTGGTCGTCGCGGCCTGCGGGTTGTGCCTGTACGCCGACTTCCTCAGCGGCTGGGGGGCGTGGTCGACGACCTACGTGATTCCCATCGTCTGTGGCGCCTCGATCATCGCACTGCTGGTGGCGGTGCGCATTGCCCGGATGCGGCCGGGCGACTACCTGGTCTACTCGTGGCTGACCCTGCTGTTCAGCGTCGTGCCGGCCCTGTTCCTGGCTCTTGGCTGGGTCACCCACACGTTGCCGTCGTGGATCTCGGTGGCGATGGGGTTCCTGATGCTGGTCTGGATGCAGGTCTTCCACGGCGCCGACGTGCAGCACGAGGTCCGCAAGCGCCTGCACGTGTAGGTGCGTCAGGCCACCGTGACCCGGCCCTGGTCCACCAGCCAGTCGAGGGCCTCGCGGAGCACGTCGAGTTGCGGCCGCGGCGTGAAGCCCAGCAGCCGTTCGGCCTTGTCCATGCTGGCGCAGGGGCTGTGCGCCATGTGGTCGGCGGTGATCGCGGCATCCTGCTCGCTGACGGTCTGGCGCCACTGGTCGAAGGGCAGGTGGGACAGGTTCGCACTGCGCCCGAACCAGGCGGCCACCTCCTCGGCGTAGCCCTGCAGGGTGATGGCGGTCGCCGAGGCCGCATGAAAGCTCTCCCCGATGCTGACCGCTGGTCGTTGCAGCGCCGCCATGAAGACCCCGGCCACGTCATCGGCGTGCACGTGCTGCAGGGTGGCCATGCCCAGATCGGGCAGGACCAGCTCGCGTCCATCGACCAGCCGTTGGAAGACGTCCACGTCGAGGTTGCCGGCGGGGTTGATGGGCACCCAGCCGGGGCCGCTGATGTGGCCGGGGTGCACCAGCGTGGCCGGGAAGCCCACGGCGGACGCCTGCTGGTGCAGGTAGCCCTCGATCTGGGCCTTGGCGCGCCCGTAGTCGGTGATCGGATGCCGGACGGCATCCTCGGTGGTCGGCACCAGACGGCTGGGGCCGTGCACCCACAGCGTCCCGCAGTGCAGGAAGTGCTGCACCCGACCCTGCAGCGCCTCGACCAGCTGCCGGGTGCTGTCCACGGTGAACGAGGTCAGGTCGATGACGACCTCGGCACCAAGGTCTGCCACTCGGGCGCCGAAGACGCCCCGCGACTCCTCTTCGCTGCGGTCGGCCAGGACCGTCTCGACCTGCTGCCAGGCGTCGTCGTCGCGGTAGGGGCGGCGCTGCCCGCGGGTCAGCACCACGACCTGGTGCCCGTCGCGCACCAGCCGGGGCACCAGCCAGGTGCCGATGTGCCCGGTGCCGCCGATCACGAGTGTTTGCATGCCCCCACGCTAGCGGCGCCGGCTCCGTGCGGTTCGGTCCGTGCTCAGCGCCACGCCCCGCGGACGTGCTGGTCGGGGTAGACGACGGCGTCCTCGGCGCCCAGCACGTGGGCTGCCCGCTGCGGCCAGTGCGGTTCGCGCAGCGCCACCCGTCCGAGCAGCACGGCGTCGGCACGCCCGGTGGCGATCACCTCGTCGGCCTGCTCGGGTTCGGTCAACAGCCCGACGGCGGCGGTGGGGATGCGCGCCTCGCGGCGGATGCGGTCGGCGAACTCGACCTGGTAGCCCGGCGCCAGCGGGATGTCGGTGGGGTGGTTGCCACCGCTGGAGGCGTCGACCAGGTCGACGTCGTGCTCCTTGAGCAGTTTCGCCAGGGCGACGCTCTGGTCAAGGTCCCAGCCGCCCTCGATCCAGTCGGTGGCCGAGATGCGGACGAACAGCACGCCGTCGAAGACGTCACGGACGGCATCGACGACCTCGAGCAGCAGGCGCGCCCGGTTGTCCAGGCTGCCCCCGTAACCGTCGGTGCGCTGGTTCGACAGCGGCGACAGGAACTCGTGCAACAGGTAGCCGTGAGCGGCATGGATCTCGATCACGTCGAAGCCCGCGTCAATGGCCCTCGACGCTGCGGCGGCGAAGTCGGCGACCACCTTGGCCAGCCCGGCGCCGTCCAGTGCGGCGGGTGCGGCATAGCCGGGGAAGGCGATGGGACTGGGACCGACGGTGGCCCAGCCGCCCTGCTCGGTGGGGACGCTGCCACTGCCGGCCCCGCCGAACGGTGCGTAGGTGCTGGCCTTGCGCCCCGCGTGGGCCAGTTGGACCCCGGCCAGGGTGCCGCGGGCGTGGATGAAGTCGGTGATGCGCCGCCAGGCGTGCACGTGTTCGTCGTTCCAGATGCCGGCGTCACGGGGACTGATCCGGCCCTCGGGGCAGACGGCGCTGGCCTCGGTCAGCACCAACCCGAAGCCGCCCTGGGCGAAGGCACCGAGGTGGACCAGATGCCAGTCGTTGACAACGCCGTCCTGGTCCCAGCAGGAGTACTGGCACATGGGCGCGGTCCAGATGCGGTTGGCGATGGTGGTCTGGCGCAGGGTCATCGGCGCGAAGAGATCGGTCACGTGGGGGCCAACCCGAACCCGTCGCAGACTATTCCCGGTGGCCCGGACGCATCCGCCAGGCCACTTTGTGTCCGATTCCCGGGTGTGTCGCAGCTCACGTTCGGGATGTATGACATAGTTTCGTAACCGCGTCACGAGACCCTAGATTTCGTCTGTGGCCCGTGCAATAATCCCGTTACAAATACAAAAGTTCGTGTGGCCACCCCCCTCTGCGGCGCACTCATCGAGAGGGGCCCGACATGGGTCAGGTCAACGTCGCGCGGCGCGTCGACAGCATGGTGGCAGCGCCACCACGCGTCCACCGCAACAAGATCTACGTCGTCGTCTTCGCCGCGGACGCCGTGGTCATCACGTCCATGGCCCTGCTGGCCCTCACGCTTCGCAGCGAGATGCGGATGTTCGGCCCCACCCCTGGACTGGAGTCCCTGATCCTGCCCGTGATGTGGCTGGTCATCGTCGTGTGGTTGCTCGCCCTGCTCAGCGTCGGCGCGTACCGACAGAAGCACCTGGGGGCAGGCACCGCGGAGTACCGCACCGTCCTGCAGGGCAGCCTGCTCACCGCCGGCCTGGTCGGCATCTCTGCCTACCTGGCGGACTACCCGCTGTCGCGGGCCTACTTCTTCGTGGTCTTCCTGCTGGGCATCCCCACCCTGCTGGTGACCCGCTTCGTGATCAGGCGAGTGCTGCACGCCGTCTGGAAGCGCGGGATGTTCCGCACCCCCATGCTCGTGGCCGGCAGCCCGTGGCACATCGACTACTTGGCCCAGGTGTTGAACCGTGAGCGCTGGTTGGGCTATGACCTGGTCGGGGCGCTGGTGCCCGAGGGTGAGGACCGGCCAAAGGCCCCCCTGCCCGTGCTGGGGACCCCCGACGACGTCCTCGGTGCCATTCGCAGCACCAACGCGGCCGCGGTGATCTTCGTGGAGGGCGCCTTCCGCGAACCCCACCACTTCAACCTGCTGGCCCGGGAACTGGAGCTGGAGAAGGCCCGGTTGATCGTGATCCCGGCGCTGGCCGAGATCGCCTCGAACCGGATCGACGTCCAAACCGTCGCGGGGTTGCCGCTGCTGACCGTCGCCAAGCCGCAGGCCCAACGCGCCGGCCGCGGACTGAAGCGTGGTTTCGACCTGGCGCTGGCCGGGGCCGCCCTGATCCTCGCCAGTCCGGTGCTGCTGGTGGCCGCCCTGGCCGTCAAGCTGGAGGACGGCGGGCCGGTGATCTACCGCCAGCCCCGCGTCGGCCGGCACAGCACGGTGTTCGACTGCCTCAAGTTGCGCAGCATGGTGCCCAACGCCGACCAGCTGCGCAGCCGGCTGGAGGCCAACGAGAACGATGGTGATGGGGTGCTCTTCAAGCTGCGGAAGGATCCTCGGGTCACCCGGGTGGGCCGATTCATCCGGCGCTACTCCATCGACGAGCTGCCGCAGCTGGTCAACGTGCTCAAGGGCGAGATGAGCCTGATCGGCCCCCGCCCCGCGCTGGAGTCGGAGGTCAGCAAGTACCAGCGCCACGTCCTGCGTCGGCTGGACGTCCGCCCCGGGATCACCGGGCTGTGGCAGGTGTCCGGACGCTCGGACCTGTCCTGGGACGACGCCGTCCGCCTGGACCTGTACTACGTGGACAACTGGTCCTTCGTGCAGGACCTCGGCATCCTGTTCCGGACGGTCCAGGCGGTGCTGAAGTCTGACGGCGCCTACTGAGCGGCGGCCCCCCAGTGGGGGGGCTCCCTCAGCGGGGCGAGCCGGGCAGGTTGGACAGGTAGGTGCCGTACCCGGACTTGGCGTACCGGGCCGCCAGCGCCAGCAGCTCGTCGTCGCTGAGGAAGCCCTGCCGCCAGGCCGCCTCCTCGGGGCACCCGACCTGCAGTCCCTGCCGGGCCTGGATGGTGCGCACGAAGTTGGAGGCGTCATTGAGGGAGTCAAAGGTGCCGGTGTCCAGCCAGGCGGTGCCCCGGGGCAGGATGGTGACGTGCAGTCGACCCTGGGCCATGTAGGCCCGGTTCACGTCGGTGATCTCGAGTTCGCCCCGGGCCGAGGGTGACAGGTTGCGGGCAATGTCGACCACGTCGTTGTCGAAGAAGTACAGCCCCGGGACGGCATAGTTCGAGCGCGGTTCGATCGGCTTTTCCTCGATGGAGATGGCCCGCCCGTCCTGGTCGACCTCTACGACGCCGTAGGCGGTTGGGTCGGCCACCCAGTACCCGAAGACCGCGCCCCCGTCGACGTCGGCGTAGGTGGACAGGTTCGTGCCGAGTCCCTGGCCGTAGAAGATGTTGTCGCCCAGCACGAGACACACCTTGTCCTCGCCGATGAAGTCGGCGCCGACGGTAAAGGCCTGGGCCAGGCCCTTCGGTTCGGGCTGGACGGCGTACTGGATGGAGATGCCGAAGGCGGAACCGTCACCGAGCAGGTCACGGAAGCTCGCTGCCTCGTGGGGAGTGGTGATCACCAGGACGTCCCGGATGCCGGCGAAGATCAGCGTCGACAGGGGATAGTAAATCATCGGCTTGTCGTACACGGGCACGAGTTGCTTGCTCGACCCGAGGGTGACGGGATGGAGCCGCGAGCCAGTACCACCGGCAAGAATGATTCCGCGCATGCAGGCCACAATGTCACACCGTCGAGGATCCAGAAAGGCCCGGTGTGGTCACCCCGTGCCGATGCTGCTCGCGGCACTAGCATGTCGGGCGTGAGCAATATCCTGTGCACCGGTGGCGCCGGCTTCATCGGCGCCAACTTCGTCCGTCGCCAATTGGCGACCACCACCGACACCGTGACCGTGCTCGACGCGCTCACCTATGCCGCGCAGCCCGACTCGTTGGCCGACCTGCCGGCCGACCGCTGCCGACTGGTCACCGGCGACGTGGCCGATGAATCCCTGGTCGATGAATTGGTGGCGGCCCACGATGTCGTGGTGCACTTTGCTGCCGAAAGCCACAACGACAACTCACTCAACGACCCCTCGCCGTTCATTCGCACCAACCTGGTCGGTACGTTCATCGTCCTCGAGGCGGTGCGTCGCCACGGCAAACGCCTGCACCACATCTCCACCGATGAGGTCTACGGCGACCTGGCGCTGGATGACCCGGCCAGGTTCACCCCCGACACCCCCTACAACCCGTCCAGTCCCTATTCGGCGAGCAAGGCCGGCTCCGACCACCTGGTCCGCGCCTGGGTGCGCTCGTTCGGGGTGCAGGCCACCATCTCGAACTGCTCGAACAACTACGGCCCCCGTCAGCATGTCGAGAAGTTCATCCCGCGCCAGATCACCAATGTGCTCGACGGCCACCGGCCCAAGCTCTACGGGGCCGGGTTGAACGTGCGCGACTGGATTCACGTCGACGACCACAATGCCGCGGTGGCGCGCATTCTGGAGGCGGGCCGACCCGGCGAAACCTACTTGATCGGGGCCGACGGGGAGCTCGACAACAAGTCGGTCATCGAATTGGTGCTGGAGCTGATGGGCCAGCCCCGCGATGCCTACGACCACGTCACCGATCGCGCCGGCCACGACCTGCGCTACGCCATCGACTCCACCAAGCTGCGTGAGGAACTGGCCTGGCGCCCCGAGTTCACCAGCTTCCGCGAGGGTCTGGCCAACACCATCGCCTGGTACCGCGACAACGAGGACTGGTGGCGTCCGATGAAGCAGGCCACCGAGGCCAAGTACGCAGCGAAGGGACAGTGATGGGCGAGCTGCGCGTCGAGACCACCGCCATCGACGGCCTGCTGGTGGTGCACCTGCCCGTGCACGCCGATGCCCGCGGCTGGTTCAAGGAGAACTGGCAGCGCGCGAAGATGACCGAGCTCGGCCTTCCCGACTTCGGGCCCGTCCAGCAGAACGTCTCGTTCAACAACTCCCGGGGTGCCACCCGCGGCATCCACGCCGAGCCCTGGGACAAGCTGGTCAGCCTGACCACCGGACGCATCTTCGGCGCCTGGGTCGACCTGCGTTCCGGCGACGGGTTCGGCACCGTCGTCACCCTGGAACTCGGCCCCGAGACCGCCGTCTTCGTGCCGCGCGGCGTCGGCAACTCCTACCAGGCCCTCGAGGACGGCACCTGCTACGCCTACCTGGTCAACGCGCACTGGAGCGCCGCCGCCCGGGACCGCTACACCTACGCGAACCTGTTCGACCCGGCCCTGGGCATCCCGTGGCCCATCGAACGCTCCCGGTGCGAACTGTCCGAGGCCGACCAGCACCACCCCATGCTGGCGCAGGTGAGACCCATGACCCCCCGCCGGCCGGCCATCATTGGCGCCAACGGACAGCTGGGGCGAGCACTGGCCACCCTGCTGCCCGACGCGCTGCTGGTCGGACGCGACGACCTGGACATCACCGACGCGGCCGCCGTGCAGGCCTTCGACTTCAGTGAGGTCGACGTGCTCATCAATGCCGCCGCCCACACCGGCGTCGACTCCGCCGAGACGACCGCTGGACGGGCGGCCGCCTGGGCGACCAACGCGTCCGGTGTCGCCCACCTGGCCGCCGCCGCCCGTCGGCACCACCTGCGGCTGGTGCATGTGTCCAGCGACTACGTCTTCGACGGTCGCACGCCGGTGCACGACGAGGACGAGCCGGCCTCCCCGCTGGGGGTCTACGGGCAGACCAAGGCTGCCGGTGACCTGCTGGCCGCCACTGTCGACCAGCACTGGATCGTGCGCACCAGCTGGGTGATCGGCGACGGCGCGAACTTCGTCACCACCATGGCCAACCTGGCGGCCAGGGGAATCAAACCCTCGGTGGTCAGCGACCAGTTCGGTCGGCTCACCTTCGCCGACGACCTGGCCGCCGCCATTGTCCACCTGGTCCGCAGCGGCGCACCCTTCGGCACCTACAACGTCACCAACGACGGCCCGGTCCGATCATGGGCAGACATCGCCGCCCGCGTCTTCGAACTGTGTGGACGCGACCCCGCCGACGTCCTCCCGGTGACGGCCGAGCAGTACGGGCAGGGCAAGCAGTTGGCACCACGTCCGCAGCACAGCGTTCTGGCCCTGGACCGTCTCAAGGCCACCGGCTTCACCCCACCCGACGCCGACGAGCGCCTCGTCGACCACCTGGCCGGCCGTCGCTGACGCGGCCGTCTGCTGACGGGGCCTTTTTTGCTGACCGGGCCTGCTCGGCGCGGCTGGGCTCAGCCCCAGACCAGTCCCAGCTCCTCGGCCTTGCGGCCGACACCGGCAGCGAACCGCGCCGGGTCGAGCACGGCGCGCTGGTGGGTGCCCTGGCTGATCAGGTCACGCTCATCACGGGCGACCACGTCCCATTCGACCAGGCGCCCCTCCACCTTCGTACAGGTGACCTCGACGGTCACCTGCTGTCCCGGGACGGTGGCGGCAGTGTGCGAGACGTTGACATGGGTGCCGACCGAGATCTGCTGGCCCTCGAGGTGACCGGCCTCGGTGAGGTGGTGCATGCAGGCCCACTCCAGCAGGCCGACCAGGTAGCCGGTGGCCAGCACCCTGGGCATCACCTCGAACTCGGCCGACTCGGGGAACAGGTGCGGCACGGTGCGCTGCTCCGGCACCACATAGCTCAGGGTGGATCGGTCACCGACGTGGATCATGGGACGAGTCAACCATCCCGGACGAGGCACGCGCAGCAGAACCTGTCGGGACTCGTCGACGACGGAGGCCCGGCCACCTGGTCAAAGGGACCCAACCCCCGTCCCGTCCCGGACGGGGTCGACGAGGGCTCCTTCAACTCCACGAAGATCGCGTGAATCGGTGCCTGGCCGATGTTCTCCCCCACGTGGTCCTGGGCGGGGAGCCACCGGGCCGCCTCGGCGGGGAGCTCGACCTCGATGGTCCGATCGCCCGAGGTGATGCGCCGGTGGATGGGGGTCAGGCTCACCATCACTGAATCCGGGTGATGATGCTCCTGGGTGCGGGTGCCCGGCTGGTCACGATATTCCAGCACGCGCACCCGGTCGTTCTCGAAGATGACGGAGTAGTGGTCCCCGTCGGTCACCGTCGGATCGCTCATGCTTCAGCCTACGTCGCGACGACCCGGATCACCCCCGCTAACCCGCCGAGAACGCTCCGCCGCGGCCAGGACGATCAGGCGCTGGCGCGGCCGCGTCGGAGTCTCCGGAGCAGCGGCTCGAGCACCTCGTCCAGTTCGGTGACGCGCAACCTCTTCAGCCCGAACCAGACGATGACCAGGAACAGTCCCCCGCCGACGGCCAGCTGCAGCAGCGCCAACGCGACCCCGTCGCCCAGGCGGCCGATGCCCCAGGCGACGGCGAAGGCGACCGCCCCGGCCACGGCCGAGGCCGCGATCAGTCGCGCGTACAGGGCCACCACCGGGCGCAGCTCGAGGCCACCGAGTTGGCGGCGGGCCACCAGCACGAAGACGACGGCGGTGATGATGTTGGCCAGCGACTGGCCCAGGCCAATGGTGACCACCGCCCACCGGGCGGGCACCACGAAGGCGAACAGGGCGATCACGACCTGGGTGCCGGTCAGCAGTCCCTGCAGCCACAGGTTGGTCCTGCCGTCCTCGCGGGCGAAGCAGTAGCGCTGCTGCAGGGTGGTGATGCCGAAGGCCATCACGCCCAGGGACATGGCGGCCAGGATCCAGGCGACGGCAGCATGGTCGGTGCCGCTGCCCGGCAGCAGCACCCGGATGATCGGGTAGCTCAGCGCGACCATGGCCACGCTCATCGGGATCACCGCCACCGCGGGCATGCTCAGCGAGCGGCGCAGCAGCTGGCGCATCCTGCCGAGGTCACCGTCGTGGTGGGCGCGGCTCAGGGCCGGGAACATGGCCGTCAGGATCGAGACCGTCACGAACGAGTGCGGCAGCATGAAGATCTGGAAGGCCTGGGAGTGGGCGAGCACCGAGGGCACCCGCGGGTCGTCGCCGCGCACCGTGGTCATCACCAGCTGGACGGCCAGGCCGCCGAGCTGGGCAATGATCAGGGCCGTGAAGGTCCAGCCCAGGATCTTGGACGCGCTGCCCAGGCCGTGCCCACGGATGTCGAAGCGGGGGGTCCAGCGAAAGCCGCCACGGTACAGCGGCACGATCAGCGACAGGCCCTGGACGACGATGCCGAGGCTGGCCGAGACGCCCAGCAACCACATCATCGGCGGGGTGAAGGTGGCCTCGGGGCCCTGGCTGCCCCAGACGGCCAAGAACCAGACCAGGCCGGCGATCTGGACGACGTTGGCCAGTGCCGGGGCCCACATGAAGGCGGCGAACTGGCCGCGGCTGTTGAGGACCTGGCCGAGCACCGTGTACAGGCCGTAGAAGGCGATCTGGGGCAGGCACAGGAAGGCGAAGAAGACTGCGGCGTCGTGGGCCCCCTCGGGCAGGTTTGACGTCACCCGGACCAGCAGCGGGGCGGCCAGGGTGGCCAGCACGGCTGTCACCAGCACCAGCCCCAGGGCAACGGTCAGCAGCCGGTCGACGAAGGCCCGGCCGCCGTCGGGTCGCTTCATTGCCTTGGTGATCTGCGGGATGAGCACGGCATTGAGGACACCGGCCGAGAGCAGGATGTAGACGTAGTTGGGCAGGGTGTTGGCCACCTGGAAGGCGTCACCGATGACCGAGACGCCGAACGCGGCGGCCAGCAGCGCGGTCCGGACCATGCCGAGGACCCGCGAGACCAGGGTGCCGGCGGCCATCAGCGCCGAGTTGCGGGCCACGGTGGCGGCGGCGCCGGTGTCGGCGGGGTCGATGGGCGCGGCCCCGTCGGCGGACGCGGCCCCGTCGGCGGCCGCGGCGATGTCGCCGGGGACGCTGTCGACAGGGGCTGCGCGGCGGGCGGCTGCGGTACCTGCAGGCGCGGCGGCGCGCTCGCGGCCGACCCGGTCGAGTTCCTCGGCGGTGATCGGGGCACGGATGACGGTGTCAATCATCTCGTCGGGTACCGAGCCAGGCGTGGCCCGCTCGGCCATGCCCCGTGACTCCGCGATGCCCTCCGACTCGGCGGCGGGCTCGTCCGGGGGGCCCTCGACCCACCCGGACAGGACCGGATCAGGCCTGGGCGGGGCACCGTCGAAGATGTCGTCCAGGCGGACGTAGAGGGTGGTCTCCAAGGCAGGTTCGTGGGGCTCGGCCACCGGTTCCGCCACCGGTTCCGGCGGCGGCCCAGCGGTCGTCCCGGCCGCCGGCGCCGGGGACGGCACCGGGGGCCCGGCCGCAGGGGCGTCCCGGAACAACCCGGGCGGGATCGCGCCGGTCGGGACCCCCCACGACTCGTCCTCACGGAATTTGTCGTCGGGAAGCCCACGGGCCGGGGTGGCGCCCTCCCCACCCGGGGTGGCGCGACCCGGCCGCCGTGGGTGCTCGGTCACGGGCGCCTCAGCGTCCCGTCCCGGCGTAGACGACGGCCTCGCCCTCGGCGTCCAGGCCGAAGGCGGTGTGGGCGGCCCGGACGGCGTCGTCGACCTGGTGGGAGTCGACCACCACCGAGATGCGGATCTCGGAGGTCGAGATCATGCCGATGTTGATGCCGGCACCGGCCAGGGCGCTGAAGAAGGTGGCGGTGACGCCCGGGTGCGAGCGCATGCCGACGCCGATGACCGACACCTTGCCGATCTGGTCGTCATAGAGGACGTCCTGGAAGCCGACGGTGCCCTGGATCTCGCGCAGGGCGTCGATCGCGGTGCGGCCGTCGTCCATCGGCAGGGTGAAGGAGATGTCGGTGCGGTTGCTGTCGACGTGCGAGACGTTCTGGACGATCATGTCCACATTGATCTCGCTCTGGGCGATCTTGAGGAAGATCTGCGACGCCACCCCGACGGTGTCCGGCACGCCGACCACCGTGATCTTGGCCTCGCTGCGATCGTGGGCGACGCCCGAGATGATGGCCTCTTCCATTGCCGTTCCTTCCATGTCCTTGATGTCCTTGACCCACGTGCCGGGCTTGTCCGAGAAGCTCGAACGCACGTGCACGGGAACGTTCTCGCGGCGCGCGTACTCGACGCAGCGCAGGTGCAGGATCTTGGCGCCATTGGCGGCCATCTCGAGCATTTCCTCGTAGCTGATCTCGGGGATGCGCCGAGCCCCCGGGACGATGCGCGGGTCGGCAGTGAAGATGCCGTCGACGTCGGAGTAGATCTCGCAGAAGGCCGCACCCAGGGCATCGGCGAGGGCGACGGCGGTCGTGTCGGAGGCACCGCGTCCCAGGGTGGTGATGTCCTTGGTGTCCTGGGAGACGCCCTGGAAGCCGGCCACGATGACGACGCTGCCCTGGTTGAGGGCACTCTCGATGCGGCCGGGGGTGATGTCGATGATGCGGGCGTTGCCGTGGGCGCTGGTGGTGATCACCCCGGCCTGCGAACCGGTGTAGCTGCGGGCCTCGGCGCCCAGGTCGGCCAGGGCCATGGCCAGCAGCGCGGCCGACTGGCGCTCACCGGTGGTCAGCAGCATGTCGAGTTCGCGGGGGGCTGGCTGCGGTGAGACCTGCAGGGCCAGATCCATCAGCTCGTCGGTGGTGTCGCCCATGGCCGAGATGACGATGACGACCTCGTTGCCGTCCTGCTTGGCTCGCAGGACGCGCCGCGCGACGCGCTTGATCGACTCGGCATCCGCCACCGACGATCCGCCGAACTTCATCACGATTCGGGCCATGTCCACCTTCCTCCGCTGCGGGACCCCTGGGGGTCCCTCGCCGGCCAGGACGGCACGGCACCCCCTGAGTGTAGTGACCCAGCAGAAGCAGCGTGACGCTCGTCCGACTACGCTGTTCGGCATGACCGTGCCAACGCCGCCGAAGCGCATTGGATTCGCCGAGCGCGACGAGGCCGTGGCCCAGCTGCAGGAGCACCATGCCGCCGGTCGCCTCGACACGGCCGAGTTCGACGAACGGATGGGCCGGGCGCTGCAGGCTCGAACCGTCGAGGACCTGGTGCCATTGTTCGCGGACCTGCCGCGCGTCGCTCCCCCCACAGGCCACACGCTTGCCCCGACCAGATCGGGAACCACCCCGGACGAGGTGCAGGCCGACACCGGCCGGGGACCTGTGTTGCCGGCCGGGGAACCCGGCTACCTGAGCGTCCTGCGTCTGGTCGGTTGGGCCGTGATTCCCATGGGGTTGGTGTTGATGATCCTGGGCATCACCTGGTGGGTCTTCTTCGCCGGACTCTTCCTCGCCCCCGGCATCAATGCCGCCATCGAGTCGTTGGCGCGCAAGCGGCGCGAGGACCTCGCACTGCGACAACAACAGCACCAACGAAAGGAACTGTGGTGACCACTCCCCTGCGCTGGGGCATCGCCGGAACAGGTCGCATCGTCGACACCGTCCTGGCCGACCTCACACTGATCCCGCACGAGGTGCACCTGCAGGCCATTGCCTCGCGCACCCAGGCCCGTGCCGACGCCATGGCCGCCGAGCACGGGTTCACCACCGCCCACGGCTCCTACCAGGCCCTGGTGGACGACCCCGACGTCGACGCGATCTACATCGCGACCACCCACCCGCGCCACAAGACGATTGCCCTGGCCGCCATCGCCGCCGGCAAGCACCTGCTGGTCGAGAAGGCATTCACGGCGACCCTGGCCGGCGCCCAGCAGGTGGTCGACGCGGCCCGCGCCGCCAACGTGTTCGTGATGGAGGCGATGTGGACGCGCTTCCAGCCCGCCGTCCGCGCCCTGCATGAGGTCATTGCGTCCGGTGAACTGGGCGAGGTCCGTTCGGTGCAGGGCGACCTGTGCGCGTTCCGCGCCTACGACCCCGACGACCGCATCTTCGACCTGGCCGAGGGTGGGGGCACGGTGCTCGACCTGGGCGTCTACCCGCTCAGCTTCGCCCAGGACTTCCTGGGCAACGCCACCAGGCTGACCCTGCACGGCACCACCTTCGAGAACGGCGCCGATGCCGAACTGGGCATGCTGCTGACCTACGCCGATGACCGCTACGCCACCTTGGCCGCAGCCCTGCGCACCCCGGGCCCCGGCCGGATGGTGGTCCTGGGCACCCAGGGCTGGGCCGAGTTGCCGCCGCGATTCCACCACCCGCCTTCGCTGGTGGTCCACCCCCTGGGTGGCGAGTCGCGCGAGATCGTCCCCGAGGTGGTGGGCAAGGGCTACGGCTACGAGTTCGAGGAGGTCAATCGGTGCATCCGGGCCGGTAGAACCGAGAGTGAGTTCATGACCCTCGACGACACCCTGGAAGTGATGCGGCTGATGCAGCAGGTGATCGACGAGCTGGGTGTGCCCGTCACCGAGAACGACGAGCCGCTGGGCTGAGGTCCGCGACCGGCCGACACGCCGTCGCCCTTCCCCGGAAGTGTCTGGGGACGGGCTCCACTCACCGGGACGCGTACGTGGCCCGGCTAGGCCAAACATGCCCACCGGGGGTCGGCGCCGGGGACCTGTCTGAGAACAAGTTCAGAATTCTTGGACCAATCGGCCACTGACGGCCCACAACGCAGGTATCTTCGCCTCACCTTCTGCCCCAAAGATGTGAGGATTTTCCATGACCAAGGTTCCCCCCCGGTTCACAGTGAGGTTGGCCGCTGGCACAGCGGCCGCCGCCTTGCTGTGCGCCGGCCTGGGCAGTGCACCGGCGCACGCCCAAACAAATCTCGGCAAGCTGTCCGACTACGTCAAGACCATGAAGACGCAGGCCGGCACCACGGCAGTCCCGAACAAGTGGTTCGTCCAGATTTCTGGCGCTCCCACTGATGATGGTGGCAGCGCCGCCACCGCCAAGGCCACCCAGGACAGCGTGGTCAAGAATGCCAAGAGCCGCGGCGTGAAGATCGACGTCACCCGGGCCTACAACACCTCGTTCAACGGCCTGACCGTCAACGCCGACGACGCCTCGGTCGCCGAACTGCTGTCCATTCCCGGCGTCGAGCGGGTCTTCCCCGTCGTCCAGGTGAACCGTCCGGTCACCAAGGGCGGTACCACCAGCCCCGACATGATCGCCGCACTCAACCTCACCGGCGCCTCGGTGGCCCAGAACGAACTGGGACTCACCGGCAAGGGCATCAAGGTCGGCATCATTGACACCGGCATCGACATCGACCACCCGGATCTGGGTGGCAAGGGCACCAACGGGTCGACAGCCTTCCCGACCGCCAAGGTGGCCTATGGCTACGACTTCGTCGGCGACCTGTACAACGCCGACGTCACCGGGTCACGTCCGGTCCCCGACAACAACCCCGACGACTGCGAGGGCCACGGCACCCACGTCGCCGGCATCGCCGCCGCCGATGGTGACACCAAGACCGGTGGCATCAAGGGCGTCGCCCCCAAGGCCACCCTCGGCGGCTACCGGGTCTTCGGCTGTGAGGGCTCATCGGACTCCGACATCATCCTGGCCGCCCTGGAAAAGGCCGGCAAGGACAAGATGGACGTGGTCAACATGTCCCTCGGCTTCTCGTTCATGACCTGGCCCGACTACCCCACGGCGCAGGCCGCTGACCGACTGCACCGCAAGGGTGTCGTCGTGGTCGCCTCGGCCGGCAACTCGGGCGCGGACGGCCTGTTCTCCGGTGGCGCACCCGGTGTCGCCAAGAACGCCATCTCGGTGGCCAGCTTCGACAATGCACTCATCACCCAGAACGTGCTGCGCACCTCGAACGGCCAGGACATTGGCTACGGCAACGCGTCCGGCGCCCCCATCGCCCCCAAGTCCGGGACCCTGAAGGTGGCCGTCGCCAACCCGACCAACGGCTGCGCCCCGCTGGCCCCGGTCAGCGCTGACACCGTCTACCTGATCCAGCGCGGCACCTGCTCGTTCTACGAGAAGGCTGCGGCTGCCCAGAAGGCTGGCGCCGGTGCGGCGATCCTGTACAACAACGTTGCCGGCACCATCAACCCGACCGTCGAGGGTGACCCTGCCATCACCATCCCCGTGGTGATGATCTCCCAGGCGGACGGCACCGCCCTGGCCGCGGCGGCTGCTGCTGGCGGGGTCACCATGACCTGGACCGGCGACGTCACCTCCACCCCCAGCGCCAGCGCCGGTCTGATCTCGGACTTCTCGAGCTGGGGCCTGGCCGCTGACCTCACCCTGAAGCCCGACCTGGGTGCCCCCGGCGGCAACATCTGGTCGACGGTGCCGGTCGAGAAGGGCGGACACGCGTCCAACTCGGGCACCTCGATGGCGGCCCCGCATGTGGCGGGTGTCGTCGCGCTGCTGCTGCAGGCCCGTCCCGACCTGAAGAAGAAGCCCACCGAGGTCCGTGAGGTCCTCCAGAACACCGCCACCCCGGCGACGTTCAGCTTCGCCCCGGGCGCAGCCACCGAGGCCGTCGCCCGTCAGGGCGCCGGCATGGTCAACATCCTGCGCGCCGCCACCACCCGCCAGGGTGTCTCGCCCTCGAAGATCAGCCTGGGGGATGCCGCCAAGAAGCCGGTGACCACCACCCTGACCATCGAGAACGACAGCCGGGCAGCCGTCACCTACACCATCACCAACGAGAACGCCGTCGGTGCCTGGGGTGAGACCACGCAAGACCCGGGCTTCTACCTGGCCGACGCCAACTTCTCGGCCAACAAGCAGACCGTCAAGGTCAAGGCCAGGAGCAGCGCCAAGGTCAAGGTGACCATCTCTGCCCCCGATGGTGTTCCTGCCGGCTACATCTACGGTGGCTACGTGACTCTCACCGGGGACAATGGATCGGTGCTGCGGGTTCCCTACGCCGGCATGGCCGGTGACTACCAGTCGCTCAACCCGCTGCAGCCGTTCTTCCTGGGCTACCTCGAGGATGGGTTCTACAACGAGGCCGCTCCGGGTCGGCAGTTCACCATGCAGGGCGATGACGTGCCCTACCTGCTGTTCCACCTGGACTACCCCGTCTCGAACCTCGAACTGTGGGCCTACCACGCCAATGCCGACGGCACCAAGGGGGCACCGCTGAGCAGTCGGCCCGTCATGACCACCGGCAACTCCGGTCGCGACAACAACTTCACGGCGTTGTCGTGGGACGGCACCTACCAGGTGGGCAAGAACAAGCACGCCACCGTGAAGAATGCTCCCGCCGGGTCCTACATTCTCGAGCTGCGGGCGTTGAAGGCCCTCGGCGACAAGAACAACCCCAACCACTGGCAGGTGTGGACCACCACCCCGTTCAGCATCGGCACCGGCACGGTGGACCCGAACCTCGCCCAGGTGCAGGTTGACCCCACCGGCAAGACGGTGGTGAAGCCGAAGTCCTGAATGAGGCGTTCGCGAGTGCACGAGACACCTGACGCGAACACCGACTGGCACCAGCGCCGGGTGGCGGGCCCCATGGGGGCTCGCCACCCGGCGCTTTGCTGGGGCGTGGGAGCGAGGTTCCGGAGCCGTGCCCCAGCAGTGTGCATCCAGTGCGCCGTTTCCGGGCCCCGAGGCCTGTGGAGTGCGACTGGATGCACGTTGCTGGGTGGCCGATGAACGGCTCGCTGCCGGAGCGTGCCAGTATCTAGGCATGCCTGGCCCATCAGCACCGCCCGCCGCAGCCGCCGCAGCCGCCGCGCCCGCCACTGCCCCCTCGGCCGCCGCGCCGACCACCCCCACCGCACCGTCCGCGTCGACCCTTGATGGCACGCTCGCCGCCATCGTGGGGGTCAGCGCCTCGGCAATGCAGCAGGCCAGGACGTTGCAGGGTCACCTGACCAAGCCGCCGGGCAGCCTGGGCGTGCTCGAGGACGTCGGCATTCGGCTGGCGGGCATCGCCGATGCCTGTCCGCCGCCGTTGCCCACCCCCGCCGTCGTCGGCATCTTCGCCGGTGACCATGGCGTCTGCGCGCAGGGTGTCAGCCCGTGGCCGCAGGCGGTCACGGTGCAAATGCTGATGAACATGGCAGCCGGCGGTGCCGCCATCAACGTGCTCACCCGCCAACTGGGTGCTACCACGATCATCACCGACGTCGGCGTGGCCACCGCGCATGACGGGCATCCGTCGGTGCGCCAGCGCACCGTGCGTCGTGGCACCGCCGACCTGTCCGTGGGACCGGCCATGTCCGTGGAGGAGGCGCGGGCCGCCATCGAGGTCGGCATCGAGACTGCCCAGCAGGCCATCGCTGACGGTGCCCGCTGCCTGCTCACCGGCGAGATGGGCATCGGCAACACCACCCCCAGCAGCGCCCTGGTGGCCGTCTTCACCCGGGCGGCCCCGGCCGACGTGATCGGACGCGGGGCCGGCGCCGACGACCAGATGATGGCCACCAAGACCCGCGTGGTCACCGACGCCCTGGCGCTGCACCGCCCCGACCCCACCGACCCGCTGGCGGTGCTGGCGGCCGTCGGTGGCCTGGAGCACGCTGCCCTGACCGGGTTCATCCTGGCCGCCGCGGCCCACCGGGTGCCGGTCATCCTGGACGGCCTGATTGCCTGCTCCGCCGCCTGCGTGGCGGTCGCCTTCAACGATGACGTCCGCGGCTACCTGGTCTCCGGGCATGCCGGCGCCGAACCAGGCATCAGGTTGGCCCTCACCCATCTGGGGTTGCATCCGCTGGTGGATCTGGGCCTGCGGCTGGGCGAGGGCACCGGTGCGGTGCTGGCGCTGCCGTTGGTCGAGGCGGCGGCGCGGGTGATGAACGAGATGGCGACCTTCGAGTCAGCCGGCGTGTCGGGGTCATGAGCGAGTTCCACGTCCGCGTGGACCGGGGCTCCGCCGAGGCGCAACGCTTGCTGCAGGACCTGGCACGTGTGGCGACCGTGACACCCGTGGCCGCACCTGACGCCCGGCCCACCACGACCCTGGTGCTGGGCGGAGCCCGGTCCGGGAAGTCGCACTGGGCGGAACAGCAGTTCGACCAGGAGGCATCGGTCGACTACGTCGCCACCTCCGAACCGCAGCCCGATGACCCGGAATGGCAGGCTCGGGTTGATGCCCACCGCCAGCGTCGTCCCGGCCACTGGCAGACCATCGAGACCCTTGATCTGGTGAGGTTGCTCGGCGCCGACAGCACGACGCCATTGCTGGTCGACTGCCTGACACTGTGGCTGACCCACCACCTCGACCACCTGGACGCCTGGACGCAACCCACCGAGAGGTGGCGTCAGGGCCTGGACCAGACCGTCGCCGCCCTCGTCGACGCCCTCACCGGCACCGGCCGCCAAGTGGTGCTGGTCAGCAACGAGGTCGGCTCGGGGGTGGTGCCCTCGACAGCGTCTGGTCGGCTCTTCCAGGACGAACTGGGACGCCTCAATGCCCGGGTGGCGGCCTGTTGCGACCGCGTCGTCCTGTGCACCGCCGGCATCGCGCAGCGGCTCAAGTGAGGGGTCGCGACGTGGCCGGCCGGGCTGACGGCAGGCACCCCAGGATGGGACCACATGGCCGAGAGGACACACCATGAGCCGTGAACCCCACCCGCTGCATGCCTCCATGGGACTGTTCACCACCATCCCGGTGCCCCCCATCACTGACCTGACGCGACGCACAGCCACGCGCGCCATGGCCGCATTTCCCGTTGTCGGGTCGCTATTGGGGATTGCTGGGGCGGTGGTGCTGGTCGCGCTCACCGCGATCGACCAGCCATGGCTGGGGGCGGTGCTGGCGGTGGCGGCGCTCGCCTGGCTGACCGGCGGACTCCATCTGGACGGGGTCGCCGACACCGCCGACGGGCTGGGTTCCCGGCGTGACCCTGAAACGGCGCTGGCCATCATGAAACGTTCCGACATCGGACCGATGGGCGTGATCACCCTGCTGATGGTGCTGCTGGTCGACGTCACCTCATTGGTCGGGTTGACCGCGGCCAGCGACCCCAGCGGGCGTGGACTCTGGCTCGGGGCGACCGCATGGGTCGTGGCGACCACGACGGGCCGCGTGGTCGTGGTGTGGGCCACGACCACCGCCGGCCCCGTGGCCCGCCCGGGTGGATTCGGGGCCCTCTTCCACCAGACCAGCGCACCCGCCACGGCGCTGGCTCATTCCGTGCTGGTGGTGTTGGGCTCAGCGGCCGCAGGCTGGTGGGCGGCCGGCGTGCCCGGATTGGTCGTCCTGCCGGTGGCCGTGCTGGTGGGCCATGGTCTTGCCCACCTCTGGCATCGTCATCTGGTCAGACGTCTGGGTGGCCATACCGGCGACACCTTCGGTTCGTTGGTGGAACTGACCCAGTCGGTCGTGCTGGTCACCGCGGCCATCGGCATGGGCATCGCCACCCAGTTCTGAGCGCCCCGCCCACCAGCCGGGCGCAAGGACGAAACCCGTCAACAACCAAGTACCCAGCGGCACGCGCCCTGCCATAGTGCAGGGCGCGTGCTGCTGGGACCTCAGTTGTTGACGCTCGGGCTGTCGGCCATCCCCAGGAGCAGGCTCCGGCTCGACCACCGGAACTGGCCACTGGTCAGGTCCAACCGTCCCTCCGCGGTGAGCGGACCGCTGATGTCGTCGGTGTCGTAGCGCAGCAGGGACACCTCCCCCACCTGCCAGGCACCCGTCGAGGGCAGCGGGGCCAGCAGCGCGCGTGCCTCGGCCAGCGGCAACCGGGTCGCGTACTGGCCGACGGTCAGGTGGGGACGATAGGTCATGGCGCCGTGGAAGCCGGGGGTGGGCAAGGCGGCGTGGGCCTGGTGCAGCCAGTCGGAGGCCAGCCCCAGGTAGGGCACCATCGGAAAGCTGTCCCAGCCCTGCGCGACCACCGTGACCGGGCCCCGCAGCAGCGGCCGCAGCCGCTCGAGGTCCACGACCAGCGCGTCGGGGCCGTATCCGTCAACTCCGGGCCCACGCATCAGGCCCGCGTAACTGATGGTCACGTGCGGCTGGCGTTCGTAGCGCTCCAGCAGCACCGGTCCGAGGCGCCGCCGGGCCAGGTCCGTCAGCCGGTGCGCAGGCTCGCCCAGCTCGAGGGCCCACACCAGCGCGTGGCTGCGGCCACCGTGCCAGCCGGGGTCGGCGGCCAGGTTGGGGATCGTCCACTCTGCCACCCCGGCAGGCTACCGCGACTACCGTGGGAGCCATGACCGAGCACAACGCGTCCATTGCCCGCCATGACGACCGTCACCGCTACGTCCTCACCGCTGACGGCGCCGAAGCCGGCTACATCGAGTTCCATGAGGCCGACGGCGTCATTGAGATGCCCCACACGATCGTGGACGAGGCCTTCGGTGGGCGCGGCTACGGCAAGGACCTGGCCCGCTTCGCCTTCGACGACGCCCGCGAGCGTGGCCTGAAGGTGGCCCCGACGTGCCCCTTCCTCGACCGCTACATGCAGAAGAACCCCGAGTACGAGGACCTGCGCGCCTGAGCCCACCAGCGGCGAGCGGGCGGGACCGGCAGCCGGCCCCGCCCAGCCCAGCCCAGCACCGCCCAGCACCGCCCAGCACCGGCAGCCTCAGGCCCTGACCACCTTCACGGCCAGGCCCAACTCCTCGTCGTTCACCCAACCCTCGCCGGCCGAACCCGCGCCATGCTCGACGCGCTGCACCGACGTGGCCAGCACCTCCTCGGCGATGGTCGCCGCGTGCACGCCGATCGCCTCGGCCAGTTCACCGGTGGCCGCCCAGCTGAGCGCGATCCGGTCGGTGATCTGGAAACCGGACGACTTGCGGGCCTCCTGCACGGCGCGGACGACCTCACGGGCCAGGCCGGCGCGCACCAGCTCGGGCGTCAGCTCCAGGTCGAGGGCCACGGTCTCACCCTGCTCGTTGACCACGCTCCACCCCTCACGGGGACGTTCGCTCATGATCACCTCGTCGGCGCTCACCTCCGTGCCGCCCTCGAAGGCCACCATCGCACGTCCGGTCGAGGTCAGCTCGGCTGCCAGCGCCGCAGCATCAGCCTGGGCGATGGCTGCCGCGACCAGCGGGGTCTGCTTGCCGAAACGCTTGCCGAGCGCCCGGAAGTTGCCCTTGGCCGAGTAGTCGACCAGGTCACCGGCCGAGGCGAACGAGCCGACGGACTCGACATTCAACTCCTGGCGCAGTTCGGCCACCAACGACTCGTCCAACTGCCCCAGCGCCAGCGAGGGCACCAGCAGCCGGGCCAGTGGCTGGCGGGTCTTCATCTTCGACTCCGCCCGCGCGGAGCGTCCGAGTTCGACCAGGCGACGGGTGACGTCCATGGCGGCACCCAGTTCGGCGTCGACGAGTGACTCGTCGGCCACGGGCCAGGTCGACAGGTGCACCGAGGCCGGGGCCTGCGGGTCGGGGGCGACGACCAGGTCCTGCCAGACCCGCTCGGTGACGAAGGGGGCCATCGGCGCCATCAACTGGGTCAGCGTGACCAGCGTCGAGTGCAGCGTCGACAGGGCACCGGCGTCGCCGTCCCAGAAGCGACGACGGCTGCGGCGCACGTACCAGTTCGACAGGTTGTCGATGAACTCCCCGAGCAGGTGCCCGGTGGTCTGGGTGTCGAAGTCCTCCAGGGCGGCGGTGACCTCGGCCACCAACTGCTGGGTGGACGACGCCAGCCAGCGGTCCAGGACGTGGCTGGGTGCCGTCAGGTCGGCCGGCGTCCAGTCGTTGGCCCGGGCGTACAGCGCATGGAAGCTGACCGTGTTCCAGTAGGTCAGCATCACCTTGCGGACGACCTCCTGCAGGGCCACGTCACCCACCCGCCGCGGGCTCCACGGCGACCCGGAGGCGGCCATGAACCAGCGCAGCGCGTCGGCGCCGTGGGTGTCCATCAGCGGGATCGGCAGCAGGATGTTGCCCAGGTGCTTGCTCATCTTGCGGCCGTCCTCGGCCAGGATGTGGCCCAGGCACAGCACGTTCTTGTAGCTGGACTCGTCGAAGACCAGGGTACCGATCGCCATCAGGGTGTAGAACCAGCCGCGGGTCTGGTCGATGGCCTCGCAGATGAAGTCGGCCGGGTAGGCCTTGGTGAAGGCCTCCACCGAGCCCTCGGCGTAGGGGTAGCCCCACTGCGCGAAGGGCATCGAACCCGAGTCGAACCAGGCGTCGATGACCTCCGGAACCCGCCGGAAGGTGCCCTCGACCCCGGGCAGGGTGAAGGTGATGTCGTCGACGTAGGGGCGGTGCGGGTCGAGCGCGGACTGGTCGCCACCGGTCAGTTCCGAGAGTTCGGCGCGGGACCCGACGCAGACCAGGTGGGTCGGGTCGAGGTCGTTGCGCCAGATCGGCAATGGGGTGCCCCAGTACCGGTTGCGGCTCAGTGCCCAGTCAATGTTGTTGTCGAGCCAGTCGCCGTAGCGGCCGTGCTTGATGTTGTCGGGGAACCAGTTGGTGCCCTCGTTCTCGCGCAGCAGCGCGTCCTTGATCTGGGTGGTCCGGATGTACCACGACGGCTGTGCGTAGTACAGCAACGGGGTGTGGCAGCGCCAGCAGTGCGGGTAGCTGTGCTCGTAGTCGAGCTTCTTGAACAACAACCCGCGTTCGCGCAGGTCGGTGACCAGGTCGGCGTCGGCGGTCTTGAAGAACTGGCCGCCCACCAGGGCCAGGTCGTCGGCGAAGATGCCGTCGGGACGCACCGGGTTGACCATGGGCAGGCCGTAGCGACGGCAGACCTGCATGTCGTCGGCGCCGAAGGCGGGGGCCTGGTGCACCAACCCAGTGCCGTCCTCGGTCGTGACGTAGTCGGCCAGCACGACGAAGTGCGAGCGGGTGCCGGTCTCGGACCGTTGGGCGGCCTCGGGGAAGTCGACCATGGTGAACGGACGATCGTAGGTCCAGTTCTCCATCTCGGCGCCGCTGTGGCGGGCCAGTTCGAGCCACTGCGGCTGCTCCTCGGCGGGCGTGCCCAGGGCCTTGGCGACCAGGGGCTCGGCGACCACCAGGGTGTCGGTGCCATTGGTGACCACGACGTAGGTGACCTCGGGGTGGACGGCCACAGCGGTGTTCGAGACCAGGGTCCAGGGGGTGGTGGTCCAGACCAGCAGCGAGGCCCTTCCGGCATGCGGTCCCGAGGTCAACGGCATCCGGACGTAGACCGAGGGGTCGACGACGTCCTCGTAGCCCTGCGCCAGTTCATGGTCGCTGAGCGTGGTGCCACAACGGGGGCAGTACGGGGCGACGCGATAGTCCTCGACGAGCAGCCCCTTCTCGAAGACCTGCTTCAGCGCCCACCACACCGATTCGACGTAGGCCGGGTCCATCGTCCAGTAGGCGTCGTCCATGTTGACCCAGTAGCCCATCCGGGAGGTTAGGTCCTGGAAGGCGTCGACGTGGCGGGTCACCGATTCGCGGCACTTGGCATTGAACTGCTCGACACCGAAGGCCTCGATGTCGGGCTTGCCGTTGAAGCCCAACTCCTTCTCCACGGCCAGTTCGACGGGCAGCCCGTGGCAGTCCCAGCCTGCCTTGCGCTCGACGTGGTAGCCCTGCATCGTGCGGAAGCGCGGGAAGACGTCCTTGAACACCCGCGCCTCGACGTGGTGCGTCCCCGGCTGGCCGTTCGCGGTGGGGGGACCCTCGTAGAAGGTCCAGGGTTCGGCCCCGCGGGTGCGTTCCAGTGAGGCCTCGAAGGTCTTGTGCTGGTCCCAGAAGGCCAGGACCTGGTGTTCGAGTTCGGGGAACGACACGTGGGCCGGCACGGCGTTGTACGTGCGGGCAGGGTTCGCGGAAACGGCGTTCTCGCTGGTCATGGGGCGGTTCCTTCAACACGGCGGGTCTGGTTGAAGGGACGAGGCGAGCCCCGCGGTACCACCCTTCGTTGGGGCGGTCGCGTCCGGGTCGGACGGGCTGCCCCCACTCATTGCTCGTCGCAGCCGGGTCTAGTGGGGCACCAGCGGCGCCCGTTCTTCCGGCAGCTCCGGGGTGATGGCCCCATCCATGCCGTGCGACGTGGCCCAGTGTAGGCGCCCGCGGCGGATGCGCCCAAGTCGGCACCACCCGGCGCAGCGGTTTGCACGAGGTATACCCCCCTGGGTATCTTTGTCTCATGAGTCCTTCTGAACCCGTGCGCCTGGTCATCGTCGGTGGCGTCGCCGGCGGCATGTCATGCGCTGCCCGTGCCCGCCGACTGGACGAATCTGCCGACATCATCGTCCTGGAACGCGGCGAGCACGTCTCGTTCGCCAACTGTGGGTTGCCCTACTTCGTGGGGGGCGAGATCACCGATCCGGACAAGCTGCTGGTGCAGACCCCCGACTCGCTGCGCGCGGCGCTCAACCTGGACGTCCGTCCCGGCCACGACGTCACGGCCGTTGACCCCGAGCGTCGTGAGGTGCTGGTCCGCACCCCCGCCGGTGAGCAGCGAATCAGCTATGACGCCCTGGTGCTGGCGCCGGGCGCCCACGCGATCCGTCCACCGATCAGCGGGTTGGACTCGCCGCGGGTCCGCACGCTGCGTACCGTCGCCGACGCCCTGGCGTTGCGCGGCAGCGTTGATCGTGGGGCGACCCGGGCGGTGGTGCTCGGAGCGGGCTTCATTGGCCTTGAGGCCGCCGAGGCCCTGGCCGGTGCCGGCCTGCAGGTCAGCGTCGTGGAGTTGGCCGAGCATGTGCTGCCGCCCGTCGAGCCGGAACTGGCCTCACTGGTCACCGAGGAGCTGGGACGCCTGGGCATCAGCGTCCGCACCGGTGTGGCTGCCAGCGCGATCGAACCGGGCGTGGACCATGACGTCGTGGTGCTGGCCGACGGCAGCCGCCTGGACGCCGACCTGGTCGTGCTGTCGGTCGGGGTCCGTCCCGACACCGAGGCCTTCGCCTCGGCGGGCATCGAGCGCGACCGCGGCGCGATCGTGGTCGACGAGCATGGTCGCACCTCGGTTCCCGGCATCTGGGCCGTGGGGGACGCCACCGCCAGCATTGATGCCATCACTGGCGCGCGTCGTCCGGTGGCCCTGGCCGGACCGGCGAACCGGGCCGGACGGCTGGTCGCCGATGACATCCTGCGTCCCGGCAGCGCCCGGTCCATCCCCCAGCCGGTGGGCACCAGCATCGTCCGGGTCGGCGGCCTGACGGTGGCCATGACCGGTGCCAACCGCGCGGGTCTGGTCAACGCCGGACGCGACGCCGCGACCATCCACCTGCACCCCCTGCAGCACGCCGGGTACTTCCCCGGGGCGCAGCAGATCCGCCTGGTGGTGCACTTCGATCGTGCCGACGGGCGACTGCTCGGTGCCCAGGCGGTGGGTGCCGAGGGCGTCGACAAGCGGATCGACGTGCTGGCCACGGCGCTGCGCGCCGGCATGGCCGTGACCGACCTGATCGACCTGGACCTGGCCTATTCCCCGCCGTACGGCTCGGCCAAGGACCCGGTCAACCTGGCGGGCATGATCGGGGAGAACCTCATGAACGGCACCCTCAACACGTGGCAGGCCACCGAGGTCGACCAGGTCCTGGACAGCGCCCTGGTGCTGGACGCCCGCAGCCGGGAGGAGTTCACCGCGGGCCACCTGCCGGGAGCGCTCAACATCCCGCACACCGAACTGCGTGCCCGGCTGGACGAGGTCACCACCGCCGCCGAGGGCCGCCCGGTCCGGGTTCTGTGCGCCTCCGGGGTCCGGTCCGCCATCGCCCACCGGGTGCTGACGCAGGCAGGTTTCGACTCCGCCTCGCTATCAGGCGGCATGCTCACCCTGCGCGCCGCGTTGGGCGACCGGGCCGGCGACCTGATCGTGTCTCCCTGACCACCACCACTCCACCCCAACAATCACCATCACCGAATACCCAACCCTAAGGAACATCATGTGCAGAGCAGTCACCTGCAAGCAGTGCGGCAAGACCACCTGGGCCGGTTGCGGCCAGCACGTCGACGCGGTCATGCGCGGTGTCCCCGCCTCCCAGCGGTGCCCCGGCAACCATCCGGCCGCACCGGCCAAGCAGCGGGCGTCCAACCCGTTCGCCCGCTTGTTCGGACGCTGAAGGAAGCGGCAGCACAATGGACACCATGAAGACACCTGATCCCGGCGCGCAGCGTCGCATCCTGAACCGGCTGCGACGTGCCCGCGGGCAGCTGGATGCCGTCCTGGCCGCCGTCGAGGGCGGCGCCCCCTGTCGCGACGTGGTCACCCAACTGGCCGCCGTCTCCAGCGCCCTGGACAAGGCGGGTTTCGCGATCGTCGCCTCAGCCATGAAGGACTGCGTGGACGACCCGGACGCCGCCGCGGCCGAGGACGGCCTGACCACCGAGGAACTCGAGAAGCTGTTCCTGATGCTGGCCTGACCAGGCCCGACGGCGCCCGCCCAGGTCAGGCCATCAGTGTGTAGGCCTGGGCACCGGACAGGATCTGGCGTGCGGCTCCCCACCGCCCCAGGTTGTTGGCGTAGGTGAACACCTCACCGTCGCCGCGCTTGCCGACCAGGTCACCGCGTCGGTCACCCGACAGGTCCCCGGGGCTGAAGGCGAGGACGAAGCCCTGCCAGTTGCGCCCGACCTGCTTGCCCGAGGCAATGTTGGCACCAGCGGCCCCGGCGTACATCCACAGCGTTCCGTCGCCACGGATGGCCAGCAGGTCGGAGCGGCCGTCACCGGTGAAGTCGCCGACGCTCAGCAACTGCTGCATGCCGTTCCAGTTGGTGCCGACATGGGCGATGCTGGACAGTCCGTCGGGGGTCAGAACGTAGCGGAACAGTGCCCCGTCGGTGGCGCGGCGCGCCACCACGTACTGGGTGGGCCCGCCACCCAGGCTGCCGACCGGGACGATCATGTCCATCGATCCCCAGTTCTTGCCGACCTGCTTCCAGGTGCTCAGGTAGCCGTTCCCGGTGGCCCGGTACAGCCACAGGGAGTCGTCGCCGGTGCGCCGGGCGAGCAGGTCGCTGCGTCCGTCCCCGTCCACGTCGGCGACCTGGGTGATGTAGTCCATGCCGGACCAGCCGGTGCCGACCTGACCCAGGTACGTCAGCCTGCCGGTGGTCGACCCGGCATGAATCTGCAGGCCACCGCGGGCGTCGACGGCGTAGACATCAGCGATGCCGTCGCCGGTGTGGTCACCCAGCACCCCAGTGATCGGCGTGGCGACGCGCGGTGGCTCCACCACCGCCGGCTGCATCGGCCAGGAGGGTGGCGTCGCCGGCCCACTCTGCCAGTTCACGAAATGCCAGCCCTGGACGGTGCCTGGCACCGGCGTCGATTGACTGGCGCCGACCTGCGCGAAGCTCCAGGCGACGTCGTCCCCGGCGGTGGTCCCACTCCAGTACGACCAGTAGTGGGTGGCACTGGGCGAGGCCGGGTGGCCGTTGATGGCGGTGATGAAGGAATCGCCGGTGACGGTGAAGCCGGCGCTGCGCAACGCCTGCAGGCCGGAACCGAACTCGGTGGCGCAGCCCCCGGACTGCGTGCCGGCCTCGTCCTCGACGAGGACCCAGACATTCTTGGCGGCCAGGCAGGCGTCGGCGGCCTGGGCATTGGCGGGCACGACCTTGGCGGGCAGTACGTGGGCGGGTGGGGACGTGGGAGGACTGGTGTCGGCGTGGGCAACGACGCCCTGGACCAGCAGCAGGCTGGTCAGGATGCCGAGCACCAGCGACGAGCGACGAACAGGCATGAGGTGTTCCTTTCGAGGTTCCCGCGGGGGGGGCACAGGAACCTCGAAAGGACCCACCCTCGATACCGCGCGAGTCAACTGTGGTGATGTCGCGGTTCGGTCCGGCTGGTGCGCCTGCGACGCACTTACGGTTGCGGGTCAGCCCGGGAATCGCACCCGGTTCTCGCCTCGACCCCGTCAGACTATCTCGTGCGGCTCGTGCGGAGGGTGAACTTTCGTGGACGCTTTGGCGACTGAGGGGACCCCCTTCACAGCCGTGTCCGGGCGTGTGGTTGATTGGGCCCATGAGTGAACACGGCGCACGGCGGGTCGTGATCGTCGAGGACGACGATGACATCCGCGGCCTGATGGGGACGGTCCTGGACCGGATGGGCTATGAGGTGATAGCGCTGGCCAGGGGCGAGGACGCCCTTGACTCGGTGCGCTCACACGACCCGGATCTGGTGACCCTGGACATGGGCCTGCCGGGAATGGACGGCGTCGAGGTCCTCAGGGGGCTGCGCGAGTTCTTCCTCGGCCCGGTCGTCATGGTCAGCGCCCGGGCCTGCCCGGTCGACACCGAGCGGGCACTCGCCGCGGGCGCCGACGGGTACCTGGTCAAACCATTCCGCCCACGAGCACTTCGCGAGGACCTGGAACGGATCGTCGGACGCTGAGCCGCGACGCGATCAGCCCTTGACGAGCAGGGTCTCGGGGGCTGCCGTGGTGGCGAGCACCCGGTGGCCGACCGGCATGTCCAGGCAGTCTTCGATGGCCATGGCAAGTTGGGTCGACGACAGCGCCGCGACGGGGGTGCCGTCGTCCATGCGTTGTTGGACGACCTCGGTGCGACGCGGCAGCAGCCAGCGGGGGGCGAACTCGTCCGGGGTGGGAAAGGCGAGCCGCAGCGAGGTGACACGCATCGCGAACTTGTCGGCGAATTCGCGGCAGGCGATCTCGGCGAGGCGTTTGGTGAAGCCGTAGTTCGCGGTGGAGTCCCCGGGCCCGTCGGGGTCGACCGGGACCCGGCCGTAGTTCTCGTAGACCGACATCGAACTGATGTGCACCATGGGCTTGTCGAGGTCCCGGCATTGTTCCAGGCACGTCACCACCGACCCGACGTTGACCCCATAGGTCCGGGCCACGAACTCAGGGTCGTAGCGCTCCTGGTCGGTGAATGCCAGTGCCATGGCCATGTGGACGACCAGGTCGGCGTCGCGGATCGCCGTGCCGACCTGGCTCGACGACAGGGCGTGCGCCTTCATCTGCTGGTCATTGTCCTCGGCGATGGTGAGGTCTGCGACCAGGACCTGATGACCGCGTTCCCGCAGGGTGGGCACCAGGAACTTTCCGACGTGGCCGTTGCCGCCGATGATGGTGACCTTCACGTGTTCTCCCCCAGGGGCCGCTGCCAGATGTGAGTGCAGCGTCGCACGGCATCAACCGTTTGACAAGGCCTCATCCTCCTCAGCACCGATCCCTCGGACCGGTGGTGGGAATACGGTGCACCTCCCGCGGGCGACTCAGAGGGCGCCCAGGACGTCGTTGAGGCCCTCGCTGATGCTGGGATGGGTGTAGACGGCGTCACGGAGTTCGTCCACCGTGACCTGGTGGCGCATCGCCAGGGCGACCAGGTTGATGACCTCCTGGGAGTCGACGCACATCAGGGTCGCGCCGAGCACCTGACGAGTGACGCGGTCGACCACGAAACGCATGAAGCCCCGCGGTTCGCCGACGATCTTGGCGCGCGGCATCATCGCCATGTCCGCCACCTGCTTGTCGGCGACGAGCACGTCATGACCGGCCTCGATTGCCGCACGCTCGGTCATGCCGACACTGGCCAATGGCGGGGTCACGAAGGTGACCTGCGGAATCGCGACCCGATCCAGGGTCGAGCGTGCCTGGTTGCCCCAGCGGTGGGCCTGCACCACCCGGAAGTCGTCCAGGGAGATGTAGGTGAACTGCGGGCCCCCGTTCACATCGCCCATCGCGTACACGTGGGGCTGGCTGGTCTGCAGGAACTCGTTGACCAGTACCTCGCCGCGCGACCCCAGCTCGATGCCGGCGCGGTCCAACCCGAGGTCGTCGGTGGCGGGGCGACGACCGGTCGCCGCCAGCACCAAATCCGCGTCCACGTCCACCGCGGTACCGTCGAGCACATAGGACACCACAGAGGAGTCTGCGCCGTCGTTGACGCGGGTCACCGATGCCCCGGTGACGATAGTCACCCCGTCGTCGGCGAGCACCTCCCTGACCGCCGAGCTCACCCGCTCGTCCTCGCCCGGCAGGAACGGGCCCGCCTCAAGCACTGTCACCTGCGACCCCAGAGCCCGATAGCTGGCGGCGAACTCCAGCCCGACGTAACCACCGCCGATCACCACCAGCCGCCGGGGCAGTTCGACGGTGCGCAGGAGTTCCACGTTGGTCACCAGACGGGACGACTCCCGCAGTCCTGTGATCGGCGCCACCGCGGCGACGGCCCCGGTATTGATGATGATGGTCCGGGCGCTCACCAGCAGCCGGTCCTTCCCGGCTGCCACCTCGACGCTGGTGGCATCCAGGAAGCGTGCGCGGCCGGTCACGACGGTCACCGTGTCCAGGGTGTCGAGCATGGTGAAGTTCTTCTGGCGCATGGCGCTCGTCAACGTCTGCACCGTAGTGATCGCCTGCTCGTACCACGCGTCGGCGTCGTCACTTCCGCGTCGGGCCCCGGCCTGGTGCACCAACGCCTTGGAGGGCACGCACCCCACATTGATGCAGGTGCCGCCATACATCTGGTCGGACTGCTCCACGATGACCACCCGGTCACCCAGGCGAGCGCGCGCCGCCGCCAGGGTCTTGCCGCCCTTGCCCCAGCCAATCACCAGCAGGTCTGCCACGAGTTGCTCGGTCATGCCCTCCACCTTCACCGACTGGCACCGCCGGACGCGGCGCTGCTTCACGCTACTCCTTCAGGTCGCGCTACCCCTGTGGTCGCCGGCGGGTGCCACCGCGGTCGGGATCAACGCTCGCCACCCCGTCCGAGCTGTGGCCCACGGCTAGGCTGGGTCGGGGCTGACGAGGGAGGCTGAACAGGTGGCAGAAGCGCACCAGGACCACGGATCGGACGACCAGACGCCGACGTCCAGGGACGCCGTTCGGGCGCGGGCCGGGCACCGGGACGAGGAGACACCTCCACCCCTGGTGTCCTACGGCCCGCTGCCCTCCCACCTGTTTCGCAATCCTGATGCAGCCAGCGCTGCGCCCCGAGCCGGAAGCCAGTCGGCGGCCACGCCGAACGACCCAGCCGTGCCGGTGGCCGCGGCAGCCGACGAGGCGGCCCCGTTTCCGCTGCCGACCCGCCAGAGCATCCGGGAGCAGCGGCGCGCCAGCGCCCAGACCCGCAACGCCCGGGAGCGCTACAACCTGCGCCACCTGCGCGCCCAGGCCCGACGGGTGTGGGCCGAGACCTCGGGCCACACCACCGGCACGTCGATGCTGTCCAGTGCCGAGATCGACCTGCGCCACGGCCGCGCGGTGGTCGACCTTGCCGGGCGCGTTGCTGCCGCGGCCCTGGGTGCCGGCGCCACCGCCGCCGATTCGACGGCGCTGCTGCTGCGGGTCACCCAGCACTTCGACATCTCGGTGCACGCCGACGTGACAATGTCGTCGGTCAACATCACCCACTTCCGCTCACTCGAGGGCGACCCGATCACCATCCTGCGCACCGTGGCCTCGCGGACCGCTGACTACCGCCAACTCCAGGCGGTCGAGGAACTCACCGACGCCATCACCTCCGGTCAGGTGGAGTTGTCGGAGGCACGCACGCGGATCGCTGAGATCGTGAGGATGCCGCCGACCTACCGGCGCTGGGTGCAGACCATGGCGAAGGGTTTCCTCGGCTTCTGGGTCGCTGCCCTGTTCGGCGGCAACATCTGGGACTGCCTGATCGCCGGGCTCACCACCGCCACGGTCGACCTGGTCATGCGGGGGGTGGCCGCAGCCAAGGCTCCGGCCTTCTTCGGTCAGGCCGCCGGGGCGGCGGTCTGCGGCGTCACGGCGTTGACGGTGATGGCGGCCAGAGCCTACGAGGGCTGGAGCGTGAGCGTCTCACCCTCGTTGATCGTGGCGGCGGGCATGGTCTCGATGCTGGCGGGACTGTCGATGACCACCGCCGCCCGCGACGCCATCGACGGTTACTACCTCACGGCAGCGGCACGCTTCGTCCAGGTCGTCACCCTCACCAGCGGCATCGTCCTGGGCTTGACGGTGACCCTGTGGGTGGGCCTGGAGCTCGGCATTCCGGCCTACCTGTCCCCGAGCACCGGGGTGAAACCACTGTGGTGGATCCAGGTCATCGCGTCGGCCCTGATCGCGGTGGCGTTCGCCATCAACAACCACCTACCCCCGCGGGCGTGGCTGTTGGCGGCACTGTTCGGCCTGCTGTCCTGGGTGGTCGCCACCGGTGTGGGCACCCGGGTGGCGGCTGATGCCGCCACCGCCGGTGCTGCCGCCTTCGTGGTGGGCATCGCCGCCCAGGCACTGACCCAGGTCGTCCGGACGCCCGCCATCTCCTTGGTCACCGCGGGGCTGGTGTCCCTGGTGCCCGGCATGGCGCTGTACCGCGGCCTGCTGGGACTGGTGCAGATGAGCCAGGGCATCACTGTCAACGACGACGCCACCATGCTGCTGTTCCAAGCCGTGCTGGTGGCCGTCATGCTGGCTGCCGGCGCGAGCCTGGGCACTGTAGCCGGACGACCGCTCAGCATGCCGCGGGACTGGTCCACCCGGCTGGCCCTGGGCAAGGCCTGGCGACGCGGGCGCGAAGAACAGGACAACTGAGTGGCCCCTCGGCATGATGGGGTGGGCAGGAACTGCCACCCCCCAGCGTGAGGTCACCATGGAAGCCCTGATCGTCGCCATCGGCAAGTCGGCCATTGGCATGAAGACCTCCGACGGCGTCGAAGTGAGCGGTCCAGGTGTCCCTGCCCACGTGCCCGGCATCCCTGACGGCATCGACGCCATCGTCGCGGCGGTGGCGAGCACGTTCGCCCAGTTCGATGACCTCGTCAGCCCTGACCTCGTGGTGGTCGGTTCGGCGGCCCTGCCCCCCGACGAGCATGCCTTCGGCGAAGCGCTGCAGTCCGTCTGGCCCGACGCCACCCTGGGGTTGTGCGAGGAGGGGGTGTTGGCCCACGCCGCGGCACTCGGCGGGTTCGGTGTGGTCGCCAGCGTCGGGTCGGGGGTCATCGTGATGGGCCTGGACGAGCGCGGCGCCCTGCATCGCGTCGACGGTTGGGGACCCCTGCTGGGTGATCGTGGCGGCGCCTTCGAGCTCGGCCGACGCGGCCTGGCTGCTGCCTTCGAGGCGCGGGACGAGGTGGGCCAGCCCACCCTGCTGAGCGACCTGGCCGACGAGTGGCTCGGTGGCATCGACCTGCAGGCAGCAGTGCGCCTGCTGGCTGACCAGCGCCAGGTGGAGACCGTGGCCAGCTTCGCCGAGGAAGTCTGCGCGGCAGCAGGTCGCGACGACGCGGTGGCTGCCCAGCTGGTCACCGAGTGCGCCATCACGGTGGCCCAGAGTTGTGTTGCTGCCGCCCAGAGGGTGGGCCAGCAAATGGTCGCCATCCGCGGCGGGTTGACCCAGTCACGGGTGTACATGACCGCCCTGGAACTGGCCCTGCAGCGCTTCGAACTCGAGATCCAGAAGGCCAACTACGAGCCGCTGGACCTTCCCGTGGAACTGATGTTCACCGATCCGTACCAGAAGCACATGAGCTACCTGACCCCCGCACCACGGCTGCTGGCGACCTCCTGACGCGGTCCCCTTTCGCGGGTTCAGGCGGTGACGTAGCGGCGTCCGTCCAGGGCGCGGCCCAGGGTGACCTCATCGGCGTACTCCAGGTCACCGCCCACGGGCAGCCCTGATGCGAGCCGCGAGACCCGCACCCCCATCGGCAGCAGCAGACGGCTCAGGTACGAGGCGGTCGCCTCGCCCTCGACATTGGGGTCGGTGGCCAGGATGACTTCCTGGACGGTGCCGTCCCCCAGCCTCATGCACAGTTCACGAATGTGCAGGTCGGACGGGCCGCGGCCGTCAATGGGCGAGATGGAACCGCCCAGCACGTGGTAGAGGCCACGGAACTCGCGGGTGCGTTCGATGGCCATCACGTCCTTGGACTCCTCGACGACGCAAATGGCGCTCTGGTCACGCCGGGGATCCCGACACATCCGGCAACGCTCGTCCTCGGACACGTTGAAGCAGATGTCGCAGAACTTGACCCTGGCCTTGACCTCGCGCAGCGTCGACGCGAGGTGTTCGACGTCCTCGACCGGGGCGTCGAGCAGGTGAAAGGCGATCCGTTGGGCGCTCTTCGGGCCGATGCCGGGCAGCTGCCCGAGGGCATCGATGAGGTCCTGGATCGGTCCTTCGTACAAGTGACTACTCCTGATGGTGGGGCTGCCCCGACGGGCACTGCCCCATCCTAGTGCCGAGGGCCCGAAACCCCGGCCTCAGCGGACGGCGCTCAGAATCCGAGGTTCGGCATCTGCGGCATGGAGGCGGCCGCCCGCGCCGAGGCCTGGGAGTTGGCGTCGCGGATTGCGGCGACGACCAGGTCGGCCAGGGTCTCGGTGTCCTCGGGGTCGGCGGCCTCAGGCTTGATGACCAGTCCCTTCAACTCACCGGTGCCCGAGACGGTGGCGACCACCAGGTCACCGCCGGCCGAGCCGATGAACTCAGCGGCAGCCAGTTCCTGCTGGGTCTGGGCAAGCTGCGCCTGCATCGCCTGCGCCTGTTCGAGCAGCGCGTTCATGTCCATGCCTTCGGGGAACATCTGGGTCCTTTCGATGGTGCCGGGTTCGGGTCAATCGTAGGTGGTCGGTGGTCAGCGCTCACGCTCGTCGATGATCTCGCCACCGAGCTCGCTCATCAGCAACTCGGCTGCCGAGCTGCCGGACTCGTCCAGTACCTGGTCGTCGGCCGACTCCCCCGCGTCGACCTCCGGGGTCTCGGCTGATACCTGCCCGGCGGTGGTGGTCGGACGCACCGAGGCCTTGGCCAGTTCGCCAAACCCACGACGGTCGGTGTCCGGCTCTGGTTCCTCGTCCGGTGGCGGCGGCTCCTCGTCGTGGGACGGCGGCGGGTCGGCCGGATGCGCCTGGGGACCACCTGCGCGGTCGGCCCGGTCCCTTCCGGGGCGTCCCACGGGGCCGCGTGCCTGCGGACTGCCCGCACCGCGCGACTCGTCGAGGACCGGCTTGATCTTGAGGTCGGCGCCCAGCACCTCGATGATCGAGTCACGCAACACGTCGTTGGTGCCACCGGAGGTGAAGTTGTCGCGGGCACCGGGATTGGCGAAGACCAGCGTGAGCAGCCCGTCGGTGACGTCACCGACCTGGGCGTTCTGGCTCAGCAGGATGAAGCTGAACTTGCGACGCCCCTTGACCTCCTCCAGCACCCGCGGCCATTCCTGGCGCATTCGGGCGGTGTCGATGTCGCCGGGGCGCACCGTCGGGCTCGCCGACTGCGGACGCAGGGGGACCACGTTGTCGGGTCGCTGCTGTTCGGCCGCCGGCTCGCGGTGGGGTCGCTGGCGCGGACCGCTGGGGCGTTGCTCCGCGGGGGGTCGCTGCTGTTGCGGGGCGGCCGGCGGTTGTTGCTGGGTGGCCGGCGGCTGTTGCCGGGCGGCCGGGGTGTGCACCGGGGGCGGTGTGGACGCGGGGGCGTGGTCCGCGGACGAGACCGGACTTTGGCGCCCCTGTGGTGCCTGCGCGGGGCTCGGCGACTGCGCACCGGGACCGCGGTCGGCGTCCGACCACTCCTCCCGTGGGGCCGGTGGCGCCGCAGGGCTGGCATGGTCGACCGGCACCCCGCCCTCGGCCAGGCGGCGCTCGAGCCGGTCGAGGCGGGCATGGACGCCGCGTTCGTCGACGTCTGCCCCTGGCAGCAGCACCCGGGCGCACATCAACTCCAGGTGCAGGCGGGGTGCCGTGGTGCCCCGCATCTCGGTGAGGCCGGCGGCGATGACCTCGGCGGCACGGGTCAGCTCACCGGAGCCGATGGCCGCGGCCTGCAGCGACAGCCGCTCGGCCTGGTCACCGGAGACGTCGATCAGCCCGGTCTCCACGGCATCGGGCACGGCGGCGACGATGACCAGGTCGCGCAGCCGCCGCAGCAGGTCCTCGGCGAAGCGGCGGGGATCCTGGCCGACCTCGATCACCTTGTCGATGGTCGCGAACACCCCCTTCCCGTCGCCGGCGGCGAAGGCGTCCACCACCTCGTCCAGCAACGTGTCGGGGGTGTAGCCCAGCAGGGCGGCTGCGGCCACGTATTCGACCCCGTGGGCCCCGGCCGCACCCAACAACTGGTCCAGCACCGACAGGGAGTCGCGCACCGACCCGGCGCCGGCCCGAACCACCAGCGGAAGCACCTCTGCCTCGACCTGGACGCCCTCGGACATGCACAGGTTCTGCAGATGGTTCACCAGCACCTTCGGGGGCACCAGGCGGAACGGGTAGTGGTGGGTCCGCGAGCGAATGGTGCCAATGACCTTCTCGGGTTCGGTCGTGGCGAAGATGAACTTCACGTGCGGCGGGGGTTCCTCGACCAGCTTCAGCAGGGCATTGAAGCCCGCCGAGGTGACCATGTGGGCCTCGTCGATGATGTAGATCTTGTACCGGCTCTGCACCGGGGCGAAGAAGGCGCGTTCCCGCAGGTCGCGCGCGTCCTCGACACCGCCGTTGGAAGCCGCGTCCATCTCGATCACGTCGATCGAGCCGGGGCCGCCGCGGGCCAGGTCCCGACAGGAGCGGCACTCGCCGCAGGGGGTGGGGGTCGGACCCTGGGCACAGTTCAGGGAACGGGCCAGGATGCGGGCGCTGGTGGTCTTGCCGCAGCCCCGCGGACCGCTGAACAGGTAGGCGTGGTTGACCTTGTTGTTGACCAGGGCACGCATGAGCGGCTCGGTGACGTGCTCCTGCCCGATGACCTCGTCAAAGGTGTCGGGGCGGTAGCGGCGGTACAAGGCCAGCGGCGCGGCCAGCTCGTCGCGGGGACGCTCGGGACGGTCCTGGGCCGGTGGCGGCGCCAGGTCGGCGCGCGGAGCCACGACGGGCTCCTCGACTGCGGTCTCGGCAACCCCGGCATCGTGGCCGGGCTCGACTGCGACGGGTTCGGGTGTGACCGGTTCAGGCTCGTCCTCGAACAGGCTCGGGCCATCCTGCTCGTCCGGCATGTCGAACAAGCCCTCGTCGGGCTCGTCGAACAGCGCGTCGCTGTCGTCATAGCTGTCGTCGTCCACGATGACCACTCTAGGAGAGCGCACCGACACGAATCGCCACTCGGTCCATCAGCGCTGATCGGCAGCAGGCATGGAGGGGTCCCCCGTGCACCCGTCAGAGCTCACTTACCCTTGCTGTCTTCCGACCCTGGGGGGATTGGGCGAGGTAACGCCGCACGAGGGACCTGCCGACCAGTGTAGAGGATCAGATCGGCCGGCACGAACAGCGGCCCGGGACGGTCCCCGAGGTGACTCAGGGGGCCAGGATGACGTTCTCGATCTCGGTCTTCAGCGCCCCGGGGTCGCCGCCGCCAGCCACCGCCAGGCCGAGGATGAAGGCACCCACCGGGGCCATCGGTCGGACCCCCTCACGGGCGATCGATGAGGTCAATTCCAGAATGACGTCCTCGTCAACCAGGCTGGGGTCGACCCCCACTGCGGCGCTGGCGCGCTCAATGAAGGGACGCCATTCGCTGCGGTCCTCGCTCATGTCCTTCTCCTTTGTCGTGCGTCTGTTTGTGGTGCGTCTCGTGTCCCTCGCGGCCCCGTACCGGCAGCGGCCAGTGCCGTGGTCAGCCCCGCAGCCGGTCGTGGTACTTCGCCGGAATCCTGTCCATCAAGTGTGGCGGCAGGTGTACCCCGAAGGGGTCCTCCGCACGCTCTGCGCAGCTCTGGCAGGTGCTGCGACCGGCAGGAATCGTGATCCGGCAGCGATCGCAGGTGGTGGTGGCCAGCCGTGCGATGGGCAGGGGGCGGCCGGCGAGCACCGTCGTCCAGTCGTGGTGGTCCACGACGCTGATCACCTGGCTGGGGCAGGACACGACGCAGGTCTGGTCCCCCTGGCATCGGTCGGGGTATTGCACGAGTGTGGTGCGCCCCTGCGCGGTGCCAAGCTCGAGGGCGTCGTGTGCGCAAGCCTTGACGCAGACACCACAGGCGATGCAGGCAGCGGCATCCAGTGCCAGGGCCGGCGCGCCACCGTGAACCTCGTCGCCGCCCAGTGCCCGCAAGGAGTCCACCAGTCTGGCCCGGGGATCCTCGGAGTGGTGCGGCACCACCGGCTCGGGAGGCCGGCGAGCCAGCATTCCACGTCGGCTCATGGGTGGACGGGAGACAGACAGGGTGGTCACCACGATGCGCTCGCCCCCGACGGTGCCCGCACGGACCCGTCCGGACGTCAGCCGGGACAGGGTCTCGAGCTTCCCGGTCTCGAGCTGCCCGGCCTCGGGCGGACAGGTTGACGGGTCGACCAGCACGGTGCCACCGGACGCGACGGCCAGGTCGACCAGCATCCAGTCGTCGGCACCCGACGGGCAGTGCGGCAGCAGCACCGCGACGACGTCGGCGCCGTCCAACGGTTCGGGCCGCTCACCGGTGTTCCCCTCGCCGCTGGCCCGGGTGTCGAGGGCACGGGTGTCGAGGGCCCCGGTGTCGGGCGTCCGGGCATGGGGGTGCTCCTCGCAACGCACCACCACGTGGCAGACGGCACGGGCTTGCAGCATCGTCAGCACCCGGGAAAAGCGGTGCTCCATTCCTGCATCCACGCTTCCCCCCGTCACATTGTTCGAGCCCATTGTTTTCGCGGCCCCCGTCATTGATCGGCCATGTGTCACCCAAAGAACCGCCGATCGCATTTCTTGTACACCCCACGCTCACGCGATGGGTCGCCACTGGAAACCATTCTAGGTGGGTGGTGCCACCCGCTCACCGCGCCCCCTCGCAAAGGGCGGGCCTACCGCTTCGACGCTCTCGACAGTGCCTGCTCGGCATGCTGGTGCGCGAGGGTGGCGCGCTCCTGTTGGCGGGCAACGAGCAGCTCATAAGGGGCGGTGGGCTGTCCGGCGACGGCCGCCTCGGCGGCTAGTTCCCGCAGCCGGTCGATGGCCACAGTGGCGTCCTGCAATTCGCCGAGGCTTTCGGTCACCTCTTCCCACCGTTCGGCCAATGCGCTGGCCCGGTCGTCCCCGAGATGACCAAAGGCCTCGTGGGCGTAACGGGCGGCCTTGGCCTTCTTGCGCACCTCGTGCAGCAGTTCGAGCCGATGGTCGGGGTCCTGTTCGGACGCGGCCCGGGCGTGCGCGGCGGCGACCCGCCCGGTGACCTGCTGGGAGACCTGGGCCAGGGCTGGGGCGGCCCGGCGCTGGGCCCGCGCGGCCCGCAGCGGTGGGCGGATCAGTAACGCCGCCAGCGCCTCCATCAGGTTCTTCGTACGGTCCGAGTCGAGAGCCCTGACCAGGTCGGCGTGGGCTTCGGCGTGGGCGCGGTCCAGGGCGTCCGGCAGGCGCTCGCGCACGTCCCCCGCAGCCTGCTCCGGCTCGAGGGCGGCCAGGTCGGCGGTGAGGCGATCACGCAGCACCTCGGCGTCGCGCGGGGCCCCGAGTCGCTCGCCCAACCACCGGACTTCCAGGGCGATGGGGTCGGTGACCGAACGGTCCAGGAACCGACGGAAGCTGCGAAGGGTACTGCGCAGGCGGCGGGTGGCCACCCTGGACTTGTGGACGGCATCCGGGACGTCGCTGCGGGTTTTGCCCTCCAGTCCCTGGATGGCGCCGACCTGGCGCCGCAGGTGGCGCACCACCACCGCCCCGACGGTCGTCGGCTCGTCCGCGGTCCCCGCAGCGGCGGCGGGGTCGCCCCGGTCGGCCTCGGCCAGGCCGAGCGCACGGGCCAGCTTCGGCCCGCCATCGTGGCGGAGCAGCCCAGCGTCACGCAGGTGGGACTCGATGGCGTCGAGGTCGGCGACCGTCCCGTCGACCAGCTCCACCTCGACCTCTCGCCAGGTGCTCGTGGGCCCGTTGACGGGGGTCGCCTGCACCCTGTCGTCGGCCATCAGGGCGACCACCGCGCCGTCGGCGATCCGCAGGATCTGGTGCTCGGTGCGCTCGGTGACCAGCCGCGCCACCGGCACCAGCGCATCCAGGCCCACCACATCGGCCACCTGCGCCCGCAGCTGCCACGGCACCAGGGCAGCGCTGCGACCCGCGGTCAAGGGAAGGTGCACCTCGACCCGGGACTCCTCACGCTTCGGGCCCTTCAGGTGCCAGCCCTCGTCGCCGCCTCCGACCCGGCGACGCAGCGTGTGGTCGCTGCGGATCAGCGCCAACTCCAGGGTGTCGACGTAGTCGGCGACCAACCCGAAGGATTCCCGATCACCCCAGCCGTACGGCTCGGTCAGACCGATGGCCAGGCCGTCGTCCAGCACGGCATCGCCGCGCCACGGGGCCAGCACGTATTTGCGTTCAATTTCAATCTGTTGCATGACGCCTCCTGGGGCCATCGGGACTGCCATTGTCTCACTGAGCGTGCGTCGGGCCGCGGCTCAACCAACAAAAGGATCGATTCTTGTTTCGTAATTCACGACAGTGTATTCATGTCCCCCGCCAGAAAGTCACAAAAGGCGCTCACCTACGATCGATGCAGAGCGCACAAGGACTCTGAGTTTGAGGAGATTTCATGACCATCATCCAGGAGCGGGGCGTCGGCCAGGGGGGCACGTCGCCCACCCGTCGACGGTTCCTGCAGTGGAGCGGTATCGCCGGCGGCACGGTTGGCGTCCTCGGCCTGGGAGGGTGCGGTCTGGCCTCCAAGGACAGCGAGGATGCGACCGGTTCGGCCTACCCCGAGGACAAGCGCGTCACCAGTTCCTGCACCGTGAACTGTGGCAGCCGCTGCCCCCTGTTGCTGGCCGTCAAGGATGGCCAGATCATCCGCGTCGACCCCGAGGAGGGTGGCGACGACGAACTCGGCAGCCAGCAGATCCGCGCGTGCGTACGGGGGCGTTCCATCCGGCAGCGGATCTACTCCGCCGAGCGACTCAAGAAGCCGCAGAAGCGGGTGGGGAAGCGTGGCAGTGGACAGTGGCAGGAGATCTCGTGGGACGAGGCCTTCACCCTGATCGCTGACAAGCTCAAGGACCTGATCTCGACCCACGGCAACGAGTCGATCTACCTCAACTACGGCACCGGTGTGCTCGGCGCCACCATCGCCACCTCGTGGCCGCCCCGCGCCACCGCCATCTCGCGGCTGATGAACTGCGTCGGCGGCTACCTGGACCACTACAACGACTACTCGGCCGGCAACGTCGAGGCGGCCCTGGACTTCCACTACGGCGGCTGGGTCACGTCCAACTCCAACGACGACACCCGCAACTCCAAGCTCGTGGTGATGTTCGGGAACAACCCGCACGAGACCCGGATGAGTGGCGGCGGCGAACTGTTCGTCACCCAGAAGGCCAAGCAGGAGTCGGGCCACAAGGTCATCATCATCGACCCGCGCCTGTCCGACACCGTGCAGAACCTGGCCGACCAGTGGGTGCCGATCCGGCCGGGCACCGATGCGGCCCTGGTGGCCGGCATGGTGCACGTCATGATTGCCGAGGACCTGCACGACCAGGCCTTCCTGGACAAGTACTGCAGTGGCTTCGACGAGGCCCACCTGCCCAAGGGCGCCCCGGCGAACTCGTCCTACCGCGCCTACATTGAGGGCAAGGGCCCCGACGGCATCGAGAAGACCCCGCAGTGGGCCGCCCGCATCACCGGGGTCCCCGCGCAGACCATCATCGCCCTGGCACGCGAGATCGCCACCACCAAGCCGTGCAGCATCAACTCCGGGTGGGGCAGCCAGCGTCACTCCAACGGTGAGTCCGCCTCGCGCGCACCGATGTTGCTGTCGAACGTCATCGGCCAGGTCGGCATCCCCGGTGGCGGCACTGGCCACCGCGAGGGGTCGGCGAACCTGGGCATGGCCAGCTTCCCCGTGCTTGAGAACCCCGTCCGTCCCGTCATCTCGTACTACATGTGGCCCGACGCCATTGAGCGCGGCAAGGGGATGACCTACAAGGACGGCGTGCGCGACCTGCAGAACCTCAACGGCAACGCGAACGTCAAGCACGACATCGTGCTGGGGTCCAACATCAAGTTCATCTGGAACTACGGCTCGAACGCGATGATCAACCAGCACGGTGACATCAACCGCAACATCGAGATCCTCAGCGACGAGTCCAAGGTCGAGATGATCGTCACCATCGACAACCAGCTCAGCGTCTCGGCGCGCTACTCCGACATCCTGCTGCCCGACGTGACCACCTCCGAGCAGATGGACCTGGCGGCTCAGGGCAGCGCCGGCAACATGGGCTACACGATCTTCTGCGACAAGGCGATCGAGCCCCTCTACGACTGCAAGCCCATCTACGAGCAGCTGACCGGCATCGCCGAGAAGCTGGGCGTCAAGGACAAGTTCACCGAGGGCAAGACCCAGGAGGACTGGGTGCGTTGGCTGGTCGAGGAGTCCCGCAAGACCATTCCGGACCTGCCCAGCTTCGACGAGCTGCGCACGATGGGGGTTTGGCGCAAGAAGCTCGACCCGGTGATCGCCATGAAGGACTTCCGCGCGGACCCCGTGGCGAACAAGCTGGGCACCCCGTCGGGCAAGATCGAGATCTGGTCCTCGAACCTGCACCTGATGAGCCAGGACTGGCCGCAGGAGGAGGGCCAGCCCATCGACCCGCTGCCGATCTACCGACAGACCCGCGAGATGCCCGGCGACCCGCTGCAGGACAAGTACCCCCTGCAGTGCATCGGCCACCACTACAAGCAGCGCACCCACAGCTCCTACGGCAACAGCCCGTGGCTGAAGGAGGCGCACCCCCAGCACGTGTGGATCAACGACGCCGACGCCAAGGCCAGGGGCATCAGCGCCGGCGACCAGGTGGTCGTCTGGAATGACCGCGGCGAGGTCGAGCTGCCCGCCTACGTCACCCGGCGCATCGTCCCCGGGGTGCTCTCCATACCGCAGGGCGCCTGGTACACCCCACAGAAGGCCGGCGGTCGTGACCTCGGCGGCTCGGTGAACACCTTGGCCTCGGGCGCACTCACCGCCTACGCCAAGGGCAACGGACAGCACTCGGCGCTTGTCGAGATCAGGAAGGCATGACCGATGGCCAACTTCAAGCAACTCGGGTTCTCGTTCGACCAGGCAAAGTGCACCGGCTGCAAGGCCTGCCAGATCGCCTGCAAGGACAAGAACGACCTGCCCGTGGGCGTGACCTGGCGACGCGTCGCCGAGTACACCGGCGGCGGCTGGGTCACCAATGAGACCGAGGGCACCGCCACCCAGGACGTCTACAGCTACTACACGTCGGTCTCGTGCAACCACTGCGAGGACGCCATCTGCATGGACGTCTGCCCGACCACCGCGATGCGTCGCGGCGAGAACGGCATCGTCTACGTGGACGCCGAGGTGTGCATTGGCTGCAAGTACTGCGCGATGGCCTGCCCGTACTCGGCCCCCCAGTTCGACGCCGCCAAGGGCGTCATGACCAAGTGCGACTTCTGCATGGACCGCGTCGCCGAGGGCGGCGAGCCGGCCTGTGTGGCGTCCTGCCCCACCCGGGCGCTGAGCTTCGGCGAGATCGTCGACCTGCGCCAGGCCCCCGGCGCCACCGCTGACGTGGCCCCCCTGCCCGACCCCGGCATCACCAAGCCGAACCTGGTCGTGCTGCCCCATCCCAAGGCCAAGCCGTCCGGTTCGAAGGCCGGCGCGATCGGCAACCCCGAGGAGATCTGACATGACCCACGAAATGCCTCTGGTGATCTTCACCATCGCCGCAGCGTTGTCGGCGGGCTCATTCATCACGCTGGGCATCATCCACGTCCTCGGCGCCCGGGTGCCGCAGAAGGTGATGGACAGGGTCACCGACCCGGCCCTGTACGCGATCGGTCCGCTGCTGCTGCTCGGCCTGATGGCCTCGATGTTCCACCTCGGTTCGCCGCTGCGGGCGATCAACTCCATTCGTCACTTCCCCGATTCGCCGCTGAGCGTCGAGATCGTGGCCGGCATGGCGTTCCTCGGCCTGGGCGCCCTGTTCGCGGTGCTGCAGTGGTTCAAGTGGGGTGGACACCGGCTGCGCCAGATCGTGGCCATGGTCACCGCCCTGGTGGGCGCCTACCTGGTCTACGCGATCAGCCAGGTGTACTCGCTGCGGACGGTGCCCGCCTGGGCCACCTTCCACACCCCGCTGCGCTTCTTCATCACGGCGCTCCTGGTCGGCGGTCTGGCGGTGGGCGCGGCCCTGGTGATCGCCACCTATGTCCGCGAGAAGAGGGGCCAGCAGGTCGGCGACCGGGAGCAGACCCTGGTCCGCCGCTCGCTGGAGGGCATTGCCCTGGGCAGCATCGTGATGATGGGCCTGAAGTTCATTGGCCTGCCCGCCTACATCGGCTACCTCGGCACCCACGAGGACCCAGCCGCCCAGGCGTCGTTGCGCATCCTCACCGAGCAGTACGGCTTCTGGTCGGGATCCCAGACCGTGCTGGTCTTCCTGGCCGTGACGCTGATGAGCGTGCTGCTGTACCTGCTGGCCCGGGGCAAGGACATCAAGATCGTCATGTACCTGGCCGTGGCAGCATTCGCCCTGGTACTGGTCGGCGAGTTCATCGGACGCCAACTGTTCTACGCGGCCATGGTGCGCACCGGCATGTAGTTGCCGGGCGCAGACCGCGCCCACCCACCGTGAATGTCCCCCTGCGCCGCTGGTTCAGGGGGACACTCTGTGCACCGACTCATTCTCTGGAGGACTGTTGTGACAAGCGTTGACCTGGGCACCCCCCGTCGCGTCCCGAGCACTGACGACCTGGACGCCGTCGCGGCCGCGTGCGCCTTTCTGGCGAACCTGCTGCTGCGCATTGAGTCGGCACCCGAAGTGGTTGCCAACCTTGACGCCGACCAGGTCGCCGCGTGGCCGCTGGCGGGGGCGAACCCGTCCACCGACGCAGGACTGGCGGCCCTCGACCTGGCGATTGCCGAGCCCGCCTCCGCCGAGGAGTTGGAGGCGGACTACCGCCAGCTGTTCGTCGGGCCCGGCACCCTCGCCGCCCCGCCGTGGGAGTCGGTGCACCGGGACGACGAGGGCCTGATGTTCCAGGAACAGACCATGAACGTGCGCCACGCCTACGCCGAGTTCGGCCTGCAGGCGCCGGCGCTGAACAAGGAACCCGACGACCACATGGGCCTGGAGCTGGCCTTCGTCGGCGAGCTCGCCGTGACCGCCCTGAATGCCGCCGAGGCCGGGGACGTGGTGGGTCAGTCCACCCTGCTCGAGGCGATGGCTTCCTTCTGCGAGCAGCACCTGGCGACCTGGGGTCCGCAGCTTGGCCGGCTGATCGTGGCCGGGGCAACCACCGACCTGTACCGGGCGGTCGGGCACCTGCTGGAGGGCAGCATCGAGGCCTTCGGCACGATCCTGGGATCGGCTGCTGGTACGCGCTAGTCGTGGGCCGCGGCGCACTGGCGTTCACGCAGCGCCGCGGTCTCCAGCTGGATGGTGGAGTGCTGGAACGAGACCGGGAAGTGTTCCCTGAGACAGGCCTGGATCTGGCCGAGGATGTCGGGCGCGTGCCCCGATTCGAAGCACTGGTCGTCGACCACGACGTGCGCCGAGATCACCGGCAGCCCGGTGCCGATGGTCGACGCGTGAAGGTCGTGGACATCGCTGACGTGGTCAAGGTCGAGCACGTGGCGGCGGACCTCGTCGAGATTGACGTCCTGGGGGGCGAATTCCAGCAGCACCCGCAGGGTCTGGCGCAGCAGGCGGAACGCCCGGGGTGCGATCAGGGCAGCGATGAACAGGGCCGCGACGGTGTCGGCGCGCTGGAAACCGGTGGTCTGGATGACGATGGCCGCGATGATCACGCCCACCGACCCGAGGGCATCATTGACGACCTCGAGAAAGGCCGCCTGCATGTTGAAGTTGGCCCCCCTGCCCGCGGACAGCACGGCGATGGCGGCCACGTTGGCGGCCAGCCCGATGATGCCGAAAACCAGCAATTCGCTGCCGGGCACGATCGTCGGTTGGAACAGGCGGCGAATGCCCTCGAGTGCGGAGTAGATGCCCACGGCCAGCAGCAGGACGGCCTGGGCCAGGGCCGCGATGACCTCGACCCGGGCGAACCCCCAGGTGCGGGCGCTCGTGGGTGGACGGAGCATCATGGAGGCCGCCACCAGCGCCACCGCCAGTCCAGAGGCGTCAGCCAGGGCATGGGCGGTGTCGGTGAGCAGGGCCAGGCTTCCGGTGAGCACGCTGCCGATGGCCTGGGCGAGGACAATGCCGGCGGTGATACCGAAGGCGATGGCCAGCCGAGTGCGCGCGCGCCCGTCGGTTCCCACGGGGGAATGGCTGTGGTCGTGACCCATTCGTCGGACCATACCCCAGCCCGCGGGGCCCGGTTCGCGCCGCACGTGCTGCTCCGATAAGCTGTGCGGCGGAGGATTCGCCTAGTGGCCTATGGCGCTCGCTTGGAAAGCGGGTTGGGTTCACGCCCTCACGGGTTCAAATCCCGTATCCTCCGCGTGAGGAATCAGCGCCCCTCCTGACCGCGGTCGGGAGGGGCGTCTTGATGTTCGCCTCCAGGGGTGCACTGCCGGCAGCGCCCGCACGCCCCCGCGTAGACTGAGGGCGTCGCGCCCGTGTTGCCCTCGTGACCCACGGGGCTCGAGCGCCCCTCACGGAAGGCGCGCCGGTTGAACACCACGTCCCACACCACGGACCGCTCTCACCGTCCGACCGAAGACCCCGACCGGACGATTCCTCGGAGTCGTGACGGCAGCATCCACGTGACCGACGAGCGATTCAACACCATGTCGCACCTGGTGGGTGCCTGCTTCGCATTGGTCGGGGCCGGGTTGCTCATCTCACAATCCGCTGACCAGGGTGACCCGTGGAAGATCGTCGGGTTGGCGATCTACGGATTGTCCTTGGTGGTGTTGTTCGTCGCCAGCGCAGTGCACCATGGCATCGACGCCGGGGCCCGGGTGAACGAGGTGCTGCGCACGCTCGACTACGCCTCGGTGTACTTCCTGATCGCCGGGTCGCTGACTCCCCTGGTGCTGGTGTTGTTCCGCAACGTGTACGGGTGGACCGTGCTCGCAGGGGTGTGGCTCATTGCTGTGGCAGGAATCGTCCTGCGTTCGGTATGGCGACAGAAGGTGCCGAAGTACATCACGAACACGCTGTACATCTCAGTCGGCTGGGTCACTGCGCTGCTGGTCGGGACTGCCACGCACCTTTCGCTGGGCGCCCTGGCCCTGATGGGCGCCTCCGGCGTGATCTACACCGTGGGCTTCGCCGTCTACGTCGCCGAACGACCGAACGTCCGACCCGGGGTCTTCGGCTTCCATGAGTTGTGGCACGTCCTGGTCATGCTGGCCGCACTGTTGCACTACCTGCTGGTCTACTTCTACGTCCTGCCCGCCTGAGCGGTCCCAGCCGTCCCTGGTCCCCGCCAGTGCAACACATGGCAACAGCTGACCGTCCGGGGACGAGAGCGACGACTATTTCAGTGCGGAGAGGTTCCGCCAGACGACCCGGACAGCACGGCGAAGAGGCCGCACTCACGCTGGCGGGAGTGACCCAGGGAGATGCACATGTGGAAGAAGTTCCGTGTCGCGGCTGTCGCCGCCACCACGATTGCGAGCCTCGTGCTCGCCGGCTGCGGCGGCCCCCGATGACTCGGGTGGGGCGTTGTGTCGTTCCGGGGGTGGAACCCCCTGTTACCGACCGTGTGCGCCTGGCCGAGCGGATAGGGATCGCTGGTGGCGAGACCCGCGCACCGCCCCACATGTCAACACACAAGTCCCCCAGAGCACACGCCCTGTCATAGTGCAGGGCTCGTGCTCTGGGGGACTTGTCTGTTCACACCTCCTGGCTCATGGGTCGCGGCGGATACTGACCGCCGGGGCCTGCAATTCCTGTCAGCGACGGCTGATAGACCTGTGGCACAGCGTGAGAGAGGACCACCATGGGCACCCCGTTCCTGTTGTTGACCGGTGTGGTGTGGGCCACCGCCGGCAACCTGATCCAGACCCGCGTGCAGGAACCCGCGGACGGTGGGACCGTTCGGGCACTGACTGCTCTCGGGTGGGCGTTGTTGTGGCCCGTGCTGCTGGTGGTCAATGGCGGCACCCGAACGGTCCCCGGGGTCGACGAGCAGGAGTCGGTCGAGTACGAGTCCGACCCGGTCAGGATCGCCGAACTCGAGCGTGAACTGGGATTGGCGCTGCCCGAGCCCACCCCACCAGCACCAGCACCAGACCCGGCGCCGCTGGCACCTCCGGCACCCACACCACGCAGGACACCCGCGGCGAAGCAGCTGCCCCAGCTGGCCGGGACGAGTGCCTCGGCCTGCACCCTGCCCACCTTCGAAACCGACAACGCCTTCGACGACGCCTATGGCATCACCCTCCGCGGGGGAGAGAACCGGGACAACCTGGCCGAGCTGACTGCCACTCTGGCGGACCTCGCCAGCATTCCCACCACGTTCCTGAAGTCCACCGAGACCCACACCGGTCCGGAGATCCTGGGGATGGCCGAAGTGTCGCTGCGCCGCATCGGACGCATCGAGGGCTCCCTCACACCCCTGTTTGCCGGGCTCACCTTCGCCGACTACGGACGCGCCCGCAAGGGGTGCATCCAGGCCCGAGCTGCGATCGGCGACGTCCTCGACACGATGGCCCTGTCGGGGCGTCTCTGACCGGCCCGAGCAGCTACCGGCGTCCAACTACCGGTCCGCGGTTCACTGGCCGAGCGGCGCGACCTGGACGCCCCGCTGCGGCTGGCCCTGCGCTTGGAACGGTTCAGACGCTCACCACCCGTCAACAAACAAGTCCCCCAGAGCACGCGGCCTGTCATAGTGCAGGGCTCGTGCTCTGGGGGACTTGTTTGTTCACGCGTCGACGGCTACTGCTCGGGGTCGGGCGAGCGGCGGGGCTCCGCCTCACCCTCCCCGGCAGGGGCCACCGCCAGCGAGGATCCCTCACCGTCGGCGTCCGAGGGGTCCACCGACAGGGCATCGGAGCGTGCGGTGGTCACCACCACCGGTGTCTCCGGGGCGTCGGTGGTCGCCAGCGAGAAGGTGCCGTCGTGCTCCTCGACGGCCTCGATGACCGATTCCTCCAGCACCGTGGACGCCAGTCAGCGCCAGCAGCAGCACCAGCATCACAACCACGAACGGCAGCGCGCTGACGATGGTGATGTTCTTCAACCCGTTCAGCGCAGTCGCCGGTTCATCACCGCCGGCCATCAGCATGATCGCCGCCACGGCCCCGGTGGCCACGCCCCAGAAGGCGACCAGACCGGTGCGCGGCTCCTCGGCGCCACGTTCCGAGAGCCCGCCCATCACGATGGACGCACTGTCGGCGCCGGTCACGAAGAAGATCGCGACCAGCACGATCGCGACGACGACCAGCACCAGGGTGATCCAATCGGGCACCCGCAGCTTGTCGAGCATCTCGAACAGGATCAGGTCGAAGTTGATGTCCGGTGCGCCGTCGACCAGGCGTGCCAGCAAGCGGTCATCATTGCCGGCCACCTCGGCGCCGCGCTGGATGCCGATCGCGCCGCCACCGAAGATGGCGAACCACAGCAGCGACACCGTCGAGGGCACCAGCAGCACGCCGGCGACGAAGTCACGGATGGTACGACCGCGCGAGATGCGGGCAATGAACATGCCCACGAAGGGGGTCCACGAGATCCACCACGCCCAGTAGAAGACGGTCCACGAACCCAGCCAGGCCGACACCTCGGACCCGAGGGCGGGGGTGCGGGATGCCATCTGCGGCATCTGGTCAATGAAGGACCCGACCGCGTTGGGAATCACGTTCAGGATGAACAGGGTGGGCCCGCCCAGGAAGACAATGACGGCCAGCACCACGGCCAGCAGCATGTTGATGTTCGAGAGGCGCTGGATGCCCTTCTCGATGCCGGCGACTGCCGACGCCACGAAGGCCGCGGTCAGCACCGCGATCACGACCACCAGCAGGATGGTCGTGGACTGCTCGACGATGCCGCTCGCCTCGAGGCCGCCGCCGATCTGCAGCGCCCCCAGACCCAGGGACGCGGCCGACCCGAACAGCGTGGCAATGATGGCCAGGATGTTGATCACCCGTCCGCCCCAGCCGTTCACGGCGCGTTCGCCGAACAGCGAGGTGTACATCGAGCTGAACAGCTGCGCCCGTCCCATCCGGTAGGCGCTGTAGCCCATCGCCAGCCCGACCAGGGCGTACATGGCCCACGGGTACAGCGTCCAGTGGAACATGGTGGTGGCCATGGCCGTCTCGAGGGCCTGGGCCGTCTGCGGATCGGTGGTGTCCGGCGGCGGGGCCATGTAGAAGAACAGCGGTTCGCCGACGCCGTAGAACATCAGTCCGATGCCCATGCCGGTGGCGAACATCATCGCGATCCACGACGAGGTGCGAAATTGCGGCGTCTCGCCATCGCGACCCAGCGGGATGTCGCCGAAGCGGCTCAGCGCCACCCAGATGACGTAGACCAGGAAGATCGACCCGGCGCCGACGAACAGCCAGCCGAAGGTGGCCATCGTCCAGTTCAGCGCATCACCGGAAAACGCACCAAGCTTCGCCGGCGCCACCACGCCCCAGGTCAGGAAGGCGATGACGACGGTCGCGGCAATGCCGAAGACGGCCCAGTCAATGCCTGTGCCATGTTTCGCCGGCCGTCGGCGGATCGCGTGGTCGAACTGCTCCAGCAGCTCGGCAGAGCGACGACGTCTGGGCATGGAAACTCCTCGGGGCAGACACGCAAAACATCCCCTCGACCGGCGAGGGGACCCAAGCACGGTAACAGGTGCGCCCCTCGACCCCTCCTCAAATGTGATCCACGTCACTAGCGACGTGGTGCTCCACCACCTGCACCGGACCGGCACCGGCCACCACCAGGGCCGCCCGGTACCCGTCCAGCGGAGCGTCAAGGACCACCGAATGCGATCCACCGCTGTCCCCTGCTCCAGCGTTCCCACCCGCCAGTTCGACCCCGACCTTCAGCCGGGCCTCGGCGAGGACCCACCCCGCGATGTCGACCTCTGCGCGGGCACGTTCCACATCGATCCCGACCGGGGCTCCGGCGCAGGTCGCGACCGCCACCAGCACCCCGGCGTGGGCCACCGACAGGTGTGGTCCGGCGCCGTCGGCCACCGTCGGACGCCCGTGCTGCCGCCGGCACTGCGCACAGGTGCGGTCGATCTCGACCAGTGCGTCGTCGGCTAGACCCCGGGCGTGACGCACCGCCGACTGCAGCAGCAGTTCACCAACGAGTCGGCGTCCGCGCGCCGCCTGGTCGTCCAGTTCGTCCAGCCTGGCCCGTTCGGCGGCAGGCAGGCGCTGCGCAGCACTCATCTCGGCGCTGCGCAGGTCGGCCCACCACACCTGCACCACTCTCGGTTGCGTCACATTAGACAACTCTCGCCTTGTCTATATCCGGCTAGTGAGGCTACCCTAACGAGGTGCCCCAGCTCCTGACGCGACCGACCCTGACGGGTCACTCCCCGCTTCCGCTGCCCGGCACCGTCGACCCCCACCGGCCCGCGCTGGTGGATCCTGACGGGGATGTCATCGACCACGCGGGCCTGCGTCAACGGGTCGAGGAGTTCGCCGCCGCGTTGCCCCCCGCCCTCGACGCTCGGCTGCTCACCCACGTGCGACTGCGTCCCACCCTCGACAGCATCGTGGCCTACCTCGGCGTCCTGGAGGCCGGTCACGTCGCCCTGGTCACCAGCGACCAGACGCACGGGGCGCTGCAGCGCCACTGGCCTGCAGACCTGCTCGTCGATGACGACACCGTGAGCAGAACCTCCTCCTCGCCGGCGTACCTGCTGCATCCCGACCTGGCGTTGTTGCTCAGCACGTCCGGCAGCACCAGTTCGCCGAAGCTGGTCCGCCTGTCACACGACAACCTGCTCAGCAATGCCCGTGGCATCGCCCACTCGCTGGGGCTGGGCGCCGAGGACCGTGGCATCACCAGCCTGCCGCTGCACTACACCTACGGCCTCTCGGTGCTGCACAGCCATCTGGCCGTCGGGGGCAGCGTGGCGCTCACCGACCAGTCCGTCCTCGACCACGGGTTCTGGGACGTGGTGGACGCGGGGGTCACGACCCTGGCCGTGGTCCCCCACATGATCGAACTCGCCGAGACCACCGGCGTCCTGGACCGGCCCCATCCCTCACTACGGCTGATCACCCAGGCCGGCGGACGGATGGGCCCCGAGCGGGTCGCGCGGACGACGGCCCTGGGCCGCACCCACGGCTGGGGTCTGTCGCTGATGTACGGCCAGACCGAGGCGACGGCCCGCATCACCGTCCAGCACCCCGACATCACGGTGGGCTCGCCGGGCACCGTGGGCCGTCCCCTGCCCGAGACCACGATCACGATCGACACCCGGGTGCCCGAGGCCGACCGTGAGGCCGGGACCGGTGAGATCGTCGTCCGCGGTCCTGGGGTGATGCTCGGCTATGCCGACCATCCCGACGACTTGGCCCTGGGCCGGATGGTCACCGAACTTCGTACCGGCGACCTCGGCGGCTGGCGCGACGGCCTGCTGCAGATCGTGGGCCGACGCTCCGGATTCGTCAAGGTGTTGGGGCTTCGCATTGACCTGGGCAGGGTGGAGGCAGCGCTGGAACGCTCCGGCCTGGTCGCCTGTGTCACCGGCGACGACACCGGCCTGAGGGTCGGCGTCGAACCCGTGCCCGGCCAGAGCGTTCAGCACACCAGCACCCTGGCCCGCAGGCTGGCTGCCGACGCCTGCGGGCTCGGCGTCGGTCACGTCCGGGTCGCTGTCATCGGTCTACCCCGGCTGGCCAGCGGCAAGCTGGACCGCGCCGGCTGCGACCTGCTGATCCGTGGTTCCGACCCCGATGAGTGCGCCGGGACACGCCAGCAGATCGACTCCCCCGGTGTGGCGGTCCGGGCCGCCGCGGTGCTGCGCCGGGTGCTGGGACGTGACCAGATCGACCTCGAGTTGTCCTTCGTCGCCCAGGGGGGCGACTCCCTGAGCCACGTCCAGGCCGCACTGGCGCTCGGCGAGCTGCTGGGCGACCTGCCCACCGACTGGCACCACCGGCCCTTGGCCGAGCTGGTCCGCGAGGCGGAAGTCCGGCACCGCGACGACCCCGCCACCCCCACCACCCGCGGACGCCGCAGCTGGCGGCGGATGGAGACGACCGCGGTGCTGCGCGCGCTCGCCGTGGTGATGATCGCCGGGTCCCACGCGCACCTGTTCCGACTTCCCGGTGGGGCGCACACCCTGATGGCCGTCGTCGGGTTCAACGCCGCCCTGTTCGGGCTGTCGGCGCTCGGCATTGGCCAACGGTGGCGGGGCACCGCCCGACTGCTGATCGGCATCGCCGTGCCCACCATGGCCGTCGCCGCACTTGGCATGGCCACCGGACGCTACGGCGTGGCAAACCTGCTGCTGGCGAACTGGGCCACCGGTGACGTGAACCGGCTGCAACGCAACGAACTGTGGTTCGTCGACGCGGTGGTGCTGTGCCTGCTGGTCACCACCGCCGTCCTCTCGGTGCCGACCCTCAGCCGCTTGTGGGCATCGCACCCCTGGCGGGTCTCGTTGGGGCTGCTGCTGGTCGGGCTGGTCAGCCGGTTCGCGGTGCTGGGCCTGTTCGAGGGCACCCTGCGCGGCATCATGCCGACGGTGTTCTTCCTCTTCGCCGCCGGTCTGGCCCTGGCGCAGGCCCGGTCGAGGGGCCAACGCCTGCTCACCCTGGCCCTGGCCGCCGTCGGCGTCATCGACTTTTTCCCCGGCGACCTGCTGCGCAATGGCATCATCCTGGCCGGCATCAGCGCGCTCGCGCTGCTGCGCACGGTGCCGGTTCCGGCGATGCTGGTCACCCCCGTCTCGGTGCTCGCCGCCGCCAGCCTGCACGTCTACCTGGTGCAGTTCCACATACTCGACTGGCTCGGACGTCCGCTGCTGGGCACCGTGCTGTCCGTGGCCGTCGGGGTCGCCCTGTGGCGCCTGAGCGAGCGCCCCATCCGACGGCTGCAAGCCCTTGTCCCCCACCGAGCCGCCCCCGCGGCACCGGTCAGCCCCGAACCGCGAGGAACCCTGCTGTGAACCTGCCACCCATCCGGGACACCCGACTGACCCGCCGCGTGCTGCTGACCTCGCTCGCGGTCACTCCGCTGGCCCTGGCCGCCTGCAGTTCCGGTTCCGAGGACGGCGGCACCGACCCGGACGCCCTGCAGATCTACTCCAGCCAGCACCAGAACGTCACCGACGCCTGGGCCGAGGCGTTCACCGAGAAGACTGGCATCAAGACGCAGGTCCGCGCCGGGCAGGACTCGTCCATGGGCCATCAGATCGTCCAGGAGGGCGACAAGAGCCCCGCCGACGTCTTCCTCACCGAGAACTCCCCGGCGATGACGCTGGTGCAGCGCGCCGGGCTGCTCGCCCCGGTGGCGGCCGCCACGCTCAGCCAGGTGCCAGCGTCGGCGGCCCCGTCCAGCAAGGACTGGATCGGCATCGCGGCCCGGTCGACGGTGCTGGTGTGGAACCCGTCCAAGATCAGCAAGTCCGAGCTGCCCGTCTCGATGATGGACCTGGCCGACGCGTCCTGGAAGGGTCGCTGGGGCTGCGCCCCCGGCGGCGCCGACTTCCAGGCCATCGTGGCTGGCATGCTGGCCGACCGCGGCGAGCAGGAAACTGCGACCTGGCTGGAGGCCCTGCAGTCGGGGGCCAAGGTGTTCCAGAACAACATCGCCACCATGAAGGCCGTCAATGCCGGCGAGGTGCCGGTCGGCATCATGTACCACTACTACTGGTACCGCGACCAGGCCGGGAACAAGGAGGGCTCCGGCAACACGCAGCTGCACTACTTCGGCAAGAAGGACCCCGGCGCGTTCGTCTCGCTGTCCGCCGGCGGCGTGCTGAAGAGCAGCGACAAGGCCGACCAGGCCCAGCAGTTCCTGGCCTTCGTCACCTCCCCCGAGGGCCAGCAGGTACTGGTCACCTCGAAGTCCATGGAGTACGCCGTCGGCAACGGGGTGGCCTCCGACCCGGCGCTGCCGCCGCTTGCCAGCCTGGACGCTCCGCCCGTCGACCCCTTCACCCTGAACTCCGACCAGGTGACCAAGCTGATGACGGATGCCGGCATCTTCTGAGCGCTGGTGGCTGCGGGCAGCGGCTGCGACGGTGGCGGCACTGGTCTTGCTGCCGATCGTCGTCGTGCTGGGCTCCGCGCTCGGGGACGAGGGCGTGGGCGCTGCCCTCGACTACCTGCTGCGTCCCCGGATCGGTCGTCTGCTGGGCAACACCTTCGTGCTGATGGCGCTGACCGTCCCACTGTCGGTGGTTCTCGGGGTGGGCGCCGCCTGGCTGGTGGAGCGCACCGACCTGCCGGCCGCCGGGGTCTGGCGCACCCTGATGCTGGCGCCGCTGGCGATCCCCGCGTTCGTGTCCAGCTACACCTGGATTTCGTGGCAGCCGGGGCTGGTCGGGCTCGGCGGTGCCGCCCTGGTGACGACCTTGGCGTACTTCCCCTTCGTCTTCCTGCCGGTGGCAGCACTGCTGCGCACCCTGGACGCCGGCGAGGAGGAGGTCGCGCGCTCCCTGGGTCTGGGACCGGTCACCGCGTTCCTGCGGACGGTGCTGCCGCGGCTGCGTCCGGCGGTGAGCGGCGGGGCGCTGCTGGTGGCGCTGCACCTGCTCGCCGAGTACGGCGTGCTGTCGATGATGCGCTTCCAGACGTTCACCACAGCGATCCTGCAGCAGTACGCGGTCGGCTTCAGCAGCCAACAGGGCTCCCTGCTGGCCTCGGTGCTGCTGCTGTTGTGCCTGCTGGTGCTGACGGTCGAACTGGTCGTGCGCGGCCGCGGCCGGATCGCCCGGCTCGGCAGCGGCGCGGTCCGACGTCCGGCGCCGCTGCCGCTTGGCCACTGGACGGCCCCGGCGATGGGGGTGCTGGCCGGGTTGGTGGGCCTGTCGGTGCTGGTGCCGGTGGTCATGGTGGTGCGGTGGTTGGTGGTGGGCACCAGCCAGTCCGGGGCCGTCGCCGACGACCTGTGGACCGCGACCGGGACGACCTTGGGGCTGTCGCTGCTCGGCGGGTTGGTGGCGGTGGTGCTGGCGCTGCCGGTGGCGCTGATGCTGAGCCGCCGCCATGGGCTGCTCGCGGTCCTGCTGGAACGGGTGACCTACATCGCCAGTTCGCTGCCGGGCGTGGTGGTGGCGCTGGCACTGGTGACGGTCGCGGTGCGGTGGGTGCCGGGGATCTACCAGACGGTGACCTTGCTGGTGCTCGCCTACGCCGTGCTGTTCCTGCCGCGTGCCACCGTGGCGTTGCGGTCGGGGCTGGCCGCAGCACCCCCGGAGCTGTCCGAGGCAGCCCGCTCGCTCGGGCAGGGCAGTCTGGCCGTGCTCGGACGAGTGGTGCTGCCGTTGGCGGCGCCGTCGGTGCTGGCCGGATTCGTGCTGGTGGCGCTGGCCATCTCGACCGAACTGACCGCCACCCTGCTGCTGGCCCCCTCGGGGGCTGAAACCCTGGCGCTGGCATTCTGGGCCGCCAGTGACGAATTGGACTATGCCGCGGCGGCTCCCTACGCGGCGGTCATGATTGCACTGTCGGTTCCGATGACGGTGCTGCTGCGACGCCAGATCACACGGCAGGGATGAGGAGTGCGATGAACGAGGTCAGGGTCAACGACCTGCGGGCCGGCTATGGCCGCACCGAGGTGCTGCACGGGGTCAGCCTGACCGTCCCGCAGGGGGCGACCACCGCGATCCTGGGCGACTCCGGTTCGGGCAAGACCACCCTGTTGCGGGCCATCGCCGGGTTCATCAAGCCGTCCGGCGGTGAGGCCAGCATTGGCGGACGCCTGGTCGCCGGACCGCACAAGTGGGTGCCGCCGGAACGCCGCGGCATTGGCTACGTCCGCCAGGAGGGCGGGCTGTTCCCCCACCTCAGCGTCGCCGGGAACATTGCCTTCGGCCTGCCCGCCAGCGGCTTCACCAGCCGGGAGCGGGCCCATCGCGACCGGGTGCTGGAACTGCTGGACCTGGTGGAACTGCCCGCCGACCTGGCCGAGCGCCGTCCGGCCGAACTGTCGGGGGGACAGCAGCAGCGGGTCGCCCTGGCCCGGGCCCTCGCACCCCGCCCGGAGGTCGTGCTGCTGGACGAACCGTTCTCGTCGCTGGACACGGGGCTGCGGGCGGCGACCCGCGAGGCAACCGCGCGAGCGCTACGCGCGGCCGGGTCGACGGTGGTGCTGGTCACCCACGACCAGGCCGAAGCCATGTCCTTTGCCTCCGAGATCGCGGTGCTGCGCCACGGCGAGGTGCGGCAGGTGGCCGAGCCGCGCACCATCTACATGGCCCCGGCCGACCCGCAAGTGGCCTCCTTCATGGGCGACGCGGTGCTGCTGCCGGGCGAGACGGCCGACCAGCATGTGCGCTGCGCCGTCGGGATGCTGCCGGTGGTCGGTTTCATCCCCCGCGGGCAGGTGGACGTGCTGCTGCGTCCCGAGCAGTTGCGGCTGGTGGACCCCGGCAAGGGCGTCGCCGATGCCTATGTCTCCCGGGTGGACTTCTACGGCCACGACGCCCTGGTCAGCCTGAACCTGGCGCGGATCGCGCCCGAGTTCAGCGAGCACACCAGTGGGGTGCTGGCCCGGGTGCGGGGCACCTCCACCCCGGAGGTGGGGCAGTTGGTCGGGCTGGAACTGGTCAGCCCGGTGCGGGTGTTCAGCCGCTGAGCGCGGCGCGCGACAATGGCTGCATGGGGTTACCACCTGAGGCCCTGCGGGACCTGGAATGGCTGCGCGACGACTTCACCACCCTGGTCGCGACGGCGTCCCCCTCTGACCTGGACGCTCCCAGCCACGGCACCCGGTGGACCAACCGCGAACTGCTCTTCCACATGTGGTTCGGGCAGCGGATCGCGCGGGTCTTCGTCCCACTCATCGGCGCCTTCCGCCGGTTGCCCGACCCGGCGCAGCGGGCGTGGGCACGCCTGCTGACCGCCACCACGCGCACCTACTCGTGGGTGAACTACATCGGCGCCGTGGGCGGAGCGCGGGTGCTGGGCATCGGGTTCGCGCGGCGCATGATGGACGCCGACACGGCGTGGCTGCTGCGTTGGGCAGAACACGCCAGCCCCCAGGACCTCGCCCGCGGGATGCACGTGCCCCTGTCCTGGGACCCGTACTTCACCGACTGGATGGATGAAGCGACACGTGGGTTTCGGAAGCCCATGTATGACGTCACCAGAGCGATAAGGCTGCCCGCCGCCATGATCACCGGCCGCGCTGCTACGCCGCTCGAGTCTGGCCACCTCATAACCCCTCGACCGCTCCCGCTTCTGCCACCCACCAGACTTCGATCGCCGCAGCATCCAGGGATGAGCGCGTCTCCTCAAACAGCGTTCGGTATCGAGGGAAGTCCGGGAGCGCGATCACGCTGCGATAGTCCGGGTTGCGTGTCCGGAGACGCATGGCGGCCAGCACGGCCTGGCTGTACCAGTGCACCGCCTGGTTGCTTGGTCGGGTTGGTTTCACTTCGCCTGCCCTGCGAGGGTCGGCGTAAGTCCTGCTCGGGAATCCCTTGACTTCGATGCCTACAGTCTCGCCGATACATGTAGCGACTATGTCAATGCCGCGCTCGCGAGTGATCGTGTCGGCTTGTGACACGATACGCCAGCCATGCATGTCGAGAGCCGCGACGACCTTCTGTTGCACCATGGCCTCGGAGTGCCATACGGGGTCGTCAGCAGTGGACGGCCTCTGGGCTGACCCACGAGCGGCGTCGGGCCCATGCGCCCCGCGAGCCGTAACCTCGCCGCGAACCTCCAGCCCCAGCTTTCCAAGGTGACGGTGCGCGGTCCGCGCGTTGAACAGCGCCTCCGGAATCCCGCTCCCCACCCCAAACGCCTGGTTGACCGGAAACCAGACACCTTGGATCTTGACTGCGTACTTGCCAACCCTTCGGGGCCGGATCCCTTCGAGTCGTGCTACCACGTCAGAACGCGCGAGACGGTAGTTCTGGCCCGCCAACGTGAACTGGATCACTGGGTCCACAGCACTGTGCGACATCAACAAATGCTATCCCGTCTGTCTCCTGGTTTCGAGTACTCCCACCTCGGCTCAGCGGATACCCTCACCCGAGCGCGCAGTATGCTCATAGAGCCCGCTCTCCCGAGCAATCTCGGCCATTTCCTCTAACGCGTCTTTCCGCCGCTCAGCGAGGCGGCGCTGATATTCCGTCAGATCGCTCAAGCGAATGTTCGCCCGTTCAGCCGTCTGCACGTAGGGAAGGTCCCCGGACGCCAGCAGAGACGCCACAATCTCGGGCGGGACACTCAGAAAGGCCGCCGCCTCATCTATGCCGACCTGTAGGTCCATGCCGCCAAGCGTACGCACGCGCACGCCGGTGGGCCACGGAGTAATGCTGATCCCATATCCGATAGCTTGATCCCCACCACCCCATCGAAGGAGATCCGTGGCCCCCCAAGGTTTCGCTGACAAGGTCGCTTTCGTCTGGAGGGTCGCGGACAAGCTTCGCGGAACCTTCAAGCAGCACGAGTACGGCGCGATCATGCTGCCCCTGCTGGTCCTTCGCCGCATGGACGCGGTGCTCGAGCCCACCAAGGACGCAGTGCTCGCCGCCGCCGCGAACTTCCCCGAGCCCTATAACGAGGGCCATGACATGGTGCTGAAGAAGACGGCGAAGCAGCGGTTCTACAACACCTCACCGCTCACCTTCGTCTCGATGCTCAGCGACGACCGCAACCTGGCAGCCCAGCTCTCCGGCTACATCCGCCGCCTCTCCCCCGACGCCTATCGGGTGATGGAGGCCTACAACGTGGACGACAAGATCCAGCGGATGGACCGCGCCGGACTCCTCTACCAGGTGCTGTCCGACTTCGCCGACCTTGACCTGCGTCCGAGCGTGGTCAGCAACGAGGCGATGGGCTACATCTTCGAAGAGCTCCTACGGAAGTTCAACGAAATGAGCAACGAGACCGCGGGGGAGCACTACACCCCGCGTGAGGTGATCTCGCTCATGGTCGACCTGCTGCTCACCGGCCACACCAATGCCGAGCTCGCCGCCAACCCCAAACCGGTCCGCACGGTCTACGACCCGGCCGCCGGCACCGGCGGCATGTTGATGGGGGCGCTGGAGAAGATCCGCGAACGCAACCCCGAGTCGATCGTCCATGTGTACGGGCAGGAACTCAACGACGAGACCTGGGCCATTGCCCAGTCCGACCTGATGATGCAGGACATTTCCCCTGACCAGATGGCGAACGGCAACTCCCTCACCCAGGACGAGTTCCGGCTGAAGCAGTTCGACTTCATTCTCGCCAATCCGCCCTACGGGGTGGACTGGAAGAGTTACGCGGCACCGATCAAGGACGAGCACCAGAAGCTCGGCTTCTCCGGCCGGTTCGGAGCCGGCCTGCCCCGGGTCTCTGACGGATCGCTGCTGTTCCTGCAGCACATGTTGTCGAAGATGAAGCCGGACGGCTCCCGCGTGGGCATCGTGTTGTCCGGCTCCCCGCTGTTCTCCGGAGCAGCAGGGTCGGGTGAGTCGGAGATCCGCCGCTGGATCCTGGAGAACGACTGGCTCGAAGGCATCGTGGCCCTGCCGGACCAGATGTTCTACAACACCGGCATCTCCACCTACGTCTGGATCCTCACCAACGACAAGGACGAGGACGCCCACGGTCTGGTGCGGCTCATCGACGGCCGCGACTCCGGGACGAAGATGCGCAAGTCCCTTGGCGACAAGCGCAAGGAGCTCACTCCCTACGCCATTGCCGAACTGGTACAGATCTACGGTGACGCCCTGGGCGAGGACGTAGACGAGAAGCGGGCGCGGGTGCTGCCGCGCGAGGCATTCGGGTTCCAGCGAATCACCGTCGAGCGCCCGCAGACCGACGAGGACGGCAACCCGGTGCTGAAGCGGGGCAAGCCGGTGGTGGATGCCTCGCTGCGGGACCAGGAGAACGTGCCGCTGCCAGCGGGCTTCTTCGACCTGGACGAGTCAGAGCGCGAGCCGGTGTTGGCGGAAACGGCGGAGAAGCACCTCGCCGAGGAGATCCACCCCTACGTGCCGGACGCCTGGATCGACCACGCCAAGACGAAGGTCGGGGTGGAGATCCCGTTCACCCGGCAGTTCTACGTGTACGAGCCGCCGCGGCCGGTGGAGGAGATCGCTGGGGAGATCAAGGAGCTTGAGGGGGAGATCCAGGAGTGGATGGCGGGGTTGGGGCTGTGAGGACGGTTCCATTGCGCTCGCTGGTGGATGTGAGTCGCCTCACTGTGCAGCCGTCTGAAATGGGTGAGTCGGTACTGCATTTCAGCATCCCGGCACTGGATCAGGGTGAGCCCGTATTGGTTCCGTCCGCTGATATCGACTCGCACAAGCTCAGATTGCAAGGGGGCGAGATTCTGATAAGTCGCCTCAACCCCCGGATTCCTCGCGTCCACATCGTTCCTCGCACCCTGCCTTTCGAATCCGTCGCATCGACCGAGTTCGTGGCACTCAACCCTCGCCCCGCGGCTGACCCGGATTTCACCCGCTACTTCCTACTGTCGAGTGCTGTGCGAGGTCGGCTCCATAGCGAGGTTCGATCTGCCACCCGAAGCCACCAACGCGTTGATCCAGATGTGATCCTCCAGCTCCGAGTGCCCAAGTACGGACACAGGGAACAGCGGCGGATCGCGGACTTCCTCGACGACCGAGTGGCTCGGATCGACCAGATCATCGCCGCCCGCCGAGACCAGATCCGTGCCATTGACGAGGCGACCCGGTCAGAGCTTTGTGAGGGCAGTCTGTACTCTAAGGGGCCACGAGTCCAGCTTCGGCGATTGATACAGGGCGAGCGTCTCGGGATCTGGGGGTCAAACCCGGGCGAGGAGGTGAGGGATATATCTGTCGCTCGGGTAGCCGACTTCAACCGGCACGACTTCACGCTGGGCCCGACCCAGACAATCAGGAGCGCGACGGATGCACAGGTCGACAGCCGACTGCTTCTCCCCGGCGATGTCCTTCTGGAGCGATCCGGCGGGACGCAGCTTAATCCCGTGGGTTGCCCCGCGTATGTGGTCGCCGTCGAAGGGCCGGTCGTATGCAGCAACTTCGTCTCGAGACTCCGTCCGAAAGAAGGGGTCGATGGCCGTTATCTCTCTTTGGTCCTAGGAGCGCTGTACGCCACGCGCCAACAGTCGCCCCATTCGACACAAACCACGGGAATCATGAATCTGAACACCGGTTCCTACTTCAAGGTCTTGATCCCGCTGCGCAGCCCACAAGAGATGTCTGAACTGGGGCGACGTCTGGACCGTGCATTAGCCGCTGCACGTGAGCACCAGGGACAGCTCAACCGCTCCATCGAGCTCCTCACCGAGTACAAGTCCTCCCTGATCACCGCCGCCGTCACCGGCGAACTCGACGTCGCTACCGCCAGCCGCCGCATCCCCGGAGAATGAGCCATGAGCGTCCACCTGGAGTCGTCCTTCGAAGCCAACATCGAGGCACATCTCGTCCAACACGGGTGGCACCAGCTCGCCCCGTCCGGATACGACAAGTCCCTCGGGCTCTTCCCTGACGAGGTGATCACCTACCTCCAGACCTCCCAGCCCAGGGCCTGGCAGCAACTCGTCACCCGCCACGGCGGCAAGTCCACAGCCCGGCAGAAGTTCCTGACCACCCTCGCCAAGGCCATCACCTCCCGCGGAACCATCAATGTGCTGCGCGACACCGTCAAGGACTCCGGCGTCACCATCCGGATGTGCTGGTTCAGGCCCGCGAACAACCTGACCCCAGAACTCGAGGATCGTTACCGGGCGAACCGCTGCGGGGTCGTGCGCCAGCTGCACCACTCCGAGTCCAATCCCGCCGACTCCCTTGACCTGGCCCTGGTCGTCAACGGCATCCCGGTCGCAAGCGCGGAGCTGAAGAACCCGCTCACCCACCAGACGGTGGAGCATGCGATGACGCAGTACCGCACCGACCGGAACCCGAACGACCTGATCTTCGCCCACCGGACCCTGGTCCACTTCGCGCTGGACCCGCACCAGGTGATGATGACCACCAGTCTCGAGCGTGAGCAGACCCGGTTCCTGCCCTTCAACCAGGGCACCGCCGGCCCCGGCCAGCCCGGCCGCGCGGGCAACCCGCAAAACTCGTCTGGCTACCAGACCGATTACCTGTGGCAGCAGGTCTGGCAGCGGGACAACTGGCTCGATCTGCTCGCCACCTTCGTCCACGCCCAGGACGGCCGGATCTTGTTCCCCAGGTTCCACCAGTGGCACGCGGTGAAGTCGATCGTCCAGGCCACCCGCCAGGCTGGCGCCGGGACCGACCGGCTGATCCAGCACTCCGCCGGCTCGGGCAAGTCCAACACCATCGCCTGGACCGCGCACTCCCTGCAGCGCCTTCACGGCGAAGACGATCGTCCGGTCTTCGACAAGGTCGTCGTGATCACCGACCGCCGCGTGCTCGACCGGCAGCTGCAGGAAACCGTCGCCGGACTGGACCACACGCCCGGCACGATCGTCCGTGTGGACCAGCACTCCAGCCAACTCAAAGAGGCACTCGAGGGCAATGCCGCCCGCATCATCATCACGACCCTGCAGAAGTTCCCCGTGGTGGCCAAGTTCGCCGCAGAGGACGCCGCCGCCGGTGAGGGCAAACAGATCGCCGGCAAGCAGTTCGCGGTGATCGTCGACGAGGCGCACTCGTCGACCACGGGCAATGCGGTCAAGCAGCTCAAGTCGGTGCTGGGCGGAGCCTCGCTCGAGGAGGCCGAGGCTGCCGAAGCCGCCGCCGAGGCTGCGGCCGAAACCTCGGACCTCGTGGTCCAGAGCGCTCTGGCGCGTGGCAAGCAGAAGAACCTGTCCTTCTTCGCGTTCACCGCCACTCCGAAGCCGAAGACGCTGGAGCTGTTCGGTGAGCTGGTCGAGGGAATCCACCGACCGTTCCACACCTACTCGATGCGTCAGGCCATCGACGAGGGTTTCATCCTGGACGTGCTGGCGAACTACTCGACTTATGGGACCTACTACAAGCTGGCCAACGCCTCGCCGGTGAATGATCCGGAGATGGATCAGGGCAAGGCCCGCGCTGCGTTGGCCAGGTTCGTGTCGCTGCATCCGTACCAGTTGGAGCAGAAGGCCGAGGTGATCGTCGAGCACTTCCGGCAGAAGACCGCCCTCAAGATCGACGGCCGCGCCAAGGCCATGGTCGTCACCCGGTCCCGGCTGCATGCGGTGCGGACCAAGCAGGCGCTGGACGCCTACATCACGCGCAAGGGCTACGACAGCGGTGCGGACGCTATGCGGACGTTGGTGGCCTTCTCCGGTGCGGTGACCGACCCGGAGGTGCCGCAGGTGGCGTGGACCGAGGCCGGGATCAACGGCTTCACCGAGACCCAGTTGCCGAAGCGGTTCCGCGACGACGACTACCAGGTGCTGGTCGTGGCGGAGAAATACCAGACCGGCTTCGACGAGCCGCTGCTGCACACGATGTACGTGGACAAGAAGCTCGCCGGGGTGAAGGCCGTGCAGACGCTCTCTCGGCTGAACCGGGTACATCCCGGTAAGGAGGACACCTTCATCCTCGATTTCGCGAACACCGCCGATGAGATCAGGGAAGCCTTCGAGCCGTTCTACGAGCAGACGATGGCCACCCCGACCGAGCCGAACATCCTGTACACGATGCACCACGCGCTGATGTCAGCCGGCGTGCTGTCGCGGCAGGAGATGCAGGCCTGCGTGACGGCGTTGTTGTCGCAGGACCCGGCCCAGCAGTCGCAGGTGTACGCGAACGTCACCCCAGCGGTCGGACGGTTCGTCCTGATCGAAGACGAGGATGAACAGGCGGACTTCCGGTCAAGGTTGAACCACTTCTGCCGTGCGTACGCGTTCGTCGCGCAGGTAATGCCGTGGACCGACCCCGAGTTGGAGGAACTGTTCCTCTACGGACGAGTGTTGCTCACGGAGTTGCCTGCGGACAGTGACGACCCGCTGCCCCAGTTGAGCAAGTCGGTGCAGCTCACGCACCTGCGGATTGCGGTCACGTCGGACTCATCGATCACGCTGGACGGTTCGGACGAGCCGGGTGAGGCACTGCCCGGGATGGGTGAGGGGCATCAGGCAGAGCCGGTGCTCGACAAGCTGTCGGCGATGATCGCGGCTTTGAACGACAAGTTCGGGGCCGACCTTGGCGAGGCGGACAAGGTCTGGTTCGACCAGCAGCGGCTCTCGGTCATGGAGGATGTCGAGCTGAAGCTGGTTGCGATGCACAACGATCGCAGCCAGTACGAGCTGATGCTCAAGGACAGGCTCAAGCAGAAGATCGTGGACCGGCACGACCAGAACCAGGTGCTGTTCAACCTGTTCTTCGAGAAGCCGGAAGTTCAAGACTGGGTGCTCGGGTTCCTGTCGTCGACGTATGAGGAGTTCCGGAGCGCGAGCGGGAGCGAGACCGCCTGAACCAAGCAACCTCCACTTTGCCCGAGGGCTCCTGGTTTCCTGCAGAAGCGCTATTGAGCCCGACTTCGTCCGCTCTTGGCTGCTGGTGATAGTGCCGCTCGCTAAGATCAGGGGATGCAGCTTGACGCCCTCCGAATCAAGAACTTCCGCAACCTTCGGGACGTCAATGTCCAGCTCGCTGCGGCGCCCGTGGTCGTCGGCGAGAACGGCAGCGGCAAAAGCAATCTGGTGCACGCGCTTCGACTCGTTCTGGACCCAGCTCTCTCGTTTCAGCAGCGGACGCTCACGGCTGACGATTTTTGGGACGGTATAGGCGCGGACCCAATGCATCAGGGTGCAGAAATCTCTATCTCCGTGGACCTAGTTGATTTCGCGGACGAACCAGGCTTGCTCGCCACCCTCGCGGGGGCGGTCATCACGGGAGACCCCTCACGCGCGCGGCTCACGTACTTGTTCCGACCACGGGAGGGACATGAGGCGGCGGATCCGCCGCTCTACGAGTGGCTCATTCACGGGGGCGAGGACCCTGACCAAGTGGTCGGTGGAGATCTCAGGACCTACGTGCACCTTGCGCACATGCAGGCCCTTCGCGACGCCGAGGCCGACCTCGCCTCTTGGAGACGTTCTCCACTGCGCCCGATTCTCGACGAGATCGGCCGTAGCGTGCCGGCCGAACAGATAGCGACAGTGCGCGCGGCTCTGAACGAAGCTCGCGATGCCATCAACGAGCTTGAAGCGGTAAGAACCGCTGCCACGATGATCGCGGCCCGATCGCGCGAGTTGGTTGGAGATGAGAACGCGCTGGACCCCACGTTGGGGGTGGCCCCGACCGATCCGGCTCGAGCACTCAGGAACCTGCGGCTTCTGCTAGATGGGTCGTCGCAGCGGGATCTGGAGATGTCCAGTCTTGGCACTCTGAACGTGCTGTACCTCGCCCTCCTTCAGGCTGAGCTGGGTCGTCGGCTCAAGAATGCGGAGATCGAGTACGCGCTTATTACTATCGAGGAACCGGAGGCCCACCTTCATCCCCATCTCCAACGGCGCATGTTCAGTGGTCTCCAGTCACGCCGGGACTCGAGATCGAGCACCTTCGTCACGACTCATAGTCCACACATCGTCTCCGTGACAGACCCGAAAAATCTCCTGAGGATGCGCGCGACGCCAGGGGGCGCGGATGTGAGGTCCGCACGGACGGCGGATCTATTGCCGAACGAGTGGGAAGACCTTCAGCGCTATCTCGACGCCACGCGATCGGAACTCGCCTTCGCCAAATCAGTGATTCTGGTTGAGGGCTTTGCCGAGCAAGTCCTGCTCCAGCGAATGAGCACAAGTCGCGACTTCGATGAGGTAGGGCTCACTGTGTGCGCCATTCATGGCACGCACTTCCTTCCCTATGTAAAGTTTGTAAGGGCTCTCGGCATCCCATACGCAGTCATCACCGACGGTGATCCGAACCTCCCGGACGGGCGAACTGGCGCCGACAGGGTAGCCCGGCTGTGCGCTAGTTTGAACATTGACGAGTCGAGTGCTGAAGCGGAGGGCATCTTCCTAGGCGACGTGACCCTGGAGGTAGACCTCTACAAGCACTCGAAGGGTAACCAGCGCTTAATGATCGATGCGCTAAAGTCAATGATTCCTGGTCCGTCGGCCGCCACCGTCGAGCATGCGTGGTCGAATGACAGCATCGACGCCGACGACGTGCTCAGAAGGATCCGCAGGAAGAAGGGCCTATTTGCGCAGCGGTTAGCCAGCATGGAAGACCTCCTTACTGCGCCCGATTACGTCCAAAAAGCCTTCGATCACCTTCGCTCATGAGCCGACTAGCGGAAGCAATCACTGAGCTGCGCACGAACCCGGAGCAGTGGGTCGCGTTCACTGCCGTCGGCAATATTGTGGTACTTGCGCCACCTGGAAGTGGCAAGACACAGTTGCTCACGGCTCGGGCTGCTTCGGATCTACGCGAGCAACTCGTAGGACCGCGTGGAGCAGCATGCATCACCATGACAAACGAGGCAGCATGGGAAATGCGACGTCGACTTGACGCGTTCGGGGTTCAGCGTCGTCCGAACCTTTTTGTGGGAACTGTGCACTCATTTGCGCTCAGAAGAATCGTCCTCCCATTCGCTAAAGCGGCCGGTGAGGAGCTGCTCGCGGAGAGCAGCCTCGTTTCAGACGCGGAGGCGGAAGAGCTTCTGAGGGACATCTACCTCGGCCGGTCATTCCGCAACGAAGACTTCGCGAACATAAGAACGAACGTAATGCGCGTCAGGCAACGAATGGACTTCTCTGGCGATCTCCAGTTCGGGGGTTCACGTATTGCTGACTTGGCCCAAGAATTCTCCGCGGAGTTGCGCACGCGGCGTCAATACGATTTTGTCGAGCTGATTTCTTGGGCGGTGTATCTCGTCGAGGAGCACCCATGGATCCGCCAGACTCTGTCCGCGTGTTTCCCTCGGATTTACGTCGACGAATACCAAGATCTTGCACCGGGTCTTGATCGAATCGTACGCGCGCTCACGGTTGGCTCAACTGGGTCTGGCTCCAACCTGTTCGCCGTTGGGGACCCAGACCAGTCGATCTACGCGTTCTCAGGTGCTCACCCGGAGTTGCTTCGTTCGCTATCTGGGGACCCACGCACTGTGAGCGTGCGACTCCGGCGTAACTACAGGAGTGGACAGAATGTCATTGACTCTGGCATCCGCGTCCTTGGTGAGCATCGCGATGTCACTGGCCAGAGCGCGGGGGGATCCCTTAAGATCCACGGGGCCACCGGAGGCGTTCCGGGACAATCTGAGCTATGCGTCAAGCTGGTAAAGACCGCACTGGGCAGGGGTGTGGCTCCGGAGGAAATCGCGGTTCTGACGTCATGGAAGTCCGACCGTGAGGAGATCACAGGCGCGCTTCGTAGTGCGGGTGTCTTGTGTTTCTCCCGCGCGCAACTTGATTGGCATTCGACGCCTGGGACCGTGTTGGTCGAGCGACTGGCCGCCTGGGCCTTGCGCGGCGAGTCGATGACGCTCAGCCTCTCAGTCCTTCTCGACAGACTGCCTGCCATCACGGGGGGGCCAGTCAGCCATAAGGCGAAGGTGGAAGTTGTGCGCCTGCTCTTCGACTCGGATGAGACGACTCGCATCACCGACTTCTTGGAGCGCTTAAGTGTGGCACTGGCGGAGGATCGGGGCGTAAGGGCGACGCGGGATGATGGATTCGCCAGCATGCGTTCTGCCTACTCAGAGACAGGGCCGTTATCGAACCATATGCTGAGCAATCTTGCACTACTCGCGCACGCGCCTGATCATGTGATGGTGGCCACCATCCACGCGTCGAAGGGATTGGAGTTCGACTACGTCATCGTGGCCGGAGTAGACGAGCAGGTAATGCCGGGGTGGAACGCCGACGAGTCTGAGTGGGAAGAGGCGCGGAGGTTGCTCTACGTCGCAATCACTCGTGCGCGACGAGGCGTGGACATTGTCTACACGGACACACGCTGGAGCAAACGGAAGCAGAAGTCGTACAACGTGAAACGCAGCCCGCTACTGGAGTATTTATAGATCGCCTGCGGCGGACTACCAGCTTCTCCAAGGTCCGCGCGACGGGGCCCAGACCGGAACACCATCAACTGTCATGGACACGCCTTCGGCACGCACCATCATCAGCCCTGCTTTAGCCGCGCACGTCGCAGCGCCGCTGAGTTCGACCGCACGGACCTCGTAAAGCTACCACTGCCGATTGCTCACGGCAGCTCAGACCAACCCCTTCTCCCCCAACCACGCCTTGGCGATCTCGTCCGAGCCGAGCTTCTCGTCGACCGAACGAGCATTCAGCTTCTGCAACTCCGTGGCGGTCAGCGCCTTGTTGACCTTGTCGATCGCCGCAGCGGCGGCATCGTCCACCTTCTTGGAGACCACCGGTACCACGTTCTGGGGAAGGATCAGATTCTTGGGGTCCTTCAGCACCACCAACCCCTGCTTGGCGATGACCGGGTCGGCGGTGTAGATGTCGGCCACCTGCACGTCGCCGTCCAGCAGCGCCTTGACCGTCAACGGGCCACCGGAGTCCTCCACCGGGACGACCTCGGCGTCGACGCCGTAGGCCTCCTTGAGACCCTTGGGCCCGTAGGGACGAGTGCTGAACTCGCTGTTGGCGGCGATCTTGATCGTGCCGCCGACCTTGGTCAGGTCGGCGATGCTGGCCAGGCCGTGCTGCTCGGCCAACGCCTTAGTGACGGTGTAGGAGTCCTGGTCGCTGGCCTCGGCGGGGTCGAGGACCCGCAGCTTGTCACCGAGCGCCTTGCCCAGTTCGGTCTGGATCGCGTAGACCGTCGTGGCGGTCGAGGACTTGTCGAGGTACTGCAGCAGGTTGCCGTTGTATTCAGGGAAGACGTCGATCTTGCCTGCCTGGATCTCGGGAAGGTAGACCTCGCGCTGGCCAATCTGGTACTGCCGGGTGACGGTGAAGCCGGCTTTCTCGAGCGACTGGGCGTACAGCTCGGCAATTATCTCATTGGAGTAGTAGGCCTGCGATCCCACCACCAGCGTTCCACCGGCAGCGGTGTTGGCGGCGGTGGTCGCGTCCTGGCTGAGCGGGTCAGCCGACGAGCATCCGGCCAGGACGGCGAGCCCCGCCAGCGAGACGAAGTGACGACGGTTGAGCGTCATGAGCGTTCCTTTCGGGTGAGTGCATGGGCAGGGGTTGCCACGCGCTGGAGGGTGAGGAAGATGAGTTCACTGGTGATGGCCAGGCCGATGACCAGCAGTGAGGACGCCAGCATGACGTCGTACTGCTGGGTCTTCAACCCCAGGAAGAGCAGCCTGCCCAGTCCGCCGGCCCCCACGTAGGCCGCGAGGGTGGCGGTGGAGATGATCTGCAGCATCGCCGAGCGCAGCCCGCCCAGCAGCACCGGCAGGCCGAGCGGCACCTCGACCTGTCGCAGGATCTGCCACTCGGTCATTCCGGCCGCGCGGGCCCCGTCCACGACGGCACGGTCCACGCCCTGGACGCCGGCATAGGCGCCGGCGAGCACGCTGGGGATGCCCAGGATGACGAAGGCCAGCATCGGGGCGGTCAGGCCAATGCCGACCATGATGCCGAACAGGGTCACCAGTCCCAGGGTGGGCAGGGCGCGGGCACCGCCGCTGAGCCCGACGGCGAGGCCGCGTCCGCGTCCGGTGTGGCCCACCCACCAGCCGATCGGGATGGCGATCAGCGCCGAGATCGCCAGGCCCAGCAGGCTGTACCAGAGGTGTTGCCACAACAGGGGCCCTGCCCCGAGGGCACCGGTCCAGTTCTCGGCGACACCGAGCCAGGCGAAGGCCTCGACCAGGAAGTTCATGCCGCCCCCGCCGTCGCCTCGGGTCGTGCCCATGGCAGGATGAGTCGTCCGGCGCGGGCCAACAGCCAGTCGACCAGCAGCGCCAACACGACGGTGGCCACCAGTCCGGTGACGATCTCCTCGATGATGCCGCGCTGGAAGCCGTCGGTGAACAGTTGCCCGAGGCTGGGAATGCCCAGCACCGCGCCCACGGTGACCAGCGAAATGGTGCTGACCGCCACCACCCGCAGCCCTGCCAGCATGGTCGGACCCGCCAGCGGCAGGTCGACGGTCAGGAAACGGCGCACCGGCGGATGTCCCATCGCCACCGCGGCGTCGAGCACCTTGGCATCGACCTGGCCCAGGGCGTCCACGGTGGCCGGCACCATCAGCGCCAGCCCGTACAGGGTCAGTGCGACGACCATGTTGACCTGGTCACGGATGTTGGTGCCCAGCAGCAGGGGCAGCACGATGAACAAGGGCAGCGACGGGATCGCGTACATCAGCGACGACAGCGAGACCAACGGCACCCGCAGCCAGCGCACCTTGTTGGCGAGCCAGGCGACCGGCACCGCCAGCACCAGGCTGAGCGCGATCGGCGGCAGGGACAGCATCAGGTGGCGCACCAGCAGCTGGCCGATCAGGTCGAGATTGCCCAGCAGCCAGGTCACGAGCCGCCGCCCGTGGTGCCGGGGGCGGTGAGCAGGCCCACGGGTCGTCCGTGTGCGTCGACCAGAACGGTGCGGCCGTTGACCTGTTCGGGGTGCAGCGAGCGTTCGCCGCTGTCCAGGCCCACGAACTGGCGGACGAAGTCGTCGGCGGGGTCAGCGAGAATCTGGTGGCCGGTGCCCCGCTGGGCGACCTCGGCATGCGGCTTGAGGATGATGATCTCGTCACCCAGCAGCAGTGCCTCGGTGATGTCGTGGGTGACGAAGACGACGGTCTTGCCCAGTTCCCGCTGCAGGCCCAGCAGCCACTGCTGCAGGTCGCTGCGCACGAGCGGGTCGACCGCCCCGAACGGTTCGTCCATCAGCAGGATGTTCGGGTCGGCCGCCAGCGCCCGGGCGACACCCACCCGCTGCTGCTGACCGCCCGAGAGTTGGTGCGGGTAGCGGTTGGCCATGGACCGGTCGAGGCCGACCAGGTCCATCAGTTCGTGGGCCCGGGTGCGGGCCTGCTGGCGGCCGGTGCCGTTCAGCATCGGGACGGTGGCGATGTTGTCGATCACCTTGCGGTGCGGCAGCAGCCCGCCCTGCTGCATCACGTAGCCGATCCGTCGGCGCAGGTGCACCGGGTTGAGGGTGGCGACGTCCTCGTCGTCGATCAGCACGCGTCCGGCGGTGGGGTCGACCATCCGGTTGACCATCCGCATCAGGGTGGTCTTGCCGCTGCCACTGGACCCGACGAGCACGGTGGTCGAGTGGCTGGGCACGACCGCGCTGAAGTCCGCGACGGCGGCGGTGCCGTCGGGGTAGCGCTTGGAGACGTGCTGGAACTCGATCACGGGGGTCCTCCCTGCTGGGCAGGTGGTGCAACGGGGATGGGCTGCGGTTTGTTCCGGGGGTTCCACGATTGCACAGCCCGACGACACCTGCGGCTGATCCGGCGGTGTTGTCCAGCCGCAAGTCATCGGGATGGCGAGGGCATCCTCACTGCGCGTGGAGTGCCGCCCGTTGCGTGGTTCGCAGGCCTTTCAGGGACCCGTGCCTAGTGCCACATATCGCGGCATTCTGCTTTTTGATACCCCCATGGGGTATATAGTCAGGACAGAAGGGAGCGATATGTCCAGACAGAAGCACGACCAGCACGACCAGCACGAGCAAGAGGGCCATGGGCATCAGGGCCACGGGCACCACCCGGCTGAGGGCCACGGGCACCACGTGACCACAACCCCCCGAACCGGGAGCGTTCCCCCGGGCACCGAATGGACCTGCCCCATGCACCCCGAGATCCGGCGTGACGGTCCCGGGTCCTGCCCGATCTGCGGCATGGCGCTGGAACCGGCCATCTACGACCCCGACGCCGGACCCAACCAGGAACTCATCGACATGCGCCGCCGGTTCTGGATCGGGGCCGCACTCACCATCCCGCTGCTGGCGATGGCCATGATCCTGCCGCTGCTCGGCATCGAGATCGGCCTGTCGGGGGCCGCCAACCAGTGGGTCCAGTTCGCGCTGGCGACCCCGGTCGTCTTCTGGGCGGGGTGGCCGTTCTACGTCCGCGCCGCCGCGTCGATCAGGAACCGGTCGCTGAACATGTTCACCCTGGTCGCCCTCGGCGTCACTGCGGCGTGGACCTACTCCACGGTGGGCCTGCTGTGGCCCGGCGTCTTCCCCGAGTCGATGCGCGTGATGGACGGACGCCCCGAGCCCTACTACGAGGCGGCCGCGGTCATCACCGTGCTGGTCCTGCTCGGACAAGTCCTCGAACTCCGTGCCCGGGAATCCACGTCGGGAGCGATCAAGGCGCTGATGGACCTCGCCCCAGCCCAGGCCCGCCGGATCAACTCCGACGGCACCGAGACCGACGTCGACCTGGCCGACCTGGTCGTCGGCGATCTGGTCCGGGTGCGGCCCGGGGAGAAGGTGCCAGTTGACGGCTCGGTCACCGACGGCCGCTCGAGCATCGACGAGTCCATGGTCACCGGTGAGTCGCTGGCCGTCTCGAAGCAGGCGGGCGACCGCGTCGTGGGCGGCACCGTCAACGGCAACGGCAGCCTGGTCATCCGCGCCGAACGTCTCGGGTCCGACTCGTTGTTGTCGCGGATCGTCGCCATGGTCGGCGAGGCGCAGCGCTCGCGCGCCCCCATCCAGTCCCTGGTCGACAAGGTCTCGGCGGTCTTCGTCCCCGTCGTCATCGGCATCGCGCTCATAGCCTTCGTCATCTGGCTCCTGGTCGGGCCTGAACCACGCCTGCCGCACGCCCTGGTCGTGGCCGTGTCCGTGTTGATCATCGCCTGCCCCTGTGCGCTGGGTCTGGCCACGCCCATGTCGATCATGGTCGGGGTCGGACGAGCCGCGCGGGCCGGCGTGCTGGTCAAGAACGCCGAGGCGCTGGAGGTCATGCAGCAGGTCGACACCGTGGTGGTCGACAAGACCGGCACCCTGACCCAGGGCGCGCCGACGATCACGGTCATCGAGACCCTCGCCGAACTCGCCGAGGACGAGGTGCTGGCGCTGGCCGCGGCCGTCGAGCAGCACTCCGAGCACCCGCTGGCCCAGGCCATCGTCACCGGCGCGCGCGACCGTGACCTGACCATCCCTGCGTCCACCGACTTCACCTCCGAGGCAGGCGGCGGTGTCCGCGCCGAGGTGGGCGGACGCTGGGTCAGCATCGGCAATGCGGACTACGTCTCTGCACCCGAGGCCGCCGAAACCGCGGCTGACCAGCTGCGGGGTGAGGGCGCCACGGCCGTCCACGTCTCGGTCGACGGGCAGGTGGTTGGCGTGCTGGCGATCGAGGACCCGGTCAAGCAGACCACCCCCCGCGCCATCCAGGCGCTGCACGCCGCCGGCATCCGGCTGGTGATGCTCACCGGCGACAACCAGACCACCGCGGACGCCGTCGCCCGACGCCTGGGCATCGACGAGGTCCGCGCCCAGGTGCTTCCCGAGGACAAGGGGCGGGTGATCGAGGACCTCAAGGCGCAGGGGCGGACGGTGGCCATGGCCGGCGACGGCGTGAACGACGCCCCCGCACTGGCCACCGCCGACGTCGGCATCGCCATGGGCACCGGCACCGACGTGGCCATGGAGAGCGCCGGGGTCACCCTGCTCGGCGGCGACCTGGTGGGGATCGTCCGGGCGCGGACCCTGTCACGGGCCACCATGGCCAACATCAGGCAGAACCTCATCTTCGCCTTCATCTACAACGTGATCGGCATTCCGGTCGCGGCCGGGGTGCTCTACCCGTTCCTGGGGGTGCTGCTCTCGCCCATGATCGCCGCGCTGGCCATGGCGCTGTCGTCGGTGAGCGTCATCACCAACGCGGCCCGACTGAATCGGGTCACGCTGGAGCTGTGAGAGTGGGCCAGCATGCGTCGACTAGTCTCGACGGCATGCTGGCCCTGCTCTCCCCCGCGAAATCACTGGACCTCGACTCACCGCTGACCACCCGCAAGCACTCCCAGCCGCGGCAGCTGGACGACAGCCTGCGTCTGGTCGAGGTGATGAGGAGCAAGTCTGTCGCCGACATCTCGGGCCTGATGCACATCTCGTCCGAGTTGGCCGCCCTGAACGCCGAACGCTACGCGGCCTTCGAGACCCCCTTCACCCCCCGCAACGCCCGCCCCGCGGCGCTGCTGTTCAACGGTGACGCCTACCAGGGCCTGGACGCCCGCCAGCGCTTCGACGAGCGGGACTGGACTGAGGCGCAGAAGACGGTGCGGATCCTGTCCGGGCTCTACGGCTTGCTGCGACCGCTGGACCTGATCCAGCCCTACCGACTGGAGATGGGCACCGGGCTGCGCACCGAGGCCGGGCGCAACCTCTACGAGTACTGGGGCTCGCGGATCACCGACCTGGTCCGCGACGACCTGGCCGAGTCCCCCGGCCCGGACGTGGTGGTCAACCTGGCGTCGACCGAGTACAGCACCGCCGTCGACTTCGACGCCCTCGACGCACGGGTGATCACCCCCCGCTTCGAGAACCGGGACCGAGCCGGCAACTGGAAGGTGATCTCGTTCTCCGCGAAGCGGGCCCGGGGAACCATGGTCGGCTGGTTGGTCACCGAGCGGGTGCGCTCGGCGCGGGCCGTCACCGAGTTCGCCGAGGACGGCTACCGCTACGCCAAGGACGTGTCCACCCCGGACGCGCCGGTGTTCCGCCGCGGCTGATTGCCCCCGACCGCGATCCTTGTTCCTGCTTGCCCGCGAACGCGACCCTTGCCCCTAGTTCGAAGCAGGCGCAACGGTGACGTTCACGGGCAACTGGTGAGGTTCCGGGGCAAGTAGGACATTCGGGGCCGACTGCTGACGTCACGGCGTGCTGGTGACGACCAGGCAACTGGCTCCTCGGCCGGTGGCCCGGGCACCCAGTAGCATCCCTGCCGTGATCATTTGGGCTGGGTGGGGTGTGCTGGCGTTCCTGCTGCCGGCAGGCGGAGCGGCGTTGTTCGTGGGACTCGGCACGCTGATCGGACTCGACGACAGCAGCGGGGCGCAGGTGATGGCCGGCCTCGGACTGGTCGTCGGCAGCATCGCGACCTGGTTCCTGGGCCGATGGTTCAACGAGCAGCGTCCGATCACCCTGACCGAGACCGTGGTGGCGGCCCGCCGGCAGGAGCTGGACCACCTGGTCGCCACCCGGCAGTTCCAGTACGCCCCCGGGTACCCGGCGCCCAGCAGCCACGACGAGGCCCGCGCCCAGGCCGACCACCTGCTGGCGGCCGAGGCGGCGGCCCTGCAGAAGCGGGCGCGCAACCGGCACACCCTGTTCTGGGTGCCGATGCAGTACATGGCCTTCCTGACCGGGGCGATCGGACTGGTCATCCTCGTGATGGGAATGATGTAACCGTCGAACCCGCCTCCCAGCCCTTGTCGGGGTGGGCATATGGTCGGGGGACAGACTCAAGGCTGAGTCCCCGCGACCGATTCGCCGGGCTTGTCCGCACGTGGGCACGCCTGCCGACAGCCGCGGTTGGCTCACGACGACAAGGGAGCGACCAATGGCAACAGTGGCGTTGCTGGGAACCCTGGACACCAAGGGCGAGGAGTGCCTGTGGTTCCAGAACCGACTACAAGAACATGGGGTGCAGACCCTGATCATCGACGTGGGTTCGTTCTCGTCCGACGAGCACGCCAGCGTCTCGTCCAGTGAGGTGATGCGCGCGGCAGGGAAGGATCGTGACGCCCTGCGCGAGCACCACGACCGTGGCGAGATGATGGGCGTGATGGGCGCCGGTGCGGCGGCCATCGTCAAGAAGATGGCTGCCGAGGGCACCATCCACGGCCTGCTGTCCTTTGGCGGGTCGGGCGGCTCCTCGGTCGCGGCCCCGGCGATGCAGGCCCTGCCGGTCGGCTTCCCGAAGTTGCTGGTCTCGACCATGGCCTCGGGCAATGTGAAGCCCTACGTGGGCGAGGTGGACGCGACCCTGATGTACTCCATCGTCGACGTCGCCGGGTTGAACTCCATCTCGACGCAGGTCTTCGACAACGCCGCCGCCGGCATCGCCGGCATGGCCAAGGCCTACGAGGCCCGACTGGCGGCACCCGAGGGCGACCACAAGCCCAACATCGGCATCACCATGTTCGGCCTCACCACCCCGGCCGCCGACGAGGCCCGACACACGCTGGAGTCGCTGGGCTACGAGGTATTGGTCTTCCACGCCACCGGCACCGGCGGGCAGGCCATGGAGAAGCTGGTCGAGTCGGGGTTGTTGGCCGGCGTCTGCGACCTCACCACCACCGAACTGTGCGATGACCTGGCCGGGGGCATCCTCTCGGCCGGGCCGGACCGGCTCGAGATGGCCGGCAGGCTCGGGGTGCCGCAGGTGGTCAGCCTGGGTGCCCTGGACATGGTCAACTTCGGTCCCCGCGCCGACGTCCCCTCGAAGTACGAGGGCAGGAACTTCCTCGTCCACAACCCCACGATCACCCTGATGCGCACCACCCCGGACGAGATGGCAGAGCTCGGACGCCGGATCGCCCGCAAACTCGCAGCCGCGACCGGACCCACCGAACTGTTCATCCCGCTGCGGGGCGTCTCCGGGATCGACGTCGCCGACGGCCCCTTCTGGGACCCCGAGGCCAACGCCCGCATGATCCAGGAGTTGAAGGCCGGTCTCGAGGGTTCGCCGGTGGTCGTCCACGAACTCGACCAGCACATCAACGACGCCGGCTTCGGAAAGACCATGGCCGAGGCCCTGCACCGTCGGATCACCGGCGCCTGACCACCACCACCCTCGCGTGACTAGGAGAATCATGAACCGCAGTGACATCTTGCAGAAGTTCCGCCAGCAGGTGGCCGACGGCCGACCGATCGTCGGGGGCGGCGCCGGCACCGGCATCTCGGCCAAGTCGGCCGAGGCTGGCGGCATTGACCTGCTCATCATCTACAACTCGGGCCGCTTCCGGATGGCCGGGCGCGGCTCGCTGGCCGGGCTGATGTCCTATGGCGACGCCAATGCCATCGTCATGGAGATGGCGATGGAGGTGTTGCCGGTGGTCAAGCACACCCCCGTGATGGCCGGGGTGCACGGCACCGACCCGTTCCGGATCATGCCGCTGTTCCTCAAGCAGGTGAAGGAGGTCGGCTTCGCGGGAGTGCAGAACTTCCCCACCGTCGGCCTGATCGACGGCGTCTTCCGGGCCAATCTGGAGGAGACGGGCATGAGCTACGGCCTCGAGGTCGACATGATTCGGATGGCCCATGAGCTGGATCTGCTGACCTCTCCCTATGTCTTCGACACCGACCAGGCCAGGGCGATGGCCGAGGCCGGGGCCGACATCCTGGTGCCCCACATGGGGCTGACCACCTCCGGCACCATCGGGGCCCAGACCTCGATGACGTTGGAGGAGGCCGCCAAGAAGGTGCAGGAGTTGGCCGATGCCGCCAAGGCGGTCAACCCGGACATCCTGGTGCTGTGCCACGGCGGTCCGATCGCGAACCCCGAGGATGCCCAGTACGTGCTGGACAACACCGAGGGCATCGTCGGCTTCTACGGCGCCAGCTCGGTGGAACGATTCCCGACCGAGACCGGCATCAAGGAGCAGACGGAGAAGTTCAAGGCCATCACCTTCCGCAAGTAGCCCCAGTAACTGTCCCCCAGTTGGGCCTACCCCCCTGTTTTGAGGGGGTCGGGGCCATCTGGGGGACGCTTACTGGGGGGCCTCGGCGATCGGCCCAGCCAGTCAGTGGCTGGGCCCCGCCCTGCCCCCCAGCGGAATCTCCACAGCGCGCCTGAAACAATGGACGCTGTGACCACGCAGATCTCGCTCACCACCCCCGAGCCCACCACCGGACGCCCCGCGCGCAGCTCCTGGCATCGCCGCGCCTCACGCCCAGTGATGTTCTGGATGGCGGCGCTGGTGGTCCTGGTGGTCGTCCATCGCTGGATTCCACAGTCACGCTGGCTGCTGGTGCACATGGCCACCCTGGGCATCGCGGCGAACTCGATCATGATCTGGGGTCAGCACTTCGCCGACTCGGTGCTGCGCACGCGCCATGACGACGCGGCCCGCGACCTGCAGGTCTGGCGCCAGCGGACGCTCAACCTCGGCATCGTCGTCACCATCGTCGGCATGGTCGTCGGCTGGCCCGTGGTCACCACCGTGGGGGCCACGGTCGTCGGACTGGCCTTCACCTACTACGCCCTGCAACTGGTCGCCCAGGCGCGCAAGGCCCTGCCGGGCCGGTTCGGGCACGTCGCCCGCTGGTACGTCGCGGCCGCCCTGCTGCTGCCTCTGGGCGCCGCCGCCGGCGCCGTCATGTCGTTCTCGATGCCCGAACCGTGGCAGGGCCGACTGATGATCGCCCACGTGGTGCTCAACGTGCTGGGCTTTGTCGGGTTGACGGCCACCGCCACCCTGCTGACCCTGTGGCCCACCATGCTGCGCACCCCCATGGAACCGTGGAGCGAGCGACTGCACCGCGTGGCGCTGCCGCTGATGCTGGCCGGTGTCCTGGTCACCGCCGCCGCGGCCACGGTGGGCTGGCGCTGGGTCACCCTCGCCGGACTCGTGGTCTGGATGACCGGCTTCGGCTGCGCCATCACCCCCGCGATCTCGACGGCCATCCGCAAGCCGCCGCGCGACTTCCCCACCTGGTCGGTGGGCGCGGCCATCGTCTGGATCGCTGGCTGCGTGTGCTGGTTGGCCTGGCAGGTGCTGACCCACCCGCTGCTGGACGCCGAGCACATCAAGCAGGTCACCGCGCCGCTGATCGTGGGCGGGCTGGTGCAACTGGTGCTGGGCGCCATGAGCTACTTGATGCCGGTGGTGATGGGCGGCGGTCCGCGGATGACCCGGGCCACCAATGCGGTGATGAACCGCGCCGGCGCGCTGCGGGTCTCGGTCGCGAACGCTGGTCTGGTCGCCTTCCTGCTGGCCGAGTCCTCCTGGGCACGGGTGGTCACCTCGCTGCTGGTGTTCGTCGCCCTGGCCTCGTTCCTGCCGGTGATGATCGCCATGGTCGCCACCATGAGAAAGGTCCGCGGACAGCAGGCCGAGGAGTCCGCCAAGGACCTGCCGGCCGCCCGCAAGGGTCTGGAGGAGCAGGCCGCCGCGGCGTCCGAGCAGAGTCGCCGCGACCTGCTGGGGGCGGGCGTTGGCATCGCCGGGGTGGCGGCCGCGCTGTACTGGCTCGACCGCGACGCCACCAGCTCACCCCGGGCCGCGGACGTCCCCGCCACCGGACGCACCGTCGAGGTGGACGTGGCCTGCGTCGAGATGCGCTTCGTCCCCGACCACGTCCAGATCGCCGCCGGGGACCGGCTGGTGGTGCACCTGGTCAACGACGACCCCGCACAGGTCCATGACCTGCGCTTCGAGAACGGGGTCGACAGCGGACGGCTTGCCCACCGGCAAACGGCCACCCTGGACGTGGGGGTGGTCGGGGCACCGCTGGAGGGGTGGTGCACCATCGTCGGGCACCGGGCCATGGGCATGGTCTTCCACGTCCGCACCGACGGCACCGCCGCCGCGCCGACCATCGATCTGGGGGCGGCACCGGGCGCCGGCTACGTGACCCGGGACGCGGTGCTGCCCGAGCCGCGGTCGGGGTCCTTCGAGCTCGACCTGGTCGTCCAGGAGAGCGTGCAGGAGGTGGCACCCGCCACGACCCAGCACGCCATGACCTACAACGGACGGGTGATGGGCCCGGCCGTCGTGGCCGCGCTCAACACCCAGATCATGGTTCACCTGACCAACAACGGCGCCATGGGCCACAGCGTCGACTTCCACGCCGGGGACGTGTCCCCCGACCAGGTGATGCGGACGATCCCACCGGGCGAGTCGCTGGACTACCCGTTCACCACTAGGCGGTCGGGCATCTGGCTGTACCACTGCTCGACGATGCCGATGTCGGCGCACCTGGCCGCCGGCATGTACGGCGCCGTGGTGGTGCCCCCCGCGGGGCTGGCGGCGGTGGACCGGGAATACCTGCTGGTGCAGCAGGAGGCCTACCTCGGACCAAACGGCGGCGAGGTCGACACCACCAAGATCGCCGACGAGGACCCCGACCTGATCCTGTGGAACGGGCACGCCAACCAGTACATGCATGAGCCGCTGACCGCGCGCGTCGGTGAGCGGGTCCGGTTGTGGGTGCTGGCCGCGGGTCCCTCGCGCGGCACCACCTTCCACGTCGTCGGTGGCCAGTTCGACACCGTCTTCAAGGAGGGCGAGTGGCTACTGCGCCCCAATGCCCACTCCGGTGGCGCCCAGGCGCTGGACCTCGGCCCCTCCCAGGGCGGCTTCGTCGAGATGGTGTTCACCGAACCGGGCAACTACACGTTCGTGAACCACTCCTTCGTCGACGCCGAGCGGGGCGGCCGGGGCATCATCCGGGTGACGTGACTCCGCGCCGCACCCGGCCGCGCACCAAGGATCGTCCGGACTTTTCGGGGATGGACGCCAGCGCTCACGCGGCAGTACCTTTCGGGGATGGCCGTTGAACCCCACCACACCACCTCGCCGGCGCGTCGGTATTCGCGACAGCCGGCGATCGTCTCGCCCCGGACTGGTATTGGCGTGGGCATCGCCGGCCTGGCTCTCGGCATGCTGATGGGCATCTTCGGCCATGAGCTCGAACCATCGAGCACCGGTGAACTCGCCGTGCTCCAGTGGTTCGAGGACCACCGAACGGGGTTCCTGACCGCGGTGGTGCACGTCCTGGAACTCGTCGGCGGCCCCAAGGTGGTGCCGTGGGTGTTGCTCGGCATGATGACACTGTTGATGGTGCTGAAACGGATCGCGATGTCGGTCGCCTCGGTGGCGATGCCTGCGCTCGGTTGGCTGCCCGGCCACTTCGCCAAGGGCTGGTTCCCCCGGGAGCGTCCACCGGAGTCGCTGGAACCCGTTGTCGTCTACAACGACGTCGCCAGCTTCCCGAGCGGTCACACAGGATTCGCCGCCTCGATCACCATCTTCGTGCTGTTCGCGCTGACCATGTACGGGCTGCGACGGTGGTGGATGGTGGTGCTCGGCGTGGTGGTGATCCTGATCGTCGCGTTGTCGAGGCTTTATGCGGCTGCACATTTCCCGATGGACGTGGTGGGCGGGGCGCTGATGGCCGGGGGCACCTCGTTGGCCCTGTGTCCACCGGCGGCGTGGTTCTGGCGGAAATCCCAGGCGCGCAACGACTGGTTGGCTGAGCCGGCCAACCGCGCCGCACGCGACGGCCAGCCGCACCCAGCCGTCGAATCGTCCACCCACGCGGACCCGCGCACGGATCGTTTGTGACCGGTGGACGACCCGGCCGGAAACTCCGGCCGGGTCCTCCAATACACCCACGTACACAAGACGCGACGTCCGCGCCAGGTGCGTCAGTCGTGCTTCTCCTGTGACTTCCACCACGGCTTCTGGGCCTCGACCTGTTCCATGAACCGGGCGAACCGCTCCTCCATCAACACCATCCCCTCAGGGGTGGGCTCGATGGTGCGCGTCTGGCTGCCCATGGCCGCAGCTGCGGCACTGAGGTCCGCGAACTTTCCGACCCCCACGGCGGCAACCATGGCCGTGCCGAGTGCGCCACCCTCTGCCTTGACTGGGATGCTGACGGACTTGCCCATCGCGTCGGCAAACATCTGCGGCCAGATGGAGGACCGGGTGACCCCGCCCACGAGCCGGATGTCGTCCACCCCAAAGGCCTCGACCAGAGGGTCGCAGTGCACCTTGTGATTGAACGCGATTCCCTCATAGACGGCGCGCAGCAGGTGTCCCCGGTGGTGCCACGCCCGCAGACCGGCGAACGTCGCCGAACCGTCAATGTTGAGGGGGTTGCCGTAGAGGAACGGCAAGAAGGTCACCAGGTCATCGGTGTCCTTTGTCTGGGCGATCTCCTTGTCGATGAAGCTGTAGGGGTCCTCGCCCTGGCGCTTCAACGCATCCATGTCTGCCTGGCACAGTGTCGTGGCAAACCATTCCAAATTGGCCGAGCTCGCGGGCGATATCGACATGTTCATCCACGTGCCCTTGTCGACGAAGGCCCTGCAGAACCACTCCTTGCCCAACTTGGGCTTGTCCGAGATCACCTCGTTGATGCTCCAGGTGCCGGCCATGACGGCCAACTGCCCCGCCCTCACCGCACCGGCGCCGATGGCACCCGCGTCGACGTCGTGGAGTCCGGCGACGACCGGGAGCCCCTCCGGCAGTCCGGTGTGCAGATGTGACAGGTGGGTGACCTGGCCAACGACGTCGATGGGACGTGCAATCGGCGGTGCTTTGTCCTTGAGTTCAGACAGCCCGTAGATGTCAAAGGCCTCGTCCACGTACTGCTGGGTGTTCACGTCGGTGAAGGCGGTGCTGGCCTCGGTGAGGTCGGTGCCGACGGTTCCGGTCAGGTGCAGCCGCAGGAAGTCCTTGGCAAAGACGAACCAGCGCGCCTTCTCGTAATTCTCGGGCTCGTTCTCTTTGAGCCAGCGCAACACGACCCCTGGCGAAGCGGGGCCGACGCCTTGACCGGTCACGCGAAGCAGGTCGTCGAAGCTGGACTCGTTGAGTCGCGCCGCAGTGTTGATGCCGCGGGAGTCCAGCGACAGGATGCCGGGACGCACGGCGTCGCCGTGCTCGTCGACCAACCAGGCACCGTCGCCGTGGGCCGAGATGCCAATCCCCACCGCTGTGTCACCTGCGGCGTCAATCTGGGTGGTGAGGGTACGCATCATCCTGCCGAACAGGGCCCAGAACTCTCGCCCGTCGCGTTCCACCCAGTGTGGTTGAGGAATGTCCTGGGGAGAGCTCTCCCGTGCCTCGTGCACAGGCTCGCCCTCCAGGTTGTAGGCGACAACTTTCATGCCAGTGAGTCCAACGTCGACGCCAAGGACGAGTTCCTGTCCGCTCATGCCTGGGCCTCCTTCCAGGGAGTGAATCGGGTGATGTAGTGGCGGTAGGCAGCGATTTCGGCTGCGCGCCGCTCGTCGTCCCATCCGAGGACGCGAGCACAGATGTCTGCGACGTCTTCCAAGACGCCCACGCCGAGGTCGTTCTCGACGCCGATCATGGTGCGTCGGGCGATCACGTCAGCCAGGCGGAAGCCCTGTTCCCGCGTGATGGCCCATTCCACCTCACCGACGGTGAGGCCGAACGCCTCGTCGAGGACGCGGCTGCGCTCCTCGCTCGAGGTGATGAAACCGATCAGGGCTGGGGCGACGGTGCCGTATTGGTCGACGAGCCTGTCCCGGATGCGTGCGGACAAACCGGCAGAAGCCACCTGGGTCCGCAATGAGTCCAGGTCTGGGCGGCCACCACCGGGCAGGGCCAGACTGTGGGTGACCGACCGACGCCGGATTCCGAAGTGCTTGGCCAGGATGTCGCCCACGTCCTCGCCGACCTGCCGGAACGTGGTCAGCTTTCCCCCGACCAGGGTGTAGAGACCCTTGATGGACTCGTGGGTCCGGATGTCGTGGCGGCGGGTGATGTCGGAAACGTCGGAGGCCTCGTCCTTGTAGGGCAGGGGCCGCACTCCGGTGAACGAGTACTGGATGTCGGCCATGGTCAGGTTCGCCCTCGGAATGACCTTGTTGGTCTCGTGCAGGATGTAGTCGTACTCGTCCTGGGTGGCCGCCGCCATATCAAGGTCACCGTCGAAGCGCAGGTCCGTGCTACCGATGAGGTAGCGCCCGAGCCACGGGATCACCATCATCGGACGACCGTCCTCGGAGTCGTAGTAGAAGGCGTCCTTGGGTGCCCCCGGGAACGCGTTGACCACCATGTGGGTGCCCTTGGTGCCGCCGTTCATGCGCGGCAGCTGCAAGTCGTCGTTGTTCTGCCAGACCTCGTCGATCCAGGGTCCGGCGGCGTTGACGACGTAGCGAGTCGGGACGGTGACTTCAAGCCCGCTGATCTCGTCGCGGACGTCGACCGAGTTGACCCTGTCACCGTGGCGGTTGAGTCTTACGGCCCGGACGTGGGTCAGCACCTCGGCACCTGCCCCCATCGCCGCCTGCGCGATCTCGAGGGTCATTCGCTCGGCATAGTTGACCTGGGCGTCTGAGTAGACCGCGCCGCCCAGCAGATCCTTGGGGTTGAGTCCGGGCTCGCGCCGCAGGATCTGCTGGCGAGTCATCAGGTTGAACCGGCGCACGGACTTGTCGAAGCTCAGCAGGTCGTAGGCCACCATGCCCAGCGACAGGATGGGCGCGGAATGGGTGCCGGTCTTGTAGAACGGCAGCACGAAGCGCAGCTCCTTGACCAGGTGTGGGGCGGCACGCAGCAACCATTCACGCTCCCGCAATGATTCCCGCACCAGTCCGACGTCGTACTTCTCGAGGTACTTCAGTCCCCCGTGGATCATCTTGCTCGACCACGACGAGGTACCAGAACCCAAGTCCCCCTTCTCGACAAGCAGCACTCGCAGGCCTCGCAGTGCGGCATCCCAAGCAATGCCACAGCCATTGACGCCACCACCGACGACGACGACGTCGTAACCCATGCGGGTTGCCGCAATACGTTCTTTTCGTGTTTCCTCGGGTGTCCCACCCATCTCGTTCTCCCTCGAACTGGACAGTCATCGCTCCTGTGCGACTGCTCCAGCATAAGCATGCTCGGGGGGCCCGCAACGGGCACCCTGTTACGGGCGCTAAACAGTAAAACCCGTAGCCAACACCCACTTCACAGTGCGGAAACGAGTTTCAATGTGGCGTTACGGCTCCTTATGCGGCCACAAGTAACAACTACACGGTGACAACTGGACACCCGACGGCGGCAAGCTCCCCGAGGCTGACACCGCGCGTCGTCACCAGCAGGTCGAAGCCGTCAGCGCGACACACCTCGTGAGTCGCGCGCTGGCCGAACTTGGAGGCATCGGCCAGCAGAAAAGACGCACGCGATCGTTCCATCATGACCCTCTTGATCGCGGCGTTCTCCTCCACCGGGTGGTAGAGCGTGCCCTCGTTGATCACCGTGCTCGACATCACGCAAAAATCCGCGCTCAGTGAGCGCAGCACCGACAACGTTGTTTCCCCGGCGTAGGAGGCGTAGGTGGGGCGGTAGTTCCCACCAGCCACAAAGAGTCGTAGTTCCGGATGCTCGGAGGCCGCCGCCGCGACTGACTGCGAGTTCGTGAGGATCGTCATGGGCGCTTGCTCCGCCAGCAGGTCGACCAACGGCAGCACGGTCGTGGAGTCGTCAAGAAAGACGGTTGACCCTGGACGAATGTGACCTCGGATTTCGCGGCACATCGCCACCTTGGCTGCCGCATTGAGAGCTATCCGAAAGGAGTGCGCCGTCTCGGTGAACGAGGACGCACCAGCAACAGCCGTGCCCTGCCGCAAGAAGATGACGCCAGCTGCCTCCAACTCCGAGACGTCGCGATAGACAGTCATCCTGGTCACGCCAAAATAATCGGCCAGTTCCTGCATCGGAACGGCACCGCGTTCCAGGACGCGTTCGGCCAGCGCCACCAGACGTTGCTGCTTGCTGGTCGGCCTGGTGGCACGGGGCACTCGGTCTGCATTCATCGACTTCCTCGGCGAGCAACGACGCTCGCGCGGTCCACGCTAGCGCGTGCCCCGGTGTGGTCAAGGCCCACCCCGAGCAGGCCCCCGGCTCGCACCGCTTGTTTACTTGAATGTTCAAGCTTATAGTTGACTCATGACGAACTTGGCTGCCGACTCCACCGACCTGGCCCTCGCCCCCGAGACCCGCATGGGACGCCTCGAGCTGCGGGTGCGCGACATGGACACCATGCTGGCCTACTACACCACCGGCGTGGGCCTCGAGCCGCTCGCCGATGAGCCCGGCGCGGTGGTGCTGGGCCACGGCACCACCCCGATCGTCCGCCTCAGCGAGGCCAAGGACCTGCGTCCGGCCCCCCGCACCGCGGCCGGACTGTTCCACACCGCGGTCGTCTACGGGGGCCTGCCCCAATTGTCGAAGACGCTGGTCGGCATGTTCCAGCACTACCCCGAGACCTACATTGGCACCGGCGACCACTGGGTCTCCCAGGCCTTCTACTTCACCGACCCCGAGGGCAACGGCGTGGAGTTGTACCACGACCGCCCCCGCTCGGAATGGACCTGGAACGGCAGCCACGTCGCCATGGGCACCGACTACATCGACCCCATGGACTTTCTGCGCACCCACCTGAGCGGCGTCGACATGGCCTCCCTGGCCCCCACCCAGGCAGAACTGGGGCACGTGCACCTGCAGGTCGGCGACGTGAAGAGTGCCCATGACTTCTACGTCGGCGCGCTCGGCTTCGACGAGACTGCGACGCTTGGCAACCAGGCGCTGTTCGTCTCGGCCGGCGGATACCACCACCACATGGCCATGAACGTGTGGAACTCCCGCGGTGCCGGCCCGCGCGCCAAGACCCTCGGCATGGGTGTCGTCGACATCCTGGTGCCCACCGACGAGGAGGTCGCCAAGGTCAACGAGCGGCTGAGGTTCCACGGCCTGACCAGCACCTTCGACGGTGCCACCCTGTCGACCCTTGACCCGTGGCACAACGAGATCCGCTTGAGCGTCGGCTGACCTCCTGCCCGGGCGAGCGGCTCCCCCCGGGGTCACCTGTCCATCCCGCAGCGAGCCTCAGACGAAGATCACCTGGGCGTTCTCGCTGATGACGATGAAGTCGGCGGCGGAGATCACTCCCTCCACGGCTGGGTGCAGGTCAGCCTCGAGAAGCTTCATCATGTCGAAGGTCAACCGGCAGGCGTACATGTGCGCGCCCTGGGCTGCGAGCATGTCCAGGAACTCCGGGACGTCGGGGATGTCCAGTTCGGCCATCTCCTTCTTGAAGTAGCGGGTGGCGAACGCGCCCATGCCCGGCAGCCCGCCCAGTTGCTGCGGCATCGAGACGTGCTCCAGGCCAGGCCGCAGGTTGCCCAGCGCGGGCATGTGCATGGCCGTGTTGCCGGTCAGGGTGAACTTCAGGTTCTTGTTCGTCTTCTGGTTCGCGATGTCGAGCCCCCAGAAGGTGAAGAAGATGTGCACTTCTGCGCCCTCACTGAGGGCCGCCGTTCCCATGATGAGCGCAGGGTAGGCCATGTCGAGGTTGCCCTTGGAACAAATGAAGGCGATCTTGCGCGGCCCGGCGTAGGCAGCCGCACCGGGGACGGCATCGTCGGTGGCCACCGCCACGCCGCCTCCCGACGTGGGTCGGGGGCCGAAGTCCGGCATGATGAAGCCGGCGGGAATGTCAATCATGGAGATCTCCTAGACGCAGCCGACGGGCTTGGGCAGGCCGGCCAGCCAGGACATCTTCTTGGCGGGCTTGCCGGGGAACAGGCGGTAGAGCTCCTTGATGTCGAACCCGCCCACGGTCTGCATCCGTCGCAACGTGGGGGTGACACCGGTGGCGGCCGAGTCCTGACGCATGAACCGGATCGGCGCCCAGTGGTCGGCGTCCATCTCGACGCCGATCAATGCGGCAAGGTCGACGGCCAGGTCCTCGCTCCACTCGTCGCGTTGGGTGAAGAACCCCTCGTCGTTGACCTGGAAGCTTCGGCCGTTCAGGGTGTTGGTGGCCATGTCATGCCTCCTCGTGCTTGCCGGCCATCGACATCTTCGTCGGGACGGGCAGTGTGTGCCCTGGCAGCAGCAGGCGCCAGTAGATCTGCTCGAAGGCCAGCTTGCCCAGATGGTTCATCCGGGACGCCCCCAGCAGTCGCAGCGGTCCGACGACGGGCAACGGGTAGGTGCCGGTCAGCGGCTGGGTGTCGTAGTTGAAGTCGAGCAGCATGGCCTTGCCGCGTCCCGACTCCACGAAGCAGTTGGCATGTCCGTCGAACTGGTTGGGCATCGGTCTGCCCTCGATCACCGCGAGGAAGTTCGGCACGAAGGACTCGACCGAGAAGTGGGCCACCGCCCCGGCCTTCGATGTCGGAATGTTGCTGGCATCGCCCAGGACGAACATGTTCGGGTGGTCCGGGGAGCGCAGCGTGTGCTTGTCGACGGGGATGAAGTCGTTCTCGTCCCCCAGGCCCGAGTCGCGGACGTACTGCTGGCCGGTGTTCAGCGGAACGGTGACGAGCAGGTCGAAGGGCTGCTCGCGACCGTCATAGGCAACCATCACCTGGCGGTCGTTGTCGATGCGTTCCACGGCGAAGTCGGTGGTCTGGCGGATCGAGCGCTCCGCCAGCAGGGTGCCCAACTCGTGGGAGGCGACCGGCTTGGTGAAGGCGCCGTCCAGCGGGGTGACATAGGTGATGTCGACCTTGTGCCGGATGCGGCGCTTGCGGAAGTAGTCCTCGACCAGGAAGGCGAACTCGAGGGGGGCGACCGGGCACTTGATGGGCAGGTCGGTGATGTGAACCACCAGCTTGCCGCCGCCGAACGCTTCCAGTGCGTCGCGCAGCCTGGTGGCCCCGTCGAGGGTGTAGAAGTCGAAGACCTTGCGGTGCCACAGGCTGCCGTCGCCCATGCCCGGGGTGAGGTCGGGACGGGGACGGGTGCCGGTGGCGACCAGGAGCCAGTCGTAACCAAGGGTCTGGCCGTTGTCGAGGTCGACCTCATTGTCCTCGGCTCGCACCTTGCCAATGCCGCTCTGGACGAAGTCGACGCCCGCTGGCAGGTATCGATGCCGCGGCCGGCTGACGCGCTCCGGCTCGTAGCGGCCGAAGGGAACGAACAGGTAGCCGGGCTGGTAGTGGTGCTCGTCGTCGCGGTCGACGACCGTGATCGACCAGGCGTCGGACAGGTCTCGACGCAGGTGGTTGGCGAGCATGGTGCCGGCTGTTCCGGCACCGAGGATGAGCAGACGCTTCATGCACCCACGATACCCCCGGGTGTATGGACTCCGACAGGGGGTCGTAGACAATTCGCGTGTGCTTGATGCCACAGAACGGTGCCGGAACACGCCGCGTCGGCGTCCGGTGCCGTCAACAACCAAGTCCCCCAGAGCACGTGCCCTGCACTGGTGCAGGGCGTGTGCTCTGGGGGACTTGGTTGTTCACGCGCTCGCCCGTTGACCGGTGTGCCCTCAGGGCTTGACGACCACCTTCACCCCGGCACCGCTGGCCGAGAACTCAATGGCTTCCAGCACGTCGTCGAGGGTGAACTCGTGGGTCACGATCTTCGAGGCGTCGATGACACCCGATTCCAGCAGGCGCATGGCCGCCTCGCCATGCTCACGGCGCGAGTTGGACGTACCGGTCACGTCGATCTCGCCGTAGTGGATGGTGTTCGGGTCGAACTCGACCGACCCCCCGGCCGGGAAGCCGGCGAAGGCATTGACCCGGCCACCCTTGCGGACCAGACCCAGCGCCTCGACGAACAACTCGCCCCGACCAATGCAGATGACCGCGATGTCGGCACCCCGACCCTGGGTCAGCCCCCGCACGACCTCGTCCAGGGACTGCTGGGCCGGGTCGACGACATGGGTGGCCCCGAGCTCGAGGGCGGTCTGGCGCCGGGACGGCGACAGGTCGCTGACGACCACGTGGGACGCGCCACCGAGGCGGGCCAGGGCGGCGTGCAGCAGGCCAATCGGTCCGGCCCCCATGATGACGATGGTCTCACCGAGCTTCTGCTGGTAGTTCTCGCGGCCGTTCAGCACGCAGGACAGCGGCTCCATCAGTGCCATGTGCTCGAAGGGCAGGTCAGGGCTGAGCGTGACGACGGCATTGCGCTGGCGCACGGCCTGCGCGGGCAGGATGCCGTACTCGGCCAGGCCACCGTTGATCTTGTAACCGAACAGCTCCAGGCTCTCGCAGTGCTGTTCCTCGCCGTGGGTGCAGTACCAGCAGGACCCGCACATCACCGAGGGCACCACGGCGAAGCGGTCGCCGACCTGGTACTGGGTGACCCCCTCGCCGAGTTCGACGACCTCGCCGGCGATCTCGTGGCCCAGGACCACGCCGCGGTCGATGCCCTTGGACTTCTCGCCACGCAGGATGCGCACGTCGGTGCCGCACACGGTGTTGGCGCCCACCTTGAACAGCACCTCGCCGGGGCCGGGCACGGGGGTGGGGACGTCCTCGAGCGCGAGCTCCCCGGGGCCCTTGAAGATGGCGGCCTTCATGGTCACTTCACCTGCCCGTGGGTGATGGCGCTCAGCGCCTTGGTGGTGGCCACCGGGTCGTCGGTGTTCCACACGTTGCGCCCGAAGATGAGGCCCTTGGCGCCCGAACGGATGGCTCCGGCAGCAGCAGCCTCGACGGCCGAGGCGTCGCCCTTGGCGCCGCCGAGGGTCAGCACCGGGATGTCGCCGACGGTCTCGATGATGCGCGGCATGGTGGTCTCGTCGGTGTACTCGGTCTTGATGACGTCGGCACCCATCTCGGCCGCGATGCGGTTGACCTTGGCCAGCAGCTCGGGGTCCTTGCGGTCGTCGTTGCGCAGCCCCCACAGGGTGCCCTCGACGATCAGCGGGATGCCGACGCGTCGCGCCTCATGGGCGGCCGCCGCAACGGCCTTGACGTTGTCGGCGAACATGGCGCCGTCGGTCGGGTTGAGGATCAGGTACATGCACATCGCGCCTGCGCCCAGGGCCAGCGCCTCCGACGGGCTGGTCAGCACGCGGTAGCGCTCGCCCAGCTCGTTCTTGTCGCCCTCGTCGAGGAAGCACCAGTCGGCGCGCAGCACCGGGACGGGTGCCCCGCGGCGGGCGAACAGGTGCGAGCCCTGGCGCAGGATGCCGGGGTTCACCAGCACGCCCTCGGGGCCGCCATCGATGATCTTCTCGAGCAACTGCATGGGGTGACCGGACGAGGCCGGCATCGGCAGCGACTGGCCGTGGTCAAAGGCGGTGATGAACGAGCGGCCGCTGTCGGGGTTGAAGAGCTGGGCCAGACGAATGTCAGTGGCGGACATGGTGTTCTCCTTGGGTGTGCTGGGGGTCCAGGTGGTGGGGGCGTCTCGGGCGCACGGGGTCATTCCCCGCGCGGCGTGGGGGTGCAGGGGGTCATCCCCCCGCGGCGTGGGGGTGCAGGGGGTCATCCCCCGCAAACAACTCAGTACTCCACATCGGTCTCGGGGTCCTTGCCGACGCGTTCCTGCTCGAATCCGGCGATCACGGCCAGGTCGTCGTCGGTCAGTTCGAACCCGTGGATGTCGAGGTTCTCGCGGCGCCGCTGCGGGTCACCCGACTTGGCGATGCAGGGCACGCCCTGCTGCCACAGCCAGCGCAAGGCGACCTGCGCGGGGGTGACGTCATGGGCCGCGGCGATGCGTACCAGCCGTTGGTCGGCGAGCAACCCCTTGCCACGGCCGATCGAGCCCCATGACTGGACGACGACGCCGCGCTCGGCCATCTGCTGGCGCAGCTGCGCCTGCTGGAAGCCGACGTGCACCTCGACCTGGTTGATGGCCGGCGCCTCACCGGTCTCGGCGACCAGTCGATCGACGTGCTCGGCGGTGAAGTTCGAGACTCCCAGGGTGCGGATCAGGCCCTCGTCGCGCAGTTCGCGCATCGACTGCCACGACTCCACGTACTTGTCGAGCCTGGGCAGCGGCCAGTGGATCAGGTACAGGTCGACGTAGTCGAGTCCCAGGTTGCGCAGGCTGGCCTTGAAGGAACGCTTGGCCTGCTCACGCTCCTGGTCGCCACCGCGCAGCTTGGTGGTCACCAGCACCTGGTCGCGCGGCACCGACGCCCCCCGCACACCGGCGCCGACGCCGGCCTCGTTGTGGTAGCGCTGGCCCGTGTCGACGGCGCGATACCCCTCCTCGACGGCCTGGCGGACCGCCACCTCAGCGGCGGCGTCGTCCAACTTCCAGGTGCCATAGGTGACCGGGGGCACCACCTGACCGGACGGGAGTTCCACACCTTGCACATCAGCCATGAAACCACCCTAGCCGAGGCCCTCAGCGCCCAGCGGGACGGGTCACACACCTGCGAACTCGACGAAACCCCTAGTCACGGCCGAGAACTGGCCGCATGGCCAACAGCGGTGCGACCGGTTGTCACTCCGGACAGCAGCAAGTATCACTCTGGGGTGTTACAGGGCCTCACCCGTCGCCTGCTCGGCCCGGCGTCGGCGGTCGAGGTCCACGAGCAGGGCTGCGGTCAGGTCATTGCTGACGTGGCGCAGTCGGGTGATGTCGAGGGCCTGATAGCGCTGCCCGACGGTCGGCTCGATCTCTGCCAGCACCTTCTCGTCGCAGTGTTCGGCGGCTGCCACGGCCAGTTCGGCGCGCAACTCCTCGCTGAGCACGCCGCCCTTCTTCTCGTCCTTGGCGGCGACGACGACGGCCGCCTGTTCCGCGTCGGCGGCGACCTCCGGGTCTTCGGTGGTCAGCATCAGGGCGGTGGTCGACAGCCGTGCCAGGCCACGCTGGAAGTCGCCGTCCCCCAGGTCGGTGACCGCGCGGCGCAGCAGCGGATTGTGATCGGCGTCGGCCAACTCGCTGAGCAGCCGCAACTGCAGGCCCATCAGGCGCTCACCGGTGCGGGTCTGCGACGAGTAGCGTCCGATCGGCACCCGCAACTGGCGGGCGTCGCCCGAGGTCTGGCCCATCGTGGCCAACGCCTCCTGCCCCATCTCCTCGACGGTGTGGACGGTGTCGCGCAACGGCAGCGCCCTGATGGCCAGGGTGGCGACCAGTGCCACCACGGCCAGCGGCACGGCCAGCAGGAAGACGGTGCCCAGCGAGTCGGCCAGGGCGTGGCGCACCGCGTCGGCGACCGCTGGCGGCAACTGGGCCAGTGCTGCGGGGTCGAGGACGACCCCGGCGTTGACACTGGCGGGGTCCGTGCCGGCTGGCAGGTAGTCGGGCAACCCTCTCACCAGCCCGACGTTCATCAAGGTGCCGAACAGCGAGATGCCGATGGTCTGTCCGAGCACCCGGACGAACTGGGTCGACGAGGTGGCCACGCCCAGGTCGCGACGTGAGACCGCGTTCTGCACGATCAGCACGTACTGCTGCATGCAGGCACCCAACCCGACGCCGAAGACGAGCACCGCCAAGCTGAGCTGCCAGGGGGAGTCGCCGTACGTCAGCAGGCTCATCAGCCAGGCACCGACGCCCATCAGCAGCACACCGGCCAGGGTGAACTCCTTGTAGCGGCCGGTGCGGGTGATCAGCAGGCCAATGATGATGCTGACCAGGATCATGGCGATGTTCATCGGCATCAGGATCAGACCGGACTCGGTGGCCGAGGCGCCCATCACGCCCTGGGCGTAGACGGGCACGTAGATGATGATGCCGAACATCATCATGGCGATCACGAAGCCGGCCACGTTCGACCAGGTGAAGATGGAGTTGCGGAACAGTCCCAGCGGGATGACCGGTTCGTCCACCTTGGTCTCGACATAGATGAACACACCGAGCAGGATGGCGCCACCGATCAGCATTGCCAGGATCTGCCACGAGCCCCAGGCGAAGGTCGAGCCGCCGAACGAGATCGCAAGCAGCAACGAGACCATGGACAGGGTCAGGGTGGTGATCCCCCAGTGGTCGATGCGACCCTGACGAGGGGTGTGCGGCAGGTGCAGGAACCGGGCGATGGCAATGAAGGCCACGATGCCGATCGGGATCGAGGCGTAGAAGAGCACCCGCCAGCCGAAGGCATCGGTCATGGCGCCGCCCGCGAGCGGTCCGGCGACCTGCGCGACACCCATCGAGGCACCCATGTAGCCCTGGTACTTGCCCCGCTGACGAGGGGGAATGATGTCGCCGATGATCGTCTGGGACAGCGGCATCAGGATGCCCATGCCCACGCCCTGGACGCATCGGGCGAAGATCAGGAAGGCGAAGCTCATGCTGAGACCGGCCAGCGCCGAGCCCACCATGAACAGGATCAGACCCGCCAGGTAGAAGGGCCGACGGCCGTACATGTCGGACAGCTTGCCCACGATCGGGGTGGTCACCGCGGTGACCAGCATCGACGAGGTGGCCAGCCACGAGTAGTGCTCCATGCCGCCGAGTTCGGCGACGATGCGCGGCATCGCGGGCCCCACAATGGTCATCGAGATCGCTGCCACGAACATGCCGAGCACGAGACCTATGAAGACGCGCTTCTCCTGGTGCCCCAAGGAGTATTCAGTTGCTGCCACCGTCGTAGGTTACGTCTGTTAACCATCTTTTCCAACATGGCCGAGGCAGTGAGTGAGTGCTCACTCCCCCACCCAGGTGACGTTCACCTCGCCCAGTGCCGCCCGCTCCCCGGCCGCCACCTCACCGGAGATCACCACGTCATCGAACTCGGTGAGGTCGGCCACCCGATGGGTCGCCCGGTGACCGAACTTCGAGGCGTCGACGAGCAGGATCGAGCGGTCGGCCTGGCGCATCATCGCCCGTTTCACCGCCACGTTCTCCTCCATCGGGTGGTAGGCCACCGCGTCGCTGATGGCCGTCACCGACATCACGCACACGTCGGCGCTGACCTGCCGCAGGGCGTTCACGGTCGCCTCCCCCAGGAAGGACTCGAAGGAGGGCCGGTAGCGCCCGCCGGTGACGAACAGCCGCAGCTGGGGAATCGCCGCCACCGCATTGGCCACGGCCTGGGAGTGCGTGATCACGGTCAGCGGCGCCAGGTCGGCCAGCATCGGCACCAGCTTCAGCGCCGTCGACGAGTCGTCCAGCATCAGCGTCGACCCGGGTCGCAGCATCGCGCACACAGTGCGCGCCGCGGCCACCTTGCGGTCAGCGTTGAGCGTGCTGCGAAACGCGTTGGTGGTCTCGGTGAACGAGGACGCGCCGGCGACGGCCTCACCGCCGCGCAGGAAGACCACACCGGCCCGTTCCAGTTCGGCGACGTCGCGATAGACGGTCATGCGACTGATCTCGAATCGGTCGGCCAGGTCACGCATGGGCACCGCACCGGACTCCAGGACGAACTCGGCCAGGCTGACCAGGCGCTGCTGGCGTGTGGTTGGCCGGGTCATGCGGCCATCCTAGGGGCGCTCCGTTGGTCCCGACTCCCCCGAACCCGCCTCGTCACCCACTGCCGGGAAGGTGACCGTTCCCCACATCGACGAGGCGCCCTCCTCGGGCAGCTGCGCCTTCAACCGCTCCGCGTTCACCTCACCGATGCTGGTCAGCGCCGCCCGGGCCTGGTCGAGGGAAAGTCCCGTCAGTTGCAGCAGGTCGACCACCACTGCCCGCAGCAGCGAGACCAGGGCGGTCGTGCGCCACTCGTCGTGCGCGCCGGAGTCCAGCGGTGCCAGTTCGCCGGCGATGGTGCTGGCCTCGCGGCGGGCCAGCACGGGCTTGCTCCAGTGGCCGACCGACGAGCCGAGGTGGCGCATGGCGGTCGACACTTCCGTGACCAGCTCACCCGGACGCGGCCGGGGGCCGGACTCGCCCACGATGGCACGGGCCTGCCGCGCCAGCATCGTCATCGAGGTGTGCATGCGTCCGGTGATGGTCATCAATCGGTCGATCTCGGCCAGGTCGACCCGTTCGGCGCGGAAGCGAGGGTTGATCATGGCCAGGTCGACGGCGGACGACAGGGCGGTGTTGCCGTCGGTCAACTGGTGCCGCGCGACCTTGAGGTGCCCGAAGGCGGAATGGATGTGGTTGCCGTCGCCCTTGCTGAGCCCCTCGCCGATCGCTGCCAGCGCATCCGCCAACCGCAGAATGGCGGTGCTCGCATACCGTCGGGGACGGGTGGTGATGTCGGTGGGCAGAATGATCGAGGCGACCAGCGCCACCCCGGCACCCACCAGCGCGTCCACCCAGCGGGCCATGCCGGTCGCGGTCTGGCCATCGGCCAACACCCAGGAGGCCATCGAGGCCACCACCATCGCATTGATGGTCGACTGGAACGTCATCAGGTCGGCGCGGTCGATGAAACGAGCCACCAGCGGGGTGACGAGCATGATCAACAGCAGCTGCCACCAGCCAAAACCCACCAGCCGGACGACGACGTCACCGACGGCCACCCCGAAGGTGGCGCCCAGACCAATCTCGAGCACGCGACGCGGTTGGCGGTTGCGGCTGAAGCCCATCGCCAGGTAGCAGGCGATGGCCCCGAAGATGGGGTGCGGTTGACCGATGACGTAGCGGCAGATCAGCCAGGCGATGGTGGCGGCGATGGCCGACTGCGTGTTGGGCACCACGGCGCCGCGCGCCCGTACCCAGCCGCTGCGAATGCGCGACTGGGCATAGGCCACCAGCGGTTCCCACCCCCGGTCGCGTTCCTGCTCCACAGGGCTGAGTCTAGGGGTGGGGCGCTGAACGGAGCGTCCCTTCGGGCCATCGCGGACCCATGACAGGGCCTGCCTCACTGCGCAAGTACCGGATTGCCCACAGGTGTGGTCGGGCTACTCCCCCTCGGGACGCGGCAGGCGTCCGTCCTTGACCGCCCGCAGCATGGCCTCGTGGTCGGCCTCGGTCTGGTCGGCATAGAGCCGGGCGAAGTTCACGAAGGCATCCGGCACGGCGTCCGAGCGTCCGATGTAGCCGGCGATCATGGACGCACCCGAGGTGCGGGCATGCCCCTTGGCCAGCAGCAGACCCAACACCTTGGCGTAGTCGGCCAGGGCCCCGGCGTCCAGCCCGTCGACCACGACAGCGCCCTTCATGTTGCGGTACTGGCGCACGTACAGGTGCAGGTCCGGCCGTGACTCCCCCGGGCGACCCCGCATGGTGGTGTTGGCGGGGTCGACGGGACCGGCGCTGCACCAGCCGAGCAGCGGGTCGGACGCGGTCTGCAGCGCCTGCTGGTACTCCACCACCCGGCGGCCCTGGTGGTCGTGCAGCGGGGTGTCGCCATGGACGAAGGGAGCCAGCACCGAACGCCGGGCCTCCTTCAACTGCAGGAACAGCACGTCATCGGGGCTGGAACCCTCGAGCAGCGCGATGAAGGCACGAAGACCGACCGACCCGACCCCGACGACCTTGTGCGCCACGTCGAGCACGGTGTAGCCGCTGACGATGCGGGCCCATTGGGTGGGCAGGGTGGTCAGATACTCGTCGAGCGCGGCCGCAATCTGTTCGGCGCGGGCCTGGGACGAGCGGATGGTGATGGGTGGGGCATCGACAATGCGACGCCCGCCCTCGACGTCGGGTTCGGTCAGCTTGGGCAGCTTGCGGTCGCTGGTCTGTTTGCGGGCCTTGGCGGTGGCGCGCTCCACCTCATCGCGCAAACCGGGCTCGCTGACCGTCTCGTTGAGGCGTTCCACGTCGAACCGGGCGAAGGCACGGGTCAGCAGCGGCTCCTCGGCCAGCGCCCGCAACTCATCGCGGTAGGCGCGGACGCACTGGGCCACGGCTTCGGCGCACTGATTCTCACCCAACCCGTTCTCGCGTCCGGCCACCCAGACGCTGGCGACCAGGCGTCGGACGTCCCATTCCCAGGGGCCGGGGTGGGCCTCATCGAAGTCGTTGAGGTCGATGACCAGTTCGCCCTCGCTGGTGCGGTAGAAACCAAAGTTGCCCAGGTGGGCGTCCCCGCAGATGACGGGCATGATGCCGGTGTAGGCCATCGTCGCCGAGTCGGACGCCGAGACGTTCGCCGCCCCCCGCAGGAAGCCGTAGGGGGAGGCCGTCATCCTGGCGACCCGCAAGGGGATCAGTCGCTCGATGCGCCCCTGGTGTGACTCGATGATCTGGTCGACGGGGTCGACCTGGCGCTGGGACGGATGCCACGTGCCCAGCTCGTCACGCGGCACCTGGTGGCGCAGTTCCTTGCCGTAGGCGCGGCGCTCCTGCCGGGGAGCCGTGCGTCGGCGCACCGAGAAGCCCTCGCTGCCGGCGACTCCGGGGGCCCCGAGTCGGACCCCCTCGTCGGCCGCGGCGGACTCGGCACCGGACGTGCGGACCTCGGTCATCGGGTCGAATCGTGACCCCGCCTGCGAAGTGATGGGTGACATGGGCATGATCTTGCCATCACCGGACGCGGGCAGCGTCGCTTGGCGTTCGGTGACCTACCGGGGTCCCGCTCGTCCGCCGAGGGCAAGCACTAGGGTGAGGGGTGTTGGGGCCCAGCCAGGAACGGCCCACCGCAAGGATTGGAGACAACGCATGTCCGAGTTGATTGACAAGGCGCTCGAGAACGCCACCGACACCAAGGCGATCGTCACCGGGCGTGGCGTGGTCAGCCAGACCGGCCAGGTCTTCACCCGGGTCTTCGGCGAGGCCCGCGCCATCATCGTCGCCGACGAGAACACCTGGGCCGTGGCCGGCGAGCAGGTCAAGGCGAGCCTGGAGGCTGCCGGCGTCCAGCTCGAGGAGCCGTACATCTTCCCCGGCACCCCCACCCTGTACGCCGGCTACGAGAACGTCACCGTGGCCCGCGAGGCGTTGGAGAAGGTGGACGCCGTCGCGGTCGCCATCGCGTCGGGCACCCTGAATGACATCGTGAAACTCGCCTCCGGTGAGCTGGGCCGGCTGTACATGAACGTCTGCACCGCCGCGTCCATGGACGGCTACGCGGCCTTCGGCGCCTCCATCACCCGGGACGGCTTCAAGATCACCCGCAACTGCCCCGCCCCGACCGCGCTGGTGGCCGACTACGACATCATGGCCGCCGCCCCCGCCCGCCTGACCGCCACCGGCCTGGGCGACCTGATCGAGAAGGTGCCCGGCGGCGCCGACTGGCTGGTCGCCGACGAACTGGGCATGGAGGCCCTGGACGACTACGTGTGGGACCTGGTGCAGACTCCGCTGCGCGATGCCCTGTCCAACCCCGAAGGCCTGGCGGCCGGTGACCCGGACGCCATCGTCGGGCTGGCCGACGAACTGCTGCTGTCCGGTCTGGCCATGCAGGCACACCAGTCGTCGCGTCCGGCCTCGGGCGCCGGCCACAACTTCAGCCACCAGTGGGAGATGGAGGGCCACGGACTGGACTGGGAGCCGCCGCTGAGCCACGGCCAGAAGGTGGGCCTGGGCACCGTCGCCTCCTGCGCGGTCTACGACATCCTCGACTCCCTGGACGTCGCGGGCGTTGACCCCCAGGCACGCGCCGCCGAGTGGCTGACCCCCGAGCAGAACGACCAGCGCATCATTGACCTGCAGCCGATCCCGGCCATCCAGGAGGCTGCCCTGGGGCAGTCGCGGGCCAAGTACATCCCGGCCGAGCAGGTCGCCGAGCGCGTCCAGTTGATCAAGGACCACTGGGACGCCATCCTGACCCGGGTCAAGCCGCAGGTGATGAGCGCGGCCGAGGTCGCCGACATCCTCAAGCGCGTCGGCGGGCCCTACCACGTCGCCCAGATCGACATCTCGCTGGAGAAGCTGAAGCTGACCTACTACCAGAGCCAGACGATCCGCGCGCGCTACACGATCATGGACGCGCTCTTCGAGCTCGGCCTGCTGGACGAGGTCGTCGAGAAGCTGTTCGCCGCCGACGGCTACTGGACCAACGCCCCGGTGCCGACCGAGGGACACATCGGCCCTCGCGCCTGAACGGTCATCCACGTCGACGTCCCCGGGGCCAATGGTCCCGGGGACGTCGTCGTGGTGGGGCGTCAGGCGGCCAGCGTCCCGCCGAAGACCTGCCACGCGAGCAGCGACTTGGCCACCAGGCTGAGCACGATGTAGGTGCGCTCGCCGAACAGGTAGTCGGCCCACTTGCCCTTGGCCCGGTACTGCAGCCACTGGTTGAGCGCGAAGACGTTGAAGAACACGAAGAGCGACACCACGATGCCGTAGACGAACCCCGGCGGCTCGGCCTCGGACCCGGGAGCGATCGTGTAATAGACAATCGCGAGCCAGGGAACCGCGCCGGCAATGCAGCCGAAGACGAACGGCAGCCACCCGCCGGTACCGGCTGTTTCGTACTTCTCCTGCAGCCAGCCGAACAGGATCATCGAGATGTTCGCGCCGCAGATCCCGATCAGTGCCGCGACGTCGGAGATGCCGACGAGTTGGGCAATCACGACGATCATCAGCGTCGAGGACAGGGAGTACTCGACCCATCGGGCCCGGTTGATCTGCCGGGACAGGTCGCCGATGTAGCGGCGGAACCACGCGGTGGCCACGATGAGGTGCGCCAGGAACGACAGCACGAGGAAGCCAGCCACGGCGATCCCGGTGGGCAGGTCGGCCAGCACAGTTGCCGGTGCCGGCGCGGTCCCGGGTGGACCGCTGAGGTAGGAGGCGGTGATCGGCAGGGAGAAGTCGGTGGCCAGGACGACGACAGCCACCGCCTGGGCCAGGTGCAACGCGGCGGCGGCGAGATTGAGGGTGCGCAACCTGCGCTGCTCAGCGGGGGTGATCGTCCGGATGGTCATGGCGTCAATCTAGGCGACGCTGCCTGCGTGCCACCACCTATTGTCGGGCGTTGTCGAGACAACCCCACCTGCCCGGGCCCCGCCGAGGCCACGTAGACTTCTGCCTCGTGCCAGAACCTCAGGTCGACCTTCCCCAGACCCCGGCAACCGGGTCGGCTGATCGCGAGCCCGGTGGGCTCGCCCGCGGCCTGACCAGCCGTCAGGTCGCCATGATCGGCCTGTCCGGGGCACTGGGCACGGGCCTTTTCCTGGGTTCCGGGGCGATGATCGCCGAGGCCGGCCCGGCCACCATCGTGTCCTACTCCCTGACCGGGGTGCTGGCGCTGGTGATCGTGTGGTGCCTGGCCGAGATGACCGTCATCCATCCCGTGCCCGGCGGCTTCGGGGCCGCCGCCCATGCCTATCTGGGCCCGCTCGGGGGGTGGCTGACCCGCTGGAACGTGGCGGTCACCATGTGCATCGCGGTCGGCGCCGAGGTGGTCGCCACCGGGAACTACCTGGCCTACTGGTGGCCCGACTTGTCAGTCGGGGTGGGCACCGTGCTCGCCTCGCTGATGATTGTCGCCATCAATCTGGCCACGGTGAAGGCCTACGGCACCAGCGAGTACTGGTTCAGCATCATCAAGGTTGCCATGGTGGTCATCTTCATCACCCTGGGCGCCCTGTTGATCTTCGTGGGCCTACCCACCCAGCCGGCGGTTGGTGTGGCAAACCTGACCGCCCACGGCGGGTTCGCCCCGGCGGGGGTTGGCGGCATCCTGGTCGCCGCGGTGATGGCCATCTTCAGCTTCGGTGGCGTCGAGAACGTGTCGGTGGCCGCCGCCGAGAGCGAGAACCCGTCACGTGACGTGCCGCGGGCTGCGAAGGCCATGATCATCCGGCTGGTGCTGTTCTACGTGCTGGCGATCGCGGTGGTGGTGACCCTGCGGCCCTGGACGGTCAGCGCGTCGGGTTCCGGCGGTGTGCTGGAGAGCCCCTTCGTCAGCGCCCTGGAGATGGCCCACGTGCCGGCCGCGGCGGGGCTGATGAACTTCGTGCTGATCACCGCCGCCCTGTCGGCCGCCAACGGGTGCCTGTTCTCGTCCTCACGCATGCTCTACTCACTGTCGGCCGACCGGATGGCGCCGCGCTTCCTCACGTGGACCTCACCCCACGGCGCCCCGCGGACGGCGGTGCTGCTCGCCAGCGTCGGCATGGTGCTGGCCTCGGTGCTGGCCATGGCATTTCCCGACACCGCCTTCCAGTTGCTCTTCGGCGTCCTCATCTTCGGGCTGCTGACCACCTGGACGCTGATCACCGCCACCTACATCCAGTTCCGCCGGACCCGCGCCGGGTTGGGGTTGCCGTTGGCTCCCAAGAAGTTGTGGGGCGGCCCGGTGACTGCGACCGTGGTGCTGGTGGTCTGTCTCGGTGTCTTCGTCGCCCTCGGATTCATCCCGAGCTTGTCGATCGCCCTGCAGGCCGGGCTGCCCTACCTGGTCGTGTTGCTGGTGGCATTCGTGATCGTCAAGCGACGGGTCGGACGGTTCCACCCCAGCGTCCTGCACGAGGAACTGTCCCGACGGGCAAAGGATGGCGCCCCGGCCGGTAGCTTCGAGGCATGACCCACGTCGTCGTCCTCACCGGTGCCGGGATCTCGGCCGAATCGGGACTGGCCACGTTCCGGGCCAGCGACGGCCTGTGGGAGAACCACGCCATCGAGGACGTGGCCACCCCCGACGGCTTCGCCCGGAATCCCGCCCTGGTCCACGCGTTCTACGACAGCCGCCGGGCCCAGGCGCAGACCGTCGCCCCCAACGCGGCCCACCATGCCCTGGCCCGGCTGGAAGCGGCGGTCGTCGATCGCGGCGGCAGCTTCACCCTGATCACCCAGAACATTGACGACCTGCATGAGCGGGCCGGGTCGGTCCGGGTGGTGCACATGCACGGCGAACTCCTCAACGCGCTGTGCTCCCAATGCGGCGCCCGCACCCGGTGGACCGGACCCCTCGCCGATCGACCCGCCTGCCCCACCTGCGACCAGCGCGCCCTTCGTCCTGATGTGGTCTGGTTCGGTGAGATCCCCTACCACCTGGACCAGATCGAGCAGGTCGTCGACGGCTGCGATGTGTTCGTGGTGGTCGGCACGTCCGGGGTTGTCTATCCCGCCGCCGGGCTGGCCGCGCTCGCCCGGGCCGCCGGGGCCCGCACCGTACTGCTGAACCTGGAGGAGCAGGACGGCTGGGTCCGCTACGACGAGGTGCACCTCGGCCCGGCGACCCAGGTGGTGCCCCAGTGGGTGGACCGCTGGCTCGCACCACCGGGTGAGTCGACCAGGACCCTGAGCCACTGAGCGCCGCGGTCACGCCGCAAGCACCCCGCTGGCCCCGCGATGGCGTGTGCGCTGGGGCCGAACGTCTGCCCTGCTGCCCCGGTCTTCCCGGCTGGCGGCGATCCACCCGGCGTGCACCGGTTTACCCGGCTTGCACCGGTTTACCCGAGATGCAGCCCGGGTAGATCAACGCAGCCCGGGTAGATCAGCGCAGCCCGGGTAGATCAGCGCATCCTCGTGCGTCGGCCCACCGAGAACACACCCCTGTCAATGCTGGAGAGGTTTGCGCCGAGGCGCTGAATCGCCTCCAGATCGGCGGTGATCACGCACAATGTGAGCACAATGCACCCAGCGGCGACCACCAGCCAACACCCCACCCAGGAGCCGGCATGACCACCACCCTTGACCTGACCCGCCACGTCGACGTCCCCCGCGAAAGGGCGTGGCAGGCCTGGACCGATCCCGAGCGACTGATGGCCTGGTGGTGGCATACGGTTCCCACCACCCGGATTGCCGCCGATGCCCGGGTCGGTGGCCACTACCGCTTCGAGAACCCCGACTTCGGTGTCACCGGTGAATACCTGGAGGTCGTCGAGAACGAACGCCTGGTCTTCACCTGGCGATGGATCGAGGACGGCATCGAGACCGCCGAGACCGACACCGTGACGGTGACCTTCATCGAGGCCGAGGGCGGCACTGACGTGAGCATCCACCACCCCACCGACGAGTCGAACGCGGAGCCCTACGAGATCGGCTGGCGCGACACCCTCCGAGGCCTCGACCAGGGTGTCGCCTGACTCCGCGCCGGCACCCGTGCTGCACCGATCTACCCGGCCTGCACCGGTCTACCCGGGTCTCGCCGATCTACCCGGGCTGCACGCATTTACCCGGGCTGCACCAAGGGTAAATCGCTGCAACGCGGGCAAATGCGGTCCGGATCAGTCGTTGATCGGGTACTTCTTGGAGAACGCGTATTGCGCCTCGAAGATGTCCTTCATTGCCGGGTAGACCTGCGCCTGGATGGCACCGAGCTCGTTGTAGCGCTCGTGGACCTCCATGTTGGGCTCGCTGGTCGAACCCAGTGAGGCCATCGCCTTGGCTGCCTCCTCCGTGGACGAGTGCGCCCCGGCGGCCGACATCGCCATCACCGCGGCGCCCATGGCCGAGACCTCCTCTTGGTTGACCTCGGTCAGGCCCACCCCGCAGGCATCGGTCATGATCTGGCGCCACAGCGGGGAACGCTGCCCGCCGCCGACCACCCGGATGGTGGTCAATGGCACACCCGTGGTCTGCTGCAGCCCCTTGAGGTTGCTGGCCATCTCGATACTGATGCCTTCCAGCACCGAGCGGTACATCACGCCACGATTGTGCGCACCGGCCAGACCAATGACCGCGCCCTTGGCGATGGGGTCCCAGTGGGGAGACTGCACCGCATTCCAGTACGGAAGGGTGACCAGACCACCACAGCCGGCGGGGACCGCTGCCGCGGCGGCCTCCAGCGCCGGGTCAGGCTTGCCCTGCAGCGTGGGATCCCCGAGTTCCGAGCGGAACCAGCCGGCCAGGTAGGCGCCGGAGTTCTGCACGATCTCCAGCACGTACTGTCCGGGGAGCCCGGCAGCGTCGGTGCGGAAGACCCCTGCGTGCTCGTAGGTCGGCGAGTGGACGCCGGCGACCAGCGCGGTGCCCATGTTCAGGTAGGCCTCGTCGGTGCCGATGGCCCCGGCTCCGAGGGCTGCTGCCTGGCCGTCGCCACAGGACGCCACCAGGGTGACCTCCTGGGACAGGCCCCAGCCCTTGCTGACCGACGGCAGCACGATGTCGATCTCGCTGATGGGGTCCACCAGTTCGGGCAACTGTTCCCGACGGAGCCCGACCAGGTCGAGCAACTCGTCCGAGAACTCCTGCTTGGACATGTCGAACAGGCCCAGGCTGTCGGCGGCGCCGCGGGAATCGATCCACTTTCCGGTCATCGCGTAGACCAGATAGGCGTGGACACCGACGACCTTGGCGGCGCGGTCCATCATCTCGGGCTCGTGGTCACGCAGCCAGGCCATCTTGTAGAAGGACGGGGTGACGTCGGGCTGGAAGCCGGACAGCACGTGCAGTTCCTCCGAACCGAGTCGGCGCACCTGTTCGGCGGCGCGGCCGTCCAGCCAGAGGATTCCTGGACGCAGTGGCTGTCCGGAGTCGTCGACCAGCGCGAACGACTGGCGCTGGATGGTGCACGAGATGTGGCTGATCCGGGCCCGGTTGCTGCCGGACAGGTTGGACACCGCCTGGCTAATGGCGCCGTTGGTGGTGCGCCACCACTCGCGGGGGTCCTGCTCGTAGAAGTCGACCTTGGGGGTGCTCATGGGCACCTCGGCACGTCCCTCGGCGAGCACCGCACCCGTGGCATCAACGATGATGGCCTTGGTGCTGGTGGTCGATGAGTCGACGGCGATGACCAGCGGTGAATCTGACATCTGAACCTCCTTGGACCAGTGCCCGCGTCGGCATCTGGATGGGTTGGCGACAGCCTAGTCGCGCAGTTCGGGTTGGCGCGGGCCGGGGGGTAACCTAACCGTCATGACGCAGATCTGGGCCCACCGTGGATCGTCGGCCGAAGCCCCCGAGAACTCCCTGGAGGCCTTCGAGCTCGCCATCGAACAAGGGGCTGACGGGATTGAACTCGACGTCCAGCTGACCGCCGACGGGGTGGTCGTGGTCTGCCACGACGAGACGATCGACCGCACCAGCACAAGCTCGGGAGCCATCGAGACGATGACCCTGGACCAGTTGCGCGCCTTCACCTTCGCCAACGGCATGGACGGCTTCGCCAGCCGCATTCCGACGCTGGCCGAGGTCTACGACCTGGTCGCCGACACCGACCTGCGCGTCAATGTCGAACTGAAGAACACGTTGGTCGACTACCCGGGCATGGAGGCCGCCGCCGAGGCCGTCCTGGGCGCCTCCCGCCTGAAGGGGCTGGCCCGCGAACGCATCGTCTACTCCTCGTTCAACCACCGCTCGCTGGCAACCCTGGCCGACCTGGGCACCGAGGCACCGCTGGGGGTGCTGTTCGTGGAGCGGATGGTCCGTGCCTGGGACTACGCGCGCTCCTTCGGTGCCACTGCCCTGCATCCGTTCTGGGGAAGCCTGGCCGTCGACGAGATCCAGCGGGCGCACGAGTCCGAGGTCGCGGTGCATCCGTGGACGATCGACGACCCCGAGGTGATGCGCCGCCTGGTCGACCAGGGCGCCGACGCGCTGATCACCAATGTGCCGCTGGTGGCAGCCGAGGTGCTGGGGCGCTGACTCGTCCCACCGCGGGCGCCGGCGCTCAGTTCTGGCTGGAGCCGCGTCCCACCACCCCGAGTTCATAGGCCAAAATCACTGTCTGGACACGGCTCGACAGACCCAGCTTTGTCAGGATCCGACCAAAGTGCGCCTTCACGGTGGATTCGCTGAGGTGCAGCGTGTGCGCGATCTCGGTGTTGGTGAGACCACGGGCCACCTGCAGGAAGACATCCCGCTCGCGATCGGACAAGACGGCCAACTCCTCGTCGGCGTCGCCGGTCTGCGCACCCGCCAGGTGAGGAACGGCGAGTTCAATCAGCTTCGTGGTGATGCGCGGCGAGACCACCGCATCGCCAGACATGACGGTGCGGATTGCCGCGACCAGTTCTGCTGGCTGGGCGTTCTTGAGCAGGAAGCCAGCCGCCCCCGCCCGCAGCGCGCCGAAGGCGAACTCGTCGCGGTCGTAGGTGGTGATGACGAGCACTCGCGTGTCCGGCAGCCCGGCCGTGATCCGCCGGGTCGCCTCAATGCCACCCATTCCCGGCATCCGGACGTCCATCAGCACCACATCGGCTGTCAGTCTCGCTGCCGCTCGGACGGCTTCCTCCCCGTCGGCGGCCTCGCCGACGACGACGATGTCGTCCTCGGCCTCCAGCACCAGGCGCAATCCGTACCGGATCAGTTCCTGGTCATCGACCAGCAGCACACGAATTCGTCCTGACACTCTCATCGCTCCTCAAGGGGTAGCCGCACGAACACCCGCCACCCGCCGCCATCACGGGGGCCGGTCTGCACCGACCCATCGTAGATTGCGGCCCGTTCGCGGACACCGACCAGACCGCGGCCCGGGTCGGTCGATGGGGCAGCAGGATCGGAGGTGTCCTCCACCAGGATCGTGACCTCCTCGTCGGCCAGGTCCAGGCGCACCAGGACGTCACGCACCCCGCGCGCGTGGCGCAACACATTGGTCAGCGACTCCTGGACGATGCGGAAGACGGTCAATCCCAGCACCGCGTCATCGCGGACCGATCCGCTCAGTTCCAGACGCACCTGCAGACCCGACGCCCGGAACTGCTCGACGAGCGCCGGTACCTGCGTGATACCAGGCTGGGGATCCTGCCCGGGCAGCAGGGAGCCGTCCTCCTCGCGCACGGTCCTGAGCAGTCGCCGGACCTCGTCCAGGGTGCGTCGGCCCGTTTCGGCGACCCGGCCGATCGCCTCTCGCGACTCCTGGGGTCGACGCACGGCCATCGCCTCGGCGCCATCGGCCATCGCGATCATGACGGCCAGACTGTGGGCGATCACGTCGTGCATCTCCCGCGAGATGCGCTCACGCTCGCGGGCACTGGCGATGCTGGCCTGCTGGTCGCGCTCACGCTTCATCTGCTCCGAGCGCTCCACCAGGGCGGCCAGGTGGCGTCGGCGGTGACCGATGTTGAGCCCGAGCAGCGTGACGATGACGGCCGTCGCACTGCTGAGCACAAAGACGTTCACCCAGCCCTCGACCGGGTCCCGGGTCGGGGACGGGAGGATGGTGCCCCACAGCGCCGGTCCGAAACGGATGCGGTGGCTCATGATGGCGGCACCGGCGGCTGCGGCCAGCACAGTGGCTGCCAACCACAGCCACGCCGCCCGGGCGCTGTGGAAGATGCCAGCCGTGAGCAGGGACATGACCACCAGGATCGCCTCGGCGGCGGTGCCGGCCACGAACGACATCAGCATCAGCGCGAGCGCAGCGGCGAAGGCGATCCTGGGCCACCGCCGACGAACGAGGAGGCTTCCCATGCCGCCGCCCAGCAGCAGCACCATCACCCAGAACGGACTGTCGTGTGGTGGTTCGAGCGAGAGGTAGCCGAATCCCACGGCGAGGACCAGGTAACCACCGATGGCCACAGCATCCATGCCGAGGCCGTCCCTGGTGGGTCGGCCCGGCCCATCGGGCGCGCCACGGCGGGGCACCGCGACTCCGGTGCCCCACCGCGCATCCCGGACGGCGTGGTCCGGCGCAGAGTCCATCAAGCGTCCCTCTTCCGCAGTGCGATCGTTCCCGCGACCAGGGCGACCAGCGCCCATGCCCCAGCCAGTGCCCACGCAGCCAGGGGACTGATGTGTCCGCTCGACACGTCCAGGAAGGGCCCCTCGGGAAGGATACGGCGCATGGCGTCACCCATGGTGCCGAGGAAGAACATGCGCACGACCTGCGCGATGAGACCCTGCGGCAGCACTGCGCTCAGCACGGGACCGAGCAGCGTCACGACGAAGACACCGATGGCTCCTGTGGTCGTCGAACGGACCAGCGCGGTGATGCCCACCCCAAAGATGGCGCACATTCCGAGGTAGCAGGCGGCGCTGAGGAGCGCGAAGGCGACACCGGGGGCGTCCAGGGGTGCGGCCAGGCCGAACTCGGCGTAGCTCGAGTAGCTGACGGCCCAGGCGCCCAGGACAGTGATCAGCCCGGTCGCCGTCAGGATCACGAACTGCATCACGGCTTTCGCCAGCAGGCTTCGCACCCGAGTCGGCTCGGCCATGAGGGTCGACTGAATCGTGCCCGAGGAGTACTCCCCGCCCACTGACATCACGCCGAGGATGCCAGCAATGATCTGACCGAGGATCACGGTGCCCATCGTGATCTCGAAGATGGTCGTGTCGAGGTTGGGCGTGGAGGGCGGACCGGAGGAGGCCAGGGTCACGGCCAGGAACAAGGCACTGCCGACGCCGATGGCGACGATGCCGGCGAGACCGACAAGCATCGAGGGCAGGCTGGTGAACTTGATCCACTCCGAGCGCAGCAGGTCGCTGAAGCGCACCCGTTCGATGCCGTCGCCCGAGCGTTCGGGCCGGGTCGAGTTGTCCGGATGGACGACGATGCTGGTCATGCGTGTGCTCCGATTCCTGAGGTGGTGGCCGAGCGGTACTCAATCGCTCCCGCCGTCAGTGCCAGGTAGGCGTCCTCGAGGGAGCCCTCCACCGTGACGACTTCATGCAGGACGACTCCCGAGGCAGCAGCCGCGTCGGCCACCTGTTCTGCCGTCCTTCCGGCAACCTCGATCGCCCCGTCGGAGGCGGTCGTGACCGTGACCCCCGGCGCCGAGATGGCCGCGACGAACCGGTCGACCTGGCGTGTCCGAACTCGGACGATGGCATGGGTTACACCGTCGATGACCTCACGGATGGGGCCATCGGCGAGGATCGACCCGCGCCCCATGACGATCAGGTGGTCAGCGGTCTGGGTCATCTCGCTCATCAGGTGTGAGCTCAGCAGCACCGTGCGCCCGTCCTGCGCCAACTGACGCAGCAGTGCCCGGATCCAGAGGATTCCCTCCGGGTCGAGCCCGTTGACGGGTTCATCGAGGATGATCGTGCCGGGGTCACCGAGCAGCGCGGAGGCTATGCCCAGCCGCTGCCCCATGCCCAGCGAGAACCCACCCACCCGCTTGTCGGCGACCGATGCCAGGCCGGCCAGTTCGATGACCTCGTGAACCCGGCCGGGGCTGATCCGATGAGTGGCCGCGATGGCCAGCAAGTGCTTGTAGGCCGTTCGCCCCTGGTGGGCCGCCCGCGCGTCGAGCAGGGCGCCGACCTCACGCAGCGGTGCCGACATGTCGCGGTACCTGCACCCATTGATCGTCACGATGCCGGCCGAGGGTGTGTCAAGACCCACCATCATCCGCATGGTGGTCGACTTTCCGGCCCCATTGGGTCCGAGGAAACCGGTGACCTTGCCTGCTTCGATGGTGAAGTCAAGACCGTGCACGGCGACCGTGTCGCCGTAGCGCTTCGTCAGGGATTGAGCGGTAATCATGTGCGCTCCTTTCGTCTGCCATCGACGCTATGGCGACACGTGGAGCGACCACAGGGGCCGCAGGTACCGATCCAGGTGGTGACCAGTACCCAGGTACACACGCCTGCTGGCACCCCGGGCCAGGGCCGACATGCCCAGTTCAGGACCCCGACGGAAGGTCAGTGCTGGCGAGCACCACGTCGACGGCCTCGCCGAAGCTGTCGGCGAAGGCCGTGGGTGCCGCGATGCCCGGCGTCCAGTCGCGGCCGTGTCGCAGGTAAACCGAGCGAATGCCGAAGTCGTGGGCACCCTGGATGTCGGCCTCGGCAGAGTCCCCGATGTGCCACGCACCCAGACTGTCGGTGCCCGGCACCGTCGACAGGGCGAGGCGGAAGATCTCCGGGTCGGGTTTCTCGACCCCACAGGCCTCGGAGATCACGCAGCCATCGACCATGGGGGCCACACCGAGCTTGTCCAGCTTGGCCTGCTGCTGGTGGGTCGCGCCATTGGTGACGATGATGATCGTCCATCCCGCCTTCCGTGCCCGGGCCAGGGCCGGCTCGGCATCCGACACCAGCGCGACGTGTCGCACCACCCCGGCGCGCAGGTCCTCGATGATGGTCCTCGACTCCTGGTCCGACAGTCCGAGCAGCCCGACGAGGTCTGCTGCCACCTGTGGCTTGGGACGCAGCCCCCGTCCATCGGCGGCGATCACGGCATCAACGAGGGACGCCGGCAGTCCGCGGTCGGCGACGATCTCGGCCGCCCAGCGGGCCACGGCGGCGTCGCGGTCGGCCAGGGTTCCGTCCAGGTCAACGAAGAGCACAGGCATGTGCCCAGTCTGTCAGGTGCGCGCCTGCCTGCCCTCCAACCAGGCGATCGCCCAGGCGGTGGCGGCACCACCGGCGGCCAACGGCACCATGAACATCCCCACCTCGGCCCCCTCGCCGCCCACCACGACCGAGGCGACGATCACGACCACGATGAGCAGCGTCAGCCCCAGACGGATCACGCCAAGACGTCGTCGAGGCGGCGTCGATCGGCTGCCGAGGTCACGTGCGGCCGCGAACAGCGACGAGCCGAGGAAGGCGACCGTGGCCAGAGCCCCCAACGCCACCAGCCCCCACGGACCCTCCGGAAGCCCATCGAACAGCGAGCGGATCACCGGATCGACCAGGAACCGTGCGACCACGAAGACCGCACCGAACCCGAGGCCCACCACGACAGGACCCAGCACCAGACCCAGCACCACGCCGGCGATGGTCACCCACCTCACCCGGTTGCCGTGCAGGACCCAGGCGGCCAACGGGCCGCTCGCGAGCGAGAGCATCAGCGCGAGCTGGCTCAGCAGTTCCGAAGCAGTCGACGGCTCCCGGAACACCAGTCCCAGGCCCCCCATCGACACCATGAACAGCGCCCCCGAGATCACGAAGGCATCTGCCATCAACAGGTACTTCTTCCGGGCCGCGGCCACAGGGCGGTCCACCGGACGCAACATGGTCGTCTCCCTTCCAGAGGACGACGAATCGACGATGATCGTCACCTCCGGACTAGCACCATCACGCCAGTCGCGGTAGGGCTGCAGGCCATTCTTCGCGAGTCTTTCGCCCCGGTGTGTCACCCATCTCAGATCTTCGGGAACTCCTTGCGGGCATGGCTGGCGATGCGGTTCATCATCCACGCGTCCAGGCTGCCCCCGACCAGACCACCGGCGACCGGAATGCCCTTGCCGAGCTTGGGCAGCAGCTTGGTGGTGGTCGACTTGGCGATCTGGAAACCGACGCCCTTGTTGATCACCATCAGCGCGGCGGCGGGCAGCTTGCCGAGCGCCACCTGCGTGATCGAGCCACCCAACGCACCACCCATCCCGACCTTGCGCAGCACCTCCTCGGCCTTGGCTCCGGTCAGCACCAGCAGCACGGCGGCGCGCACCTCGGGACGGGCCAGGTCGTATCCGCGAAGGTGGGCGACGGCGGCAGACATCCGGGTGGCGAGCACGTAGAACTCGATCAGGTTGGCCGGCAACGCGACGGGCAGGGTGAAGAATCCGCCCAGACCCGTGACGAAGCCCCCGGCGGTGGCGGCCTTGACGTGGTCACCCACGACGTCCTTGATGGCAGCCTCGGTGTTCCCGGCGGCCTTCGCCCGGGCCTTGTCGGCGACGGCCTGGGCCGACTTGAGCGGACCCACACCGTCGATACCGGCCGCCATCAGTTGCGACACCAGCTTGGTGACCACGTCGTCTGACAACGCGCCGGCGGACTCGGACTTCTTCTGCTTGTCGAACAGTCCCACTGGTGACTCCTTCGTGAGGGCGGGGCCTGCGCCCCTGAACCCTTCCAGCCTGCCAGCCCGACCCCCCGCCCGCGGGCAGTTCAGGGCAGGTTCAGGGACTGTCGAGCGCAGGAGGCCACCCCCGCGGGTGGTGGTCGTCGACCACCGTTCCCGGGCACAGCCCGTCCCGGAGCCCGTGGGGGGGCGCCGGGACGGGCCGCGCAAAGCGTTCGGGTTCAGGGAATCAGGATCGCCCGCCCCCGCACGTTGCCGGCATCCAGGTCGTCGATGGCCTGCTGGAACTCGTCCAGGGAGTACTTCTGGGTGTGCAGCTTCACCTTGCCCTGGGCCGCCAGCGCCATCAGGTCCTGCAGGTCGGAGTAGGAACCGACCAGGTTGCCGATGAAGCTGATCTCGGTCGAGATGATGTCAATGGTCGGCACGTTGATGTTCTCGCCGTAGCCAATGACGTAGTAGAAACCGGCCCGCCGCAACATCGAGACGTTCTCGGCGGTAGCACCGCCCTCGCCCACGAAGTCCAGGACGGCCTGGGCCCCATGACCACCGGTGAGCTCCTTGACCTTGTCGACGTGGCTTCCATCGGCCAGGATGGCGTGGTCGGCCCCCAGTTCAGTGGCCAGCGTCAACGCCTCGGGGTTGCGGTCCAGGACGACCAGGGTGGCGCTGCTCATCGCCTTCATGACCTGGATGCCGATGTGACCGAGGCCGCCGGCACCGACGATCAGGCAGAAGTCGCCGGGGCGCAGCAGCTTCGAGGCCTTGGCGGCGGCATGCTGGGCGGTCAGGCCGGCATCAGCCAGCGCTGCCACGTCGGCGGGTTCCAGGGAATCGTCCAGCTTCACGCAGCACCGCGACGAGGTGCGCAGGTACTCGGCGTAGCCGCCGTCGGTGTCGATGCCCGGGAACTGCTGCAACTCGCAGTGCACGTCGTCGCCGAGACGACACGCGCGGCATTGGCCGCACGTGAGCAGCGGGTGCAGGATCACCTTGTCGCCGACCTTGACGTTGGTGACGGCCTCACCGATCTTGTGCACCCAGCCGGCGTTCTCGTGGCCGATGGTGTAGGGCAGCGCGACGCCGGTCTTGGGTGCCCACTGTTCTTCGAGGATGTGCAGGTCGGTGCGGCAGACGCCTGCGGCACCGATCTTGATGATCACGTCGAGCGGGCCTTGTAGTTCGGGCTCCGGAATGTCCTTCATTTCGAGGTTCTGGTGGTATCCCACGACCTGTACCGCGCGCATGCGTCCTCCTGGGTTGGCAAGGAGGGCGCGTCCTTGCACCGTCCTTGGCGAAGCGATGCCTTGACGCTACGTCGGATCGGCGTCCATGGCCATGGACATTCTCACCCGGTGACAATTTCCAGATGTGAGATTGACCACCGTCGGTGACATCGTTCAGTGTCGCAACGCGGCCAGTCCGGCGGTGATGCGGGTCAGGACGTCGGCGTCGGCTGGCACCCCGAGTTCGCGCAGGGCGATCAGCCCGGCACCGGCGACACCGTCCTTGGCGTGCAGCACCCGGTCGCCGAGTTCTGCGGCGACCAGTCGGCCGACCGGCGAGGACGGGTCGACCACGCTGCCGCCGAGCACGACGGGGCCATCGGTGTGCTGGCCCATCACCGAGGCGACATTGGCGACCAGGTACTCGGCGGCCCGGGCGATGATGCCCTGGGCGACGGGGTCGTCGCCGACCTCGGAGACCAGCCTGCCGGCAGCCGCCAGTTCGACCGGACGACCACCGTAGGCCCAGGTGAGAATGTGCATGAGCCGCTCGTCGCGCCAGCCCTGCACCAGGCCGGGGGTGACGTCGATGATGCCCATCAGGGCGTCAACCAGTGCGGTGTCCGGGCCTCGGTGGTCAAGCGCTCGACACACGGCACGGACGACCTGTTGGCCGATCCAGAAGCCGGAGCCCTCGTCGCCGATCAACCACCCCAGGCCGTCGGACATGGCGGCGAACTCCCCGTCCTTGATGCGGGCGCCGGTGGCGCCGGTGCCGACGATCAGCACGGCCCCGTCTGCCTCGGCGGTGGCCGAGAAGTAGGCGCCCAGCACATCGCCCCTGAAGGCGGTGCGGCCCCCCAGCCCGGCAGCGGCCAGGGCAACGTCGATCTCGGGGACGCGACCGCCGACCGCGAGCACACCCGCCATGCACAGCGCCAGCACACTCGGTGGCTCGACCGGATCGGGCGCCCCCAGCAGCGCCTGGACGCAGGCCGACACATTGTTGGCCACCGCCAGCTCGAGACCTGCCGAGGTCGGGTTGCCGGGGCCGGCCTTCGCCAGTGAGAGCACGCGTCCGGTCTCGTCGAGCAGCACGGCCCGGGTGCCGGTGCCACCGGCGTCGACGCCGATGACAGTGCGCCCGTGGTGCCGGGTGGGGGTGCCGTCGTCGCCGGTTCGCGCATCGGGGATCGTCATTGCTCCTCCTTCGCTGGTCACCGCCGTGGTGATGCCTACTAGAGTCTGGCGGGTCAACCCGAAAGGAACAAAGACGTGTCCACCACCCCTGATCTCTTCCTCGAACAGGTCACCCAGCGCCTGCCACTCCTGACCGCCAGCGCCCACGACGGACCCATCGCCCGCGCGGCCGACCTGCTGGCCGACGCCGTCGCCAATGGCGGGGTCATCACCGCCTTCGGCACCGGACATTCCGAGGCCTTCGCGATGGAGATCGCTGGGCGGGCAGGCGGTCTCATCCCGACCTCCCGGATGGCACTGCGCAACCTGGTGCTGTACGGCGACCGGGACGCCTCGGTGCTCAGCGGCGCCGGCCTGGAGCGTGACCCGAACGTGGCCGCCGACGTGTTCGCCCAGCACCCGCGCGACCCGCGGGACGCGTTCATCATCATTTCCAACTCCGGGGTGAACGGATCGATCGTGGGTGTCGCCGAACAGGTCAAGCAGGCCGGGCACCCCCTGGTGGTCGTGACCAGCCTGGAGCACACCGATGCCGTCGAGCCCAAGCACCCCACCGGCAAGCGGCTCAAGGACTTCGCCGACGTCACCATCGACAACCTGGCCCCCTTCGGGGACTCGACCCTGGAGGTCACCGACGGCATGACCATGGGTGCGATCAGTTCGATCACCGGCGCCTTCATCGCCCAGCTGCTGACCCTGGGCATCGCCGAGCGTCTGCTGGCCCGCGGCATCACTCCCCCGGTCTACATCTCGGCCAACGTCCCCGGGGGCGACGCCCACAACGACGCGCTCAAGGAGAAGTACGCAGGACGCCTGCGCGCCGACGGCTGACCCGCCCCGGGCCGGCCACGGGAATACCCACCTGTAGTTGCTAGTTCAACTAGATATCCGCCACGGAACAGCACAGGGAGCAGCCAGCATGAGCGTCGAAATTGGTGTCGAGACCTTCGGTGACATCACCAGCGGAACCGACGGCGGCCTGCTGTCACACGCACAGGTGGTCCGCAACGTGCTCGCCGAGGGACAGACCGCCGACCGGGTGGGTCTCGACTTCTTCGGGGTCGGCGAACACCATCGCGTCGACTACGCAATCAGTTCCCCCGAGGTGGTCCTGGCGGCCCTGGCCAGCACCACCGAGCGGATCAAGCTGGGGTCGGCGGTGACGGTGCTGAGCTCCGACGACCCCGTCCGGGTCTTCGAACGGTTCTCGACGGTGCAGGCCCTGTCCGGGGGACGCGCCGAGATCATTGCCGGGCGGGGCTCGTTCATCGAGTCCTTCCCGCTGTTCGGGTTCGACCTGCAGGACTACGAACTGCTCTTCGCCGAACACCTCGACCTGCTGGTCGAACTGCTGTCCGGCGACCCGGTGACCTGGTCGGGACAGACCCGCGCCGGGCTCGAGGACCAGCAGGTGTTCCCCACGGCCGAGACCCCGATCACCACCTGGGTCGGGGTCGGCGGCACCCCGCAGTCGGTGGTGCGCGCCGCCCAGTACGGCCTGCCCGTGATGCTGGCCATCATCGGCGGCGAGCCGGCACGGTTCCGTCCGCTGGTCGACCTGTACCACCGCGCGCTGCAGCAGTTCGAGCGGCCGGGGCTGCCGGTGGCGGCCCACCTGCACGGCTTGGTGGCCGAGACCGACGAGCAGGCGGCCGACCTGTTGTTCCCCCACTACCGCGACCAGATGCTGAAGATGGGTGCCGAGCGTGGCTGGGGCGCCTACAGCCGGGCCGCCTTCGATGCCGCGCTGCAGCCCGAGGGCAACCTGCTCGTGGGTGGACCCGAGACGGTGGCCCGCAAAATGGCCAGGGTGGTCAGGGAACTGGGACTGTCACGCATTGACGTGAAGTACTCCAACGGCACCCTGCCGCACGAGGCGGCCCTGCGCTCGATCGAACTGCTCGGCGAACAGGTGAAGCCGCGCGTCCTGGAACTCCTCGCCGAGGACTGAGCAGCCCGGCTCGCTCAACACAAAGCCACCTTGCCCTCGCAATTGTCGCTCGGAGTGAGCGATCGCTCAATGCTGCTGCAACTACGTCACGGCTTGGTGACGAAACGCGGCGCTTGGCGGGGATGGGTCTGCAGTTTCCGGCGTTTCGGGGCTACTGTGCCTGTCACAGCATGTGTGGGAACGGCCTTCGACGGTGATGGTCCGGTGCCCCCATCCAGAACGCATACAGGAGCACTGATGCAGCAATCCAAGATCGGTCGCCGCGGAGTCATGGGCGGCGCCATCGCCGCCGCAGCCATCGCGCCACTCGCCGCTTGCGCCGGGGGATCCAGCGACACCCCCACCGACCAGGCCAGCACCACTGACACGTCCAGCGACAACCCGTTCGGCCTGGCGGCCGGCACCAAGGTCGAGGCTGTCATCTTCAACGGCGGGTACAAGACCGACTACGTCGACTTCGCCGCCGGCGAGATGAAGAAGAAGTTCTCCGACGTCACTGTCGAGGTCAAGCCCTCCACCCAGATCGCCCAGGAGCTGCAGCCCCGCTTCGTCGGTGGCAACCCGCCCGACCTGATCGACAACTCCGGCGCCGGCTTCATCGGCTTCGGCTCGATCGTCGACCAGCTCGAGAGCCTCGACGACATCCTCGAGGCGAACAACTACGAGGGCAAGCCGATCAAGGACACGGTCTTCGCCGGCGTCAAGGGCCCCGGCACCTACGACGGCAAGTTCGCCGTGCTCAACTACGTCCTGTCGCTCTACGGCGTCTGGTACTCCGCCTCAATGTTCGAGGAGAACGGCTGGACCCCGCCCAAGACCTACGAGGAGGCCACCGAACTCGGTGCCAAGGCGAAGGAGAAGGGCAAGTTCCTGTACCTGTGGGGCAAGGAAGCCGCCACCTACTACCTGACCTCGATGATCTCCTCCGCCTACAAGGAGGGCGGCCTCGACGTCCGCAAGGCCCTGGAGAACCTGGAGCCCAACGCCTGGTCGCAGAAGCCGATCCAGGACGTCTTCAAGGCCATGGAGAACATCATCAAGCGTGGCTACGTGAAGCCGGGTGGCAATGGCACCCAGTTCACCGCCGCCCAGGCCCAGTGGTCGAACGGGCAGGAAGCGCTCCTCTACCCGTCCGGCGCCTGGATCGAGAACGAGATGAAGTCCCAGACGAAGGAGGGCTTCAAGATGATGGGCGTTCCCGAACTCACCGTCACAAGCTCGCCGAAGTTGGGCTACGAGGCCATCCGCGCCGAGGCTGGCGAGGGCTTCATCGTCCCGAGCAAGGCCAAGAACCGTGCCGGCGGCAAGGAGGTGCTGCGCGCAATGTTGTCGAAGGAGGCCGCCACCAACTTCGCCAAGACGCGCCTGGCTCCCACCATCGTCAAGGACACAGTTCCCGAGGACGGCTTCGGCTCCACCGCTCTGCAGTCGCAGAGCAAGATGCTCGCCGCAGCCGGGGACAACACCTTCTCGATGCGCTTCATCTTCTACTACGGGATGAACAAGGAGCAGCTGGTGCTGCTGAACAGCTTCATGGCCGGGCAGTCGGACACGGCGACCCTGACCAAGGGGCTGCAGCAGATCAGCGATCGGGTCAAGAACGACTCCTCGATCAAGAAGATCACCATCGAGTGACCGCCAGGTGAAACCTCACCTCCGTTGAACGCCCGTCGACACGCTGACCCGCTGTGCGGCCGGTCCACCCGGCTGAACCCTGCAGTGTCGACGGGCGTTTCGGGGTGTCCACCCCGCGCGCAGTGACATGCGGGGGGATATCCCCTGTTCACCACACCTTCTTGGACGGCGGTTGCCGTCCCCGACAGCGAAGGGCACCGATGACCACGCTGAACCCGCTCGCCCCCGAAGTCGTCGAGGCCGCAGAGCCTCCACCACCACGCCGCAAGGGCGTCAAGAATCTCTCCTTTGACCGGGTCAGTCTGTTCCTGGTCTTCCTCGGCCTCCCCCTCGCGCTCTACGCGATCTTCGTGGTCTCGCCGTTCGTGCAGGCCGTCGGCTACTCGTTCACCAACTGGGGCGGCTTCTCCCGTGAGATGGACTTCGTCGGCATGGACAACTACGTCCGGTTGACCAAGGACCCGTTGTTCCTCAAGGCACTGGGCAACAACGTGCTGCTGGCCATCCTGTTGCCCTTCCTCATCGTGGTGCTCTCGCTCATCCTGGCGACGATGATCACCGTGGCCGGGCGCAGCGTCGGCGAGGTGAAGGGTCTGCGAGGAGCCGGTTTCTACCGGGTCATCTCGTTCTTCCCCTACGCCATCCCCGCCATCGTGGTGGGCATCATGTGGGGCCAGATCTTCGACCCCAGCGCGGGTGTGGTCAATGGCGTGCTGACCAGTCTGGGTTTCGAACGCTTCGAGAGCTTCCCCTGGCTCGGTGACGTCAACACCGCCATGCCGGTGACGATCTTCATCGTGGTGTGGGGATTCATCGGGTTCTACATGATCCTGTTCATCGCCGCGATCAAGGGCATTCCCTCCGAGATCTACGAGGCGGCGCGCATCGACGGCGCCGGCCGGTTCCGGACCGCGTGGACGATCACCCTGCCGCTGATCCGCGAGAACGTCCAGACGGCCTACATCTACCTCGGAATCATGGCCATCGACGCCTACGTCTACATGCAGGCGCTGAACCCGTTCGGCGGCCCCGACAACTCGACGTTGGTGATGGCCCAGTACCTGATGACCACGGCGTTCGACAAGCAGATGTTCGGAGTGGCGTGCGCGATGGGTGTGGTGATGGGTCTGCTGACGGCCGTGTTCGCCGCCATCGTGTTCACCGTGAACCGCCTCACCGGCGGCAAGGACCAGGTGACGATGTGAGTACCACGACGACTGGCCGCTCCGTCGGCACCCTCAACACCGCCGAGGTCGCCACCCGGCACCCGACGTCCACCCCCGGGGACAAGACGTTCGCGACCGTGGCCCACGCCCTGCTGGTGATCTGGACGATCATCGTCATCGCGCCGATGGTGTGGACGCTGATGACCTCGTTCAAGACCACCAGCCAGATCTTCTCCTCCCCGTTCTCGCTGCCGACCAGTTTCAACGTCTCCAACTACGTCGCCGCGTGGGAGACGGCCGGCATCGGACGCTACTTCTTCAACACGGTCATCGTGGTCGGCTCGGCACTGTTCCTGGTGATGCTGCTGGGTGCCATGTGCGCCTACGTGCTGGCCCGATTCCGGTTCCCCGGAGCACGCTTGATCTACTTCGCGCTGCTGGCGGGCCTGATGGTGCCGGTCTTCCTGGCCATCGTTCCGTTGTTCTTCATCCTGCAGGGGTTCGGGCTGCTCAACACGTTGCCGGGCCTGATTGTCGTCTACGTGGCGTTCGCCCTGCCGTTCACCGTGTTCTTCCTGTATGCGTTCTTCCGGTCACTGCCCTACGAGATCAGCGAGGCGGCTGCCATCGATGGCGCCAGCGACTGGCGCACGTTCTTCTCGATTATGTTGCCGATGGCCAAGCCCGGTCTGGCCTCGGTCGCGATCTTCAACTTCCTCGGTCTGTGGAACCAGTTCCTCCTGCCGGTGGCGTTGAACACGAACGAGTCGAAGTACGTGCTGTCGCAGGGGCTGGCCAGGTTCGCCTCCGCGGCCGGCTACGACGTCGACTTCGGTGCACTGTTCGCCGCCGTGGTGATCACGGTGCTGCCGGTGTTGGTCGTCTACGTGCTGTTCCAGCGCCAGCTGCAGGGCTCGGTCAGCCAGGGCACGATGAAGTAGACATCGCCTTCTCGCGATACTTGCTCTACTCCACGACCGTTGCCCCTGTTCCCGGACAGGGGCAACGGTCACGTTCACGGGCAAGTGGCTGGTGCAGGGGACGAGGCAGACCTCACAGCCTTGGATCTGGGAGGGGCCAGGACGAAGCACGCGACTAGCGGCGGCGTCCGGTGCCGAAGATCGAGCGGACGATCTCACGTCCGGCGGTGCGCGCCATCTGCTTGAAGGCGGTGGAGTTGGCGACCTTCTCGATCATTGACGGCTCGGGGCGGGGTGGGCGGCCCTGGCGCGACCGGGTCGGCGCCGGCGCCGGTGCCGGGCGTCGCTGGGCCTGCTGCTGCTCCTGCTGGTAGGCCTCGGCCTCGGCCTGGCGGGCGCCCTGCTCGAGCTTGCGGGTCAGCATCTCGTAGGCCGAGTCACGATCAATCTCGGCCCCATACCGGGCCATCAGCGCCGAGCCGCGGATGCCCGGCTCCAGCACCTCGGCAGGCGTGGGTGCCATCAGCGTCCTGGGGGCCAGGATGCGGGCCGGGGCGACCGGAGTGGGCGCGCCGTCGGGGTCCATCACGGTGATCACCGCCTCACCGGTGCCCAGACCCTGGAACAGTTCGGCCAGGTCGTAGGAGCTGATCGGAAAGGTGGCCACGGTGGCCTTGAGCGCCTTGGCATCCTTCGGGGTGTGGGCCCGCAGCTGGTGCTGGACACGCGAGCCGAGTTGGGCCAGCACCTCGTCGGGCACGTCGGTGGGCGACTGGGTGACGAAGAACACCCCGACCCCCTTCGAACGGATCAGCCGCACCGTTTGAGCAATCGACTCCAGGAAGGCCTTGGATGCGTCCCTGAACAGCAGGTGGGCCTCGTCGAAGAAGAACACCAGCTTGGGTTTGTCGATGTCGCCGACCTCGGGCAGTTCGCTGAAGAGGTCGGCAAGCAGCCACATCAAGAAGGTCGAGAACAAGGCAGGGCGGCTCTGCAGGTTCGGCAGTTCCAGCAGCGAGATGACCCCACGGCCGTCGGGGATGACCCGCATCAGGTCCGCGGTGTCGAACTCGGGCTCACCGAAGAACTCGTCGGCGCCCTGCTGCTGCAGTTCGACCAGTTTGCGCAGGATCACTCCGACGGTGGCCTTGGAGACGCCACCCAGGTTGGTGAGTTCATCCTTCCCCTCGTCGCTGGTCAGGTACTGCAGCACGGCCCGCAGGTCGGCCAGGTCGAGCAGCGGCAACCCGGTGGTGTCGGCGAAGTGGAAGACCAGGCTCAGCGTCGACTCCTGGGTGTCATTGAGCTCCATCACCTTGGACAACAACAGCGGCCCGAAGGCGCTGATGGTGGCCCGCAGGGGCACGCCGAGTCCGTCCCCACCGAGTGCGAAGAACTCCACGGGGGTGGCCTGTGGTTGCCAGTCCTGGCCAATGGAGCGGGTGCGCTGAAGCAGCTTCTCGCTCGACTCGCCGGGGGAGGCCAGCCCGGACAGGTCCCCCTTGATGTCGGCGGCGAAGACCGGGACGCCCGCCGCCGAGATCTGTTCGGCCAGCACCTGCAGGGTCTTGGTCTTGCCGGTGCCGGTCGCGCCGCAGACCAGACCATGGCGGTTCAGCATCGACAACGGGATGCGAATGCGCGTCCCCGGCACCGGCGTGCTGGGCACCGACTGGTCGTCGTGCAGCAGCACACCCAGGTCGATCGAGGCCCCCTCAAAGGTGTACCCGCGGGTGATCTGTTCGACGACGGCGTCCGACGGCTGCTCGCTCATGGCTCCTAGGTTGTCACAGTCACCTTCGCGAAGGGTCACACCTTGGCAACGACAGCCTGTTCGGATGACCCGGCACGGGTTGGTTGGGTAAGCTCGCAGAGTGATCTTCAAGCGAGTCGGCGATACGCGTCCCTACCCCGACCACGGGTACGTACAAAAGCAGTGGGCTGCGATCGCTCCTCACCAGGTGCGGCTCGACGAACTCGTGACCACCAAGCGCACGCTCGACCTCGAGGCCCTCCTCGAGGACGACTCCACCTTCTACGGCGACCTGTTCGCCCACGTCGTCGCCTACCGCGGTGAGTTGTACCTCGAGGATGGACTGCACCGCGCCCTGCGGGCGGCACTGCAGCAGCGTCAGACCATGCACGCCCGCGTGCTCGAACTGCGCTGACGGAACGGGAGCCGATCTGTGGAGGGTGTTGAGTGGAAGCGCGTTGCCCGGTTGGTGAGCACCCCGCTCACGCTGCTCCTGCTGTTGACGATCCTCTACTTCGGCGCCCGCTGGGGCTACCGCAATGTCACCGCCCCCCCACCGCCGGTGCCGGTCCCGTCATGCACCCCGCAACAGGTCGGCTCCATCCTCTCGAGCACCAAGATCACCGTGAACATCTACAACGGCAGCCGCACCCAGGGGCTCGCGTCCAACGTCTCGCGCACCATGAAGGCGCGCGGATTCATCGTTGACGTGGTCGACAACACCGACGAGAAGGTCGTGGCCACCACCGTGGTGGGGGTCAGCAAGGACGACCCGGCCGTGCGCCTGGTGGCCGCGCAACTGGTGGGCGCCGAGATCCGCGAGGACGGGATCACCGACGGCGTGGTCGACATCCTGGTCGGTTCACAGTTCGCCGGCTACACCAAGACCCCCTCGCCGTGGCAGATCGAGGTCACGGACGCGCCCTGCCTGCCGCCGGTGACCCAGACCCCGCATACTCATTGGCACCTGCGGCGCACCCGGTGAGGACCAGGGTGATCACCACGC
>NZ_JADIJQ010000020.1 GCF_017355265.1 Tessaracoccus sp. SD287
CTTTTCCTTCTTGCATCGCGGGGGACCTCCACCATGGAAGGACCACACATGCGCACGTCCATGACGATGCCACGCATCATTGCGGCCATCGTTTCAGCCCTGCTGCTGGTTGCCGGGCTCAACCTCAGCAATCCCGTCCAGGCCCAGGCCGCCGACAACAATCTCACCGCCTGGAACTTCTTCCGCAACAAGGGCTTTTCGCAGCCCCAGACAGCGGGTCTGATCGGCAACTTCATCGTCGAGTCCGGTGCCGACCCCATCAATCCGGCGGCCGTCCAGTACGGCGGTGGCCCCGGCCGTGGCATCGCCCAGTGGGAGGGGTCGCGCCGTGACGACCTGTACGCCTACGCCAACAGCCGCGGCCTGCCCTGGTACAGCCTGCAACTCCAGCTCGACTTCGTCTGGAAGGAGTTCATGGGGCCGGAATCGTATGCCTACTCCAAGCTGAAGGCCACCACCACCGTCGACAGCGCCGCAGTCGCCGTGAGGCAGTACTACGAACGACCCTCGGTCCACGCCGACGATGCCCGCAAGCGGGCGGCGTGGAGCGTGTACAACCGCTACTCCGGCACCACCCCTGCCCCTGCGCCGGAGACCTCGTTCCCCACCCTGAAGGCCGGTACCACCAACAGGTCCGCGACCACCACGCTGCAGTACCTCCTGCGTTCCAAGGGCTACAGCATCACGGTCGATGGGGCCTTCGGCACGGGCACCACCAGCACCGTCAAGAAGTTCCAGAGCGCGCGTGGTCTGGTGGCCGATGGTGTGGCCGGTCCGGCGACCTGGGGGGCACTGGTCCCCTCCCTGAAGGAGGGCAACACGGGGTCAGCGGTCACCGCCCTGCAAGTGGAGCTCAAGGCCCACGGCAAGTACACCGGCACCATCGACGGCAACTTCGGCCCGCTGACCACGTCAGCGGTCATCAGCTACCAGAAGTCGGTCGGCCTGGTCGCTGACGGAGTCGCTGGGCCCAAGACCTGGGGCAGCCTGGTCGACTGACCGCCCCAGAACCGTCATCGCCCCCGGCGATGACCACGCAGCGGCCGGTACCCGCCAGCCGGCCGCTGCTGTGCCCGGGCCCCCTCCCCGGGCACGCCCCCTGGGCGGGACCCCCACCGTCTCATCCCCCTCGTAGAAAGACCGCCATGAACATTCTGAAGAAGGTGCGCACCGTCGCCCTGGTCGCCACCCTGTCTGCCGGCCTGATCGCCGGCACCGCCTCGCTCGCCGAGGCCTACGTCCGCAGCGACTACCCGGCCGCGGTGATGACCTGGGTCCGCACGCCGTCCGGCTGGGACGACTCCTCGCGCGTCAAGGTCTCCGGCAGCACCATCACCTGCAACATTCCTCTCGCCACCGCCTATGCGAGCTCGGCCAAGGCTGTCGTCCGCCAGGAACTTCAGCCGCTCGTCCAGGAACTGATGCGCCGCACCGAGTCCATGGGGTACACGTTGCGGGCGGCCGACACCGGTGCCTACAACTGCCGCTTCATCGGTGGCACCTACACTCCGTCCAACCATGCCTACGGCCGGGCCATCGACATCAACTGGCAGAGCAACCCCCAGTCCTCGACGTTCACCTCGAACATCCCCCCGGCTGTGGTGAAGATGTGGATCAACCACGGCTTCTACTGGGGTGGCCACTACACCTACCCCACCAAGTACGACACCATGCACTTCGAGTACATGGGTTCCTACTCCAACATCGGCTACTACTACAACAAGCTCAAGGGAACCACCCCTGCCCCGGTGCCGGAGACCTCGTTCCCGACCAAGGACTACGGCGATACCGGCTCGGCAGTCACCACCCTGCAGTACCTGCTGCGCGGCAAGGGCTACTCCCTCACCATCGACGGCTCCTTCGGCACCCAGACCAAGAGCGCGGTCATCGCCTTCCAGAAGTCACGCGGCCTCTACGCCGACGGCATCGTCGGGGACAAGACCTGGACCGCGCTGGTCCCCACCCTCAAGGAGGGCAGCAGCGGCTACTCCGTCCGCGGCCTGCAGGTCGAACTCAAGGCGCACGGCAAGTACACCGGCACCATCGACGGCAACTTCGGCCCGCTGACCAAGTCAGCGGTCATCAGCTACCAGAAGTCCGCCGGCCTCTACGCCGACGGCATCGTCGGCGCCAAGACCTGGGGCAGCCTGGTCGACTGACCACCCGAGTCCTGTCGAGTGGCCCGGTGACCGCAGTCACCGGGCCACTCGCCCAATGCGGGGCTCACGTTGAGCAGGGCGGAACCCGTTCGATAGTGTCAGGGCAAAGGCGGGGCCGGCTGCTGTCGGGCCCGAACTCAATGTTGAGAGGAATCCCGTGAGTACTCCTGTGAAGGTGGCCGTCACCGGCGCCGCTGGCCAGATCGGCTACAGCCTGCTGTTCCGTATCGCCTCTGGAGCCGTCTTCGGCCCCGATGTCCCGGTGGAACTGCGCCTGCTGGAAATCACGCCCGCACTCAAGGCGCTCGAGGGCGTCGTGATGGAGTTGGACGACTGTGCCTTCCCGACGCTGGCCGGTGTCGAGATCGGCGACGACGCCAACCAGATCTTCAACGGTGCCAATCTGGCGCTGCTGGTCGGCGCCATGCCTCGCAAGGCCGGCATGGAGCGCGGCGACCTGCTCAGCGCCAACGGTGCCATCTTCACCGCGCAGGGCAAGGCGCTCAACGACGCGGCCGCCGACGACATCAAGGTGGTCGTCACCGGCAACCCGGCCAACACCAACGCGCTGATCGCCATGACCAACGCCCCCGACATCCCCCGCGAGCGCTTCACGGCGTTGACCCGCCTCGACCACAACCGGGCCAAGTCGCAGCTGGCCCACAAGCTCGGCGTCCCGGTCGGCGAGATCACCAACCTCACCATCTGGGGCAACCACTCCTCGACCCAGTACCCCGACCTGTTCAACACCCGCGTCGGCGGCAAGAACGCCGCCGAACTGATCAATGACCAGGACTGGATCGAGAACACGTTCATTCCGACCGTCGCGAAGCGCGGTGCCGCCATCATCGAGGCCCGCGGTCTCAGCTCGGCCGCCTCGGCAGCCAACGCCACCATCGAGCATGCCCGTGACTGGGTCAGGGGCACCGCCGACGGCGACTGGGTCTCGATGGCGATCCCGTCCGACGGCTCCTACGGCGTCCAGGAGGGCCTGATCTCGTCCTTCCCGGTCACGGTCAGCAATGGCACCTACGAGGTCGTCCAGGGTCTGGAGATCAACGACTTCTCGCGCGCCAAGATCGATGCCTCGGTCGCAGAACTCGCCGACGAGCGCGACGCGGTCAAGGAACTCGGCCTGATCTGATCCCCGCTGGGGTCACCACTGCCCTGGCCCAGGACAGCCTGGCGCAAACCTTCCGGCAAACGGCTCGCCCTCTTGGGGGCGAGCCGTTTGTCATGGGTGGACGGTTCAGCCGCCGACCGATGGCGGCGACGGCGGCACCACCAGGGTCAACGCGAGCAGGGCCGCCGCCGCCGCCAGCAGCAGCGCGGTGTCGAACCAGCGGCTGCGCACCGCCAGCAGCCCCACCCGTCGGGTGGGCAGGACCAGCCGGAACAGTCCCGCCAGCAGCACCGTCAGCCCGAAGGCGAATGCCCCTCGACGCCAGTGGCCGGTGGCCAGGATGGTGCAGGACGTGGCCATCGCCAGCAGCACCAGGAACAGTGTCCACTGGTTGCGGAGCTTGACCAGCAGGCTGCCTGCCCCGGTGTGCTGTGCGGGCGCGGCCATCTCAGCCGGCGAGGTGTTCGGCGCGGTCCACCACGTTGCTGAGCAGCATGGCGCGGGTCATCGGGCCGACGCCACCCGGGTTGGGGGTCACCCATCCGGCCGTGTCCCAGACGTCGGGGGCCAGGTCGCCGACGGTCTTGCCGTCGACCCGGCTGACACCGACATCGATGAGCACAGCACCCGGCTTGATCACCCCGGCGGTGATCATGTGGGGCACACCGGCGGCGGCCACCACGATGTCGGCGGTGCGGGTGTGCGCAGCGAAGTCCCGGGTGCCGGTGTGGCACAGGGTGACGGTGGCATTCTCGCTGCGCCGGGTCAGGATCAACCCCAGGGGGCGTCCGACGGTGGTACCGCGACCGATCACGGTGACCTCGGCACCGTTCCAGTCGATGCCGTGGCGGCGGACCAGTTCGACGATGCCGCGCGGGGTGCACGGCAGCGCGGCCGGCTCGTTGAGCACCAGCTTGCCGAGCGTGGTCGGGTGCAGCCCATCGGCGTCCTTGTCGGGATCGATGGCGGCCAGCGCAGCGAACTGGTCGAGGTGTTTGGGCAGCGGCAACTGGACGATGTAGCCGGTGACCGCGGGGTCCTCGTTCAGGTGCCGCAGCGCCTCGTCCAGTTGTGCCTGGCTGGCCTGGGCCGGCAGGTGGACGCGGAGCGATGCGATACCGACCTGCTCGCAGTCACGGTGCTTCATGGCGACGTAGCGTTCGCTGGCCGGGTCGTCCCCGACCAGCACGGTGGCGAGCCCCGGCACCACGCCACGCTCGGCCAGTGCCTGCACCCGTGCCGTCAGCTCGTCCTTGATCGCAGCGTGGACGGCCTTGCCGTCAAGAACCTGGGCGGTCATGGTGTGCCTCTCAGTGGAAGAAGTGGCGGGTGCCGGTGAAGTACATGGTGACCCCGGCGGCCTTGGCAGCCTCGATGGTCTCGTCGTCGCGCACCGAACCGCCGGGCTGGACGATCGCCCGCACGCCGGCCTGCAACAGGATCTGTGGCCCGTCCGAGAAGGGGAAGAACGCATCCGAGGCTGCCACCGACCCGTTGGCGCGGGCCCCGGCGCGTTCGACGGCCAGGCGGCACGAGTCGACCCGGTTGACCTGCCCCATGCCCACCCCGACCGAGGCGCGGTCATGGGCCAGCAGGATGGCGTTCGACTTCACCGCGCGGCAGGCGCGCCAGGCGAAGACCAGGTCGGCCAGGGTGTTCTCGTCGGCGGCCTCGCCGGTGGCAAGCACCCAGTTCGCCGGGTCGTCACCTTCGGCGTCGATCCGGTCGGGTGCCTGCAACAACGCCCCACCCGAGATCGGCTGCAACTGCCGTGAGCGATGGGTGTAGGCCGGGGCCACCAGGACGCGAATGTTCTTCTTGCGCTGCAGCTCGGCGACCGCACCGTCCTCGTAGGACGGGGCGATGATCACCTCGGTGAAGATGTCGGCGACCTGCTTGGCCATCTCCAGGCTGACGGGACGGTTGGTGGCAATCACTCCGCCGAACGCCGAGACCGGGTCGCAGGCGTGGGCCTTGCGGTGGGCCTCGGCGACGTCGCGACCCGAGGCGATGCCGCACGGGTTGGCGTGCTTGATGATGGCGACGGTCGGCTCGTCGAAGTCATAGGCCGCCCGATAGGCCGCCTCGCCGTCGGTGTAGTTGTTGTAGCTCATCTCCTTGCCGTGCAACTGCTCGGCCTGGGTGATGCCAGCGGGACCTGCCGCGTAGGAGTACAGGGCGGCAGGCTGGTGGGAGTTCTCGCCGTAGCGCAGCGTCCCCTGCTTGGTCCAGGCGCCGCCGATGAACGCCGGGAAGTTGTCACCGCCGGAGCTGTCGGTGAGCACCGATCCCATCCAGCTGGCCACCGCAATGTCGTAGGTGGCGGTGTGGACGAACGCCTGGGCGGCCAGCGCCTGCCGTTGCGCCAGCGTGTAGCCGCCCGCGGTCAGTGCAGCCTGCAGGTCGGCGTACTGGTCGGGGCTGGTGACGATGGCGACCGAGGGGTGGTTCTTGGCCGCGGCACGCACCATCGAGGGCCCACCGATGTCGATCTGCTCGACGCACTCATCAGGGGTGGCACCCGAGGCAACGGTCTCGGTGAAGGGGTAGAGGTTGGACACCACCAGGTCGAAGGGAGCCACCTGCAACTCGTCGAGTTGATCACGGTGGCTCTGCAGTCGACGGTCCGCCAGGATGCCGGCATGGATCTTGGGGTGCAGGGTCTTCACCCGTCCGTCCAGGCATTCCGGGAAACCCGTGACCTGCTCGACGGGGACGACGGGGACGCCGGCCTCGGCGAGCACCTTGGCGGTGGAGCCCGTGGAGACGACCTCGACCCCCGCCGCCGCCAGCGCCCGGCCCAACTCGGCCAGACCCTGCTTGTCGTAGACCGAGACCAGTGCCCGGGTGATGGGTGCCCGGGTGATGGGCTGGACGTCACTCATGTGCTTCTCCAATGTGCGTGCTGGCCAACTGGTCGACAACCTCGACCAGCAGACGCCGTTCGACGATCTTGATGCGCTCGTGCAGGGACTCCACGGTGTCGTCGTCCTCGACGGACACCGCCCCCTGGGCCAGGATCCGGCCGGTGTCGACGCCGTCGTCGACGAGGAACACGGTGGCCCCCGTGACCCGGACGCCGTGCTCCAGGGCGTCACGGGCGCCGTGCATGCCCGGAAAGGACGGCAGCAGCGCCGGATGGGTGTTGATGGTGCGGCCCGCGAAACGCGCCAGGAAATGGGCCCCCAGCAGCTTCATGAACCCGGCGCTGACCACCAGGTCGGGGCGGTAGGAGGCGACCAGTTCGGTCAGCTCGGCGTCCCACTGGGAGCGGTCCGCGCCCTTGGCCAGCGGCACCGCGAAGGTGGGCAGGTTGAGCGCGCGAGCACGATCGAGCCCCTCGCATTCACGGTCGGAGCCGACCGCCACCAGTTCCACGTCACGGCGGCCGACCAGATGGTCGGCCAGGGCCTGGAACAGGGTGCCGGAACCCGACACCAGGACGAGGACGCGGTAAGTCACCCCACCACCCTAACGAGTTCGGAGCCCCACGCGCGTGATCGTCCGCGCCGCTGCACCAGGCCGGCCGCCGGCGGGTGGGTTCGACGTCATCGCTCCTGGCGATCGTCGCGCACCCGCACGCGGGTGGGTTCGTCCTCCGCGGGCAGGGGTTCGGTCTCGACGGTGACGGTGCTCTCGACCAGCCCCTCGACGGGGTGCTCGGCCGACCCGTCGGCGGGTCGGGGACGCAGCACACCCGTCACGGCGCCGGTGAGGACACCGGCGATGCCGAGCAGGGTGGGTGCCATCACGAAGAGGTGGGTGGGACGCACCCCGAGTGCGACCAGGCGGCCGACACCGAGGTCGCCGCTGGACAGCATCCCCAGCCCCATCAGGACCAGACCGGCGATCACCCCCACCAGTCCCCCGACCAGCGCCGTCTCGTCGAAGCGGGCGCGGGGACGCGCTCGCAGCACCACCAGGGCACCGACGGCACCGGCGACCAGCCCGCTGAGCAGCCACAGCAGGTGCAGGGACGACCCGGGGCCCGACTCGGGCATGGCGCCCAGGACCGGGATCGCCGGCAGCATCCCCAGCTGGTTCTGCGCAGGACTGACCACCGAGCCGACACCGAACTGGAAACCGGCGCCCAGGGCCCACGAGGCGCACCACACCACCAGGTTGGGCAGCCACAGCAGCTGCAGCACCAGCAGCAGGATCGATCCCAGGGTGCCCGGTTCGAGGGATTCGTGCAGGGCGGTGATGCGGTCACGGTTCTGAATGAGGCCCAGTGCCAGCACGGCGGCACCGGTGCTGAGCATCACCAGCACGCTGGCCGCCACCCCCGCCGGCACCGGCCGCAACCAGCGCGGCCAGTCGTCCATGATGCGCCACTGGAAGACCCGCGCGGCGGCGACCACCGACGCGACCAGGCCGAGCGCCGCGGCGCCCACCAGGGCCCGCGCGGACTCCTCAGTGGTTGCCACCACGAAACTGGGCACCAGCACGGCCAGGGTGTGGACCAGGGTGAACACCCCGACGACCCGCAGCGCCAGTCCGCGGCGCTGGTGGCCGCTCAGTTCCTCGGGGGCGGCCAGTCGCGCCTGCCCCGCGGCAAAGCTTGCCAGTCCGACCGCCAGGGCCAGGTTGGCCAGCGTCATGCCGAGCGGGGTGATGCTGAGGTGCAGACCGACCACGGTGGCACCGGACAGGAAGCCGAGCAGCCAGACGCGGGTGCCGCTGGTGAAGATGCTGGTGAAGTCGACGTCGGTGGTTGCCAGCCACCCGAGCGCGAACAGGCCACAGACCACCACCCACGAGATCAGCACGCTCAGCGCGGCGGCGGCCGCTGAGGCCAGCCACCAGGGCAGCCACGGCTCCGCACGGGTGGGGTGCTCGTCGCCCTGGCCCTCCACGACCACATCCAGACCGGTCGTCCGGCGACCTCGTCGACCTGCGACCACGCCCATCCCTCCTCTTGCCCCTACCCGGCTGGGCAGGTCCCCCCTTGGTACTCTGAAGGATGCCCGGCAGGATCTGTGGTGCACACTGACTTGACGTCGGTCCCTGCTGGGACTGTTCCACGTCCTGATATCACCGCTGTCAACCGTGAAGGATTCCCGTGAGCGACGAACGCCCCGAGGCCATCCGGCGAGCCCGGCGCGCTGCCTCGGACGATGCACTCGACCCGGACGTCGTCGACGATACCCCAGGGGAGTTGGACTCCCCGTCACGACAGGGCGGACGCTTCGCCGCGGCGCCCGAGGCCACCGACACCCCGGTGCCGCCGCCCTCGTCCGGCGGAGCGGCTCCGGCCCCCGGTGCCCACGCCGCGTTCATGCGCCCCGGGGCGTCCTCCGCTGACACCCCCGCACCGCCCACCCCGCCCGAGCCGGTGCGGCCCGGCGGGCGCTTCAGCTCGGGCGTGGGTGACGCCGACGGGGACGGGCCGGCCCCGCGCCGCTCGGCCGCCACCTCAACGACTCCTCCCGAGTTCCCCAGCTTCGAGGCTCCTGCCGGCGTCGGCACCCTCGCCTTGACCGCGGCCGGTGACCCGGCCCCGGCGTCGGATCCGCCGGCGCCCGCCGCAGCCAGTGACACGCCCTCACCCGACGACTCCGCGGCCGACTCCCGTGCGACCGACTCCCGTGAGGACGCGGACGAACTGACCACCCACGCCGCCCGGAACCCGTGGCCGACGCGCATCCTGGTCGGGGTGCTGGTGCTGGCGCTGGTCGCCGCCGCCGGCTACTTCGCACTGCAGCAGAGCCGCAAGCCCGACGTGTCGGTCACGGTGACCCAGTCCTCGACTGCCAGCGCCACCCCCACCGGACCGGAGGCGGTCAGCGATGCGTCACTCTTGACCGACGCCGAGGCGACGGCCACTCTGGGCGGCACCTGGACGACCACCGAGACCCTCAGCGAGGTGTCGGCCAGCTCGCCCCAGGTCACCTGCATGACCAACCCCGAGGGTCTGCCGAACGCGCAAATCACCCGTCAGCGCGTGCTCGCCTCCGGCCAGGACAATGGACTGGCCGCCCTGCACCGCATTGACGCCTACGCCACCGAGGCCCTGGCCACGCAGGCCTACCAGGTGCGTCTGGCCAGGCTCAGCGCCTGCGACGACGTGCCGGCCTGGCTGAGCAGTTCGGCCAGCGTCGCCGGTCTGGCCGATGAGTCCTTCTCGTTGACCATCGCCTACCAGGACCCCACCGTGCAGTACCGCACGGTGGTGATCAGCCGCACCGGCACGGCCGTCTCAATGCTCGACGTCGCCCAGAACACGACCGCCGTCGACCCGGCCAAGGTGGCCGACGCCGCCCTGGAGCCGTCCAAGCGGCTGTGCCAGTCGGCCGGTGGAACGTGCCCCACCGAACTGGCCGTCCGTCCCGAAGTGGTCCCCCCCACCCCGATCTTCGGGTGGTTGGCGCAGTCCGACCTGCCACGCATCACCGCTGGTCAGGGTCTGTGGAGCGCGACCCAGGTCGGACAGGTGACCACCAAGGGCAGCCAGTGCGAGAACGCCACCCTGGCCTCGGTGAACGGACCTACCTCTCGGGAACAGCGTTCCTATTTGCTCGACCAGGACGACCGCGCCCCGGAGGCCTTCGGTGTTGACCAGGTCCGCTTCCTCTTTGCCGACGCCGCTGCGGCCAAGACCTTTGCCACCAAGCTCGGCAGCGACATCGCCGACTGTGGGAAGCGCAGCGAGACCGCGACCGTCTCGGAGGACCGCACGCTCAGCATCTCGGGGCAGAACCGTCAGCCCGTCACCGGCCGCATCTTCCTGGTCACCCAGGCCACCGGCGCGAACACCAAGGTGTACTTCCGGGTTGCCGTGGTGGTCTCGGGCAATCGGATGACCTACCTGGTGTCGAACACTCGCGAGAACTTCGACTTCACCACCGACTCGTGGCTGCTGCTGGCCGCTCGCGCCGGGCAGCGGATCACCCAGTCGCGCTAGTTTCTCCGTCCTCGCTCCGCGAGTTCTGCAGGGCCGGTGAACAAACAAGCACTCAGCGGCACAGGACCTGCATTTCTGCAGGGCGCGTGCCGCTGGGTACTTGTTTGTTGACGCCTGGCTGTTGGCTCAGCCGTGGGCGATGCTGCGCATCACGTCGCGCATGAGGGCGGCCGTCTCGCTGGGAGTACGGCCGACCTGGACGCCAGCGGCCTCGAGGGCCTCCTTCTTGGCGGCCGCGGTGCCTGCCGACCCGCTGACGATGGCCCCGGCGTGGCCCATGGTCTTGCCCTCGGGGGCGGTGAAACCGGCGACGTAGCCGACGACCGGCTTGGTGACGTGCTCACGGATGTAGTCGGCGGCCCGCTCCTCGGCGTCCCCGCCGATCTCGCCGATCATCACGATGGCGTCGGTTTCCGGGTCATCCTGGAACGCCTGGAGGCAGTCGATGTGGGTGGTCCCGACGATCGGGTCGCCGCCGATGCCGACCGCGGTCGAGAACCCGATGTCCCGCAGCTCGTACATCATCTGGTAGGTCAGGGTTCCTGACTTCGAGACCAGACCGATCCGGCCGGGGCCGGAGATGTTGGCCGGGATGATGCCGGCGTTGGACCGTCCGGGAGAGATCAGCCCCGGGCAGTTCGGGCCGATCAGGCGCGAGTTGGACTCGGCCACCTCGGCGTAGAACTCGGCGGTGTCACCGACGGGGACGCCCTCGGTGATGCACACGATCAACTCGACGCCGGCGCGGGTGGCCTCCAGCACCGCATTCTTGGTGTGGGCGGCCGGCACGAAGATGACCGAGACGTTCGCGCCGGTCGCGGCGCGGGCGTCAGCGACCGAGTTGAAGACCGGAACCGGGTCCTCCTCGAAGAGGACCGACTGGCCGCCCTTGCCGGGGGTCACCCCACCGACGATGCGGCTGCCCGACATGATCATCCGCTGGGTGTGCTTGCGGCCCTCAGAGCCGGTCATGCCCTGGACGATGATCTTGGACTTGCTGTTCAGCAGGATCGACATGGATCAGGCCTCCGAATCGGATGAGGTGGCGGCCAGTTGGGCGGCCGTGCGGGCAGCGGCGTCCATGGTGTCGACCACGGTCACCAGCGGATGGTTGAACTCGCGCAGGATCTCGCGTCCCACGTCGACCGCGTTGCCGTCCAACCGGACGACCAATGGCTTGACGGCCTTGTCGCCCAGCGACTGCAGGGCAGCCACGATGCCGGAGGCGACCTCGTTGCACGAGGTGATGCCACCGAAGACGTTCACGAAGACCGACTTCACCTGCGGGTCGGACAGGATGATCTCCAGACCGTTGGCCATCACCTGGGCCGAGGCGCCGCCGCCGATGTCGAGGAAGTTCGCGGGGTGCGGCGCGCCGGGCAGGTCCTCCCCTGCCTTGGCCACCACGTCCAGGGTGCTCATCACCAGACCGGCACCATTGCCGATGACGCCGACCGAACCGTCGAGCTTCACGTAGTTCAGTCCCTTGGCGGCCGCGGCGGCTTCCAACGGGTCGTTGGCCTGGGTGTCCTCCAGGGCGGCGTGGCCGGGGTGGCGGAACCGGGCGTTGTCGTCGAGGCTGATCTTCCCGTCGAGGGCGATGATGTCGCCCTGCTTCGTCTTGACCAGGGGGTTCACCTCGACCAGGGTGGCGTCCTCCTGGATGAAGACCCGGCCGACGCTGCCCAGGACCCGGGCGACGCGGGCCCGGTCCTCCTGGGCGAAGCCGGCGGCCTCGACGATGGCATCGGCGGTGTCCCAGTCGATACCCCGGCGAGGGTCCACGGGGATGCGGGCCAGCGCCTCGGGGCGCTCCACGGCCAATTGTTCGATGTCCATGCCGCCCTCGACCGAGCACATGGCCAGGTACTCACGGTTGGCGCGGTCCAGCAGCAACGAGAAGTAGTACTCCTCGGCAATGTCGGCTCCCTCGGCGATCATCACCGTGCGCACCGTGTGCCCCTTGATGTCCATGCCCAGGATCTCGCCGGCCTTCTCGGCGGCCTCGTCGGCGCTGCGGGCGAGCTTGACCCCGCCGGCCTTGCCACGGCCACCGGTCTTGACCTGGGCCTTGACGACGACCACCGCCGAACCCAGTCGCTCGTAGGCGGCGCGCGCCTCCTCTGGCGTCGAGGCGACCAGACTTCTCAGCACGGGCACTCCATGCTTCTCGAAGATGTCGCGGGCCTGGTACTCGTAGAGATCCACCCTTGGATTCCGTCCTGTCGTCGTGGCTTGCAACCGACGTCGAGCCTACCAATGCGGGCACGTCAGGTCCCCCGCCGTCCGCGCCGTGCAGCCCTGCTTCCTGAGAGATTCAGGCGGTAGTTTGAGTTCTTCCTGAGAATTGCTAAGCTTTCCTCAGTAAGTCGGGTTCACCCACCTGACCGTCGTACCCAAGGAGAAACCCTGTGCAGGACGCATCGAGCCGCTTGGCCATTCGCCGTGCCTTCGCCCGGACGAACACCCAGGCACCCGTTCGCGACTTCGACGAGACCCAGCCTCGTCACCGCGCCGTCCTGCGTCCGGCCCTGGTAGGACTGGTCGTCGGCGGGCTCGGCCTGCTCGGCGCCGGCGGCATCGTGGTGGCCGCTGCCGCCACCTCCACCGAACAGTCGCAGACCACCCTGGTGGTCGACGGCAACAGCCCCGACAGCTCCAAGGCGGAGCCGCAGAACCTCACCCTGGACGCCAACCAGAAGGCCGCCCAGACCGACACCGAGCAGACCGACACCGAGGGCGACGGCGCCGGCGGCCTGTTCGGCCAGCGCGGCACCACCCCCAACCGCAACGCCGTGCGTGCCGAACTGAACAAGACCCTGGCCAACGCCAAGGGCCAGCAGCGTGAACAGTCCCTGCAGGAGAGCAACAAGAACGTCACCGCCGCCAACGCCGCCGCCGAGGCCGCCGAGCGCGAGAAGCTCATGAATGCCGATGTCTCCAAGGTCAAGGCGGAGGGCGAGCGCATCAAGGAGGAGAAGCGCAAGGCTGCCGAACTGCTCAAGAAGCTGCAGGAGCAGGCTGCGGCGCAGAAGAACACCGCTGCCGCTGCCGACCCGGCCTCCACCACCTCCAATGACTCCGGGTTCACCCTGTCCACCGCCGACCTGCAGGCCATCAGCAAGGGTGGGGGCGCCTTCCCGCTCAAGGCCGGCACCTACTCCACGGGCGCCTACTTCGGCAAGACCGGCTCGTGGTCGCGCTACCACACCGGCCAGGACTTCCCCGCCGCCACCGGCACCCCTGTCTACGCTGCCGCCTCGGGCGTGGTCAGCGGCAACATGTCGGCCGCCGGCTGGGCCGGCTCCAAGTACGTCACCATCAACCACGCCAACGGAAGTTCGACGCTGTACGCCCACTTGAGCGGCCGGGTCGTCTCTGCGGGCCAGCCGGTCAAGGCCGGCCAGTTGATTGGCTACGTCGGCAATGAGGGCCGCAGCTTCGGGGCTCACCTGCACTTCGAGTACTACCCCGCCGGCACCCTGCCCGGTGACGTCTACTCGGCCGCCGACCCGATGTCCTGGCTGCGCAGCATCGGCGTCGCCTGAGACCGGCCGCGTCACCCCGGACGCGACGCCCCGGCTGAGAATTTCATGGCAGCCGGCAGCCCGCCACCCCGGACTTTCGGTTCTTCCTGAGAATTGCTAAGGTTTGCCTCATTGTGCAGACCGCTGCAGAACACACCTCAAGGAGCGCCGTGCAGGACCTCTTGGCTCGTCTGGCCCTTCGTCGGACATTTGCGCGGTCCCAGTCCGACGCTCCCGTCGCCGACTTCCAGGAGACCCGCAGCGCCTCCCGCACGGTGCGCACGACCCTCATCGGGGCCCTCGTGTGCGGGGTCTCGGCGTTGGGGGGCGGCGGCATCGTCCTGGCGGCGGCGTCCACCTCGACCCAGCAGGCCAGTTCCTCCTTGGTCCAGGACCAGAACAGCCCCGACGACACCGTGGCGGAGCCCCAGAACCTGAAGCTGGACGCGCAGCAGCAAGCGGCCCAGCTGACCGCCGAGGCCAAGGCCAAGGCCGACGGCACCGGGGCCGGTGGCCTGTTCGGGCAGCGTGGCACCACCCCGAACCGCAACAGTGTGCGCGCCGAGTTGAACAAGACCCTGGCCAACGTCAAGGGCCAGCAGCGTGAGCTGTCCCTGCAGCAGAACACCAAGGATGTCACCGCCGCCAACGCGGCCGCCGAGGCCGCCGAGCGCGAGAAGCTCATGAACGCCGACATCGCCAAGGTCAAGGCCGAGGGCGAGCGGATCAAGGAAGAGAAGAAGAAGGCCCTGGAGCTGCTGCAGCAGCTGCAGGGCGGCACCAACACCTCGGGCTACCAGCTGACGGTCGACGACCTGCAGGCGATCACCCGGGGTGGCGCCGCCATGCCGCTGAAGCCGGGCACCTACTCGATGAGTGCCTACTTCGGCAAGACCGGCCTGTGGTCGCGCTACCACACCGGACAGGACTTCGCCGCCCCCACCGGCACCCCCGTCTACGCCGCATCCTCGGGCATCGTGGGCCAGTCCCGCGCCGGCGGCTGGGCCGGTGTCCACCTGGTCGTGAACCACGCCAATGGCGGCTCCACCCTGTACGCCCACCTCAGCGGCAAGGCCGTCTCACCCGGGCAGCCGGTCAAGGCCGGCCAGCTGATCGGCTATGTCGGCAACACCGGCAACAGCTACGGGGCGCACCTGCACTTCGAGTACTACCCCGCCGGCGCGCTGCCGGGCGACGTGTACTCGGCCTCCGACCCGATGGCCTGGTTGCGCAGCATCGGCGTCGCCTGAGGCTAGAGCTTCTCCATCGGGGCGTGCCGCAGCAGGAAGCGCTTGACCCCCGCCGAGCCGAAGTCGACGTCAGCGGTCGCATCGGCGCCGACCCCGCTGGTGGCCACCACGCTGCCCATCCCGAAGGTGGTGTGCAGCACCCGGTCGCCGGCGTCCAGCTTCGGCACCGGTTTGCTGGCCCGCGCCTGTGGCAGCGACGGCATCCGCCCGTTGCCCGATCCGAACGAGGGACCCTCGGTACCCACCGACTGGCGCGACTGCCAGTTGCGGGTGGCCGAGGTGGACGCCCAACTGCTGATCGCCGACCCAAGGCGGCGCCAGTCGACGAGGTGGGGCGGGATCTCGTCGAGGAACCGGCTGGCCGCGTTGTAGGACGGGGTGCCGTAGGCCGAGCGAACCGCCGCCCGGCTGAGGTAGAGGCGCTTGCGGGCGCGGGTGAGCCCCACGTAGGCGAGTCGTCGTTCCTCCGAGAGCTCGGCCGCGTCGGCGAGTGCCCGCTGGTGGGGGAAGATGCCCTCCTCGAAGCCGCTGAGGAAGACGGTGTCGAATTCCAGTCCCTTGGCGGTGTGCAGCGTCATCAGGGTGACCACCCCGGTGCCGTCGCCCGAGTCGGGGATCTGGTCGGCGTCGGCCACCAGCGCGATGCGTTCCAGGAAGGCCGACAGCGACGGGTCGGCCTCCGGGCTGCCGGCGGCCAGGTCGAGCCCATCCGGGTCGTCGGGACCATCGGGTCCCCCCTCCGGCGGGGTGAGGTCGAGCGTGGTGGCCTGGGAGACGAACTCGGCGGCGATCGAGGTGAACTCGACCAGGTTCTCGATGCGGGTCTCGTCCTGCGGGTCGCTCGAGGCCTGCAACTCCTCGACGTACTCCGACTCCTTGAGGATTGAGGCCAGCACGTCGTCGGCGCTGGCACCGTCGGCAACCAGCTGCCGGTGCCGGGCCATCAGGGCAGCGAAGCCCTCGATCTGCTTGCGCGAGCGGGTGGCCAGACCCGGCACCTCACCGGCGCGTTCCAACGCCTCACTGAACGTGGTGCGGTGTTCGGCGGCGAACAGCTCGACGGCGGCCACCGCACGCTCGCCAACGCCGCGCTTGGGCACATTGAGGATGCGTCGCACCGACACCTCGTCGGCGGGGTTGGCGATCGAGCGCAGGTAGGCGATGGCATCACGGATCTCCTTGCGCTCGTAGAAGCGCAGCCCGCCGACCACCTTGTACGGCATGCCGGTGCGGATGAAGACGTCCTCAAAGGCCCGTGACTGCGCGTTGGTGCGGTAGAACACGGCCACGTCGGAGTACCTGTGGGTGCCGGCATCGGCCAGCGCGTCGATCTCGTTGGCCACGAACTGGGCCTCGTCATGTTCGGTGTCGGCGACGTAGCCGGTGATCAGGTCGCCGTCACCCGCATCGGTCCACAGCTTCTTCTCGGGACGACCGGAGTTGCGTGAGATCACGGCGTTGGCGGCGGTCAGGATGTTCTGGGTGGAACGGTAGTTCTGCTCGAGCAGGATGGTGCGGGCGCCGGGGAAGTCCTGGTCGAAGTCGAGGATGTTGCGGATGGTGGCGCCCCGGAAGGCATAGATCGACTGGTCGGAGTCACCGACCACCATCAACTCGGGGGCCTCGACGATGGGGGTGCCCTCCAGCAGGCCCGATTCCGGTTCCCAGGCCCCGCACAGCATCTGGATGAGTTGGTACTGGGCGGTGTTCGTGTCCTGGTACTCGTCGACCAGCACGTGGCGGAACCGTCGCCGGTACTGCTCGCGCAGGTCGGGGAACGCCTTGAACAGGTTGACGGTGGTCATGATCAGGTCGTCGAAGTCGAGGGCGTTGGCCTCGGTCAGTCGGCCCTGGTAGACCCGGTAGGCCTCGGCGAAGATCTCCTCGTTGCCGGTGCCAGCGTTCTGTCTGGCAGTCTCGACGTCGCGGCACTCGTTCTTCTGGGACGAGACCCAGTTCATCACCGCACGCACCGGCGCCCGCTTGGGGTCGACGTTGAGTTCCTTGAGCACCAAACCCATCAGGCGCTTGGCGTCGGTGTCGTCGTAGATGGAGAAGGTCTTGCGCATCCCCAGCCGGCTGATCTCCTGACGCAGGATGCGGACGCATGCCGAGTGGAACGTCGAGACCCACATCAGCTTGGCGCGTCCGCCCACCAGGTCGGCGACCCGGTGGCGCATCTCTGCGGCAGCCTTGTTCGTGAAGGTGATGGCCAGCACCGATCCGGGGTGCACGTTGCGCTGGCTGACCAGCCAGGCGATGCGTCGGGTGAGCACCCGGGTCTTGCCCGACCCGGCACCCGCGACCACCAGCACCGGCGACCCGGCATGGACGACTGCCTCGCGCTGCGGCGTGTTGAGTCCGGCCAACAACTCGGCGGGGTCGGCCGGTCGGGCGGGAGGTGCTGCGGGGTCACCGGCGTCCGGACGTCGGCGGGCAGCAGGCGTCGCAGCGGGTTCGTCGGGAGCGAAGAACGAGAACAGGTCAGGGTGATCGGTCATGGCCCGAACCACCCTAGTCGTCTGAACAGACACGTTGTTCAATAGGCTGGGGCCATGAGCTCACCCCGGACGTCCCTGCGCCACCTGTTCAGCCGAGGCCAGCGCCTGGCCGGCGTGGTCGCCACCGCGGTGCTGTCAGCGCAAGTGGTCCTGATGGTCGCCCTCAGCGTGATCGACGTCATCGCCCGCCGCAAGCGCAAGATCCGCAAGTTCCCGACGGTGCCGCCGAAGCCGATCCCCCTGGGTGAGGACATGGTCACCATCTACACCTTCGGACGCGACCTCTACGCCGACATGCTCGCCTCGATTGAGGGGGCCGAGCGCTACGTCTACTTCGAGACCTACATCTGGAAGGGCGACGAGGTGGGACAGGCCTTCAAGGACGCCCTGGTCGCCGCCGCCGCACGTGGCGTGGACGTCTTCGTCGCCTACGACGTGTTCGCCAACCTGGTCGTCGACCGACGCTTCTTCGACCTGCCCGACAGCATCCACCTGCGCCGCCACCCGTTGATCGGCAGCATCCTGCCGTTGCCGCGCAACATGGGACGCAACCACCGCAAACTCCTGGTCGTCGACGGCGACGACGCCTACATCGGTGGCTACAACATCGGCTCCCTGTACGCCGACCGGTGGCGCGACACCCACGCCCGCGTCCAGGGCCCGGCGGCGGCCGAGATCGAGAACGCCTTCGTCGACTACTGGAACATGAAGCCGCTTGGTCTGCTGCCCAGCAAACCCGCCCTGGAACTGCAGTCCCCCGCCGGTCGCGACTGGGAGGCCAGCATGCAGGTGCACCGCAACACCCCGCGCTGGCAGGTCTACCCGATCCGCAACATGTACCTGGAGGCCATCGACAAGGCCGACCACCACATCTGGCTGACCCACGCCTACCTGATTCCCGACGACGACCTGATGAGCTCACTGTTCCAGGCGGCACGCCGCGGGGTCGACGTGCGCATCATCGTGCCGGCCAAGTCGAACCACGTCGTCGCGGACTGGCTCTCGCGCGGCTTCTACGACGAACTGTTGTCCAAGGGGGTGCGACTGTTCCTGTACCAGGGCGCCATGGTGCACTCGAAGACGGCCACCATCGACGGGCACTGGTCGACGATCGGGACCGCCAACCTTGACCGGCTGAGCCTGGTCGGCAACTACGAGGTCAACGCCGAATGGACGGCGCCGGAAGTGGCCCAGAAGATGGAGGAGGTCTTCCAGAGCGACCTGCACAACTGCGTGGAACTCGACCTCGACCGCTGGCGGGCCCGGTCCCGGTTCGCGAAGGCCACCGAGTCGTTCCTGGCACCTTGGCGTCCTGTGTTCTGATCCCTTGAACCTGAGAAACAGCTGATTTCAGCCCACCCTTTCAGGCGGGGGAAGCCGTGTTTTGCGCGAAAAGGGCACCGGCCGCACCGACTCGTGCAAGGCTGAACAACATGAGCATTATTGGTTGGATCGTCCTTGGACTTATCGCTGGAGCCATCGCAAAGGCAATCCTGCCGGGCGAGCAGGGCGGCGGATGGCTCGTTACCATCATCATCGGCATCATCGGAGCAATCCTGGGCGGCTTCCTCGCCTCGGCACTCTTCGATGTCAACGTCAATGATGGCTTCTGGAATGTCTCGACGTGGATCAGCGCCATCATTGGCTCGATCATCGTCCTGGTCATCTGGGGCTTCATCCGTTCACGCAGCGGCCGTCGCGCCGTCTGACCCGCGAGACACCTCCACTTCCCCACCTATCCACAGAACACCGACGAAGCAAGGGCTGGCACCGCGCCAGCCCTTGTTTCACGTCCGCAGCCGCGGCGCTGCCGGGTCGTGACCCTCAGACGAGCTTGCGATCGGTGGCCCACTTGGTCAGCTGGTGCCGGTTGGACAGCTGCAGCTTGCGCAACACGCTCGACACGTGGGTCTCCACGGTCTTGATCGAGATGAACAGCTCGCGGGCGACCTCCTTGTAGGCGTAGCCGCGGGCGATCAGCTTCATCACCTCGCGTTCGCGTTGGCTGAGCCGGTCCAGGTCCTCGTCGATGCTGGCAATGTCGATGGCGCCGCTGAAGGCGTCCAGGACGAACCCGGCCAGCCGGGGAGAGAAGACCGCATCCCCGGTGGCGACCCGGCCCACGGCCTCAACCAGTTCGGCCGAGTCGATGGACTTGGTGACGTAGCCCCTGGCGCCGGCCCGGATGACCCCGATCACGTCCTCGGCGGCGTCCGAGACCGACAGGGCCAGGAACTTCACCCGGGTGGTGGGCTCCTCGCCTGCCTCGATGGAGAGCTTCTCGCACTGCCGGATGACTTCGGCGCCACCCCCGCCGGGCAGGTGCACGTCGAGCAGGACCACCGCCGGTGCGGTTTGCCGGATCGCGGCGACAGCGGTGGCGACGTCCTCACCCTCACCCACCACCTCGATGCGCCCGGCGCTGCGGGACAGTTCGTGGCGCACGCCGGCACGGAACATGGCGTGGTCGTCGACCAGGACGACGCGGACCGGCCACTGGGGCTCGGCAGCGCTGGCCGGGGTGGCGGGGGTTGGTACTTGGCTCACAGGTCCATCTCCAATGTGATGTTCGTTCCTTCGCCGGGGGCTGAAGTGATCCGGGCCCTGCCGCCGTGACGCTCGACGCGTCCGATGATCGAGGCCCGCACACCCTGCCTGTCGTCGGCGACGTCGTCCAGGCTGAACCCGACGCCACGGTCGCGCACGTACACCTCGACGTGGGCGTCCTCGACCTCACCGAACACGTCGATCTTATCGGCACCGGAATGCTTGGCGGCGTTCATCATGGCCTCGCGCGCGGCGCTGACCAGGGCCGACAGGTCGGGGGTCATGTCCGCATCGCCGACGCAGACCACCTCGATGGGCACGCCGCGTTCATCCTCGATCTCGAGCCCGGCCCGCTTGAGGGCGGCGGAGAGGTAGGCGTCGTCAGGACTGACGTCGTCGTAGAGCCAGCCCCGCAGCTCGCGTTCCTGGCGGCGGGCCAGGCTGGCGACCGCCTTGGGGTCGTCGGACTGGCGTTGGATCAGCGCCAGGGTCTGCAGCACCGAGTCGTGAAGGTGCGCGGCCATGTCGGCGCGGGCATCGCTGAGCAGCTTCTCGACGCGCGCCGCCTGCATCTCGGTGCGCCAGCGGTGGATCCAGGGCGCGGCGATCAGCCCGATGCCGGCCACCATCACCGCCGAGAGCAACATCAGCGCCGGCAACTGGGCCAGGCCCACCGAGGAGGCCACCACCGTGGAGGCAGCGGTGAAGATCATGCCGCCGCCGACCACCATCCGGGTGATCCCGGTCCAACCGTGGGTGCTCACCAGCGGCGCCACCCACTTGCTGGTGTCCTTCGCCGGCGCCGGGTCGGCGTCGGCCTGCTTCCAGATCAGGGTCAGCCCGACCCCGGCGAAGGCCAACGGCCAGAACATGCTGAACGGCACCCCCATGCCGAACGACTGGGCTGCCCACACCACGCCGACGCCGAGGACGGCCATGGCGGTCACGGCGCCGGCGTCGCGGCGCTTCTCGGGCACGGTCCGGGCGGCCTTGGTGCGCTTGTTGCTGCGGCTGGCGGCCGCGATGCCGGGTGCTTCGGCCTCACGCCGGCCGCGGGGCATCAGGACCCAGAGCAGCCCATACAGCAGGACGCCCAGGAAGCTGACGAAGGTGAGCGCCACGAAGCCGACCCGGACCGCGCCGACCGGCCAGTTCAGGTGCTGCGCGATGCCGGTGCAGACGCCGGCCAGCCACGAGCCCTGGGGCTCCCGATGGGCGCGGCGCACCGGCGGCGCCTCGAGTGCCACCGCCGGCGGTGGCGTCCCCACGTGGACGGGCGGTGTCGCGGGGCGGCTCGCCGGCTGCACCGCCTGGCCACTTCGCTGTGTCATCCATGCCGGCGCCGACGTCGGTGCCCCGGGCGCCCCCGCGCTGGGCGGGAACCAGGTCGGCGCGATCGGACGACCCGCCCCGGGACGGCCCTGCTGCCACTGTTCGGGGCTGCGGGCGGGTCCGGTGCGGGCCTCCTCAGGGACGTCGCGACCCAGCGGGGGCGGCGTCGGGCGCGCAGTCTGATGGTTCATGACCCCTCAAGGGTCACATGCCGGCGCGTGCGGTGCCACCCCGTCCGGCGAAGTCAGGTGTGGTTCAGGGTCGATCCCGATGACGAATTCGTCCTCCGGCCGCAATGATGGATCCATGACCCAGCCTGTCCGGACGCGACCTGTCCCTCAGCCGCGGCCCAGCAACGTCCCCGATGGTGTGCTCACCACGGTGCGTCGCCAGGACCGCCTGATCGCCGGCGTCTGTTCAGGTCTGGCCGTTCGCTACAACGTCGACCCCCTGCTGGTGCGGGTCGCCTTCGTCCTGCTCGGCCTGTCGCTGGGCATCGGCCTGGTCCTGTACGCCTTCTGCGCCGTCTGGATGGTCGAGGAGGGCTCCAGCGAACCGCTGATCCACCAGCAGGTGCCCAGTTCACGGAACTGGACCTGGCTGTGGGTGATGGTCGGACTGGTGGTGGCGTGCATCGTGGTGATGGTGACCATCGGCGGCCTGGTGCCGTTCGGTCCGATGCCGGCGGTCATCCTGCTGGGCGTGTGGCTGTGGGCGCGCCATGTGCGGGCCAGGGCCGAGAACCGACCGATGGTCTACTTCCCCGCGCAGACCCCCCACCAGCAGCAGCCCCAGACCCACTTCGACGCGGCCTCGATGGCGTGGCGCTCCCGCCTGGAGTCCGTCTACCTCAGCAACGACCCGCTGCCCCCTGCACCGCCGCAACCATTGCCGGTGGTCGACCTGTACGGCGTCCAGCCCGAACCAGAACCGGCCGCAGTACCCACGGGTCGGCGGGCCACGCGTTCCTCGTGGTTGGCCACCCTCGCGATGTGGCTGCTGGCCGCCGCCGCCTTCAGTGGGGTCCACCTGCTGGCCCCCGAGGGGGCGTACCGCTGGATGCTGCCGGCGGCCGCGGCCCTGGGGGTGATCGCTCTGTTCCTGGTGGTCGGGTCCTTCACCCGCCGTCCCCATCTGGGCGTCCTGTCCGGGTTGCTGGTGGCGGTGACGATGTTCTCGTCACTGGCCGCGCCCCATCTGGAGCCGGCGGGTCCCGCAGGCACCCACGTCTACAGCGCCGCGGCCGCGGTCCCCGACCACCTCGACATCCGTTACCGCTCCACCACCCTCGACTTCTCCCAGGTCGAGCTGACCGGGGACCAGACGCTGGTCCTGAACGTGACAGGATCCTCGGTCACGCTGAAACCCAGCGCCAGCACCGTCATTGAGTACCAGCTGGAGGGTGGCGTCCTGACCCACCAGGGCACCGACCACGGAGCGGCCGGGTCCGGCACCATCGACCTGCGCCAGGCCGGACAATCGACCCTGACCATCAAGGTCCGGGCCCGAGCAGCAGAGGTGGTTGTCCCATGACCACACCCACCCCCGCACGGCCTCGCACCGTCGACGCCAGTGCCCTGATCTGGGGACTCATCTTCCTCGCCGCGGCCACCCTCGGACTCGTCCGTGGCCTCGGTCAGCCCGTCAACTGGCAACTCGTCGGCATCCTGGCCCCCGTCGCGCTGATTGCCCTGGGCGTCCTCGGCCTCACACTCAACCGCTTCCAGACCCGTTAGGAATCACCATGTCACCCACCAAACACACTGCCATCAACTACGTAAAAGCCGGAGGCAAGCAGATGACCAGCAAGTACGTCCGCAGCAACGACAAGATGATCGCCGGTGTCTGCAGCATGATCGCCAAGCAGACCGGCATGGACGTCGGCCTGGTCCGGATCATCACCGCCGTCCTGGCGGTCGTGACCAGCGGCATCGCTCTGGTCGCCTACCTGATCGCCTGGGCGGTGCTGCCCGCCGAGGGCCAGACCACCACCCTGATGGACAAGGCGGTCAACGAGGGACAAAAGTTCTACGAGCAGCAGAAGGCCAAGAAGGCAGGCCAGCCGGGGGCACAGCCCGGGCCCGGGGCCCCGACCCCGTTCCAGCAGCCCCAGCACCGCACCAGCGAGCCCGACCCCTTCGACTTGTACGAGAAGTGACCTACCCCCACCTCGCACGCTGCTCGGCCCCGCACCCAGGTGCGGGGCCGAGTCAGGTGGTCACTCCCACTCGATGGTGCCCGGCGGCTTGCTGGTGATGTCCAGCACCACCCGGTTCACCTCACGGACCTCGTTGGTGATCCGGGTGCTGATCTTCTCCAGCACGTCGTAGGGCACCCGAGTCCAGTCGGCAGTCATGGCGTCCTCGCTGCTGACCGGGCGCAGCACGATCGGATGACCGTAGGTGCGACCGTCCCCCTGCACCCCGACGGAGCGGACGTCGGCGAGCAGCACCACGGGGCACTGCCAGATGTCGCGGTCGAGTCCGGCGGCGGTGAGTTCCTCACGGGCAATGGCGTCGGCCTCGCGCAACAGGTCGAGTCGTTCGGCGGTCACCTCACCGATGATCCTGATGCCGAGCCCGGGACCCGGGAACGGCTGGCGCCAGACCATCGAGTCGGGCAGCCCGAGTTCGCTGCCGACGGCACGCACCTCGTCCTTGAACAGGGTGCGCAACGGTTCGATGAGGCTGAACTGCAGGTCGTCGGGAAGGCCACCAACGTTGTGGTGGCTCTTGATGTTGGCCGCACCCTCGCCGCCACCGGACTCGACGACGTCGGGGTACAGGGTTCCCTGCACCAGGAAGTCGATGTCGCGGTCGTTGTTCAGGTCGCGGGCCACCTGCTCAAAGGTGCGGATGAACTCGCGGCCGATGATCTTGCGCTTGGTCTCGGGGTCGCTGACTCCGGCCAGCGCGCCCAGGAAACGCTCCCGCTCGTCGGCGACGACCAGGTCGACCCCGGTAATGGCCACGAAGTCCTTCTTGACCTGTTCGGCCTCACCCTTGCGCAGCAGCCCGTGGTCGACGAAGACGCAGGTCAACTGGTCACCGATGGCGCGCTGCACCAGGGCCGCCGCAACGGCCGAGTCGACGCCACCGGACAGGGCGCACAGTACCCGGCTGTGGCCGACGGCCTCACGGATCAGGGCCACCTGCTCATCGACGATACTGGCGCTGCTCCAGTTGGGCTCCAACCCCGCCAGGTCGTGCAGGAATGAGCGCAGCACCTGCTGACCGTGCTCGGAGTGCAGCACCTCGGGGTGCCACTGGACGCCGGCGAACTTGCGCACCGGATCCTCGAAGGCCGCCACGGGGGCGCCGGCGGAATGGGCCAGCGGACGGAAGCCCTCGGGGGCGCGGGAGACCGCGTCGCCGTGGCTCATCCACACATTGGCGGTGCTCGGCATGCCGGCCAGCAGGCAGCCCCCCTCGTCGACCGAGACGGCCGTGCGCCCGAACTCGCTGATGCCGGTCTTGGCCACCGCCCCGCCCAAGGCCTGGGTCATCGCCTGGAAGCCGTAGCAGATGCCCAGCACCGGTACACCGGCTTCGAACAGGGCGGGGTCGACCTGCGGGGCGTCCTCGACGTAGACCGACTGGGGGCCGCCGGACAGGATGATCGCCGACGGATTCCGGGCCAGGATACGCTCGACCGGCGCGGTGTGCGGCACCACCTCGGAGTACAGATTTGCCTCGCGGACGCGGCGGGCGATCAGCTGGGCGTACTGGGCACCGAAGTCGATGACCAGGACAGGGGCGTGCAGCGCCTCACCACCGGTGGGCATGGCGGCAGCAGCGGAGTTTTCGGACATGGGCCGAAGTCTAGGGCCCGCGTGCGGACCGCCGCATGTCGCTGCGGGCCGCCCACCGCAGCATTCGTCCCAGAATGCGGGATTTCGGAATATTTGGGCACGACGCGCGCTTGTCTCAGACATGACCATCTTCGAAAATGTCACCCACCTCGTCGGGCGCACGCCCCTGGTGAAGATCAACCGGCTGGTTGATGCCCCCGCCACCGTCGTCGCGAAGCTGGAGTTCTACAACCCGGCCAGTTCGGTCAAGGACCGCATCGGTGTGGCCATGGTCGACGCCGCCGAGGCCAGCGGCCAGTTGCAGCCGGGTGGCACCATCGTCGAGGCCACCTCGGGCAACACCGGTATCGCGTTGGCCTTCGTGGGCGCCGCGCGTGGCTACAAGGTCGTGCTGACCATGCCCGACACCATGTCGACCGAGCGTCGTGCCCTGCTCAAGGCCTACGGTGCCGAACTCGTCCTGACCCCCGGCGCCGAGGGCATGCGTGGCGCGGTCGCCAAGGCCGAGGAGATCGGCGCCCGCGACGGCGCCGTGCTGGTGCGCCAGTTCGACAACGAGGCCAACCCGGCCATCCACTACCAAACCACCGGCCCCGAGATCTGGGACGACTCCGAGGGCAGCGTCGACATCCTGGTCGCGGGCGTCGGCACCGGCGGCACCATCAGCGGCGCCGGCAAGTACCTCAAGGAGAAGAACCCCGAGGTGAAGGTGATCGCCGTGGAGCCTGCCGAGTCGGCGATCCTGTCCGGCGGCACCCCCGGACCCCACAAGATCCAGGGCATTGGCGCCAACTTCGTGCCGAAGAACTACGACGCCTCGGTGGTCGACGAGGTCGTCACCGTGACCAGCGAGGACGCCCTGTCCACCGCCCGCGACGCCGCCACCCAGGAGGGGCTGCTGGTCGGCATCTCGTCGGGCGCCGCCCTGAAGGCAGCCGCCGAGGTGGCCGCCCGCCCCGAGAACGCCGGCAAGACCATCGTGGTGATCATCCCGAGCTTCGGTGAGCGCTACCTGTCCAGCGTGCTGTTCAAGCACCTGCAGGAGTCCTGACCGCGATGGCACCACTCAGGGCCGGGCTGGCCCACGGAATCGGCCACATGCGAGAGGACCTCGATGCGGCCATGCGCAGCGATCCGGCGGCGAACTCCCGGGTGGAGGTGGCGCTGTTGTACTCCGGCGTGCACGCCATCTGGGGTCACCGTCTGGCCCACGCGCTGTGGAATACCAGCCCGGCCCTGAAGCCCGTCGCGCGCGGACTGAGCCAGCTCGTCCGGTTCCTGACCGGCATCGAGATCCACCCCGGGGCCACCATCGGGCGCCGATTCTTCATTGACCACGGCATGGGCGTGGTGATCGGTGAGACCGCCATCGTCGGTGACGACGTGATGCTGTACCACCAGGTCACCCTGGGCGGACGCAGCCTCGAGAAGGGCAAGCGGCATCCCACCCTGGAGGACCGGGTGCTCGTCGGCGCCGGCGCCAAGATCATCGGCAACATCACCATTGGGGCCGACGCCAAGATCGGCTCCAACGCGCTGGTAGTCAAGGACGTTGCCGCCGGGTCGGTGGTCGTGGCGGCCCCGGCCGTCAGCAAGTCCGCGCCCGTGCCCGACGACCTCTACGGCGACTGGAGCAGTCAGCTCTGAAGATCTGACAAAGAAGTACCCAGCGGACCGGTCAGGCGGCCCAACATTCGATTTCGGCCATTGGCTCCTTGTTTCTCGGATCGGATGACGCCCACGTCAGTCAGACTGCCTGTGGATGACTCGAGTCCGGTGCCGACAAGTGATCCTGCAAAGCGTCAGCATGAGCATCATGTGGAGCACACTGCCGTTGTCGGCGCTGAAGATTCGCCTGCAGGTCTGCAGCCGTCGTGACCTGCTCGCGGCAGGTCACACTGACCATCACATCCGGAAGTTGGTCGCAACCAACTCTGTGCGTCGACTTGGCAAGCACTGGTTCGGCACGGAGCGGACCCCGTCGCCAGTGGCCGCGGCGCTGCGACGCAATCATCGCCTCACCTGTGTCTCTGCCCTGGCCATTCACGGGGTCTACGTCCCGGACGCGCCGTGGGCCCACGAAGTCGGCCGTCAGTGCTCGTGCACGTCGGTCGAGGGCATCATCGAACACAGCCCGTTGCGCAGTTGGCCCGATGACGAGCCACTGACCTCGGTCCGGATGGCACTGCAGCATGCAGTGACCTGCCTCGATGCCGAATGGGCCGCCATCGTGATGGAGTCGGCGCTCAACAGCCAGCTCATCCGCGCTTCGGAGCCTGCCGAGCTCATCGAACACGTCTCGCTGAAGAAGCAACGCGCGATCGGCACCATTGACGGGCGGGCCATGTCCGGCACTGAGACGCGAGTCCGACGGTTCATGCAGAGCCTGGGTGTGCAGGTCGTCCCGCAGTACGAGGTGGCCGGGGTTGGCCGGGTGGACATGCTGGTGGGTGAGCGACTGGTGCTGGAATGTGATTCGCGGGGACACCACACGGGCCACCAGAACTACTCAGCCGACCGGCGTCGCGACCAGAAACTGACGCAATTGGGTTTCCAGGTCGTGCGGCTCACCCATGCTGACGTCATGCAGAACTGGGACCAGACCCAACACTTGCTGCGCGCCTTGATAGCAGCGGGCGTGCATCGACGTCAGCAGCGGCGAGGTCGCGCCGAGCCGACAAAGAAGTAGCCCACGGCCGCGCTGCGGGCCTCAACACCCGATCTGAGTCGCTGGCTCCTTCTTTGTCGGATCGCACAACGGTTCAGGCGTGCTCGCGGGCAATCTGCTCGTGGTGGCGAACCACCTCGGTGACGATGAACGTCAAGAACTTCTCCGCGAACTCCGGGTCGAGCTGGGCGTCAGCCGCCAGCGCCCGCAGCCGCTCGATCTGGCGCTGCTCGCGGGTGGGGTCGGCCGCCGGCAGTCCGCCGCGGGCCTTCAGCTCCCCCACCTGACGGGTCACCTTGAACCGCTCGGCGAGCAGGTGCACCAGCGCGGCGTCCAGGTTGTCGATGCTGCCCCGCAACTCCCCCAGCCGCACCATGACCGCGTCCTGCTGGGCAAGCTGCGGCTCCGGTGGCTGCGGGGACGAACCGGCCGCCATCAGTGCACCACGATCTCGATGCGCTGGAAGGACTTCACGTCGGTGTAGCCGGTGATGGCCATGGAGCGGCGCAGCGCACCGGTCAGGTTCATCGAGCCGTCGGAGGTGTGCGAAGGGCCGACCAGGATCTCGGCCAGGCTGCCGACCTGCTCGAAGTGCACCCTGGCCCCCCGCGGCAGCGACGCGTGCCACGCCTCCGCGCCCCAGTGCCATCCCCGACCGGGGGCCTCGGTGGCCCGCGCCAACGGTGCCCCGACCATGACCGCGTCAGCCCCACAGGCGATCGCCTTGGCAATGTCACCGGAACGGCCGACCGAACCGTCGGCGATGACCTGGACGTAGCGGCCACCCGACTCGTCCATGTAGTCGCGGCGGGCCTCGGCGACGTCGGCGATGGCGGTGGCCATCGGCACCTCCAGTCCCAGCACCTCACGACTGGAGTGGGCAGCGCCACCGCCGAAGCCGACCAGCACCCCGGCGGCGCCGGTGCGCATCAGGTGCATGGCGGTGCGGTAGTTCGCGCAGCCGCCGACGATGACGGGCACGTCGAGCTGGTGGATGAACTTCTTCAGGTTCAGCGGCTCGACGGCGTCCGAGACGTGCTCAGCCGAGACGGCCGTGCCCCGGATCACGAAGAAGTCCGGCTGGCTGGCCACGACGTGCTCGCCGAACTCCTGGGTGTTCTGCGGCGACAGCGCGCCGGCGACCGGCACCCCCGCGTCGCGGATCTCGTCCATCCGGGCCCGGATCAGGTCGGGCTGGATGGGCGCGGAGTAGACCTGCTGCAGACGTGCCGTCGAGTCGGCGGCGTCGCAGTCGGCGAGCTCGGCCAGGATCGGTTCGGGGTCCTCGTAGCGGGTCCACAGGCCCTCGAGGTTGAGCACGCCCAGACCGCCCAGACGCCCGACCTCGATGACGGTGGCGGGCGACATGATGGAGTCCATCGGCGCAGCCAGGATCGGGAACTCCAGTTGCACGGCGTCGATCTTCCAGCTCAGGTCGACCTGCTCCTCGCCGCGGGTGCGGCGACTCGGGATGATCGCCACGTCGTCAAGGCTGAAGGCCCGCTCTGCTCGCTTGCTGCGTCCAATGTCGTACATGTGTCCTCCGGCTCAGCGCACGTAGTTGGGTGCGTCGGCGATGTTCGCGACGTCGTGGGGGTGGGACTCCTTGAGCCCCGCGGGGGTGATGCGGACGAACTGGCCGTTGCGCTGCAACTCGGGCACCGTGCGAGCGCCCGCGTAGAACATGGACTGGTGCAACCCGCCCACGAGCTGGTGCACCACCTGGCCGACGGGGCCACGATAGAGCACCGTGCCCTCGATGCCCTCGGGGATCAGTTCGTCGTCGCTGGCCACGTCGGCCTGGAAGTAGCGGTCCCTGGAGTAGGACTTCTTGCCGCGGCTGCTCATCGCGCCCAGCGAACCCATGCCGCGGTACTGCTTGTACTGCTTGCCGGCGATGAAGACCGTCTCACCGGGGCTCTCCTCCGAACCTGCCAGCAGCGAGCCCACCATCACCGTCGACGCCCCGGCCACCAGGGCCTTGGCAATGTCGCCGGAGTACTGCAGGCCGCCGTCGGCGATCACCGGGACCCCCGCCGGGGCGCACGCCTGGGCCGCCTCGTAGACAGCCGTCACCTGCGGCACGCCCACACCGGCCACCACGCGGGTCGTGCAGATGGAACCGGGCCCGACGCCGACCTTGACGGCATCGACGCCGGCCTCGACCAGGGCGGCCGCGCCGGCACGGGTGGCAACGTTGCCGCCGATGATCTGGACGCGGCTGGCGGCAGGGTCGGCCTTGAGCCGGCGGATCATGTCGAGCAGCAGCTTGGCATGGCCATGGGCGGTGTCGACCACCAGCACGTCCACGCCCGCCTCGATCAGGTGCATGGCCCGGTCCCAGGAGTCGCCGAAGTAGCCGACGGCAGCGCCCACCATCAGCCGACCCTGGTCGTCCTTGGAGGCGTCGGGGAACTGTTCGGACTTCACGAAGTCCTTGACGGTGATCAGCCCGGTCAGCGTGTTGTCGGCGTCGACCAGGGGCAGCCGCTCACGCTTGTTGCGGCGCAGGATCTCGGTCGCCTCGGCGCGGCTGATGTCGCTCGGTGCGGTGAACAGCGGCGAGGAGGTCATCACGTCACGCACCCGCGTGGTGGTCCACTCCTCGACGGGGGTGAACCGCAGGTCGCGGTTGGTGCAGATGCCGAGCAGGTGGTTCTGCTCGTCGACCACCGGCACACCAGAGATCCGGAACTGCCCGCACAGGGCGTCCAGTTCCTCGAGGGTGGCATCTGGGCCGATGGTGACCGGGTTGCTGATCCGGCCGGTCTGGGTGCGCTTGACCAGGTCGACTTGGTAGGCCTGGTCCTCGGCCGACAGGTTCCGGTGCAGGATGCCGAGACCGCCGAGGCGGGCCATGGCGATCGCCATCCGGGATTCGGTGACGGTGTCCATGGCCGCGGAGATCAGCGGGATGTGCAGCGACAGCTCGCGGGTCAGCCGGGTGCTGGTGTCGACCTCGGAGGGGATGACGTCGGTCTCGCCCGGAAGGAGGAGCACATCGTCGTAGGTCAGCCCGAGGGCCTGGAACTTGGGGGGTACTCCTGCACCGGTGAGCTCGTCCACGCGTCTGCCTTTCGATCGACCGAGGCCCAAGTCTATCGACCCGAACACGGGACGCTGCAGTCGTGGCGGGCGTGGGACGCCCCCACTCGTCGGACGAGCACTCACAGGCGGTGCGTCGGGATGAGCTTCAGGCCTTGCAGGAGGCGAAACCGAGCCAGCTGTGACGATTGTTGTGCCAGCACCAGCCCACCTTCGGGGCGTCGGTGTTCTCAGCCCCGTCCCGGCCGGTGCCGCCGCTGATCCAGATGGCCGGCGTCCGAGCGTCCCACCCGGTGCCGTTGGCTCGGCGCTTGCGTGAGCCGATGGTCATGAAGCAGTGGTTCTGTTGCAATTGGTCGGGTTCCTGGAGCAGCCAGGAGATGCCCTCACTGACTGTCAACGGCCGTCGCCCCGCACCGGTGATGACCGGGAGCGCCTCGGCGGGACTCCGGTCGCGCAGTTCGTCACCGCGTGCAACAGCGTCAATGACGTAGAGCCCGGCCTCGGGCACCACCACCCCATCGATGGGGGTGAAGTCGGCCAGGTCGGTCATGTCGGTGACGACGAAGCCGGGCTTGCCGTGACGTTCCAGCTTGGTCGCCAGGTCGGCAGCCGCTACCAGTGCGGGGTGCACCACCAGCAGTGGGGTGGTGGCGCCCGGAGCGGCGACAGCCGCGGTGTGGACCAACTGCCTGAAATCGTCGGCGCCCAGCCCCGCCAGTCCTGCCACCCCTTGTTCAATCAGTTTCTCGCCCTGTTCAACAACCCCGGACACTGTCGACTCCTTTCGCAGATCATTCTCAGCGCCTGCCGAAGCGGGCGTATTCCCCCGTCGGATCGACCCCTCGATAGTGTGGCTTCACCATGACGACGTTCACGATTGACCAAGTTCCGGGCCGCAGCGCGGCAGAGCGTGAGGCCCTGCTGGCCTCCCCCGGCTTCGGCAGCACCTTCAGTGACCACATGAGCCTGGTCGACTGGGACCCCGAGCGCGGCTGGCACGACCACCGCGTCAGCGCCTATGCGCCGTTCACACTGGACCCTGCGAGCGCCGTGTTCCACTATGCCCAGGAGGCCTTCGAGGGCCTGAAGGCCTACGCCCATGAGGACGGGTCAATCTGGCGGTTCCGTGCCGAGGTCAACGCCGCCCGGTTCCAGCGCAGCTGTCGTCGGCTGGGGCTGCCGGAGCTGTCGACCGAGGACTTCCTGGCCAGCGTCGACGAACTCGTCCGGGTCGACCGGGACTGGGTGCCGCGCGGTGCCGAGCAGAGCCTGTACCTGCGCCCGTTCATGTTCGCCCGCAGCCCGGCGCTGGCGGTCAAGCCGTCGACGAAGGTGACCTACGCGGTCATCGCCAGTCCCTCGGGCGCCTACTTCGGCGGCAGCGGGGTCGCACCCGTCGACATCTGGTTCACACGCACCTACAGCCGGTCGGCGCCCGGCGGCACCGGCTTCGCCAAGTGCGGGGGCAACTACGCCGCGTCCATGGTGGCCCAGCAGGAGGCCGAGGCCCACGGCTGCAGCCAGGTCGGGTTCGTGGACGCCACCGAGCACCACTGGGTGGAGGAGTTGGGCGGCATGAACCTGTTCGTGGTCACCCAGGACGGGGAACTGTGGACCCCGGAGTTGACCGACACCATCCTGGAGGGCGTCACCCGCGGGGCCATCCTGACCCTGGCGTCGGAGGCCGGCCTGGTCGTGCGGGAACGGCGGATCAGCCTGGACGAACTGTACGAGGGCATCGACTCCGGGCGCTTCGGCGAGGTCTTCGCCTGCGGCACCGCGGCCATCATCACCCCGGTGGCCTCATTGCGGGACGAGGACGGTGAGCACGTGGTGAGCGGGCGTCGTCCCGGGGCCACCACCCTGTCGCTGCGCCAGCAGTTGACCGACATCCAGTACGGCCTCACCGAGGACTGTCACGGCTGGATGCAGCGTATCGTCTGATCGACCGGCGCCTAGGGTGGACGCCGATGAACACCTTCACCGACTTTGACCCGTACGCCGAATCCGCCGTGGTGCTGGATCATCTGAGCGACGAGCAGCGGTTGCGCTACTTCGGCACCGCCGACGACGCCGAGGCGGCCCGGCAGTTGGTGGCCGAACGTGCCGCGGCGGGGCCGGTCGCACCCGGAGTGAACCCGGCGCCCACGCACCTGGCCGAGCACACCGAGGGCCTGCGGGTGCGGGCCGAGGCGACCCGGTCCTTTGACTGGCTGTTGAACGGCGTCCGCGTCGGCGCCCTCGGCTTCTGTGCGGTCTTCCTGGTCGGGGGCATCGCGGCGATGATCTGGGCCGGCGTTACCCAAGACGGGGACCGGACGTCGATGGGACTGACCGTCCTGTCGGTCATCGTGGGCGTCTCGATGGTGCTCGGATTCCTCGGCCTGATCGCCAACAGCCTGCTGACCCGGTTCGCCGAGAACCGCCGCCGCGCGGCCCAACTGGAGTGGGCCTCGCATCGTCCGGGCCAGTTCGGCCGGGGGCTCCCTGGCCTCAGCGGGAACACCTTCGTGGTGCCCGGTGGCGCCGCGCGAACGGGTCGACTGGCCGCCGGCCTGGTCACCCTGGGACTGTTCACCGGTGGCGCCGGCGCAGTGTTGGGCTACCTCGCCGTCCAGGAGGGCGACCTCACGCTCGTCGGGACCGGACTGCTGCTGGTGGTCCTCGGGCTGGGAGCGGCGTGGGTGGGCTGGAGGATTCCCGGCTGGGAGCGGCGACGCGATGCCCGAGACGCCGCCGAGTTCAGGGCCCTGGCATGGCGAGCACCGCGCGACGCCCGTTGAGGTGCCCCCACAATGCCGCTGGGGCTCCTTCCGAGTGGAAGGAGCCCCAGCGGTGTGACCAGGTTGGACCGAGGATCAGTCCTCGTGCTCGACCTTCTCGACGATCAACGTCTCGGTGGTGAGCAGCAGCGCAGCAATGGAGGCTGCGTTGGCCAGCGCCGACCGGGTGACCTTGACCGGGTCGATGACGCCCGACTCGAGCAGGTTCTCGTAGACGTTGGTCTTGCCGTTGTAGCCCTGGCCGGGCTCCAGTTCGGCGACCTTGGCCACGACCACGTATCCGGCCTCGCCGCCGTTCTCGGCGATCCAGCGCAGCGGCTCACGAATGGCCTTGGCGACGATGGTGACGCCAGTGCGCTCGTCACCCTCGAGACCCAGACCGTCGGCGAGCACCTTGCCAGCGTGGATGAGGGCAGAGCCGCCGCCGGCGACAATGCCTTCCTCGATGGCTGCACGAGTGGCCGAGACGGCGTCCTCGATGCGGTGCTTCTTCTCCTTGAGCTCCACCTCGGTGGCGGCGCCGACCTTGATCACGCAGACGCCGCCGGCGAGCTTGGCAACCCGCTCCTGCAGCTTCTCGCGGTCCCAGTCGGAATCGGTGCGCTCGATCTCGGCGCGCAGCTGTGCCACGCGGGCCGAGACCTCGTCATGCGAACCGGCACCGTCGACGATGGTGGTGTTGTCCTTGGTGACGACGACGCGACGAGCGCGGCCGAGCACCTCCAGACCCACCTGGTCGAGCTTGAGGCCGACCTCGGGGGCGACGACCTGACCACCGGTCAGGATCGCGATGTCCTCGAGCATGGCCTTGCGGCGGTCACCGAACGCGGGAGCCTTGACGGCCACCGAGGTGAACGCGCCACGGATCTTGTTCACGACCAGGGTCGACAGCGCCTCGCCGTCAACGTCCTCGGCCACGATGAACAGGGTGCCCTGGGCGCCGATGACCTTCTCCAGCAGCGGCAGCAATTCGTTCATCGACGAGATCTTGCCCGAGTGGACCAGCACGTAGGGGTCGTCCAGGACGGCCTCCATGCGGTCGGAGTCGGTGACCATGTAGGGCGACAGGTATCCCTTGTCGAACTGCATGCCCTCGGTGAACTCGAGCTCGGTGCCGAAGGTGTTCGACTCGTCGACGGTGATGACGCCGTCCTTGCCGACCTTGTCGAAGGCGTCGGCGATGAGCGAACCGATCTGCGCGTCACGCGAGCTGATCGTGGCCACGTTGGACATGTCCTCGGTGGTCTCGATGGCCCGCGACAGGTTGCGCAGTTCATCGATGACGGCGGTGACGGCCTGGTCGATGCCTCGCTTGAGACCGACCGGGTTCGCACCCGAGGCGACCGCACGCAGGCCCTCGTGGACCAGTGCCTGGGCCAGCACGGTGGCGGTGGTGGTGCCGTCGCCGGCAACATCGTTGGTCTTGGTGGCGACCTCCTTGGCGAGCTGCGCGCCAAGGTTCTCGTAGGGATCCTCAAGGTCGACTTCGCGGGCCACGGTGACGCCATCATTGGTGATGGTCGGGGCGCCGAACTTCTTGTCGAGGACGACGTAGCGTCCCTTGGGGCCGAGGGTCACCTTCACGGTGTTGGCGAGCACGTCGACGCCACGCTCGAGTGAGCGACGCGCCTCCTCGTCAAACTGAAGGGTCTTTGCCATGTGTACTGAGTCCTTACTTGGTGACGACGGCGAGGATGTCGCGGGCGTTCAGCAGCAGGTACTCGATGCCGTCGTACTTGACTTCGGTGCCGCCGTACTTGCTGAAGATCACCACGTCGCCCTCGGCAACGTCGAGGGGAATGCGGTTGCCGTTGTCGTCGACGCGACCGGGGCCGGTGGCGACGACCTTGCCCTCCTGGGGCTTCTCCTTGGCGGTCTCGGGGATGAAAAGGCCCGAGGCGGTGGTCTGCTCGGCGTCGAGAGGCTGAACGAGGACGCGGTCCTCGAGCGGCTTGATCGTGGATGCCACGTCAAACCCCTTTCTGTGTCTGTGTCTGCCGTGCGGCAGCTGAGTTTTCGAACAGGTGCCAGTGGGGGCGTCGTCGCGGTGCCGACCCCATCGGCGTTGGCACTCTCCAATGAAGAGTGCCAATGCCAAACCTATACCCGGGTTGGCACTCGATCAACCCGAGTGCCAGCGATCTGGACGTGGCACGCTGGGCGCTAGGCGACGGCGGCGCGTTCGACGTGGAGCGCCCGGACGTGGCCCTGCACCCGGGCGAGCACGAGGGTCGCCGTCTGTGTGCCCCTGGGTGCCAGGGTGCGGCGCAACTCAGCCGGGTCGGTGTCGAGCAGCCCACCACTACCCCGCTTCTTGATCTCGAGGGTGCCGACGTCGTGGCTGCGCACCCACTGCTTCAACGTCTTCGTCCGGGCCTCGAGCACCTCAATGACCCGGAAGCTGGTCATGAACGGCCCGTCCAGGGCTGCGTCGGAAGAGAAGTAGCCCGCCCCGACGTCGAGTTGGACGAGGTCGTCCGCCAGCGCCGTCACCAACTGGGCACGGCTGAGCGCGGGGTCGGGTTCGTGCACGAAGGCGGCCAGCGGCCCGAGCGGCGCGTCCCCGGGGTGGTCGCCGACCAGGGTGTGGACGACCCCCGCACGGTCGATCGCGACTGCCTCGATGGGCGCCAGGTCCGTGAAACCCGACCACAGGGTGGTCTCGACGGCGGCACCGGCATGGCTGACGTGGCTGGTGGGCACCGGCGGAAGGAGCCCGCGGTCAATGCCGGGGCCGAGCTTCACCACCATGGGACGCCCTGCGGCGACCAGGTCGGTGACGAAGGACCACGGCGGGCTGAGGTCCTCCAGTCGCCAGCTGCGGCCGCGTGCGGTGCGGCGGGCCGGGTCGACCAGGATGGCCGTGGTGTCGGGGGGCATCTCGGCCAGCAAGCCATCGAGCAGTGCGGTGGCATCGCCCTCGACCAGCCGGGCACCGGCGTCGGCCAGCGCCAGGTTGTGGCGGGCGCAGGCCGCGGTGTCCGGGTCGAGTTCGACGGCCACGACCTGCAGCCCGGCGTCCAGCGCGGCCAGCGCGTCGGCGCCGATGCCGCAGCCGAGATCGAGCAGGTGGGTGATGCCGGACGAGCGCAATCGGGCGAAGCGCCATCTCGACACCTCGGCGCGGGTGGCCTGTTCCATGCCGTCGGCGGTGAACATCAGGTTGTGGGCACGGTCACCGAACTTGGGGACGGCACGACGGCGCAGCGCTTCCTGGTGCAGGGCGGCAGTGGCCAGTTCCGGGCTGAACCGGGCACGCAGTCGGGTGGCCGCCTGGACCGACCTGGGATCGGGCTGCTCGGCGGCCAGCGCCAGGGCCGACTCTCCTTGCGGCCCGGTCAACAATGCGATGCTCATCCAGTGAGGTTAGCGCCCCGACCCGGCTCGGCCTGCTGCGTCGCTGTGCCCCGATCGTTGGGCGCCCAGCCCAGCAGGCTGACCGTCCAACTGGTGGGTTCGCCGTCCCGATAGGGCAGGACCCCGTGGAACTGGGGCACCGAGTCGTCGAAGACGAGCGGAATGAAATGTCGGTCACCGGCCCACATCGGCAACCGGTCGAGGTCGTCGATGCGTTCCCAAGTCAGCACGCCCTCCTCGTTCGCCGCCGGCACCTCGCCATTGAATCCGTCCACCACGCTGAATTCATCCACCACAAAGATGAACCCGAAGTGGTCGGAGCCGTCGCGTCCGAAACCGGGCCACGACACGGTGCCGCGCAGCCGCAGCGCGGTGGCCTCGATGCCGGCCTCCTCGCGCAGTTCTCGGCGGATGCAGGCCACCACGTCCTCGTCGCGTTCGACCTTGCCGCCAAGGCCGTTGTACTTGCCCAGCTGTTCGTCGTGACTGCGTGCCACCCGGTGGCACATCAGCACCCGCTCGCCGTCGGGGTGGCGGACGAAGGCGAGCGTGGTCAGGATCGGGGTGAGCACGCCCGCTCAGCCCTGCCGGCGCTGGCGCAGGGTCTGCAGTTCCCGCTTCTCGGCCTCGCTGAGGCTGTGGATGCCGCCGGCGTTGATCTTGTCGAGGAGTTGGTCGATGCGTTCGGCATCAGACGTGCGGCGGCGTTCCTGTCGGGCCGCCGTGCGTGACTGGCGGGGCGCTGCGGCGGAGGTGCGGACGCGACGTCGGCCCGGAATCCAGGCGTAGTCGCGCAACAGGCCGAGGCTTCGGGCCAGTACCGCGACCAGGACGAAGGACGCCAGCAGGCTGACCAGGCTGCCGATCGAGCGCACCGCGATCATGGTCAGCAGTTGCATGGCCACGATCACCAGGCCCACCACCCAGGCAGGGATGCCGAAGAAGAAGGGCCGCCGCGGGTTGTCGGCGATCCACAGCAGCAGCAACAGCAGCTGCACGGTGCCGAGCCCCAGCATGAACCCGCCGCCGAGCAGCAGTCCCACACCCAACGACAAGACGGTCAGGATCGCCCAGCAGCCGACGTAGAGCCAGGCCATCGACCGGCGTCCGATCTCGCGTTCCAGGTCGCCGCCGAAGTACCACACCATCACCAGGGTCAGCAGTGACCACAGCGAGACCTGGTCGAGCCACGGCCAGGTGACCACCCGCCACAGCTGGCCGTCCAGCACGGCGGTCGGGATGAAGGTGGCCAGCGCCCCCAGACCCGGCACGAAGGCGGCGAAGACGATGCCGAGCGCACCGAGCAGGACGACGGCGACGGTGCTGGTCACCTCGAGCCTGCCGAGGCGGAACCAACCGTCGGACGAGGAGATGCTGAACGAACTCACCCCCCAAGACTGCCAGACCGGGGAAGGGAACTCAGACCAGGATCGTGCCGACCGGCAGCCCGGAGTTGGCCGAGATGTCAAAGGAGCTCGGCGCACCGCCGGCCTTGATCACCTGCACCCCGAGCGCGGCGATCATGGCGCCATTGTCGGTGCACAGTGCCGGACGCGGCCGACGCAGTTCGATGCCGGCCGCCGAGGTGCGCTCCTCCAGCAGGGTGCGCAGCCGGGAATTGGCGGCCACTCCCCCACCAATCAGCATGTGGCGGACGCCGTGGTGCTGGGCGGCGTCAACGGCCTTGGCGGTGAGGACGTCGGCGACGGCCTCCTGGAAGGACGCGGCCACGTCATTGACCGGGATGTCCAGCCCGTCCCGCTCGCGGGCCTCGACCCACCGCGCCACCGCGGTCTTCAGGCCCGAGAAGGAGAAGTCGAAGCGGTGTTCGGCGAGGTCGTGCCGGGCGGTGAGGCCGCGGGGGAAGCGGATCGCGGTGGGGTCACCGGCCTGGGCGGCGCGGTCGATCACCGGACCACCCGGGTAGGGCAGGCCCAGCACGCGGGCGACCTTGTCGTAGGCCTCACCAGCGGCGTCATCAATGGTCGAGCCGATCTCGACGATGCCGGTGGCAATGTCGTTGACCAGCAGCAGCGAGGTGTGGCCCCCGGAGACCAGCAGCGCCACGCAGGGGGTGGGCAGGTCGCCGTGGTCGAGCAGGTCGACCGCGACATGCCCGGCCAGGTGGTTGACCCCGTACAGCGGCTTGTTGAGCCAGGCCGCCAGGGCCTTGGCGCTGGCCAGGCCGACGACCAGGGCGCCCATCAGTCCGGGGCCGGCCGTGACGGCGATGCCGTCCAGGTCGGCCAGGTCGACGTCGGCGGCGGCGCAGGCACGCTGCAGGGTCGGCACCATCGCCTCCAGGTGGGCGCGACTGGCGACCTCGGGCACGACGCCGCCGAAGCGGACGTGCTGGTCGACCGAGGAGGCGACCTCGTGGGCGAGCAGGTCATTGCCCCGGACGATGCCGACACCGGTCTCGTCGCAGGACGACTCGATGCCGAGCACGAGTGGTTCAGCCACGGCTGTCTCCTTGGATCGTTGCGGCACTGGGTGCTGGTGGGGCGGTGGCGCCGGGTGTGCGCAGCGGCAGCGCGGTCTGCATGACCCGGGCGTCCAGGCCGGCACCGTAGTAGTTGCGGCGGGTGTCGATGGTGGTGAAGCCCAGTCCGGCGTACAGGCCCAGTGCTTCGGTGTTGTCGTGGCGCACCTCGAGCATCATCTGCTCGGCGCCGCGGTCAGCGGCCCATTCGGCGCCGGCCAGGACCAGTTGGCGGGCCAGTCCGAGGCCGCGGTGGCTGGGCCTGACCAGCACCCGGTGCAGGTCGACGGTCTCAAAGGCCAGCGCGAAGGTGGCCGCCGCCATCAGGTCACGGTCACGCTGGACGATGACCAGACGGTCGGCCGCCTCGAGTTCGTCCAGCCACAGCTGGGCCGACCAGCGTTCAGCGGCGTCAAAGCAGGCCCGGTCGAGGTCGGCCAACTGGTCGGCGTCGGCCGGGGTGGCACGTTCGGGCATCATGACGGTTCCCCCTTCAGCCGTCCCAGGCGGCTGGTGGCCTTGCGGCGCGGGGTCAGGCCGGTGGGCAGCAGCGTCGACTTGCGGGTGGTCGAGACGGTCGCGTCCGGCTTGCGCAGGTAGAGCGGTTCCAGTCCGGCGTCGGCGAGGTCGGCCCAGTCGGTCGCCATCACCCCGGCCCGCAGGACGTCCTCCCCGAAGGTGTCGCGGTCGGTGAGTCCGGCGCCGGGGCCGGTGGCGGGAAGGTCCGGCAGCTCGGCGGGGTCGCTGACGTGCGGACCGTCGAGGCGCACCCCCTCGCTGTCGTGGCGGGCCCAGTAGACCTGCTTGCGGCGGGCGTCGATCACCGTCAGGAACTCCCCGGACACCCCACCAGAACGCACTGCCTGGCGGGCCACCACGTCCACGCTGCAGACGCCGTGGGCCTCGGTGCCGGCCAGCGCCGCCAGGGTGCGGGCGGTGACGATGCCGACGCGCAGGCCGGTGAACGGGCCCGGGCCCACTCCCATCACGAACTCGGTGAGGTCGGCCACGGCAATGCCCGCCTCGGCGCACAGCTGCTGGACCATGGGTGTCAGGGCCTCGGTGTGGGCCCGGCTGTCGTCGAGGCGTGCCTCGGCGACCAGCTCACCGTCGCGGGCGATGGCGGCGCAGACCATGGTGGAGGTGTCCACGGCCAGGGTCCACCGATGCTCGGACCCACGGTTGTCGGGGTTCTCGGGCGGACGGTTCTCGGACCAGCGCTTCTCAGGCATGGCTTCCAGCTTCCTGTGCGGGAACGGCGGTGGTGACGGGCCAGGGCAACGCGTCGGTCAGGTTGACGTCGGCCCAGCGGGGCCCCTCACCCCAGATGAGCACCACCCGGGTCTCGTCGTCCGGGTCGCCGGAGCGGTGGATCTCGATGGTGAGCACCGAGTCGGCCAGGCCCTCGACCAGTCCCAGGCCCCACTCGACCAGCGTCACCGAGGCGGCCATGGTCTCGTCCAGGTCAAGGTCGTCCACCTCGGCCGCCGAGCCGAGGCGGTAGGCGTCGACGTGCACCAGGTCGGGGCCGCCGCTGCGGGCGCGGTGCACCCGGCTGATCACGAAGGTGGGTGAGATGACCTGGCCCTCGACGTCCAGGCCGCGGGCCAGGCCCTGGGTCAGGGTGGTCTTGCCCGCGCCCAGTCCCCCGGCAGCCACCACCAGGTCACCGGCGCGCAGCAGCCCGGCGATCAGGGCACCCAGGTGCTGCATGGCGGGACCGTCGACGACCTCCACGCGCACGGGGAGCTCGCGAGCCATGATGTAGCCCAGGTCGACCTCACGGGCAATGCCGAAGCCGTGCCGCTGCCACATGCGCAGGTTCTCGGGGAACTCGCGCCGGGAGAGCAGTTCCACGTGGGTGGCCCCCATCTCGCCGGCGACCATCGCGCCAGCGCGAATGATGCTCGCGCCGACGCCGAACCGGCGGAACTCGGGCACCACGCTGACCCGGTGCATGCCGGCCACCCGGGAGCCGTCGGGTCGTTCCACGGGGGCGCTGATCTGCAGCGAGGCCGCTGGAACCCCGTCCACCTCAGCCAGCACGATCTCGCCGTCGACCAGGAACGTCCGGACGTCGGCGAGGGTGTCGGACAGGGCCGCCGCTGGCGGGTCAACGGGCGGGCGGGCCGCGAAGGCTGCCCTGACCACGCCGAGCACGGCGGCGGCGTCCTCGGGAGTGGCGAGTCGGATCACGACGTCTGGGTCATGTCCTGCCACGGGTTGCGCCTGCTGATTCACAACGACCCATCATATGCCGGACGCAGCACAGCTGCGCCGACCCGCGAGGGCCGACGCAGCTGTGTGCGTGGTGAACGTGTCAGTTGTCGCGGTTCCAGCCGCCGGCCTCGGCGACGCGGGGCTTGCCGTAGCCGCCCTTGTTGCCGCGGTAGCCGCCGCCGCTGCCGCTGCCGCCACGGTTGAAGCCGCCCCCACGGCTGCCGCCACGGTTGAAGCCGCCGCCGCGCTTGTTGTCGTAGCCGCCGCGGCCGCCCTCGGGGCGGGGACGACGAGCAGTCTGGCGGGGTGCCACCAGGACCTTGAGCTGGTCATCGGTGATGGGCTCACCGGTGGGCTCGGCGGCGCCGGTCAGGTTGACCAGGGCCTCGTCGTCGGGGCGGATGTCGACGGGGTCGACCTTCACTCCGGTCGAGCCGATCATCCGCAGGGTCTGGCGACGCTGGTGCGGCAGCACGATCGAGATGACCGCACCCTCCGAACCGGCGCGCGCGGTACGACCGGCGCGGTGGGTGTAGTCCTTGCCATTCATCGGCGGATCGATCTGCAGCACCAGTGAGACCTCGTCGACGTGGATGCCGCGGGCGGCGACGTCGGTGGCCACGAGCACCGGCAGGGTGCCCTCCTTGAAGGCGGCCAGCATCCGGGCGCGGGCGCCCTGGGTCAGGCCACCGTGCAGGGACCCGGCCATCACGCCGGCCTCACGCAGCTGGGCGGCGACCCGGTCGGTGCCCAACTGGGTGCGGGCGAAGATGACGGTGCGGCCCTCGCGGTTGGCGATGCGTGCGGTGACCTCGACCTTGTCGTGGGGCTTCACCAGGAAGACCTCGTGGCGCATGGTGGTGACGCTGGCCTTGCCGGAGTCGACCTCGTGCAGGGCGGGGGTGTTCATGTACTTCTTGACCAGACGGTCAACGGCACCGTCCAGGGTGGCCGAGAAGAGCAGCTTCTGGCCGCCCTCGGAGACGGCGTCCAGCAGCGTGGTGACGGCCGGCATGAAGCCCAGGTCGGCCATGTGGTCGGCCTCGTCGAGCACGGTGATCTGCACGTTGGACAGGTCGGCGGCGCCCTGCTCGAGCAGGTCGATCAGGCGACCGGGGGTGGCCACCACGATGTCCACGCCCCTGTCAAAGGCCTTGGTCTGGGGTCCGTAGGGCATGCCGCCGGCGACCAGCACCAGCTTGAGTCCCAGCGAGGCGGCCAGCGGCGAGAGCACGTCGGCAACCTGCAGCGCGAGTTCGCGGGTCGGGACCAGCACCAGGGCGCGAGGGGTGCGGCGACCGCCCTGGGTGTGGGTGGCCTCCGGGTCCTGCGAGAGGCGGGTGACGACCGGCAGGCTGAAGGCCAGGGTCTTGCCCGAACCGGTGCGTGCCCGTCCGAGCACGTCGCGACCGGCCAGGGCGTCCGGAATGGTCGCGACCTGGATCGGGAAGGGCTCGTTGATGCCGCGCTTGGTCAGCATGGCGACGATCTCGTCGGGCAGGCCGAGGGTGCTGAAGCCACCCTCGTGGTCGACGCCGGAGGTGTCCAGGTCGACGACCTCTTCCTGCTGCCAGTCCATCTGGTCGAGGGCGGCGTCGTCGCTCGGGCGGTCGTTGCGCTCGAAGCGCGGACGATCATTGCGCTCGAAGCGCGGACGGTCGTTGCGCTCGAAGCGGGGACGGTCGTTGCGCTCAAAGCGGGGACGGTCGCTGCGCTCCTGGCGCGGGCGGTCGTTGCGGTCATAGCTGTTACCGGTGAACACGCGTCCACTCTCCTCACGGGCACGGACATCGCCGCCCCAATGGCCATCACGGGCCGGACGCGGACGACGGTCGTCACGCTCAAAACGGGGGCGATCATCGCGCTGGGGGCGGTCGTCGCGGTTGAAGCTGCGCTGGGGACGGTCGTCCCGGTTGAAGCTGGGACGGTCGTTGCGGTCAAAGCTGCGCTGGGGACGATCATCCCGGTTGAAGCTGGGACGATCGTTGCGGTCAAAGCTGCGCTGGGGACGATCATCCCGGTTGAAGCTCGGACGATCGTTGCGGTCAAAGCTGCGCTGGGGACGATCATCCCGGTTGAAGCTGCGGGCCTGGTCGCCGTCGCGGCGCTCGCCACCGAAGCGGTCCTGGCGGGCGTCCCCGCCCTCGCGATTCCACCGGGGCGCAAAGGTGTTCTCGCGCTGGCCGCCGCGATTGCGGGGGCCCAGACCATTCTGGGTGCGCTCGGCAGCCGACCAACGCTTCTTGGGGGTGCCGTCGGCCTTGTGCGACTTGGCGGGGCGGTTCTTGGCGGACTTGGGGCCGCGCTTGGGGGTCTTGTCTGAAGACATGGGTGAGTCCTTTTCGCCCTGGGGCGGTCAACCGCGACGGGGCGGCATGGTGACATCACCGGCCACGGGGGGCCGGCGACACGGTCAGTTGCACGACGAAGTACCAACGAATGTTGGTGGCGTCTGTGCCAGGGAATCTCGGCGCAGCCTCACTGAGGTACTGCCATGCCGAAAGGTGGTGTTGGGCGAATTCGTCGCTTGTCCCTCGTCCCCAGCGTGTGGAGATCCCTGCAACTGATTCGCATCGCCGACGGAAGTCATTTCCATCAGGCGGACCGGACATCGGGTCCGTAACGTCTACCTACTCTAGCTTGTCGGGCCGGGTTCGGCGAAATCGGACGCGGTGACCCCACCAACGCCTGCCGTCCTCGCCGCGCCACCGGACATTGTGCCCTCAGGGCCACCAACGCTGCCCTCCTCGCCCGCTGAGGCGGACATTGTGCCCCGGGGCCACGAATGCCTGCTGGCCTCCCCCGGATCGCCGGACATGGTGACCGGGTGCCGGATTCTCCGGCGTTCACCTGTCGGCAGGCGCCCCCACCGAGCCGTCGGCGTTCACCGCCGGCCGGTCGTCGACGCCACGGTCACCGACAGGTCGCACGGGTGCGCCGATTGCCCTCAGAGCGCGGTGATCAGCGGTTGCGGCACCGACGACTGCGAGGCGGTGCGAATGGCGTGCTCGTAGTGGCCCACCAGTTGGGTGCACAACGCCGACCAGGTCCTGGTGCGGACGGTCTCGCGACAGGTCCTGGCGAAGGCGGCCCGCTTGGCGTCGTCCCCGACCAGGTCGGCGACGTAGGCGCGCAGCCCCTGCAGGTCGCCCGGCTCGTAGAGCCACCCGGTGTGCGAGGGGGTGACCAGGTCAATGGGTCCACCGCGGCGCGGCGCCACCACCGGGACACCGGAGGCCTGCGCCTCCTGGATGGTCTGGCCGAAGGTCTCCAGTTCCCCGGTGTGGACGAACACGTCGAAGCTGGCCAGTGACACCGCCAGGTCCTCGCCGGTCTTGGGGCCGGTGAAGATCGCGTCGGGAAGGCTCGCCTTCAGCTCGTCCTGCAAGGGGCCACCCCCGATGATGACCAGCCGGGTGTCCGGCAGGTCGGCCAGCACGCGCAGGTCCTCGACCCCCTTCTCGGGGGCCAGCCGTCCCATGTAGCCGACGATCTTCTCACCCCCGGGTGCCCACTCGCGGCGCAACTCGTCCGACCGCTTGTCGGGGTGGAAGCGCACCGAGTCGACGCCGCGCGCCCAGATGCCCACGCGCGGAATGCCCTGCTTGACCAACTGGTCGCGGGCCACCGTCGAGGGGGCGAAGTTGAGGGTGGCCAGGGAATGCGTCAGCCGCAGCCGGCGCCAGAAGACCGGCTCCAGGTGGGGTGCGCCGTACCGCGCGGCGTAGGTGGCCAGGTCGGTCTGGTAGATCGCGACGCTCGGCAGACCGAGGTGCGCGGTGGCCAGTGCCGCCTTGTAGCCCATCATGAACGGGGCAGCCAGGTGCACGACGTCGGGTCCGTGGTCGTCCAGGATCTTGGCCATGGCAAAGGTGGTGGTGCCCACCACCCGGACGTCCGCGTACCCGGGCAGGCCCACCGAGGGCAGCGCGATCACCGGGTAGCCGAGGTACTGCTTCGGCGTCCTGCCGACGTCCTGTGGCGCCACCACGAAGGCGTCGTGGCCGGTGGCGCGCAGGTGCTCAAGCACTCGCAGGACCGAATTGGTCACGCCATTCACCTGAGGTAGGAATGACTCCGCAATGATGGCAACCCGCATGCTGGGCAGTCTAGCGTCGGGCCGCCCGCAGCCCCGCTCCCCTCAGCGTGGCGTCGATGAACACCAGGTGACACGCCTCAACGCGACTGTTCCAGCACCCGACGCAGGGGCGCGTAGTGCGTCAGCACCGCAGCTCGGTAGGCTGCCACGTCGCCGGCGACCACGGCCGCCAACATTGCCCCATGGGCGTCGACGGTCGTGCGAATGTCGTCGGGCTCGGGAATTCCCAGTTGCGGCACCACGACGGTGTGCACCTCCCACAACGCCCCCACCAATTGGCGCACCAGATCATTGCCGGCCTGACGCAGCAACAATTCATGGAAAGCCCGGTCGGTCTCCAGGAATGGTGACCCATTGGCGGATTCCGCACGCATCTGGTCGACCAGGGCCTGCAACTCGGCGGTGTCCTGGCCGCGATAGTTCTCCACCAGCGGCTCGGCGGCCAACAAGTCGATGCCCTGGCGGAGCTCGACGACCTCCCGCAGGGTGGTCAGCCCACCCCCGGGATTCAACAGGCTGCGAAACACCAGTCCGTTGACGAAGGGGGCCAGGGACAAGCCCCCCACCGTGGTGCCATGGCCATGGCGGACGTCGACGATGTCCAGCGACACCAGGGTGCGAATGGCCTCCCGGACCGAGGAACGCGAGACCCCCAGCGAGGAACACAGTTCGGCTTCTGTCGGCAACGGGTCCCCGGGCGCCAGTCCCCGCTCCAGGATGTACGCCTTGATGGCCTCGACGGCCGACAGGCCAGCACCCGGACGCGTGACGACCGTTCGCGCAGTGCCGTTGAGCGCTTCGTCGTCTGCTGGCTTCCTTGCCATGGCTGGCCCTTCCTTTACGCTGCGCAGTCACTCTGACTGCGAACCTTCGCCGGCGCACGCCCGGGCGGGCGCCCCACTGCTGCGTGACCTCATCGTGACCTGGGAGTCGCGCCGTCGGCTTGACCCGTGGTCCCTCCGGAATCTACAGTCATCCTAACGTACATCAGACATCAGACGTCCGATGTCGGGCGGGATCTCCATGGTGGCGAATCCCGTCCGCGGCCCCGGCCGCATTGCACTGTCGCAAAGGAGCCTCACATGCAGTCCCCCATCCAGGAGCCGCGTTCACGGCGGGCATTCTTCAACTTGACGGCCTCGATCGGCGCAGCCGCCGGCCTCGCGGCCACCCTGTCGGCCTGCGCGCCTGACGGCTCCGGCTCGACCAGCACCACCTCCGCCGCGACCGCGGCGGGTTCGGCCAGCGCCGACGGCACCATCAAGGCCGCCATCAGCTACGAGCTGGGCACCAACGGCTACGACCCGATGACCACCAGCGCCGCGCTGACGGTCGCCGTCAACTGGCACACCCTCGAGGGCCTCACCGAGATCGACCCGGCGACCCGCAAGACCTATGCCGCCCTGGCCAAGGAACTGCCCTCGGCCGACGGCACCACCGTCGACGTCGCCCTGCGTGACGGAGCGGTCTTCCACGACGGCACCCCGGTCACCGCCGAGGACGTGGTCTACTCCTTCGAACGTGTTCTCGACGTTGCCAACGCGTCCCTGTACCGACAGTTCATCCCGTTCATCGACAAGGTCGCCAAGAAGGACGAGACCACCGTCACCTTCACCCTCAAGCACCCCACCGGCGTCTTCGCCGACCGTCTCGCGGTCGTCAAGATCGTCCCCAAGGCCGCCGTGGAGAAGGACAAGAAGGCCTTCGACGCCAACCCCGTCGGCACCGGCCCGTGGAAGATGACCGACAACGGGGCCACCTCCAAGAAGATCGTCTTCGAGCGCTTCGACGACTACACCGGCCCCAACAAGGCACGGGCCAAGGCCATGGAGTGGCAGATCATTCCTGACGCCTCGACGCGCACCAACGCCATCCAGTCCAAGAGCGTCCAGGCCATTGACTCGGTGCCCTACCTGTCGATCGACCAACTCAAGGCCAGCGCCCAGGTGGAGTCGGCCCAGGGCTTCGGCCTGCTGTTCGCCATGTTCAACAACAGCGCCAACAACCCCTTCGCGAACCAGAAGAACCGTCAGGCGTTCCTCTACGCCATCGACATGAACAAGGTCATCGCCACCGGCATGCTCGGCCAGGCCGAGGCCGCCACCTCGTTCCTGCAGTCGTCCCACCCCGAGTACCAGAAGGCGTCGACCGTCTACGCACTGGATGCCGACAAGGCCAAGAGCCTGTTCGCCGAGACGGGTCTGAAGAAGTTCCGGATGCTGTGCACCGACCACGACTGGGTCCAGAAGGTCACCCCGATCATCCAGGAGTCGCTGAAGGCTGTCGGCATCGAGGTCAGCTTCGAGCAGAAGAAGTCCGCCGACGTCTACAACACCATCGACAGCGACCCCAACGCCTTCGACGTGGTCATCGCCCCCGGCGACCCCTCGGTCTTCGGCAACGACCCCGACCTGCTGGTCCGCTGGTGGTACGCGGGTGACGTGTGGACCGACAAGCGCATGCACTGGAAGGGCAGTGAGTCCTACACCACGGTGCAGGGCCTGCTCAAGAAGGGCATTGAGGCCACCGACAAGGCCGCCCAGAAGGCGACCTGGGGCGAACTGTTCAACGTCCTCTCCGACAATGTCCCGCTCTACCCGCTGTTCCACCGCAAGGCGCCCACCGCGTGGGACGCCTCGTCGCTGGTCGACTTCAAGCCGATCCCGGTCACGGGGCTGAGCTTCCAGAACGTCGCCTCGACCAAGTAGGCACCACCAGCAGCACCCCCGGACGGCCGGCACCCACACCCCACTGCGGGTGCCGGCCCCAGGGCCGCGGACCCCCACCGCGGCTGCACCCAACCAAGGAGTTGCCACCGTGTCCAACTTGCTCCGCCTGATCGGGCGGCGCCTGATCGCCTTCCCCATCATGGTCGTGGGAGTCACCCTGCTGGTCTTCCTCGTGATGGCGTTCTCGCCCGCTGACCCGGCCCAGTTGGCGCTGGGTGAATCAGCCTCCGACGAGGCCAAGGCCCTGTACCGCGCCGAGCACGGCCTGGACGATCCGCTGATGGTGCGCTACGCCAGTTTCATGGCCGGCCTGCTGCGCGGCGACCTGGGCACCACCAGCGGCAACACGCCGGTAACCGATGTGGTGGCCCAGGCCTTCCCGATCACCCTGCAGCTCACCTTCCTGGGTCTGGCCGTCGCCGTCGTCCTGTCCCTGGTGCTCGGCGTCCTCGCCGCCCTCTACCGCGACCGCTGGCCCGACCAGGGCATCCGCGTCATCTCCATCGCTGCGCTGGCGACCCCGTCCTTCTGGCTGGCAATCCTGCTGATCCAGTGGCTGGGCCAGGTTCCCGGCGCCTGGGGCATCTTCCCCGCCCTGATCCTCGACTGGGTGCCGTTCAGCGAGAACCCCGCACAGTACGTCAACAACATCACCCTGCCCGTGCTGGCACTCGCGGTGCCGGTCACCGGCTCGCTGACCCGGGTCGTGCGCACCGCCATGGTCGAGGAACTCGACAAGGACTACGTGCGCACCGCCATCGGCTCGGGCATCCCCTACCCGATCGTGGTGGCTCGCAACGTGCTGCGCAACGCGCTGATCACCCCCATCACCGTGCTGGGCCTGCGGGTCGGCTACCTGATGGGCGGGGCGGTCATCATCGAGATCATCTTCAACATCCAGGCCATGGGCCAGCTCATCCTGGACGGCGTCACCCGCAATGACGTCTACCTGGTGCAGGGCGTGACCCTGACAGTCGCCATCGCCTTCATCGTCGTCAACATTGTGGTCGACATGCTGTACGTACTGGTCAACCCGCGGATCAGGAGCATCTGACATGCGCCCCACGCTCACCTCACGACTCACCACGGTGCAAGGCGGCAGCCTCGGCGCCCTGCGGCGGCTGCCCCTGGCGTCCAAGATCGCCGTGTTCTTCCTGCTCGTGGTCGTCCTCGCCGCGGTCTTCGCGCCGCTGCTGGCACCCTTCGACCCGCTGGCCACGGGGTTGTCCACCGACCCCGAGATCGTCGGCCCGCTGCCCACCGGCGAGATCCTGCGACCCAACGTCGCCCCCAACGGCACCTTCTGGTTCGGCACCGACGCCACCGGCCGCGACATCTTCAGCCGGGTCCTCTACGGGGCCCGCGCCTCGCTGCTGATCGGTCTGTGCGCCACCGGCATCGCCCTGTTCTTCGCCGCGATCCTCGGTTCGGTCGCCGCCACCGCCCACAAGTGGGTCTCCGAGGTGCTGATGCGCATCCTCGACATCGTGATGTCCTTCCCCGGCATCGCCCTGGCCGTGGTCTTCGTGGCCGTCTTCGGCACCTCCCTGCCGGTGATCATCATGGCCATCGCGTTCCTGTACGTGCCCCAGCTCGCCCGCGTGGTCCGCGCCAACGTGCTGGCCCAGTTCGGTGAGGACTACGTCGCCGCCTCCCGCGTGATGGGCGCCTCGACCACCTGGATCCTGATCAAGCACGTCGCCCGCAACTGCCTGGCCCCGATCCTGGTCTTCGCCACGGTGCTGGTCGCCGACGCGATCGTCTTCGAGGCCTCGCTGTCGTTCATCAACGCCGGCGTCCGCCCGCCCAACCCGTCCTGGGGCAACGTCCTGGCCGAGGGCAAGCAGCTGCTGATCTCCGGGGCGTGGTGGCCCACCTTCTTCCCCGGGCTGATGATCCTGATCACCGTGCTCTCGCTGAACATCCTGTCCGAGGGGCTCACCGACACCCTGGCCAGCCCCACCCCCAAGAAGCATGTCGACGTCGAGGCCGACGAGCAGAAGCTGATCAGCACCGTCGCCGCCACCGAGGACACCCCGCGGGACCCGGTCGCCGAGGCCGAGGCAGCGCTGGACCAGGCCGTCGCCAGCCCGGTGCAGGGAACCGAACCCATCGGCGTCCGTGCCCACGCGCTGCCCACCACCGACGACCTGGACCCCGAGGAGTTGCTCGCCCAGGGCGACCTGGTGCTCGGCGTCACCGACCAGACCACCGCCCAGCGGCTGCTGGACGAGTCGCTGGCCACGCTGGCCATCCGCGAGCGCAGCCGCAGCGACCGGCTGGTCTTCGCCGACACGCACGTCCAACCGCTGCTGGACGTGCGCAACCTGCGGATCGCCTTCCCCTCGGCCCACGGCGAGGTCGACATCGTCGATGACGTCTCCTTCACCGTCCGTCCCGGCGAGACGATGGGTCTGGTCGGCGAGTCCGGCTGCGGCAAGTCGATCACCTCGATGGCCATCATGGGGCTGCTGCCCCGCACCGCCGACATCCGCGGCGAGATCCTCTTCGAGGGACGCAACCTGCTCACCATGGGCGCCCGGGAGCGCAACGACCTGCGGGGCCACGACATGGCGATGATCTACCAGGATGCGCTGAGCTCGCTGAACCCGTCGATGCTGGTGCGCACCCAGCTGCAGCAACTGATCAAGCGCGGCGGCACCCGCACCGCCGAGGAGCTGATGGGGTTGGTCGGTCTGGACCCGAAGCGCACCCTGGCCGCCTACCCGCATGAGTTGTCGGGTGGCCAGCGCCAGCGCGTGCTGATCGCCATGGCCTTGACGCGTGACCCCAAGCTGGTCATCGCCGACGAACCCACCACCGCCCTGGACGTGACCGTGCAGCAGCAGGTCGTCGACCTGCTCAACCGGCTGCGAACCGAGCTCGGCTTCGCGATGGTCTTCGTCAGCCACGACCTGGCGCTGGTGGCCCAACTCGCCCACCGGATCACGGTGATGTACGCCGGTCAGGTGGTCGAACAGGCCACCAACCAGGAACTGCTGATCGACCCGCGCCACGAATACACCCGGGGCCTGCTGGGCTCGGTGCTGTCCATCGAGTCCGGCGCCGAACGCCTTCACCAAGTGCCCGGCACCGTCCCCTCACCCCGCGAGTTCGTCACGGGGAACCGGTTCGCCCCCCGCTCGTCGACGCCGACCCTCGGCCTGGACATCCGTCCGACGATGATCACCCTGCCGGGCACCACCCACGCGGTGGCGACCAGCCCCGAACCCGGAAGCCCCGAACCCAGTAGCTCCGCATCCAGCAGCCCCGAGCCCGTCACCGCAGGAGACCAGCGATGAGCCAGTCCACCACCCCGGTCATCGACCTGCGCGACATCCACGTCGTCCACAAGCTGCGCACCGGCAAGCTGTTTCGTCCCGACCGCATCCGCGCCGTGGACGGGGTCAACTTCACCAGCCACCGCGGCGAAGTCGTCGGCATCGTCGGTGAGTCCGGCTGCGGGAAGACCACGCTGGCCCGGGTCATGGTCGGGCTGCAGCAGCCGACCTCCGGCCAGGTGCTGTTCAACGGCCAACAACTCGGCGGTTCCCGCGGGGCGCGCCGCACCCTGGGCCGGTCGGTCTCGGTCGTCTTCCAGGACCCCGCCACCGCGCTCAACCCGCGGATGCTGGTGCGTGACCAATTGATCGACCCGCTGCGGGTGCACGGCATCGGCACGGCCGCGGAGCGCCTGGCCAAGGTGAAGAACCTGCTGCACCTGGTCGGCCTGCCGCAGTCGGCGCTCGACGTGCTCCCCCGCCAGATCTCCGGCGGTCAGCGCCAGCGTGTGGCCATCGCCCGTGCCCTGGTGCTCGACCCCGACGTCATCGTCGCCGACGAACCCACCTCGGCGCTGGACGTCTCGGTGCGCGCCCAGGTACTGAACCTGCTCGCCGACCTGAAGTCGACCCTGGGGCTGGGACTGGTCTTCATCTCCCACGACATCAACACGGTCCGCTACGTCTCGGACCGGATCGCGGTCATGAAGGCCGGCAAGGTCGTCGAGACCGGGCCCGCCGAGCGCGTCTTCGCGTCCCCCGAACACGACTACACCCGGACCCTGCTGGCGGCGAC